>NZ_NKWE01000039.1:0-167264 GCF_006243315.1 Aeromonas sobria
CGCCAGCGTTCAATCTGAGCCATGATCAAACTCTTCAATTTAAGTTTGGTTTGCGTCGTGTCATTACCGAAGTAACAACATTCAGCGGCTCAATGAATTGCTGAAATAAACTGTTCGACTTCTTATTGCTAAGAAATCGTCTTGGTCACTTCACCAGACATTGAAAATCAAAAATTAATTTTGATGCTCGATGCTGTGAGTGCCCACACAGATTGCTTGATTCAAATTGTTAAAGAGCGGCGCAACAGTTCGTTGCTGCGGGAGTGGAATTCTACTCAACCGCCTTCTCGAGTCAAGCCTTATTTTCAAAGGCTTTTCGAGGTTACCGACCGGGCTGTTTGCGTTGCCGCTTGCCCTGTCGATGTGGCGCATTATAGGGATCTGGATCACGCTTGCAAGAGGCATTTAGAATTAAATTCGAGTTTTTAGCTCAACCGTTCACTAATTACCCAAAAAGTCGATTTATCCTGCAACAACACGCTCATTTGACAACGCAGACCTATTATCAGTCGGCACTGGCAGGCCGTAGATCAAGGTTATGGCGATTAGGTATCACCACTTCTATATGCATGGTGATCGAGATCACGGCTTCGGGTAACATAGCGCCCCTTTGCGATTCACACACTCTTGGGCTTTGGAGAGTTTAATGCCTTTTGCACTTGGCCAGCGTTGGATTAGTGATACAGAGACGGATCTGGGGTTAGGGACTGTCGTTGCTGTTGAAGGACGCATGGTTACCCTGTTGTTTCCGGCGACCGGTGAAAACCGTATGTATGCCAAAGAAGAGGCGCCGGTAACCCGGGTCAGCTTCAATGTGGGCGACCAGATCGCCACTCACGAAGACTGGACCATGACGGTCGAAGAAGTGCAGGAGAAAGATGGCCTGCTTATATATGTAGGTGTTCGCACCGACAATGATGAGCCCGTTGCCCTCAAGGAAGTGTTCCTCAGCAACTTTATCAAATTCAACAAACCGCAGGAGCGCCTGTTCGCCGGTCAGATTGATCGGATGTCTCGCTTTACCCTGCGCTATGAAGCGTTGATCCATCAGCACAAGCGTCGCCTTAATCCGACCCGTGGGCTGGCCGGTGGCCGGGTCAGCCTGATCCCGCACCAGATCTATATCGCCCATGAAGTGGGTCACCGCTATGCCCCGCGCGTACTGCTGGCAGATGAAGTGGGTCTGGGCAAGACCATCGAAGCAGGCATGATCATTCATCAGCAGCTGCTCTCCGGTCGCGCCCATCGGGTGCTGATCCTGCTGCCCGAAACCCTGCAGCACCAATGGCTGGTCGAGATGCTGCGTCGCTTCAACCTGCACTTCTCCCTGTTTGACGAGGAGCGCTGCATCGAGGCATTCGCCGATGCGGAGAACCCCTTCGAGACTGAACAGCTGGTGATCTGCAGCCTCGACTTCCTGCGCAAGAAGCGTCGTCGCTTCGAGCAGGTGCTGGAAGCCGAGTGGGATCTGCTGGTTGTCGACGAAGCGCACCATCTGGGGTGGAGCGAAGATGCCCCCAGCCGCGCCTACGAAATGGTGGAAGCGCTGGCCGAACAGGTGCCGGGCGTGCTGCTGCTGACCGCTACCCCGGATCAGCTGGGCCACCAGAGCCACTTTGCCCGTCTGCGCCTGCTCGATCCCGAGCGTTTCTACGACTACGAGGCCTTCCTCGCCGAAGAGCAGGCTTATGGCCAGGTCGCCAGCGCAGCGCAAGAGCTGCTCGATGGCGAAACCCTGAGCGATGAAGCCAGGCAGATCCTCGCCAGCCAGCTGGAAGGACTGGATCTCGGCGATGCCGCTGCCCGTCAGCAGGCGGTCGCCAAGCTGCTGGATCAGCATGGCACCGGCCGGGTGCTGTTCCGTAACAGCCGCGCCAACATTCAGGGCTTCCCCGAGCGTCACCTCAACGTCTACCCCATGCCGCTGCCGGAGCAGTACAAGACCGCCATCAAGGTGATGGGCATGATGGGTGGCAACGGTGGCGATCTGCAGACCCGCGCCTTGCGCTACCTCTACCCCGAGAAGATCTTCCAGCAGTTTGAAGGCGACAACGCCACCTGGACCCAGTTCGACCCCCGCGTCGAGTGGCTGCTGGGGCTGCTGCTCTCTGCTCGCCAGCAGAAGGTGCTGGTGATCTGCTCCGAAGCGGCCACCGCCATTGCGCTGGAAGAGGCGCTGCGTACCCGTGAAGGGATCCGTGGTGCCGTGTTCCACGAAGGGATGACCATTCTGGAGCGGGATAAGGCCTCTGCCTATTTCGCCCAGCAAGAGAGTGGCGCTCAGGTGCTGCTCTGCTCCGAGATCGGTTCAGAAGGTCGCAACTTCCAGTTTGCCAGCCATCTGGTGCTGTTCGATCTGCCGCTCAATCCGGATCTGCTGGAGCAGCGTATCGGCCGTCTGGATCGTATTGGCCAGCAGAACATCGTCGAGATCCACGTCCCTTATCTGGAAGGCACCGCCCAGCGCGCCCTGCAGCTCTGGTATCACGATGGTCTGGATGCCTTCGAGCAGACCTGCCCGACCGCCCGCCCGGTGTTTGAAGCGGTGCGTGACGAGCTGTTTGAGCTGCTGGCCGCCAACACTGGCGATCAGGCGACCCTCGATGCCCTGCTGGTCAAGACCCGCGAACTGCATGAGCCGCTCAAGGCCCGGCTGGAACAGGGTCGCGATCGCCTGCTGGAGATCCACTCCAGCGGTGGCGCCGCCGCCCAGCAGCTGGTCGACAAGCTGGCTGCCGAAGACGGCGACACCGGCATGATCTCCTTCGCCCTCAAGATGTTCGACGAGATCGGCGTCAATCAGGATGACCGTGGCGAGAACGCGCTGGTGCTGACCCCGGGGGATCACATGCTGGTCTCCAGCTTCCCGGGCCTGCCGCAGGATGGCATGACCATCACCTTCGATCGCCCGACGGCATTGTCGCGGGATGACATGGCGCTGCTCTGCTGGGATCACCCCATGATGCGCGGCGGTATCGACCTGATCCTGGGCTCCGAGATCGGTGCAACCTCAGTGGCACTGCTTAAGAACAAGGCGCTGCCCATCGGCTCCATTCTGCTTGAGCTGATCTTCGTCGCCGAGTCTGCGGCTCACCCCCAGCTCTACCGCTTCATGCCGCCAACGCCGATCCGGCTGCTGATGGACAAGAATGGCCAGAATCTGGGCGAAAAGGTGGCGTTCGATGCCTTCAACCGCCAGCTGACCCCGGTCAACCGCCATCTTGGCAGCAAGCTCGTGACTGCATCCCAGCCGGTTATTCACGGTCTGATAGGCAAGGGGCAGCCGATTGCCGAAGAGTTGAAAGCCGTGATTGTCGACAAGGCCCGTGCCCAGATGGCGCAGACCCTGCAGCAGGATCTCGATCGTCTGGAAGCGCTCAAGGCGGTCAATCCAAGCGTGCGCGACAGCGAACTGGATTACCTTCGTGATCTGCAGGCAGAATTGCACCACCTGATCGACCAGACCCAACTCAAGCTGGATGCCATCCGCTTTATCGTGGTCACCCATAACTGACGCGATATTGAGAAGGCATGCGCTGATCCGGCTCACGCTGGATGCCATGCCCTTTATGATTGTGGTTACCCATAACTGATGGGGGCTTGCCCCCACCTTCTGATGCGAGACATTTATGTTTGAATACTCACCGCCGCTGGAACCCTGGCTCGAGATCCTGTTCAAGGACAAGGACATCATGGTGGTCAACAAGCCCACTGGCCTGCTGAGCGTCCCCGGGCGCGGCCCCGAGAATGAAGACAGCGTCCTGCATCGGGTGAAACAGCAGCACCCCAAGGCGGCGGCAGCCCATCGTCTCGACATGTCTACCACTGGCGTCATTGTCATTCCTCTCAACCCCAATTCTCATCGGGAGCTGAGCCGACAATTCCGCGAGCGGGAGACCGAGAAGCACTACCTCGCCTGGGTGTGGGGTGAGCCAGAGGCAGAGTCAGGTCAGGTTGACCTGCCGCTCTGCGTCGACTGGCCCAACCGCCCGAAACAGAAGGTGGACCACGAGGAGGGGCGTCATGCCCTGACTCTGTGGGAAAAACTGAAGGTGGAGAACGGCAACAGCCTGATCAAGCTGACCCCCATCACAGGTCGCTCGCACCAGCTGCGCGTTCATATGCTGGAGCTGGGGCACCCGATTCTGGGTGACAACCTCTATGCCCATCCGGATGCGCTGGCTGCGGCCCCCCATCTCTACCTGCATGCAGCGATGCTGACCATCAGCCATCCCCGCAGCGGCGAACGGATGACCTTCGAAGCACCGGCCCCCTTCCCGCTCTGATCCGAATGGATGCGAAGCAAATCGCAGATATAAAAAAGCCCCCATCGCGAGATGGGGGCTTTTTCATTAGGGTCAGACACGAATATCGATCTTGCTTCCCAATGAAGCGCTGGCCGATGTCGGTGCAACCGGCGCTGATTGCGCTGCGTTTTGCAGCAGCTTCAGCGCAGCTTCGCCCTCTTGAGTCTGCTGTTTTTTAGCCAGACTGGCCGTCATCAACGCAGAACCAAACGACGCATTTGCAGAACTTGATATATCCATAGGGTTCCTCCTGCACTCAACAGTATCGGCCAACCAGCGCAGAACATAAGTACTGAATGCAAAACAATCTGAAAATGGCTTTTCTATCAACCAGATTGATTTAGCACACAGTGGGTAATCTATGGCTCTAACCCAGCCAGCCCTTTTCATGGCTGTGAGGTCGCTAACAGTTTCCCGCCCGTTTGCCCCGCACCGTTTCAGATTGAAACGCCGATCCCCTCTCTGCTGTTTCAAATCCGAACCGAACAGGCCGTCATTTTTCTCCCGATTTATCCCGTTAGACTGGGTCCATCAACCATTTGCCCACCCGTGCGGTGGCAAGCCAAGGAGTGAGCTATGAAGAAACTGATCAATGCCGTCGATGCCGTGGTCCGTGAACAACTGATGGGGATGGCAGCCGCCCACCCCGAGCTCAAGGTCCGTATCGAACCCCACTACATCACCCGCGCCGACTCCCCCGTGATGGGCAAGGTCGCGCTGGTCTCCGGCGGTGGCAGCGGCCACGAGCCGATGCACGGCGGTCTGGTGGGCAAAGGGATGCTGGATGGCGCCTGCCCTGGCGAGATCTTTACCTCCCCGACCCCGGATCAGATGTACGAGTGTGGTCAGGCCGTTGATGGCGGCGCGGGCGTGCTGTTTCTGGTGAAGAACTACACCGGTGACGTGCTCAACTTCGAGACCGCGGTCGAGCTGCTGCACGGCGACGGGGTCAAGGTCGGCTTCTCGCTGATCGATGACGACGTGGCGGTGAAAGACAGCCTCTATACCGCCGGTCGCCGTGGCGTTGCCACTACCGTGCTGTGCGAGAAACTGGTAGGGGCCGCTGCCGAGGCGGGCTATGACCTGACCCGCTGTGAAGCGCTGGCCCGCCGCATCAACAACCAGAGCCGCACCATTGGCGTTGCCATGCATGCCTGCACCGTGCCTGCCGCTGGCAAGCCCTCCTTCACTCTCGCCGACAACGAGATGGAGTTCGGCGTGGGCATCCACGGTGAGCCGGGCATAGCGCGTCGCCCCTTCACCGACCTTAATACCCTAGTGGACGACATGTTCAGCGAGCTGGCTGACAACACCCCCTATGGCCGCACCCTGCGCCACTGGGACAGAGCCTCCGGCAGTTGGCAGGAAGAGCACACCTTTATCGAAACGCTGAATGCGGGCGATCGGGTCATCGCGCTGGTCAACAGCCTCGGCGGCACCCCCATCTCCGAGCTCTATGGCGTCTATGGTCGCCTCGCCACCCTGTGCGAAGAGGCGGGCATCCATCTGGTACGCAACCTGATCGGCCCCTACTGTACCGCCCTCGACATGACCGGCATCTCCATCACATTGCTCAAGGTGGATGATGAGCTGATGACCCTGTGGGATGCCCCCGTTCACACCCCCGCCCTGCGTCGCGGTTGCTAAGGAGCCTTTACTCTCATGCTAAGCAAACATCACATCGTCAACTGGCTGCTCGACTGCGAGCACATCTTTACCGAGCAGCGTGACTACCTCACGGCGCTGGATACCGATATCGGCGACGGCGACCACGGCCTCAACATGCAGCGCGGCTTTACCAAGGTGGCCGAAAAGCTGCCTGCGGTGGCAGACAAAGACATAGGTCAGGTGCTGAAAACCACCGGCATGACCTTGCTCTCCTCGGTCGGCGGCGCCAGCGGCCCGCTCTACGGCACCTTCTTTATCCGGGCGGCGGCCAGTACCGATGCCTGCCAGAGCCTGAGCCTCAGTCAGCTGTGCAAAATGCTGAGCGATGGGGTCGAGGGGATCGTCTCCCGCGGCCGCGCCGAACCGGGTGACAAGACCATGTGCGACGCCTGGTGGCCAGCACTGGCCGCCCTGCAACAGGCGCAGCAGCAAGAGTTGCCGCTCAACGATGCGCTGGATAAGGCGGTGGCTGCCGCCGCAGCCGGAACCGAGGCCACCATCCAGATGCAGGCTCGCAAGGGGCGCGCCAGCTATCTTGGCGAGCGCAGCATCGGCCATCAGGATGCCGGGGCCACCTCGACCCTGTTGCTGCTGACCGCCCTGCGTGACAGAGCGAGGTTGTAGCATGATCGGAATCGTAGTTGTCTCTCACAGCGCCATGCTGGCGGCCGGTTTGAAAGCACTGGCCGACCAGCTCGGCAGCCCGGCCAAACTGCTGCTGGCGGCCGGGGTCGATGACCCCGACCACCCCATAGGCACCGATGCCATCGCGGTGATGAGTGCGATAGAAGAGGCGGATGACGGCAGCGGCGTACTGGTACTGATGGATCTGGGCAGCGCTCTGCTTAGCGCCGAGACCGCCCTCGAACTGTTGCCCCCCGAGTTAAGCGCCCGGGTGCGACTCTGCCCCGCCCCGCTGGTCGAGGGCACCCTGGCCGCCGTGGTGGCGGCCGGTTCCGGCATGACGCTGGATGAGGTAGCCACCGAGGCGCTCGGCGCGCTGGGCCCGAAACAGGCGATGCTGCCTGCCAGCGCGGCGCAGACCGCCACTGAGACCGCCCCCGTTACCGACGACGGCTGGCTGCGCTGCGAGGTGCTGGTGGATAACCCCCACGGCCTGCATGTGCGCCCCGCCGCCCGACTGGTGGCTGCCCTCAAGCCCTTTGCCGCTGAACTCAAGCTGCAAAAGGGGGATAAAGAGGCCAACCCCCGCAGCCTGACCCGGCTCACCATGCTCAACGTGCGTCAGGGCGACACGCTCACCCTGCTGGCGCACGGGGAGGATGCCAGCGCCGCATTGGCCTGCTTCCAGCAGCTGGCAGCCGAGCGTTTCGGCGACTGACGCCGCACGCCAACCCGTTTCCAGGCGCGGCACCGACCGAATGGGCCAGCTGCCGCGCCACTGTAATACAAGTAAAGACGAAGGACTCCCCGGCACTGCCGCCCCTTCGCCCCTGTTAGTTTCAAAAGAAGTCTTATGAACTAGAGAGAGGGATAAAAAATGGACCGCATTATCATCAGCCCCAGCAAATACGTGCAAGGCAACGGGGCCCTCGCCAATATCGGCAACTACGTCAAGGCGCTCGGCGCCAAGCCGCTTATTCTGGCCGACGCCTTCGTCACCAAGCTGGTGGGCGATACCGTGGCCACCAGCTTCCACAGTGTGGGCATCAAACCCGAGTTCGACTGCTTCAACGGCGAGTGCTCCCGCCCCGAGATCGACCGCCTGCTGGCGCGCTGCAACCAGACCCCGTTTGACGTCATCATCGGCATCGGCGGCGGCAAAACGCTGGATACCGCCAAGTCGGTCGCCTTCTACCAGAAGGTGCCGGTGGTCATAGTGCCCACCATCGCCTCCACCGATGCCCCCACCAGCGCACTGGCGGTCATCTACACCCCGGAGGGGCAGTTCAGCGAATACCTGATGATCCCGACCAACCCCAACATGGTCATCATGGATACCGGCGTGGTCTCCCGCGCCCCGGTGCGGCTGCTGGTCTCCGGCATGGGGGATGCGCTCTCCACCTACTTCGAGGCGCGCGCCAACAAGGTCTCCGGTTGCCAGACCATGGCCGGTGGCGCCTCTACGCTGGCGGCGCAGGCCATCGCCGAGCTCTGCTACAAGACTCTGCTGGCCGACGGCTACAAGGCCAAGCTGGCGGTGGAGCAGGGGCTCTGCACCAAGGCGGTGGAGAACATCATCGAGGCCAACACCTATCTGAGCGGTATCGGCTTCGAGAGCAGCGGGCTGGCCGCCGCCCACGCCATACACAACGGCCTGACCCAGCTCACCGAGTGTCACCACCTCTATCACGGTGAAAAAGTGGCGTTCGGTACTCTGGTTCAACTGGTGCTGGAGAATGCGCCGATGACGGAGATCGAGACAGTGCTGGCCTTCTGCCGCTCGATCGGCCTGCCGACCAACCTTCATATGATGGGGGTCAAGGAGCTGGATATGGCGCGCCTGATGGCGGTGGCAAAAGCCTCCACCGCCGAAGGGGAGACCATCCACAACATGCCGTTCAAGGTCACTGCCGAGGATGTGCTGGCGGCCATCGTCACCGCCCACCAGTTGGGGCTGTAACCGCACCACGGCTGACCTTGCCAGATAACACGGCCCCGCAACTGCGGGGCCGTTTCATTTTCAGCGGGCCGGTTCGCAACGGCCTGAATAACCGTCAACCGTGATAGTCGGCGGGATCGATCTCGAGCAGTTTGAGCCGCCGCCACAGGGTGGTGCGACTGATGCCAAGATGCTGGGCCATCTGGCTCACCTGCCCCTTGCAGGCGTGGGCGCAGCGCAAAATGGCTTGCCGCTCCAGCTCTGCCAAGGTGAGCAGCGGTTGCCCCACCACCTCATCCGCCACCTGCTGATAGCCGTGGCGGATGGCGGCGGGCAGCGCCTCGGACGGGATCAGCCCCTGACCGGAGTGAAGCAACGCATGCTCGACGGCGCTGCGCAGCTCCCCGAGATTGCCGGGCCAGGGATAGGCGAGCAGACAATCGAGGGCTGCCGGACTGAACTGGCGCACTGGCTCGCGCCCCTGCGCCGCCAACTGCTGGCTGATCAGGCCCGGCAGATCCGCCGCGCGCTCCCGCAAGCCCGGCAGCCACAGCTCGCACGCCTGCAAGGCATAGAGCAGCTGGCGACCAAACAGCCCCTCCTGCACCAGCTGCTCCAGCGGGGCGCTGCTGGTGGCGACGATCCGCACCTTGAGCGGCAGAATGCGGGCCGAATCGAAGCGCTGGATGCGGCCAGTCTTGAGCAGCTGCAGCAGCGCCGCCTGCATGGGAGCAGAGAGGCACTCCACCTGCTCCAGCACCAGCGTGCCGCCGTGGGCCAGCTCGAACTTGCCCGCCCGCTCCTGCCCCGCCTCGTCGGAGCCCATCAGCTCCAGCGCCATCCGCTCGCTCGGCAGCGCCTTGCAGTTGAGGGTAATGAGCGGCCCGGCAGCCCGTTCGCTGCCAAAGTGGATCGCCTCGGCAAGCTGGGCCTTGCCCACCTCCTCCTCACCGCGCAGCAAGATCGGCCCCTGACTCTGGGCCGCCTGCCGGGCGTAGCGAAGCAGCTTGCGCATGGCGCTCGACTCCCCCACCAGCGCCGACAACTCGGGCACCGTCTGCCGTAGCTGGTGAATGGCCCGCAGCCGATCGACCGGATGCAGCAAGGCGATAAAGCTGACCCCCTCCGGCCCCGGCAGCGGCTTGAGGCTCACCAGCGCATTGATAAACTCCCCCTGCTGAGCGCCGAGCCGCTCCAGCGTCACCTCCACATGACTAAGCGGCGTCTGCCCCTTGATGGCCAGCTGCAACCGCTGGGGTAGCAGCAGATGTTGCTCCAGCGGCTGACCGAGACAGAGCGCCGGATCGAGCCGCAGCCGGTGGGCCGCCAGCGCATTGAGGTAGCGCAGTCGGCCCTGTGGATCCCAGGCCAGCACGCCGTCATCCATGCCATCGAGCAGGGCGTAAAGCTCGCTCAGGTGGTGCTGGGACTCCTGCATCAGAGTCTCCATCTGCAGCAGATGGGCCAGCTCGCGCCCGGCGCTGACGGCGAGCGCCAGATCGCCGGCGCTCGCCTCTTCCACCTTGCAGATCAAGGCGATGATGGCGACCTGACGGCCATTGCTGTTGTAAACCGGACTGGCACAGCTGTGCCAGGGGTGCAGGGTCTGGTTGAAGTGCTGGGGGCCGCTGACGCAGAGCGGCACTCCCTCCAGCGCCGCCAGATTGATGGCATTGGTGCCGATGCGCCCCTCGCTGAAAAAGGCGCCGGGGCCAAACCCCAGCGCCGCCAGCTCCGCCAGCGTGTCGGGGTGGCCGGTGCGGGCCAGCAGACAGCCGCTCTCGTCGGTGAGCAGCAGGGCGCAGGGGCGCCCCTCCATAAATTCGTAGAGATCTTCGAGGGCCATCTCGCCGGTGGTGAGCAGGTCCCGCTTGCGCTGGCGCAGGCTCTGCAAGGTCTGCCCCTTGGCGCTGTGGGGCGGATGCCAGAGGGTTGCGCTGGTCTGGTGGGCGCAGCGCAGCCAGGAGGCCTGCAGATAGTCAGGCCAGGGCTGCAGGTGCTGGTGGTCAGATGGCATGGTCACAGCAATATCCGGCAAAAAAGATAAGCTGCCATTTAACCATGCCCTCCCCGCAGATTCAGTGACCTGCCTCAGAGGGTGGCAACCCCGCCCTCCTACCGGTCGGGTTTGCCCCGGCAAATTGCTGGCCGAGCCTGTGGCAGAAGGCGCAGCACTCCTTCGCTCTCTTGATATATCGCCCCAATCACACTCCTGACTTGTTTATGAACAGGAGGTCGAATGGCGCTTTCCATTGCCGCCCCTTACGTGTATTTTTGCTCAGTGACAAAAAGTAGAGCCAAAAGAGGATGTTGATCGAGTACGTTCAGCACTATAGGCTGGTCGGGAAAATTCTGATTTAAAATGATTTTTTCGTGGAATCGATCATGGCGAACCTGAGTTATATGGAAGGATCTATTAACGGATTAGTACCGCCTTTCATCTAATCACTGTTATATGCACGTCAAGATATTACCAATAGTAGATGGAGGTGTAAGTGTCTACTTTATTTATAATAGGAAACGGGTTTGATATCTGGAATCGGTTGCCGACCAGTTATTGGTACTTTCATCAGAAATACAAAGATCGTCTAGATGAACATATTCATTACTTTGATGATTTCTGTGACGTTGACTCTGAGTGGGCTAACTTTGAAGAGTCACTGGGCTCATTTAATCAAGATGAATTTCACGATAATGCTGCAATGCAGCCATCTTTAGAAGAGTTGGGTGACGATCCTAAGTTACTATATGGCTTTGAGGATGAAATCGCGATAAAGAAAGAAGAGCTTGTTGATGACATAACAAGTGCTTTCAATGCTTGGATTCGTTCGGTAGACGTAAATGAAGCGCAAAAGCTAATACACTTCAACCTACCTGCATATTTTGTAAACTTTAACTATACGACTACTTTGCAAGATGTTTATAGCATTCCTGAGCACAACGTACTTCACATACACGGAAAGGTAGGCAGAGAAATAATATTTGGTCATGGTCGCAATCTTATATCACCTGCTATTAACGAGGAACGTGATGAGCCGTGGTTTCACGAATCAGCGAAAGCTGTAGCACAAGTGTACGGTGTTTTTCATAAGCCGGTCGATGAAATTTTAGATCGTCACCGTCAAACTCTTAATAATTATGATGATATTGAGAATGTTGTAGTGATCGGACATTCAGTTAATGCTATTGACGCGCCATACTTTCAATGTATCTTGGACGCTTACCCTACAGCTAATTGGCAAAATTATAACTATGAAAATCTATACGATGGCATTGATGAAGTATCGGAAACACACGATAGACTTCTAGCTCTTGGAGTCCCAGCTGATAAGTTGAGTTCATTCTCATCAGATAAATTAAAAGAACTTTACCCATTGCTATAGTGTGCATATAACAAGGTATTTAAGAGTGATTCCCAACACTTGGCATTTTTCATTCCGTCGTTGGGTTTCATGTTTACGGTGGTATGGTTAAGTATCGTGGTAGCGTTGCTCACACCTTAATGAGGCGTTAAATGCTAGGAGGTAAAAAGTTGGTTCGTCATGAAATGTGGAGAAATGAATATAGATCTCACAGATATATGGATTTTTTATCGAAAAGTGAGCTGGAAGACCGGACAAAGCAAATTATTTCCAATATGACAATTCTTTCCGCTGAAGGAAAGATTGGCTTACATGGTACTAACGAACATGGCATATACTGGCTTCAAGTGTGGACTCATGTTTTGGAAGAGTTTTTTATTAGGTACGGACCTTATCCAAATGGTTTTGCAGATGGGTCAATGTCAAATGCAGAAATCGTCAAAGCATCTTTTCCCGAACCTCCAAAAGCTGCAACAGCTTTAGAACAATCTGGAGGGTTTAGTGAAGGGGCTATTTGTAAGTTTGGTAAGTATGAACATTTAGATGGGATGTTCAATAAGGGACATATTCGCATTGCTCCGGCTTCATATTATAAAGACCCATCATTAAATAATGCAATCCGCGATGATGAACTATCCTTTGAAGTTCAAACAAGAGCTGATGGGCTAGTTTTTGAGGACGTACAAGGCGTTAAAATACCTGCCTTTGGTCAAGTTAAATTTAAATTAGAAAGCAACACAAACTATTACGTTCATTGCTTTGCTTCTAAATATACGTTTAGGGAGTATGATGATTTTGATGCTGATTGCTGTATTATCATCGATAAGCCGCGGGAACTATTTCAAAAGATGATGAAAGCTGTGAAAAAGGTTAAGTCTGATTTTAAAGGCTTTGCAGCACCAGTAAAATACCTTGATCCATTAAATGTAAGCCCTGATGATGTAAATGTATTTTTAGCTAAACATTTTAAATATAGCTATCAAAATGAAGTTAGGACTATATGGTTGCCAGAAGAACCTCAAATGCAACTGGAACCTTTCTTCATAAACGTAGGCTCTATGGCTTCGTACGCTCGGATGGTGCGTATTTAACAAACGCTTCAAGAGGGAAAGCCCCACGTCGTAATACTTGGCGCAGGCGCTAGTTATGCGGCGCTCCCTGGTGGCGACAAGCACGGGAGAAAGCTCCCGTTAATGAATAATCTCATTGAGACGCTTGGTCTCTAGGATTTGATTGCCAGCCCGTAGGTTCGATTAGCCGTAAGGCGTAATCGGACCTTCGCGTAACTGGGTTCTCCCGCTATAACGGCCAGCCGCATTTTCGCTCTGGCAGGTGCCGCTGACCCACAAAGACAACCGGGGCAGCGGCATCTCGATCGTCCGATTACGCTTCGCTAATCGAACCTACATGAGGCGGTAATATGTGGTGAATGCCGGTTGGTGCGGATCAGCCAATCTGACGCCATCGCCATAAACCACGATAGCCAAAAACAGAAGAGCCGCCCGATGGGCGGCTCTTTGCATCAGCGATGGTGACTGATTCGTCTTGTTACCGAATCGTCTTTTTACTGAATCGTTATTGGGCCTTGGGCGCTTCAACCGCAGCGGCTGCCGGTTGGTCATCTTCCTTGATCCAGGCATCCAGCAGGGTGTAGCCCACCGCCAACACTACTGGACCGATAAACAGACCGATGATCCCCATGGTCAGCAAGCCGCCGATAACACCCACCAGAATAAGGATAAGCGGCAGGTCGGCGCCACGCTTGATCAGGAAGGGGCGCAGGAAGTTGTCCATGGTGCCCGCAATCAGTGACCACACCAGCAGGAAGGTGCCCCAGGTGGTGTCACCGCTCCAGTAGAGATAGCCAACGCTGGCCATCAGCACCGGGAAGGGGCCAATCTGGGCGACGATCAGCAGGAACATCACCACCACCAGCACCATGGTGTAGGGGATGCCGGCAATCAGCAGACCAACACCGGCCACCGAGGATTGCACCAGCGCAGTCACCACCACTCCCATCGCCACGGCACGGATCGCCTGTGAAGCGAGCACTGTGGCATTGTCACCCCGCTCGCCCGCCAGTCGGTGGGCGAAGCGGCGAATACCGGTCGCCACCATTTCACCGGAGTGATAGAGCACACCGCAGATACCGACCGTCAGCAGGAAGTGGACGAACAGCAGCCCCAGATTGCCAGCCTGGGAGGCCAACCAACGGGCGGTCTGGCCAAAGTAGGGGGTCAGCTTGGCAAACAGCACCTGACCACCGCTCGCCAGGATCTGCTGCCAGAACTCATACAACTTGGTACCTACCAGCGGGATCTGCTGCAACCAGAGCAGCTCGGGGGGCGGTGACTGGCTGATAGTGGTGCCCAGCTCGATCAGCATGGGGGCTTTCTCCGCCACATTGGCCAGAGTCATAAAGAGCGGGATAACAAATATCAGCAGCAGCACCAGCGTCATAAACAGCGCGGCCAGCGAACGCTTGCCCCACAGCAGCCGCTGCATCATCAACATCAGTGGCCAGGTGGCGATGGTGATCATGGTGGCCCACACCAGCGCAGGCAGGAAAGGTTGCAACACCATGAAGCAAGAGATAATGAGGATACTGATAAACAGCACCCCCAGGGTTATCTTGGCCAAATCCACTTTTTTCACATTCATAAAATTCCCTTGTTCGGGCATTTGCCCTTGGGTCGTGTGTTGTTTTTCAAGAAAGAGAGTATCCACCAGAGGCCAGCGCTCAACCAGAGCCCCAGCCCGAAAAAGAGCAATAACTGGCCGAGCAGGATAGTGAGCGAACTGCTGGTCAGCAGCGGCAACCCCCACAGCATGGCACCGATCACGGCGCCACCCGCCAGCGTCACACCACCGGTCAACAGCGGCGAATAACCGTCACGGGGCAAGGGCGCCAGCCCACCGAGCCAGAGGCCGACTGCTGCCAGCCCAATCCCGGCCAGATGGGCCGATTGGGCCCAGCCTGCGATCAGCAGGCTGGTTGCAATCAGTAGCAGCCAGCCTGCCACACCCCCATCCAGTCGCCAGCAGGGGCGAGCAGCCAGCAGCAAGCCGCCTATCAGCAGCCCAACCGCCACATCGGAGATAAAGTGCACCCCAAGCCAGATCCGCGCCAGACCGGTGACCAGCGCCAGCAGCAGAGCCAGCGAGATCGCCCGCCAGCGGTGGGTCGGCCACAGCCAGCCAAGCAACGCGCCCCAGAACAGCAGGGCCGAGGCGGTATGGCCGCTCGGCATGCCAAAGCCCTGGGCACTGTGGGCAGCCAGCAGCGGTTGCAGATGGAAGGGGCGCGGCCAGCCGATCCCCTCCTTGCCCGCTTGCACCAGCAGCCCAAGCCACAGCATGGCGAACAGCAACTGGCGCAACCGTGGCCACCCCAGCAGCGGGAGCAGCAAAGGTATCAGGGCAAGCTGAAAGCCGCCTGAACCAAACAGATTGCTGACCGACAGCCACCAGACATCGGGCCCCAACCACTGCTGTAAATCCATCATTAGCGGGATCTCGGCCTGATGCAGCGCGCTGCCCTGGGCCACGAAATCGGCATGCCAGCGCACCTCGCTCTCGGGCACCTGATCCAGCCGGGATTGCAGCCAGTCGAGCTGATCCGGGAAGCGGCGCTGCTCGCGGGGGAGCTGGTCGATGGCGATCAGCCGGGCGTTGAGGATCTCCCCACCCAGATTGGGAGCCTGCAGGATGGAGACAAAACCTGCACCCTGCTGGGCGGCTGAGTTTCGCTGCGCGGCTGGATCTCGCTGGGCAGCTGTATTTCGCTGCGCGAGAATGGGCTCAAGGGTGCGGCAGGCGAAGATAACCGCCCGTTGCCAGCGGCCCAGCTCCTGCCCCACCTCCCCCTGCAAACCGGTCTCTTCATAGAGCTCGCGCAGCGCCGCCTGCTGCGGACTCTCGCCGCCATCGATATAGCCACCGCTCAGGCTGTAGCGGGAGGAGATACGATCCTGCACCAGCAACAACTGATCCTGATGACGGATGGCACAGGCGGCCGCCGTAGGGGCCGCAGGCTCGGCACTCAAGGCTGGCGCAGCGGCAATCAGCGTCAGCAACAGTAAAAAGAGGGTTCTCGACATCAATTTGCTTTCCCTATGCTCAATGGCGACAAGCCTCCCAGAAATCAGATAGTTGGGCAATGGTAGCGGCCGGATCGCCGCAGTTCCCACGGCGATGGCGGTGCACGGAAGATTGCGATGAAGCAGAGCACTCCCTACTATTGGCGCCTATCTTCAATTTCATGCAGCAAACGCTGGAGCCCTCCATGAGACAGTTCGGCTTTTTCATCGGCATCGCCATCGGTGTCATTTTGATACTGTTCGGCAGCATCGTCATCTTCCAGGCACTCCCTGCCGCACTGGATGTACTGGAGATGCCAAGCCGCATCCCGTTTGTGCGCGAGGTTTACACCTGGCTGATGACCAGCGCCAACGGCCTCACCGCCCAGCTGGAGCAAAACTTCCTGGAAGCCTTCCAGACCGTGCTCAAGCTGATCCTGCTCATTACCTTCATGTGGGTCTGCGTCAAGCTGGTCAACATGGGGGTGTTGCTGATCCGCGCCGGGGTTGATCTGATCCGCACCGCCATCGCCCACAGCGAAGGCCCGCACGACCAGAAGAAAGCGGATCAGCAGGATCACTTCTAATCCCGCCCGTGGTCGATTGATGTGAGAGATGCCGCGCCAAACAGGGGCGGCATCTTTTATACACTATATAAGCAGCCCCCACCGACAACCCGGTGCAGACGCCCCCAGTCACCGACTTTTCCTTGTGAATCAGTACACTGCCCATATGTTGCAGCACATAGGCATAAGTTGCCCACCCGCGCGGCTGCCGCCCGGTTGCTATCCCGGCCCCGGCCTCTGATATAATCGATAGCCACTTTTCCCCGTTATGGAGCCTGTTCATGCCCAATCATCCAGAAAGTACCCTTGAGGTTCGTCTCGACAAGTGGCTGTGGGCAGCCCGTTTCTACAAGACCCGCTCCGTGGCGCGGGATCAGATCGACGGGGGCAAGGTGCACTACAATGGTCAGCGCAGCAAACCGGGCAAACAGGTGGAAGTGGGGGCACTGATCCGCCTCTGGCAGGGTCAGGATGAACGGACAGTGCGGGTGCTGGCCATTAGCGAGCAACGCAAATCGGCTCCGCTCGCCCAGCTAATGTATGAAGAGACCGCCGAGAGCCTGAAAAAGCGGGCAGAAAACAGTGAAGCCCGCCGTTTCAACAGCCAGTTTGCCCCCAGCCCCGAGCGTCGCCCCGACAAGCAGGAGCGACGCCAGCTGATCAAGGTCAAGCAGTACTGACCGACCCCGTTAACACAAGGCTGATGAGGCACCCTGCGGTCACTCGCCAGCCGAACCGATTTACCTCACCGAACAATCCAGGAATCAATGATGAGTAACCAAGATCTGCTGTATCGCTATCTGTTTGAAGAGTACGAAGTGCGTGGCGAGCTGGTCCAGCTGGATCACACCTACCGCCATGTGGTGGAAGCCCAGAGCTACCCGGTACAGGTACAAAAACTGCTGGGCGAGCTGCTGGTAGCCACCAGCCTGCTGACCGCCACCCTCAAATTTGAAGGCTCCATCACGGTGCAACTGCAGGGCGATGGCCCGGTGCGTCTGGCCGTTATCAACGGTGACAACAACCAGCAACTGCGCGGCGTAGCCCGTTATGAAGGCGATCTGCCGAGCGATGGCAAGCTGCAGAGCCTGATCGGCAACGGCCAACTGGTCATCACCATCACCCCGGAGCAGGGCGAGCGTTATCAGGGCATCATAGCGCTGGACGCCGACACCCTGGCAGGCTGCCTGGAGCGCTACTTCGAGCAATCCGAACAGCTGGCCACCAAGTTGTGGATCCGCACTGGCTATCATGAGGGTGAACCCCGCGCAGCCGGTATCCTGCTACAAGCCTTGCCTGCCCAGAACGAAGACCACAGCCATGATTTCGAGCACCTGACCCAGCTCACCAGCACCATCAAGGATGAAGAGCTGTTTGGTCTGGAAGCGGAGGAGATCCTCTACCGTCTCTACCATCAGGACAAGGTACGGGTATTTGACCCGCAGGCGGTCGAGTTCCGTTGCACCTGCTCCCGCGAGCGCTGTGAAGGAGCTCTGCTGCAGATCGAAAAGGAAGAGGCGATGGCGATGGTGCAGGAGCTCGGCAACATCGATATGCACTGTGACTACTGTGGTGCCCAGTACCAATTTAATGGGATCGATGTCGAAACCCTGTTCAGTAGCACTCCTGGTAATGATGCAAACAAGTTACACTAATTAAAGGCGGGCAAAACCCGCCTTTAACTTTAATAACAAAAATAAGCCATATTTTATAAACTTTGATGGTGATCGCTAAACTCTACCACCTAAGTGATAGGATGGCTCTCAGATAGAACCCTACACACCTCTGAACCCAGGAGAATACAATGACAATCGTGGCAGAACCCACCCTGGCCCAACAATTAGGACTGGACCAGTACGGCATCAAAAACAGCCAAGAAATCGTTCGCAACCCCTCTTACGACCAGCTTTTCGCCGAAGAGACACGTTCTGACCTGGAAGGGTTCGAGCGCGGTGTCGTCACCGAGATGGGCGCAGTCAACGTGAACACCGGGATCTTCACCGGTCGCTCACCAAAAGATAAATATATCGTCAAAGATGCCACTACCCAGGATACCGTGTGGTGGTCTGACCAGGGTAAGAATGATAACAAAGCCATTAGCCCGGCGGTGTGGTCAGATCTGAAAGCCCTGGTGACCCAGCAGCTCTCCGGCAAGCGGCTGTTTGTGATCGACGGTTTCTGCGGCGCCAACCCGGATACCCGGCTGGCGGTGCGTATCATCACCGAGGTGGCCTGGCAGGCACACTTCGTGAAAAACATGTTCATTCGCCCGAGCGATGACGAGCTGAAAACCTTCAAGCCCGACTTCGTGGTGATGAACGGTGCCAAGTGCACCAACCCGAACTGGAAGGAGCAGGGTCTCAACTCCGAGAACTTTGTTGCCTTCAACATGACCGAGAAAATGCAGCTCATCGGTGGCACCTGGTACGGTGGCGAGATGAAGAAGGGCATGTTCTCGATGATGAACTACTTCCTGCCCCTGCGCGGCATTGCCTCCATGCACTGCTCTGCCAACGTGGGTCAGGACGGCGACGTTGCCATCTTCTTCGGCCTCTCCGGCACCGGTAAAACCACCCTGTCTACCGATCCCAAGCGTGCGCTTATCGGTGATGACGAGCACGGCTGGGATGACCACGGCGTGTTCAACTTCGAGGGTGGCTGCTACGCCAAGACCATCAAGCTGTCTGAAGAGGCAGAGCCGGACATCTACCACGCCATCCGTCGTGATGCGCTGCTGGAGAACGTGACCGTTGCTGCCGATGGCACCATCGACTTTGATGATGGCTCCAAGACCGAGAACACTCGGGTCTCCTACCCCATCTATCACATCGAGAACATCGTCAAGCCGGTCTCCAAGGCGGGTCATGCCAACAAGGTGATCTTCCTGACTGCCGACGCCTTCGGCGTGCTGCCCCCGGTCTCCAAGCTGACCAAGGAGCAGACCAAGTACCACTTCCTGTCTGGCTTCACCGCCAAACTGGCCGGTACCGAGCGTGGCATCACAGAGCCGACGCCGACCTTCTCCTCCTGCTTCGGCGCAGCCTTCCTCTCCCTGCACCCGACCAAGTACGGTCAGGAGCTGGTGAAGCGGATGGAAGCGGCAGGGGCAGATGCCTATCTGGTCAACACTGGCTGGAATGGCACCGGCAAGCGCATCTCCATCAAGGATACCCGCGCCATCATCGACGCCATCCTGGATGGTTCCATCGAGAAGGCCGAGACCAAGGTGCTGCCCATCTTCAATCTGGCAGTGCCAACCGCGCTGCACGATGTGAACCCGGCCATCCTTGACCCGCGCGACACTTACGCCAACAAGGCCGAGTGGGATGCCAAGGCACAGGATCTGGCAGGACGCTTTATCAAGAACTTCGAGCGTTTCACCGATAACGACGAAGGCAAGCGTCTGATCGCCGCCGGTCCGCAGTTGTAACAGACTCGCTTCGCGTAAGTTCGCGTAAGAGAGACGATGCCGGTCAGCCTTGCTGACCGGCATTTTTGTTATGGTGCCCCGCTATTTTCGTGACCAAGCCCCGACCGGCCGCGCCACCAACCTTGCCTTGCCACACCGGGCGGGGTAGATTCAGCCAAACTCGCTCCTATCGACCATGTTGCAACGCCCAATCGTGACCCGACCATGACCCCCCCGTACCAGACTCGCACCCAGATGGTGATGGAAAACCTCCGCGGCCGGATCCTCCGTGGTGAGTTCCCCGCCGGCGCCCCGCTGCGACAAGATGCCATTGCCAAAGAGCTGGCGGTGAGCCGCATTCCGGTGCGCGAAGCCCTGATGCAGCTGGAGGCACAGGGGCTGGTCAAGTTCGAGGCCCATCGCGGCGCCGTGGTCACCATGCTGGACGCCTCGGCCATCGACGAGCTCTTTTATTTGCGAGCACTGCTGGAAGCCGATACCCTGTTTCACGCCGTCGACAAGATGACGGAAGCCACCTTCGCCCAAGCGGAGACGATCCTCAGCCAATTTGATCACGCCCTGGAGTCAGGCACCCAGATCGAACATTGGGCCGAGTTGAACCACAGCTTTCACGCCACCCTCTATCAGGCAGCCGGTCGCCCCCAGGCACTTGAACTGATCGCCCAGATCAATCTGAGCTGTGACCGCTATGTCCGCTTCGAGCTACTGTTTGCCCAGGGCGGAGTGGACAAGGCGGAGCGTGAACACGCCCAACTGCTGGAGTTGTGCCGCGCCCGGCGCAAGCATGAGGCGGTGGTACTGCTCAAACAACATATCGAAGCCGCAGGCCAGTCGATCAAACGGATCCTGGATAGCGGCCATAAAAACTGAACACTCATATAGCAACCATCTGGCACTAACGACATGATTAATTTCGAGATAATTGAAACCCGCGTCGCCCAAGTCAGGGCCGAGCTGGCCATGCAGGAGTTGGACGCATTTATTGTCCCCCACGATGATGAGCACCTCGGCGAGTACATCCCCGCCTATGCCGAGCGACTTGACTGGATCACCGGTTTCAACGGCTCTGCCGGGGTGGCCATCATCATGGCGCAGCGGGCCGCCCTCTTTGTCGATGGTCGCTATACGGTACAGGCGCGGATGCAGACCCCCGCCGAGCTATTCGAATTCCTCCACCTGAACAACGATCCCCATGTGCAGTGGCTGGCCGAACAGCTGCCGTCAGGCTCCCGGGTTGGCTTCGATGCCCGCCTGCACAGCCTGACCTGGTACAACAACGCCAAAGCCGTGCTGGCCGAACGCGGCATCGAGCTGATCCGTATCGAGCAGAACCCCATCGATCTGCACTGGTGCGATCGCCCCGAGCCGACCAAAACTCCGGTCATCCTCTACAGCGAGGCGCTGGCAGGGCAATCGAGCCAGGCCAAACGGGAGTTGCTGGCAGCAGATCTGCGCAAGCGCGGGCTGGATGCGGTGCTATTGACCCAGGCCGAGCCCATCAACTGGCTGCTCAACCTGCGTGGCCGTGACATCGAACGGCTGCCGGTGGTGCTGGGTTTTGCGGTGCTCTACGCCAACACCACCATGGATTTTTTCGTCGATGCCGACAAGATCGACTGCTTCGCCTTCAGTCAGCACGTGGGGCAGGATGTCTCGGTTTACCCCATCGACAAGCTGGGCGATGTGTTGCGACGTATCGGTGAAGATCAGCAGAAGGTGCTGGCCGATCCCGACAGCGCCAACGCCTGGACCCAGCTCATCATGGAAGAGGCGGGCGCCATTCTGGTAGCGGGCCAAGACCCGACCATGCTGCCGAAAGCGTGCAAGAACGAGGTTGAGCTGACCGGCATGCGCGCCGCCCATCTGCGCGATGGCGTCGCCATGACCCGCTTCCTCGCCTGGCTGGATCGACTGATCGCCTCCGGCGAGTTCGAGGGGGTGGATGAAGGCACCCTGGCCGATCAGGTGGAAGCGTTCCGCCGCGAGCAGGAGCACTACGTCGAGCCGAGCTTCGACACCATCTCGGCGCTCGGCCCCAACGCCGCCATGTGCCACTACCACCACACCAACGGCACCCCCCGTGCATTTGGTCAGGACAGCCTCTATCTGCTCGACTCCGGCGCCCAATATATGGATGGCACCACCGACATCACCCGCACCATCAAGGTGGGTGAGGTGAGCGACGAGCAGAAAGCGATGTTTACCCGGGTACTGCAGGGCCATATCGCCCTGGATCAGGCCCGCTTCCCCCGTGGCACCGCCGGTATCCAGCTCGACGTGCTGGCCCGCATGCCGCTGTGGCAAGCCGGTTACAACTATGACCACGGCACCGGTCACGGCGTCGGCCACTTCCTGAGTGTCCATGAAGGGCCCCAGCGCATCGCGCCGAAAGGGAACATGGTTGCCCTGCAGCCGGGCATGGTGCTCTCCAACGAGCCGGGCTACTACCGGGAAGATGGTTTTGGCATCCGCTGCGAAAATCTGGTGATAGTGGCCGAGCTGGAACAGGTGGGCGAGCTGCCGATGCTGGGCTTCGAGCGACTGACCTACGTGCCGTTCGACACTCGCCTGATCGACCGCAGCTTGCTGAGTCAGGCAGAGTTTCGCTGGATCAACGATTACCATATCGAGGTGTTCCGCCGCCTGAGCCCGCTGCTCGAGGGCGAGGATCTCGCCTGGCTGGAACAAGCGACCAGTCTCATCTGATAACACAGGGCCTGCGGGCCCTGTTTTTTGTCCCCCTTTTGACCTGTATCAACACCCCAAACGAACAGGTCAGGACAATGGCGGCCATGAAAAGTCATCATGTCAGCCCAGCAAGGGGCCCACACGCCGCAATCAGCAAAAAGGCGAGTGACCACCCCAGACTCATGCGCGAGAAGAAGACCGTCAGCGCCATGATCCGCCTCTACTGCCAGCACCATCATCAGGATCCCCACTGCCGCCACTGTCGTCAGTTGCGGGAGTTCGCCCATCAGCGGCTCAATCGCTGTCGTTACGGCCACGGCCATAAACCCACCTGCGCCAACTGCAATATCCACTGCTACGCCCCGGCGATGCGCAAACAGATCCAGCAGGTGATGAAGTGGAGCGGCCCGCGCATGTTGCTGCGCCACCCCTGGCTCGCCATCCGCCACCTGCTCGATGGCTGGCGCAAGGCCGCCAAACTGCCCCAGAGCCGACCCCTTCCCCCCTGAACGCCAATCCCTTGCATCCGGCAGGGGATGACCACTACCCTGTGACTTCTTTTGCGCCGTTGACCTTGGGGTCAGCGGCCCTAGCCGCCCCTCTTGCTGTCGATGGAGTCCTGATGCACCACAACCCGCCCCTGCTACGTACCGCTACCCATGCCGATATGCACGCCATCTGGCAGATCGATGCCAAAGTCTTTGGCGAAGATGTCTATCCGGCCTTCTTCTTCCGTCAGGCGATGGATTTGTGGCCCGAGTTGTTGCTGGTAGCCGAATACGAGGGAGAGCTGGTGGGTTATGTACTGGGTGGCTTTGGTCAGGAGCGATCGCAAGGCTGGGTGCTGTCGCTGGCGGTGCTGCCAGAAGCGCGCGGTTTTGGCCTCGCGGAGCGAATGATGCGCCAGATGGAGCTAAACCAGCAGGCGTTGCAGATCAGCACGTTGCGACTCACCGTCGATCCCGCCAATCCGGCCCAGCGCCTCTACTACCGGCTCGGTTACACATTGCAGGCGGAAGTAGCCGACTATTTTGGCCCCGGAGAAGACCGCCTGCTGCTGGTCAAAACCCTCTCTGGTACAGCGTAGATTCAAGGACAAAACCGGTAACAGAACGCATAATTGGTTACATTTTGCCGATTTCATGTGTGACGAGGTTGGAGTAGAGTTCTGCTCATCAACCGGATTGTTCAAATTCCATGCAGCCCAGGAGGCCCACCATGTTGAAGCGTATGACCCTTATTGCCCTGCTGGCCGCAACCACCATCACGGGTTGTGCCAATAGCGACGTTTACTCCGGCGATGTCTACACCAAAGACCGCGCCAAACAGGTGCAGACCGTCAGCTACGGCACCATCATCTCCACCCGCCCGGTGAAGATCCAGGCTGATGAGAACTCCCTGATTGGCACCATCGGCGGCGCCGTGGTCGGCGGCCTGCTGGGCAGCACCATAGGTGGCGGTACCGGACGCGATATCGCAGCTGCAGGCGGCGCCATCGCCGGTGCGGCGGCAGGCAACGCCGTCGGCAACAAGATGAATCAGGTTGACGGCGTCGAGCTGGAGATCAAGAAAGAGAATGGCGAAGCCATCGTGGTGGTACAGAAAGCCAGCCCCACCTTCACCCCGGGCGCACGCGTTCGCATGACCCAGGGCAATGGCAGCATCAACGTGGCCGTCGTGAATTAAGAGTGTGAACTAAACGCGCCACCGCTCGCGAGCCCTAAAAAAACCGCCGGAACCGGCGGTTTTTTGTTGTCTGACGTTCGGCATTACATGCTGTAAGCCTTCTCGCCGTGGGAGGTCACATCCAGCCCTTCCCGCTCGGCATCGCCGTTCACCCGCAGTCCGACCAGCATATCGACGACCTTGAAGGCGATCGCCGCTACCACACCGGACCAGAGGATGGTGACACCCACCCCGATGGCCTGGATCTTCACCTGAGTCAGGATGGAGTAGCCCCCGGCAACCTGATTGGTGACATAGTCCCACACCCCGGTACCGCCCAGATCCGGGCTGGCAAAGACGCCGGTCAGCAGGGCACCGAGAATGCCGCACACTCCGTGCAAACCAAACACATCGAGACTGTCATCGGCCCCCAGCAAACGCTTGAGACCGTGTACGCCCCACAGACCCGCCACACCACTGATAAGCCCCATCACCAGACCACCGCCCACACCGACGAAACCGGCAGCCGGAGTAATCATTACCAGACCGGATACCGCGCCAGAGGCAGCCCCCAGCAGGGAGGGACGCCCTTTCATCACCCACTCGGCCAGAGTCCAGGAGAGTGCCGCCGCCGCCGGAGCCACCCAGGTATTGATAAAGGCGAGCGCCGCCACGCCATTGGCTTCCAGCGCGGAGCCAGCGTTGAAGCCGAACCAGCCAAACCAGAGCAGGGAGGCACCGATCATGGTCATAGTCAGGCTGTGGGGGGTCATGGGATCACGACCGTAGCCCAGACGCTTGCCCACCAGATAGGCCCCCACCAGACCCGCCACCGCGGCGTTGATGTGCACCACGGTACCGCCCGCAAAGTCGAGCGCACCATGCTGGAACAGATAACCGGCAGTGGCGGTCGCCGTGGCGGCGGCCTCGGCGCTGGTGTAGGCATCCGGCCCCGCCCAGTACCACACCATATGAGCCAGCGGGATGTAGGCGAAGGTGAACCAGATCACCGAGAAGAGCAGCACGGCGGCAAACTTGATGCGCTCGGCAAACGCCCCCACGATAAGACCGCAGGTGATGGCGGCAAAGGCCCCCTGAAACACCACATAGATCAGCTCGCTGATGCCAACGCCCTTGCTGAAAGTGGCAGCGATGGAGTCAGGCGTGACACCTTTGAGCAGCAGCTTGCTGAAAGATCCGTAGACGCCATTCCCCTCAGTGAAGGCCAGCGAATAACCGTAGATCACCCACAGCACGCAGATAAGGCAGAACAGGGTAAAGACCTGCATCAGCACGCTCAGCATGTTTTTGGCCCGCACCAGACCACCGTAGAAGAGGGCCAGACCGGGGATCGACATCAGGATCACCAGCGCCGCCGACAGCAGCATCCAGGTGTTGTCACCCTTGTTGATTGTCACGCTGGCAACCGGTGCCACCGCAGCCTGCACTTGAGCGACCTCTTCGGCCCAACTTGGGGTAACCAGCAAGGCAGGCAACATCGTCAGACCTGCCATCATCCATTTTTTGACCATAGTGCACTCTCCTTCCCTGTCGTACCGGTACAAGACCGGCTCCGTTTCCCTGATTGAATCTGTGGCAAGCCGCAAGGTGTTGCTGCGACCCGCCAGAATCACACCCGTGCCCGGCACGGGGATGTCTCTTGCCACTTCACATCACTGCGTCTGCCGCCGATGACCGCAAGAGACCGTCTGACATGTAAAAAGCATAAAGCGGGCCATAAATTTAAATCCTTTAAAATCATAAAATTAACTATCGACGAAACCCCGCTTGCACCAACATGGCGCGCTGACTGCGCCAACCTGCCCAGGGCCGCCCTGTCACAGGGCAGGCAATAACGTGCGCACCAGAAGTGCGCAAACCCGGAGCCAGCCCACAAGCTGATGCCATTACCATCGCACTGCCCGGGTCAGCTCGTTTACACTGTCAGACCCGTCACTTGCTGTTATCTGCCCAAGGCACACCATTACGCGAGCCCTTGGTTGCAAGGTGATGGCAAGCCCACATCCGAGGAACCCCATGCAGTTCGATCGTCTCGACATCAGCCTCTCCCACTACCGCATTCTCGATGGGGAGCACCGCGCTCACATCGCCTTGCTGGGAGTGCTGATGCTGACCATCATGCTCCTGCATCTCGGGCTGCTGCCCCACTTTCCCTACGAGCGCTTTTACGCCGTCAGCTTTGGCTTCGAGGTGATCAACTGGTTCACCATGCTGTTCCTGTTCTGGGTGGTACAGTGCGCCCATCTGCCCGCCAAGACCTACCGCCTGCTCTCCTGCGGCCTGATGCTGTGGATCATGGGGGCCACCGCCGACATCATGGATGAAATCGTGCAGCAACCGCTCTGGCTCGCCATCTACGCCGAGGATCTGCTGCGATCCAGCGGCATTCTGCTCAGCAGCATCGGCATCCTGAGCACCATGCACCACCTCTTTCATATCAATGCCCAGCTCAGACAACAGGCGCTGTTTGACGATCTGACCCGACTGCCAAACCGGCGCTACTTTCATCAGCAGTTGTTTCTGGAGCGGGGGGTTTACCATGCCCTCATCCTGCTGGATCTGGATCACTTCAAGGGGATCAATGACAACTACGGCCACGATATCGGGGATTGGGTGCTGCAGCAGTTTGGCGAACTGTTGCAGCAACACTGCCCGCCCGGGGCGCTGGCGGCCCGCATTGGTGGTGAGGAGTTCGTCCTGCTGCTGCCCGTCGCCAACGAAGCACAATTGCAACAACTGACCAGCACACTGCTGGCGGCGACCCGCACCATAGCCCCCGATCCGGCCAGCCCCCTGACGGTCAGTCTGGGGGTGGGGATCCGTGAGCCCAAGGAGCCGGCTGTCTCGCTGTTCAAGCGGGTGGATCAGGCGCTCTATCGCGCCAAAGAGGCGGGCAGAAATTGCGCCGTGTGGGCAACCCCAGCCAGTCACGAGACGTGAGCATCTGCCAGCGCAATGATGAGCACAGCAGCAAACATCCAGATAAAAGGGGCCAGACGGCCCCTTTCTTCAGCATGAAATTGTTGCGGCTTAAAAGCGGAAGGTAAGACCGATATTGGCCTGCCACTGGGTCACCAGCTCTCCGCGCACCTTGAACACGCACTGATCCGGGTTACAGAGAAACTGGTTGCTGTCGTTGACCAGCGAGCCATAGCCGCGCACCTCGGCCCGCAGCGCCAGATGCTCGGTCAGCCGGGGCTGCACCCCGAGCGCCAGCGACATGGAAGGTGTCACCTCGCTGTCGTAGGCGGCAAAGCGGGTCACCCCGATACCGGCACCGATATAGGGCGCCATCAGGTTGTCCGACAGGGTCAGCGCCCCGGCAAAGTGCAAGGTATCCACCGTCAGGCGATCCGGCTGATCGGGAGATAGGGTGGTGGACTGGTGGCTGTAGAGCAGCTCAATCATGCCTGGGTCATCCACCTCCTTGCTGATAAAGAGGCCCCAGCTGCCGGAGCGCTGCCCCTGCAGTGAATCGAGCGAGGCCGAACGCGCCACCGGCTCCACCACATCGTCGCTTTTCTCGAAGTCGATGGCTGAGCTGTAGCCGAAAAACGGCGTCAGCTGCCAACCGGATGTGGTCGCGGCCTCGCTACTCCAGGCCTGCCCCAGTGGCAACAACAGCCCCACCATCGCTATCCCGGCTCGCTTCATCATCATCCCCTGCTCCCTGTGTGATTGTTCATAAAGCATACCAGCTTCATTCTGCGCCACGCCTAAACGGCTGCTGTACCGGATCACATTCATGGCACGACTGCCCTCAGCTGTTGCGGCTCCAGAGCCGTGCCACAACCGCCGTTATGCGCCGGCCGCCACCATTCATCGGCGGTTAACCTCTGCCACGTATGCTGGCGAAAAATCGGGTCATCGGGGCCCGCCATCACCACTCAGAAGGACATCAGGGAATGGTTGCCGCGCAACTTCACGACCCCCAAACCACCCTCGCGGATACCCTGCGGGCCACCGCTCACGCCATCGACGAGAGCCACGTCAGCCTGCGCCAGATGCTGGAGCTGGTGGGCGAGCAGGGAATGCTGCTGTTCTGCGTGCTGCTCACCGTGCCTTTCCTGCTGCCGGTCTCCATTCCCGGGGTCAGCACCCCGTTCGGCCTGCTGATCCTCTTTATCGGTATCGGCATCACCCTCAACCGGGTGCCCTGGCTGCCAGCCATGCTGATGGAGCGCCGCTTCGCTGCCGACCAGCTCAAGCCGACCCTGCACAAGGGGGCGGATTTGCTGGCCCGGGTCGATCGCTTTATCCGCCCGCGCCTGCTGATGCTGACCGGCAGCAGCGTGGTCAACCGCTGTAACGGCCTGCTGATCATGCTGGCCGCCCTGTTGCTGATGCTGCCCCTTGGCGCTATCCCCTTCACCAATGCCATGCCTGCCTGGGCCATCCTGCTACTTGCCACCGGCATGTTGCAGCGGGACGGTCTGTTCGTCGCCAGTGGCTACCTGCTGGTGAGCGCGACCCTGGTCTGGTTCAGCGTGCTGGCGTTCGGCTTGCTGATGGCAGGCCAGAGCGCCAGCGGCCTGCTCGGCTAACCCCGACGCCAAGAAAAAGGGCGACCAACTGGTCGCCCTTTTTGATTTGTGCGGGATACAGCCCGGTCAAAGCAGATCGTAGATAAGGGCCGAGATGGCAAGCAGCCCCATCACCAACACAAAAAGGGTGCTCGGCCCGCGATAACGCTTGAGTGCGGGCAAGCGATAGATGGAGCAGGCTGGCAGCAGAAACAGGATCACCGCGATCAGCGGGCCACTGACCCGCTCGATGATATCGAGCACATTGGGGTTCAGATAGGTGATGACGGCAGTCACCATAAACAGGATCACCGACGACACCCGGGCGATAGTCGACTCCTTGAGGGAGAGCCCCAGCCCCTGACAGGCACCGCTCACCATGCTCACCGTCCCCTCGCTCACCCCCATGGAGGTGCCGAGGAAAGATTTGGACATGGCCAGAATGGCGATGAGCGGCCCCACATAGGCGATCAACGGATTGGAGAACTTGTTCGCCAGCGCCGACAGCACAGAGATATTGTCGGTGCGGGCCAGCGCCATCTCCGCCTGACTCAGGCTCATCACGCAACTCACCACAAAAAAGAGCACGCTGCCGCAAATCAGCAGGCTGCTGTACTTGATGATCCGCTTGGTGCGCAGGTCGGCACTCTCCTGACAACGCTTCTTCTGCGCCGCACTGAAGGAGGAGATAATGGGCGCATGGCTGAACGAGAAAACCATCACTGGCACGATCAGCCAGAGGGATTTCCAGAACGCCGGATCACGCCAATCCACCGCCTGACTCTCGCTGAAATAGGAGAGGCTCCACTGGGGCAGCAGATAGACAGAGAGGCCAATCAGAAAAGCGACCATCGGCAACGCCAGCACGCTGATGGCCGACACCACGATCTGCTTGCCGGCCAGCAGGATCAGATGCAGACCCAGCATCACCCCCACAACCAGCAAGCCACGCGGCAGCTCGGCGTGCCCCAGCTGGTGAACCACGAAGCTCTGGATCGCATTGGTGATGGAGATGCTGTAGACCAGAATGATGGGGTAGAAGGCCATCAGATAGACCAGCATCAACAGCTTGCCCGCTTTGGCACCGAAGTGCTCCTCCACCACATGGGTGATGTCCCCTTCCCGATGGGAGCTGGAGAGCACAAAGCGACTCAATGCCCGATGGGAATAATAAGAGAGCGGAAAAGCCAGCAATAAAATAAACAGCAAAATAACCGGGGAATTACTGCCAACAGTAATAGGGAGAAATAAGGTACCGGCACCGACAGCAGTGGCATATAAGCCCATGGTCCATACCGAATCGCTTTTCTCCCATTTCAACTTTGAAACAGGGTTACTCTTTTCAGCAATAGAAACACTCATTGCAATATATACCTTATTAGTCTGTCATCATTATTTTTATTGGCCCGAATAACAGGCTTGAGATATGTCGTTGCATATCGCCCTGCACACGAAAAAACAACACCGCCAGCGGCCAACAGGGCCACTGGAGGGAAACGGAGCTGCCACGCTACCATCGTTGAAATCGCTATCCGGGTCAAGGTTAATAATTCATGACTGTTTGAATCGGATTGTTTCAAAAGACAACGAGATGTATCACATTCGTCATCCAAAACCCGATTCAAGCCTGTTTGATAACATACCGATAAAACCTCATCCTGTTGCCCAACAACACAAATAAGACCAGCGATCAGGCCGATAATATTAACACCATCGCCAGTGGAATATGAGCTAAATAATACGACCAACTTTTCTACTAATTGACAGTGATGTCAGCCAAATTATTTATGGCAAGAGAACAGGTGATTTCTGCCAATAACAGGGCCGAGAAGCTCAGCGCGCCGGGCAGTGCGCCACCCGATTGCGGCCCGCCCGCTTGGCCCGGTAGAGCCACTCGGCGGCACGGGCCAGCCGGGTTAGTCCACATGCCACGCCTCACGCCCTTGCGCCCGATCACAGCTACGCAACCCCCCTCTTCCAGACCATGGATATCTCATTGTTTCAACTCACCAGTTCATTTACGCTGGCCGTCCTGAGTCCACATTTTCACCTCATCAGCCATCAGGGATACCAGCCACCCGCAACCGCAGGGGCTGTACCACGGAAAAGGAATCGCCAGATGAAAAACGCCATCGTCACCGCCCGTTTCGACGCCATCAGCACCGAAGGGGAGCAGCTCACCCTCAAGATCGCCATCAAGGCCCCCGAGCCAGATCCCAAGTCTGCCAGCGGTGACTGGCGCTGCAAGGTGAAGCTGGCGGGGCTCAGCGACAAGACCTTTATCTACGGCGTCGACAGCCTGCAGGCCCTGAGCCTTGCCATCAAGTTTGTCGAGACCGAACTGCGCGCATTCTCCGATGCGGGCTGGCAATTCTATCAGCCAGGCTGCCCCGACCACCCCATCGACATGAGCGCCTGCTACTTCCCGGCGATTTAATACCCGGCCAACCCAAGGAGCCCAGATGCACGGACCCGATCCCGCCAATCCACACCCCATGAACGGCTTCCCCCAGGTGTGCTTTATCAAGAACACCATCAAGGGGCCCAATATCGAAGTGGGTGACTACACCTATTACGACGACCCGGAGGATGCGGCGGGCTTTGAGCGCAACGTCCTCTACCACTTCCCCTTCGTCGGCGACAAGCTGATCATCGGCAAGTTCTGCGCCATCGCCCGCGGGGTCAAGTTCATCATGAACGGCGCCAACCACCAGACCTCCGGCTTCTCCACCTACCCCTTCTTTATCTTCGGCAACGGCTGGGAGAGCGCCGCCCCCGCCCCGGGCAGCCTCCCCTACAAGGGCGATACCGTGATCGGCCACGATGTCTGGATTGGCTATGACGCCCTGATCATGCCGGGGGTAAAAGTCGGCAACGGCGCCATTATCGCCGCCCGCTCCGTGGTCACCGGCGACGTGCCCGCCTACGCCGTGGTCGGCGGCAACCCCGCCAAAGTGATCCGCTACCGCTTCGACGACGACACCATAGAGCGCCTCAACGCCCTCGCCTGGTGGGACTGGCCGGTGGAGCAGATCAGCCAGAATTTGCCGTTGATCAGCGGCGGGGAGATAGCCGCGCTGGAAGCGGCAACCCGCTAGAGACAAGCCCTATCAGGCATAAGGCCAGAAATGAGAAGAGGGCTGAGCGCACAGGCACTCAACCCTCTTTTTGATCGGTCGCAGGCCGCTCAGTGGCTGGCAGAACGACTGCCGCTCCAGAGCAGCTCGCCGCTGCGCAGCTCCATCAGGGTCATCGACAGCCGATAGCGGCTGCCCTCGGCAACCAGATCCCCGTACAGCATGTAGCGAGCGCCGGTCTGGCGACCGAGCCGTACCAAGGAGGCCGGGTTCATCCTGCCCTGCTGATACTCAAGCTGGCCGGTGATGCCGGCCACCTGACCTGGGTCGACAAAGCGAAAACCGCTCTTGCTCATGATGCGCTTGCTCATGGCCGCCACCATGGCGCGGGTATCCACCGGCTCGCCGGTACCGTTTCGGGGCGGAGTGAGCAGCAGCACCGGCTGACCGGTTTGCGTCAGCTCCCGCACCTCGGGAGCCTGCACAAAGGTGTCGGCCATGGCCAGCGCCAGCCCGGTCGGCGCCACCGGCTTGGGCAGCGGTGCCCCGGCATCCGGCTTGGTCACCGGCTTGTCCGGCTGGCTCACTGGCTGGTCCGGCTCACTGACAGGAGCCTGGGTGCCACCGTAGGGATTGACCGCACAACCGCCCAACAGCAGGGCCCCCACCATCAACAAGGAACGCAGCTTCATCTTTTCTCTCCGCCAGAAGTCCGTAAACGGGCATCAACCACCGCCCGCATGGCGGAGCCCCTGCCCGCATTCTCCTTATGCTAGAGACAAACCCCGGCAGGGTCGATGCGCCACCCGCCGTCAGACGACAGAGGTTGGCCCAGAGAACCCGCACCGGTATCCGAGAGTGAGGATGGAAATATGAGAAGCCAGCAAGGCCGCACATCAAACAGACAGGAATAGTGCGAGGTCGCCGACAATCCCCCACCATCCACCTTGACCATCCAGTACCACCTAGTCATGGTGATCACTCTTCATCTGGAACTGAGCCAGATGCAACTGACCGCCCTCAGCCACACCAGTTTCCAGGCCCGACCCTTCTACCGGGAATAGGATTATTCCATTCTTGGCGAACTGCCGGATATACCACCGGGGTATGGCGGTAATTTTCTGAAAAAGCAGATGTGAGCAACAAGGTGCAAATTGATGAGCATTATTCAAGAGATCTATGCGTGGTCCAAGGGACTCGCAGCTTGGCAACAAGATGCTATTGCTAGGCTCTACCAAGACCGCTTACTTAGTACTGCGGATCTGGAAGACCTCTATGCATTGGCCAAGGCAGAAGTGGGGATTCCAGATCCAGATGGCCGGATATCCAAGAAGCTTCAAGACGCACAGGTTGCTCCGCCTGCCGATCCAGCCCGATTAGTTCAGTTAGCCGCGATCAAGGGGCTTGTGAACGTCAATGCATTGGCGAACGGCGGGAGCGTCCCGATCGCTTTAGCTGGTCTAACCGTCATCTACGGGGAAAACGGAGCCGGGAAGTCGGGATACTCCAGAATATTCAAGCACGCGTGCCGCGCGAGAGATCGGCGCGAGCCCATCCTACCCAACGCCAACCTAGATCCCAAGGACGTTGGCACCGCTCAGGCTGTGTTCGAGGCTGTAATCGATGGCACAGCGATTGACCTTCCTTGGCAGTACGGTGTGATAGCGCCTGAACCACTTTCGGATATCTCAATCTTCGATACCCACTGCGCCCGAGCTTACATCGATAACCACGGGGACTTTGCTTACACCCCATATGGGCTGGACATCTTGGAGGGGCTGGTCGGTGCCTGTACCAAGCTCAAGGCGCGGGCTACGCAAGAGAAGGCTGCGAATGCTCCAAGTGACGCAGCGTATGCCGTGCTGATGAGAGAGCAGACTGCGGTCGCCACAGCACTACTTGGTATCCCGACCCAGACAAAACCAGAGCACATTGAGGATTTGGCCACGCTTAACCAAGCCGAGCTGGATCGGCGGGCCCTACTGACCAAAACCCTCGCAGAGGCTGATCCTAAGCAAAAAGCCCAGGCGACTCATCAGAAGGCAGCGCGCCTTACGGGGTTGAAGGATCGGATTACCGCCGCGATAACACTGATCGACGATGAAAAGGTCACAAAGCTTAAAGGGCTTATTGGTAAAGCAAAATCGGCCAAAGCTGCCGCAGACCTGGCGGCGACCGAGTTCAAACAAACTCCGGGTCAACTTGCTGGTACTGGAAATGAAGAATGGAAAACGCTGTTTGAAGCAGCCCGAACTTTTGCCAAAGTAAGCCACCCAGACCATGGATTCCCGGTGCTTCCCGAAGACTCTGCATGTCCCCTCTGCCAAAACATGCTTGGACAGGATGGGGCTGCGCGTCTGGTGCAGTTTGACACCTTTATCAAGCAGGCAGCTGAAAAAGCTGCGGCCGAGGCACGCGAGGTAGCAGCAACAGCCTACAAAGTGATCAAGAAAGCGGCCTTGGACATCATATTCCGTGATGGTTTGGTGGAAGAGTTGACGGAGATTGCTCCTGAACTCGCTGCTGGATGCTCGACGATGCAGAAGTGCCTGAATACCCGTCAGAAATTGGTGTTGCAGGCAGCGGCGACCGAGCTCCCGTGGGGAGAGGTTTTGGCACTGCCGAATGACCCTCGACCGGGGTTGGTAAGCATCATTGAAGGTCTACAGGAACAGGCCAAGGCTTTGGAGGCCACGGCCGATGAGAAAGTTCGGGCTGATATGATGGCTGAGAAGCGAGAGCTTGATGCGCGGGTGCGCCTGGGGGAAGTCAAGACCGCTGTCTTAGAGGCAATCACCAAGCATGAGGTCTGCCGTAAGCTTCAGGCGTGCATTGATGGTTTGGATACGCGAGCAATCTCCAGAAAGTCTACCGAGCTTTCGCGGACAACGGCCAGCAAGGAGCTGGCGGACGCTCTCAACGATGAACTCAAACTCCTCAAGGTGCATCAACTTCAGGTCGTAATGAAGCCAGAGTCTCCAGGGGGAAAGACCCAATTCAAGCTGGTCCTTCAATTGCCTGGTGGAGGTTCGCCTGCCGCCATCCTCAGTGAGGGGGAGCAGCGAGCTATTGCCATCGCCTCCTTCCTAGCGGAGATAAAGCTTGGCAAAGGACGTGGCGGGATTGTGTTGGATGACCCAGTGTCATCACTCGATCACAGGCGCCGTTGGGAGGTGGCGTATCGTTTAGCCCTTGAGTCACTCACCCGGCAGGTGATCGTCTTCACCCACGACATCTACTTCCTCTGCATCTTGGAGCAGAAGATCGAGGAACTTGGGTCAATGCTGAGCAAGAACTACATTCGCAGAACTGCCCAAGGATATGGTGTGCACTCGCAGGATCTGCCGTTTGACGTTGTGGGCACCAAAGATCGTCTGGCAAGGCTCCGGCAAGAACTCGTGGAGGTTCGTAGAGCGCAAAAGGATGGGGATGAGGATGAACATCGTCGTCTGACTGCATTTTGCTACGGCCGGCTACGCCTGGCTTGGGAGCGGTGTGTCGAGGAGGTGTTGCTGAACGGCGCGGTCCAGCGGTTCGGTGAAGGTGTGTCAACACAGCGCCTTAAGTCTGTCGTTGTGACCGATGATGACTACCGGGAAGTTGATGCAGGAATGTCTAAGTGCTCCAAGTTCGAGCACGATGCCGCAACAATTGTTGGAAGGCTCCCAATCCCAGAGCCTGATGAACTTGAGCAAGACATAGCGAGACTGGCGGCATGGCGAGACACTGTTAACAGGCGTCTGATCGATACGGCCAAGACCAGAAGCTGAGTGTCTACTGGTGACATAAACCCACTTGGTCAAGTCTGAATGGTGGGTACGCTTTTGGTTTCCCCCTCTTATTCGCTGAGGCGAACCCGCTTGTCCATCTCGTATGTTGGGCTTCGCTACGCTCAGCGCCAACCTACCACAGATGTAGGTTGCGGCTGAGCTTGCGAAGCCCAACGTTTACCGCGAATAGCTATTGTGTTCCTGCATCACTCTCCCCGATCTGCGTATGGCAAAGGGAAATCACCCTCTATCTCCCCAAAAACGGTTCCCAATCCTTAAACACCGGCTGCAACCCCGCCTGCCGCACTGCGGCGGCTACTTCCCCCACCGGACGGTCGTCGTGGATGGCGAACTGCTCCAGCTCCTCTGCATCCCCCTCCGCATAGCCACCCGGCTGGGTGCGCGACTCGGCCGACATCTGGGTGATGCCAAGACGCACCGCGCCGTTGCGAAAGGTGGCCGACTCGCGGGTGGAGAGCGACAAGTCCAGCGTTGGCGAGAAGAGGCGCCAGGCGCAGATCAGCTGGGCCAGCTGGCGATCCGACATGACCACGGCAGGCTCTAGCCCGCCGGTGCAGGGGCGCAGGCGCGGGAAGGAGAGCGAATAGCGGCTCTGCCAGTGGTGACGCTCAAGCCAGGCGAGGTGCTCGGCGACAAAATAGCTGTCGGCGCGCCAGTCCGAGGAGAGACCGATCAGCGCACCCAACCCTATCTTGTCGATACCGGCGCGACCAAGCCGATCCGGCGTGGCAAGGCGCCATGCTATGTCCCGCTTGTTGCCGCGTAGGTGGTGGCGGGCGTAGGTGGGGGCGTGGTAGGTCTCCTGATAGACCATGACGGCGTCGAGGCCGAGGCTCTTCAGCTCGGCATAGTCGGCCTGCGAGAGGGGCTGCACCTCCATCCCCACCGTGCTGAAGTGGCGGCGGATGATGGGCATCACCTCGCGAAAATAGGCGAGCCCCACCTTGTGTTCGTGCTCGCCGGTCACCAGCAGCACGCTGTCAAAACCGCGCGCCTTGATGGCGAGACACTCGCGCTCTATCTCCTCTGTATTCAAGGTCTTGCGCTTGAGGCGGTTGCTCATGGAGAAGCCGCAGTAGCTGCAGTCGTTGGCGCACAGATTCGACAGATAGAGCGGCACATAGAAGCCGATGGTGTTGCCGAAACGCTGGCGGGTCAGGCGCTCGGCCTCGGCTGCCATCTGCGGCAGATACGCCTCGGCGGCTGGCGAGATCAGCGCCATAAAATCGCTCAGGGTGCGGCGTGGTGCGCTCAGGGCACGCGCCACATCGGCGGCGGTCTTGGCGCGGATCTGCATGCCGATATCGTCCCACTCCAGTTCGTGCCAATGGTCGAGAAAGGAAGGCTCTTTAGCCCTCACTCCCGGAGCCCTCACCCCCAGCCCCTCTCCCAGAGGGAGAGGGGGGCTATCACTCGGGCGCACTTGGGGTTGTGCAAAAAGTTCGGAGCTACCCATCGCACCAGCATCATGACTCATAACGCCCCCAGAAAATCGGTGAGCGGGCTGGAGGCTTGCGCCTGCAGGGCGCGGGCGCCGAGGCCTGCCTCATAGGCGCTGCGCCCGGCGCTGCAGGCCAGCGCAAAGGCGCGGCCCATGGCGACTGGATCGCCGCTGACGGCGATGGCGGTGTTGACCAGCACGGCGTCGGCGCCCAGCTCAAAGGCAGCGGCGGCGTGGCTCGGGGCACCGATCCCCGCATCCACCACCACCGGCACATTGGCCTGCTCGATGATGATGGCGAGAAACTCCCGGGTCACCAGCCCCTGATTGGAGCCGATAGGCGCGCCGAGCGGCATCACGGCGGCGCAACCCACCTCTTCCAGCCGCTTGCAGAGCACCGGGTCGGCGCCGCAGTAGGGCAGCACCACAAAGCCCTCTTTCACCAGCTGTTCGGCGGCTTTCAGCGTCTCGATGGGATCGGGCAGCAGATAGCGGGGATCGGGGTGGATCTCCAGCTTCAGCCAGTTTGTTCCTAGCGCCTCACGGGCGAGGTGGGCGGCAAACACCGCCTCGGCAGCGGTCTTGGCGCCAGAGGTGTTAGGCAACAGCTTGACCCCGAGTTGCCGAAGGGGCGTGAGAATATCGTCGTGGGCCTTGCCCGGTTCAAGCCGCTTGATGGCCATGGTAACCAGCCGGGAGCCGCTCGCCTCGATGGCGGCGGCCATCAGATCCGGGCGGGCAAACTTGCCGGTGCCGGTAAAGAGGCGCGATGAGAAGGTGTGATCGGCAATTGTCAGCATGTCAGCCTCCCGCCACAGTGGTAAGAAGAGATGAAGTTCCACCGCAAGGCAGAACGCTCGAATATGGGACTGTGAGCATCATGGATCAGCCTCCGGCAATGGCGGTGAAGAGGTGAAGTTCATCCCCGTCATTGAGACGGGTCTCGGCCCAGCGGCCACGGGGCAGCACGGCGCCATTGAGGGCCACCGCTACGCCATGTGGATTGACCCCCTGCGCGGCCAGCAGGTCGGCCACACTCTGCCCTGCCGCCAGCGGCTGGGCTTTATCGTTGAGTCGAATGGTCAAGGTCATGGGGTGATCTCCTTATCGTGTGTCGGGCATCGGCGCTGCCCGCAGACCGGGCAATCGGGATCGGGGGCCAGAGTGAGGGTCTGCCACTGATGGGTCAGGGCATCGAAGCGGCGCAATGTGCCAGCGACCGGGCTCGGCATCCCAAGCAGCAGTTTCAATGCCTCCAGGGCCTGCAGGGAGCCCATCACCCCGACCAGCGGGCCGGTGACGCCGCTGGTCTGGCAGCTCTCATTGATCTCGGTATCCTGCGGATAGAGGCAGGCGTAACAGGCGTGATCCGTACCTGTGCGCGCCATCAGCTGCCCCTGCCAGCCCACTGCGGCGGCGGAGATCCAGGGCTTGCCCTGAGCCACGCAGGCGACGTTGATGGCGTGGCGGGTAGGGAGGTTGTCGCAGCAGTCGACAACCAAATCCACCTCGGCCACAAACTCCGGCAGGCTGGCGGCATCGAGCCGCTGGTTGATGGCAATCAGCTCCACCAGCGGGTTGTGGGCCGCCAACCGCTCGCGGGCCAGCTCCGCCTTGGAGTGGTTAACCGCCTCAGAGTCGAACAGGATCTGGCGCGGCAGATTGCTGGAATCGACCGTATCGCCATCGGCCAGCCACAAGGTGCCCACACCGGCCCCGGCCAGATAGAGCGCCAGCGGCGAGCCAAGCCCGCCCAAGCCCACGATCAGCACAGATTTATCCTTGAGCCGCGCCTGTCCGGCCTCCCCCACTTCCGCCAGCATCAGCTGGCGGCCGTATCTCAGGTATTCAGCATCAGCCAACATCAATGCCTCCCCATCCGGCCAGCGAGGTAAGCTGGCGGGCTGAATCGCGCAAATATTCCGCATCAGAGAGCATGTTCCACCTCCCTTATGGCAGTGGCCGAGCGCGGCTCATCCCCTGCCCCCACGGCAGCGAGCAGCCGTTCGGTCGCCCCCTGCCAGTCGTCGCAGGCAGTAATGGCCGAGACCAGCGCGATACTGCCGACGCCGCTTGCCTTGACCGCCGCCACCCGCTCCTCGCTGATGCCGCCGATGGCCACCGTGGGCCACTCCGCCATCAGGGCGCGGTAGCGGTGCAGCCGCACCAGCCCCTGTGGGCGCGAAGGCATCGCCTTGGTATTGGTCGGGAAGATATGGCCGAGCGCGATATAGGAGGGGGCCAGCTCGCGCGCCCGCATCAGCTCGAAGTAGCCGTGGGTGGAGATGCCAAGGCGCAGCCCCGCAGCCTGAATGGCGGCGAGATCGGTGGTCTCCATATCCTCCTGCCCCAGATGCACGCCCCAGGCGCCCGCCTCGATGGCTTGCTGCCAGTAGTCGTTGATAAAGAGCCGCGCCCCATGGCGGCGACCGAGCGCGACAGCATCACAAATGGCCGGTGCTACCTGAGCGGCGGGCAGATTCTTGATCCGCAGCTGGATGGTCTTGACCCCCTGCCCCAGCAGGCGGCGCAGCCACTTGACCGAATCGACCACCGGATAGAGGCCGAGGTTGTGCTCGGTCGCGGCAAAGGGGCCCTGCGGCAGGCGGGCACTGCTTGTTTCATAAAGTCCGAAACGGCGATCGAGGGTTGAACCCGCCAGCACGGCACGGGGGAAGTAGGCAAGATCGGCTGGCCAGCCGAGATGGGCGATGGGCCCCGGGCCCGCCCCCACTCCTTGCGCCGCCGCCAGCCCCTGTTGCAGATAGGCACGAGCGAGGGTGATGGCGTCCTCCACCGGATAATCCTGCGCCACCACGGCGGCGATGGCGCTGGCGTAGCAGCAGCCGGTGCCGTGACCGTGGCGGGTATCGAGGCGCGGCGCCGCCAGCCAGAATTCGCGAGTCTCGTCCTGGTAGTAGTCGAGGCAGAGATCGCCACTCCAGCCCAGATGGCCGCCCTTGACCAGCACGGCGCGGGTGCCCAGTTCGCGCAGTCGCGCCGCCCCCGCCCGCACCAGTTCAGGGCTGCTGGCGGGAATGCCAGTCAGCGCCTCCAGCTCGGGGCCGTTGGGGGTGATGAGGGAGAGGCGTGGCAGCAGCTGTTCGCGCACCGCCACCAGCATATTGGCTTCGGCCATCGGGGTGCCGGTGCTGGCGATAGCCACCGGGTCATAGACCACAAAGGGCGCCATCAGGGTGTCGAGCCGCCTGGCCAGCACCTCGACGTGGAGCCGGGTCGGCAACAGACCTATCTTGATGGCCGCCGGGGGCAAGTCGACACCGAGGGCATCGATCTGGGCGGTGAAGGTCTGCATCAGTACAGGGTCGACCATCTTCACCGCCACCGAGTTCTGGGCAGTGATGGCGGTAATAACCGAGCAGCCGTGCACGCCAAGATCGTGCATGGTGTGCAAGTCGGCCTGAATGCCAGCGCCGCCGCCGGAGTCGGAACCGGCGATGGTCCAGACTCGCATTTTGAGATCACTGCCCAAGGGTCGCGCCTCCATCACTGTTGGCAGGTCGGCGGGGCTAACAGCCCCGCTTGCGCTGCTCACGCCTCCTCCCCTGCGGCCTGTTTCAGCGCCGCCACCTGATGGTAGATCTCGCCGCCGGTCTCCTTGAAGGTCTCTGCCATCCGCTCCATGCCGCGCACCACCTCGGCCTGCTTGAAGGTCTCTGTCTCCTTACGAGCCATGCCGCTCTCCACCTGAGCCACCACCTGCTCCTGCTGGCCGTCCATGCCGACCAGCTTGATCTCGACCGCCTCCAGTTTCGCGGCATTCAGTTCGGCGGTGTAGGCGCGCACATCCTGAGTGATCTTCATGGAGCAGAACTTGGGCCCGCACATGGAGCAGAAGTGGGCCACCTTGCCGGACTCCTGCGGCAGGGTCTCATCGTGGTAAGCGCGGGCGGTGTCAGGATCCAGCGCCAGATTGAACTGATCCTCCCAGCGAAATTCAAAGCGCGCCTTGGACATGGCGTTGTCGCGAATTTGGGCGCCCGGATGCCCCTTGGCCAGATCGGCGGCGTGGGCGGCAATCTTGTAGGTGATCAGCCCCTGCTTCACATCCTCCTTGTTGGGCAGCCCCAGATGCTCCTTGGGGGTCACGTAGCAGAGCATGGCGCAGCCGTACCAGCCGATCATGGCGGCGCCAATGCCGGAGGTGAAGTGATCGTAACCCGGCGCGATGTCGGTGGTGAGCGGGCCCAGGGTATAGAACGGCGCCTCGTGACAGTGCTCAAGCTGCTCGGTCATGTTGCGCTCGATCATGTGCATCGGCACGTGACCCGGCCCCTCGATCATCACCTGCACATCGTACTCCCACGCAATCTTGGTCAGCTCGCCCAGGGTGCGCAGCTCGGCGAACTGGGCCTCGTCGTTGGCGTCATAGACGGAGCCCGGACGCAGACCGTCGCCCAGCGACAGGGCCACGTCATAGGCCGCGCAGATCTCGCAGATTTCGCGGAAGTGCTGGTAGAGGAAGTTCTCCTTGTGGTGGGAGAGGCACCACTTGGCCATGATGCTGCCGCCGCGGGAGACGATGCCGGTGAGGCGCTTGGCGGTCATCGGCACGAAGCGCAGCAAGACGCCGGCGTGGATGGTGAAGTAGTCCACCCCCTGCTCGGCCTGCTCCAGCAGGGTGTCGCGGAACAGCTCCCAGGTGAGGTCTTCGGCGATGCCGTTGGTCTTCTCCAGCGCCTGATAGATGGGCACGGTACCGATGGGCACCGGGCTGTTGCGCAGGATCCACTCGCGGGTCTCGTGGATGTAGCGACCGGTGGAGAGATCCATGACGGTATCGGCGCCCCAGCGGGTCGACCAGACCAGCTTCTCAACTTCCTCTTCGATGCTGGAGCTGACCGCCGAGTTGCCGATGTTGGCGTTGATCTTCACCAGAAAATTGCGGCCGATGATCATCGGCTCCGCTTCCGGGTGGTTGATGTTGCTGGGGATGATGGCGCGACCGGCGGCCACCTCATCGCGCACAAATTCAGGGGTGATGTTCTGGGGCAAGCGGGCACCAAAACCCTGCCCCGGATGCTGGCGCAGCAGTAGCTCGGAGCGCACCCGCTCACGCCCCATGTTCTCGCGAATGGCGATAAATTCCATCTCGGGTGTGACGATACCGGCGCGGGCGTAGTGCAGCTGGGTGACCCGGCGCCCCGGCTTGGCGCAGCGCGGCTTATGTTGCAAAGAGTTCAGGTGATCGAAGCGCAGGTGATCCAGCCCCTCGTCAGCCAGACGCTCCTGAGTGAAGGTGGAGCTGAGCCCCGGCAGGGCGTCGGTATCATCCCGCTCCAGCACCCAGTTCTCCCGCAAGCACGGCAGGCCGCGGCGCACGTCGATGGCGACCCCCTCCTCCCCGTAACGGCCAGAGGTGTCGTAGACCGGCACCGGCTCGTTGGGCTCGAACTGGGGAGCTTCCTTATCGCCACTGACAGGGCCACCAACGAAGGTATCGGCCAGCTGGATCTCCCGCAGGGGCACCCGGATATCGGGGCGGGAGCCTTCGATAAAGATGCGGCGGGAGTTGGGGTGAGCCATCCCCTTGAGGCTGTCGATAAAGGCCTGAGCGCTGGAGCGCTGCTCGCGGCGGCTGGATTTGGCGGTATCAGATACAGAAGTAGACATAGCAAAACTCACATTAACTGGTTGAAGTTATGGGTGTTTGCTTGTCTGGAGTTCGAGGAGAAGATGAACTTGCAGCGGGGTGTTTATCTCAGGAGGGAGTGCGTGCGGGATGGATCTCCGCTCTGCTGTGCTGCCGCTTCCCGCTCTCTGCACGCTGTGGGCAAGGCGCCCCACGTGCTGGACAACCGGACGGGACAGACTCCCTCCTGTGCGCCCTGACCCATCTTGGGTGATCCCTTCGATGAGCGGGGGCTTTGCTCTCTATGAACATGACGCCCCCGGCGCGGTAACCCGCAAGTTACCCTTGTTTCCCTTCGCAGGTTTTAACCTGATCAGGTTCCACGGATCCCGAATTAACGGTCTCAGCTTTGCGTCGTTCGACGGTCAGCACTCCGACAAGATGGCGCCAGTATAAGCGCGAAAATGTAAAGCACAAGCCGTTAACAATATGGTTCAACGGCTGGCGCTGTGATCAGACGGAGTTACTCCCCGCGCGACCAGGTGCGGATGGCTGCGATCTCCGAGGCGGGGATCTGCAGGGATTCGAGGAATTCCTGATGGGCCTGTGGCTCCATCTTCTCGAACTGGATATGCCAGTTGCGCATCATCTCTTCGGTCATGCCTGCAGCCTGCATAATGGCAACCCAGCGTGCCTTGTCTACCATGGGGATCTCCTCGTGTGTCTGTTGGCGATCTGCAGCCCCCGTTCCAGCTCGGCCTCGCCATAGCGGCGATAACCGTTCTCCCCGCGCAAGGCGGGAAGCCGCAGACCGAGACGTTCGTAATAGAGCAATGTGGTGCGGCTCAGACCCAGTTCTCTGGCCAGCAGGGTAATCGTCAACATAGGGGTTCCTTCATCCAACGGGCAGAGGATAAACCCGCCTATCGTAGACGGGTCAACTACTCCTCCGGATTGACCACCAGGATTTCGCTTAAGCGGCCCTGTTCGTCGCGGATCAGCACCAGCTCGCTGCCGGCGTGCAGATCGGCGGCCGAACCGTTAACCCAGCGCACCTCGGAATTGAGTGGCACAGTGCCCAGTGCTGCCAACGTGAGTTGCTGTTTATCAAAGGATTGCAGGCGATCTTGCGCCCGCTGCCAGGGCTGATTGGCCAGCGGCGCTCTGGCGGCCAGCAGCTCGATCCGGGTGGCCACCCCGTCGGCCACCAGCAGGGCGAGGCGGTCGCCCGGTTTGAGCGGCTGATCCCAAACCACTCCCTGCCGCCAGACGGCGGCACTGCCCTGCTCCACCTCGGCCCCCTGAAATTGCAGGCGGATGCCATCGCTGTGCTCCAGCTCCACCAGCCACAATTCGTCGGCGCCCGCCTGCACCGCCCAGAGCGGCACTCCCAGCATCCATGCACACCATTTTCTCGCTTGTTCCATCTTGGTTCGTCCCTGAACAAAAAAGCCCATGCTGGACAAGCATGGGCTTCATTCGGTGTCATTGCGAATTCGTCAGGGCAGATCGGATCAGTCATCCTCGCGGCAGCGGCTCAGGCGCATGCCGTCAAACTTGCACTCCAGCTCGAGCCAGCGCCCTTCGAACGGAGTCAGACTGTTGTCCGAGGTGGTGTAGCCCCAGATCCGCCCACCCTCGACCGGCCCTTCCAGATCCATCTCGCCCTTGTCATCTTCATCGAGCGCTTCGACCTTGCGCACATAGCGCACGCCGTTTTCCACCACCCCCTTCATCTCGACCCAGGTACCGCCGAGGTCATCTTCGTTGAGCCAATCCTTGAAGCGAGTCTGGTCGTCGATCATGAACGGCATGCCGTTGACCATCAGCTGGCCAAGCTGCCAGGTGGTACGGCCGGTCAGCTTGAATTCGGTCGCCTGTACGGTGCCAAGTGGCAACAAAATCAGCAACAGGAGCGCGCAGAGAAACTTCTTCATCGGGGATCCTCGGGGTTACACTGGCAAACAGGATGCCGTATCCGGTGTGAAAAGAGCGTGAAGCGCTCACCAACCAGGAGAGCAAAGCATGAAGATTTTGGTTGTGGAAGACAATCCTCAGGTAGCGGAAACCATCATGGATTATCTGGAACTGGCCGGTCACCGCCTCGATTGTGCCTATCACGGTCAGGCGGCGCTGCAACTGCTGGAGGAGCAACGTTTCGACGTCATCATCATGGATGTGATGATGCCACGGCTCGATGGCCTCAGCACGGTGGCCCGCCTGCGCGAGCAGGGGATCCCGACCCCAGTGCTGTTTCTCACCGCCCGCGACAGTCTGGAAGACAAGCTGGCGGGCTTCAAGGCGGGAGGGGATGACTATCTGGTCAAGCCATTCGCTATGGAGGAGCTGGAGGTGCGGCTGCAAGCCCTCAGTCTGCGTGGCCCGCGCGGCGATGTAGGGGCCATCAGCTTCGGCGATCTGACGGTCGATGTCGCTAGCGGCCGCGCCACCCGTGCCGGTGAGCCCCTCAAGCTCGGCAAGATCCCGTTCCAGATCCTCACGCTGCTGGCCCGCCGCGCCCCCGCCATCGTCAGCCGTCAGGAGCTGCTCGACACCGTCTGGGGGGATGAGGAGCCCGACTCTGATGCCCTGCGCAGCCACATCTACGCCCTGCGCAACGCGCTGGACAAACCCTTCCCCACTCCCATGCTGGAAACCCTGCACGGTCAGGGCTACCGACTGGTGAGCGCATGAGTCTGCCGAGCCTGCGCCGCCGCCTGATCATGGCGCTCGGCGGTGCCGGGGTGGTGCTGCTGATCCTGCTCTCCGGCCTGATGCTGGTGGCCGAAGACAAGATGGAGGAGCTGAGCCTGCGCCACTGGCTGGAGGCGGAGGTGACCCGCTACAGCGATGACTGGCTGCGACTCGGCCCGGCGGCGGCCGCCCCGAGCCCCAGACAGTTCTCCAGCTACTGGACCGAGGCGGGCCGCCTGCCGAGGTGGCTGAAGCCCTACCAGACCTCGGGCTTTTTCGAACACCAGCTGGGCAAGGAGGACAAACACTTTCTGGTGGCCCGTCACCCCTCCGGCGAGGGACTACTCTATCTGGTGTTCAACGACGACGCCGATGACTACCTCGACCCCTACGAAGACAAGCTGCATCTGGCGACCCGGCTGATCGGGCTGGCGCTGCTGCTCAGTTCGCTGGGCTTCGGTATCTGGCTGGTGCGCCATATCACCGGGCCGCTGCAACGGCTGCAACACAGGGTTGCCCACCTCACCCCGGATCAGGCGGATTTCGAGCCCGACGCCCCCTGGCAGGAGCTGCGGGATATCGAGCTGGCGCTGCTGGCAGGAAAGCAAGAAGTCAGCGCTGTGTTCGCCCGCGAGCAGGAGTTCAGCCGCTTCGCCAGCCACGAGCTACGCACCCCCAACATGGTGATCCAGGGCTCGGCCGCCCTGCTCGGCAAGGTGACGGATCTGCCCGCGCCAGCTGCCCGCGCCACCATCCGCATTCGCGCCGCCGCCGACGAGATGGCGCTGCTCACCGAGACCTTCCTGCTGCTGGGCCGCAAGGAGGCGGTGGAACGACCACTGCAACAGGTCACCCCGCTGATCCGTCAAGAGTTGGCCCGCCTCGCCCCGCTGCTACAGCGGGAGGCGCTCGATATCCGGCTGAACCTGGACGAGAGCAGCGCAGTAAATGCCCCCCTCTCCCTGCTCGCCATCGCCCTCGGCAACCTGCTGAAAAATGCCCTGAGCTATGCCGACGGACATATCGAGATCGAGCTGTGCGGCCCGGTGCTGACCATCAGCAACCCGACGGCAGCGGCGCCGGATCAGATCCTCGGCTACGGCTGCGGCCTTACCATCATCCAGCGCATCTGCGAGAAGCTGGGCTGGCAGATCGACACCCGGCTGGAGGATGGGGTGTTCAGCGCCCGGTTGGCGATGATTAACGCCGAATAGCTCCCTCTCCCTTTGGGAGAGGGTCAGGGTGAGGGCGCTGTACCAACGCCAACCAACCAGCCAGATAGCAACAAGGCGCCCGAGGGCGCCCTGTTGTTATCTGACGGCTGTAAACCCGAGGCTCACTCCGCCGGTTTGTTCTTGCGGCTCGCCTTGAGTTCGAGGAACTCGATGATCTTGCCGGCCACATCCTTGCCGGAGGCGGCTTCCACCCCTTGCAGTCCGGGGGAGGAGTTGACCTCCAGCACCAGCGGGCCACGGGCACTGCGCAGAATATCCACCCCCGCTACATCGAGCCCCATAATCTTGGCGGCCTGCACGGCGGTGGCGCGCTCTTCCGGGGTGATCTTGATCGCCTCGGCGGTGCCGCCACGGTGCAGGTTGGAGCGAAATTCTCCCGGCTGGGCCTGACGGCGCATAGCTGCCACCACCTTGCCGTTGACCACCAGACAGCGGATGTCGGCGCCATTGGCCTCGCGAATATACTCCTGCACCAGAATGTTGTTATTGGTCTGGATAAAGGCCTCGATCACGCTCTCGGCGGCTTTTTGGGTCTCACAGAGCACCACACCAATCCCCTGGGTTCCCTCCAGCAGCTTCACTACCAGCGGCGCACCGCCCACCATGGTGATGAGATCAGGCACGTCGTGGGTGCTGTGGGCATAGCCGGTGATGGGCAGGCCGATACCGTGGCGAGAGAGCAGTTGCATCGCCCGCAGCTTGTCGCGGGAGCGGCTGATGGCCACCGAGCTGTTGAGGGCCATGGTGTTCATCATCTCGAACTGGCGCAGTACGGCGGTGCCATAAAACGTGATGCTGGCCCCGATCCGGGGGATCACCGCATCGTAACTTTCCAGCTCCCCGCCCTCGTAATGGATCGAAGGATTGTGGGAAGCGATATTCATATAGCAGCGCAGGGTGTCGAGCACCTCGACTTGATGGCCGCGCGCCTGCGCCACCTCGACCAGACGGCGGGTGGAATAATTTTTCGGCTCACGGGATAAAATGGCAATCTTCATGAAAATTCCGCTAGAAGGCAACGCCTGGGCAGGTTGGGGCGGGAGAGTATAAGGCGCCACAGCGCCAAGACAACGCCAATTGTTTCTCCTGACAACAAGACAAACCACACAAAACAGCACGCTGCCAAATGAGAGTTATCAACACGGCAAACGGCGGCTCCATGCGGTTCATCAAACCAGTGCAAGGATGCCGCCGTTTGTTGTCAAAGATCAACCTGTGACACGTCGAGAATCGTGATTCAGCTCAGATTCGGCCCCAACCAGCGTTCTGCTTCTTCAAGGGTCATCCCCTTGCGGGTGGCGTAATCCTCAACCTGATCTTGCTGGATCTGCGCCACCGCGAAGTATTTGCTGTCGGGATGAGAGAAGTACCAGCCCGACACCGCCGCCCCCGGCCACATGGCGTAGGACTCGGTGAGTGTCATGCCGATGGCCTGCTCCACCTCTAGCAACTCCCAGATGCTGCCCTTCTCGGTGTGCTCCGGGCAGGCCGGATAACCGGGGGCTGGGCGAATGCCCTGATAGTTCTCGCGGATCAGCTCTTCGTTAGAGAGCGCTTCATCGGGAACATAACCCCAATGCGCTTTGCGCACCTGCTGGTGCAGGTACTCGGCAAAGGCCTCTGCCAAGCGATCGCACACCGCCTGGATCAGAATGGCATTGTAGTCATCGTGATCCGCCTTGTAGGCATTGGCGATGGCCTCTTCACCGATACCGCCGGTCACCGCGAAGGCGCCGATCCAGTCCGGCTTGCCGCTCTCTTTCGGCGCCACATAGTCCGCCAGACAGTAGTTGGGGAAGCCCTGCTTCTCGCTCTGCTGGCGCAGGTGGTGCAGCACCTTGATGACCTCGATGCGGGACTCGTCGCTGTAGACCTCGATGCTGTCCCCCACCGCGTTGGCCGGGAACAGGCCGATAATACCGGCGCAGCGCACGCTCCCATCCTGCTCCAGCTGGTCGAGCATGGCGTTGGCATCGGCAAACAGGGTGGTTGCCTCCTCGCCGATAATCTCGTCCTCGAGGATGCGCGGATACTTGCCCGCCAGCTCCCAGCTCAGGAAGAACGGGGTCCAGTCGATGTAGGGGCGCAGCACCGAGATGGGCACGTTTTCGAACTTTTGCACCCCAAGCTCGCGGGGCTTGGGTGGCTGGTAACCGACCCAATCCAGCTGCTGGCGGTTGGCACGGGCATGGGCCAGGCTGACCGGTTTGGATCTGGGTTGCTTGCGGGCATGTTGCTCGCGGGCAATCTCGTACTCCTTGTCGATACGGGCGACAAAGGCGGGCTTGAGCTCGGGGTTGAGCAGACTTTGGGCCACCCCCACCGCACGAGAAGCGTTGGAGACATAGACCACGGGTTCGCTGTAGTTCTGCTCGATCTTCACCGCAGTGTGCGCCTTGGAGGTGGTCGCGCCGCCGATCAGCAGCGGCAGCTTGAAGCCCTGACGCTCCATCTCCTTGGCCACGTGCACCATCTCATCCAGCGACGGGGTGATCAGGCCCGACAGACCTATGATATCGGCACCGACCTCCCGCGCGGTTTTGAGGATGGTCTCGCAGGAGACCATGACCCCGAGGTCGACGATCTCGTAGTTATTGCACTGCAGCACCACCCCGACGATGTTCTTGCCGATGTCGTGCACATCCCCTTTGACGGTGGCGAGCACTATCTTGCCGTTGCTGTAACTGCCCTGTTTTTCAGCTTCGATATAGGGCTGCAGATAGGCCACCGCCCGCTTCATCACCCGCGCCGATTTGACCACTTGTGGTAGGAACATCTTGCCCGCACCAAACAGATCACCGACCACGTTCATGCCATCCATCAGCGGCCCTTCGATGACGTGCAGTGGCTTATCAGCCTCGGCCCGCGCCTGTTCGGTATCCTCTTCGATGAAGTCAGTGATCCCCTTGACCAGGGCATGCTCCAGCCGTTTGCCCACCGGCCAGCTGCGCCACTCCTGATCCCGCGGATCCTCCGCCTGAGCGCCAGCACCGCGATAGGTCTCGGCAATGGCCAGCAGATCCTCGGTGGCGCTGTCACTCAAATTGAGTACCACCGCCTCGACCTTGGCCTTCAGATCCTTCGGAATGTCTTCATAGATGGCGAGCTGACCGGCGTTGACGATCCCCATGTCCATGCCGTTCTGGATGGCGTGATAGAGGAACACCGCGTGAATGGCTTCGCGCACTGGCTCGTTGCCGCGAAACGAAAACGAGACGTTGGAGACGCCGCCGGAGATCATGGCGTGAGGCAGGTGCGTTTTGATGTCCTTCACCGCCTCGATGAAGTCCACCGCGTAGTTGTTGTGCTCATCGATGCCGGTCGCCACCGCGAAGATATTGGGGTCGAAGATGATATCTTCCGGCGGGAAACCGACCTGATCCACCAGAATGCGGTAGGCGCGCTGGCAGATCTCGAACTTGCGGGCGCGGGTATCCGCCTGCCCTACCTCATCAAACGCCATCACGATCACGGCAGCGCCATAGCGGCGCAGCAGTTTGGCCTGCTCGATAAATTTCGCCTCCCCCTCCTTCATGGAGATGGAGTTGACCACCGGCTTGCCCTGCACGCACTTGAGGCCCGCTTCCAGTACCTCCCACTTGGAGGAGTCGATCATCACCGGCACCCGGGCGATATCCGGCTCACCGGCAATCAGGTTGAGGAAGCGCACCATGGCCGCTTCGGCGTCCAGCATTCCCTCATCCATGTTGATATCGATGATCTGGGCGCCACTCTCTACCTGCTGCTTGGCGACATCCAGCGCCTCGTCGTAGAGCCCCTCCTTGATCAGCCGCTTGAACTTGGCCGAACCGGTAACGTTGGTACGCTCACCCACGTTCACGAACATGGATTCGGGGGTAATGATCAGCGGCTCGAGGCCCGACAGGCGACAGGCTACCGGCAGCTCGGGCAGTGCGCGCGGCTTGATGCCCGCCACGGCGTCGCTCATGGCACGAATATGGGTCGGGGTAGTGCCGCAGCAGCCGCCCACCATGTTGAGAAAGCCGCTCTGGGCCCACTCGCGGATATGGGCCGCCATTTCACCCGCATCGAGATCGTACTCGCCAAAGGCGTTGGGCAGACCGGCGTTGGGGTGGGCGCTGACATGGCTTTCGCTGATGCGCGAAAGCTCCTCCACATACTGACGCAGCTCATCGGGCCCAAGCGCGCAGTTAAGACCGAACGAAACCGGTTTGACGTGGCGCAGGGAATGATAAAAAGCTTCGGTGGTCTGGCCGGAGAGGGTACGACCGGAGGCGTCGGTAATGGTGCCGGAGATCATCACCGGCAGGCTGTAACCCAGCGCCTCGAACACCCCCTCCACCGCGAAGGCGGCCGCCTTGGCGTTGAGGGTATCGAAGATGGTCTCAATCAGGATGATGTCGGCGCCGCCCTCGATCAGGGCGTGGGTCGATTCGGTGTAGGCCGCTACCAGCTGGTCATAGGTGACGTTGCGTTTGCCGGGATCGTTCACATCCGGCGAAATAGAGCAGGTGCGGTTGGTGGGGCCCAGTACCCCGGCGACGAAACGCGGCTTGGCGGGATCTTTTGCCGTCCACTCGTCTGCCACGGCGCGGGCCAGACGAGCGGCTTCACGGTTGATCTCGGCCGAAAATTCCTCCATCTCGTAATCGGCCATGGCGATGCGAGTGGCGTTGAAGGTGTTGGTCTCGAGGATGTCGGCGCCGGCGGCGCAATACTGATCGTGGATCTCGCGGATCACCGCAGGGCGGGTCAGCACCAGCAGATCGTTATTGCCCTTGATGTCGGTATGCCAGTCGGCAAACCGCTCACCGCGATAATCCGCCTCACCCAGCTTGTAGCCCTGGATCATGGTGCCCATGGCCCCGTCGATGATCAGGATCCGTTCCTTGAGACAGAATTCCAGTTTCTTTGTGATGTCCGACTTTATGCTCGGCTTCCTGTTCGCCACGACTCGCTCCTCTACATCCATGCAACTGCGTAACAAGCATCCTAACAGCAAACAAAAAAAATGGAAATCTAGCCGTCTATCAGTCTAAACATAGCAAGATATACTCATTTATAGGTAATGAGTAACATAGGGCCCGAGAGTACCCTATGCCCGTCCCGCATGGGGATACGTGCTTGCTGTCTACTAATGAGAAAAAAATAACTATGAGCGTCTACTACACACTCTGTTTTCTGGCAGCGTTGGCGATTTTTATCGCCTTTGCCAACCAGTATGTTGTGAAGATCCAGACCACCATCGCCATCACCGCCGGTTCCATGGTGATCTCCGCGTTGCTGGTGCTGTTTGGTAAACTGGGTTGGTTCAATCTGGAACCTCTTGCCGTCAAAACGATGCAGAGCATCGACTTCCAGAACTTCCTGCTGAAAGGGATTCTGGGCTTCCTGCTGTTTGCTGGTGGCCTCGGCATCAACCTCAAGGCGCTGCGCAGCCAGAAGTGGGAGATCACCATTCTCTCCATCGTGGCGACCCTGCTCTCCACCTTCATGATTGGCTACGGCTTCTGGTTTATCGCCAAGCTGCTGGGTTGGGATCTGCCGCTGGTCTACTGCATGCTGTTCGGGGCGCTCATCTCCCCCACTGACCCGATTGCGGTGCTGGCCATCGTCAAGAAGATGCAAGCGCCACCCCAGATCGCCATCCAGATCGAAGGGGAATCCCTGTTCAACGACGGTGTCGGCCTCGTCATCTTCGCCACCGTGTTTGCCGTGGCCTTTGGCGGTGTCGAGCCCACCTTCGGCAGCGTGGCCGGTCTGTTCCTGCATGAAGCCCTCGGCGGCATTCTGTTTGGCGCCGTGCTGGGCCTGATCGCCCACGTGATGATCAGCGCCACCGACGATGGTTCCCTTGAGCTGCTGCTGACCCTCTGCATCCCGACCGCCGGTTTTGCCTTCGCCAACATGATCGGCGTCTCCGGCGCGCTGGCCATGGTGGTAACCGGCATCATGATCGGCAACTGGACTCGCCACTCCGGCTTCTCCGAACAGAGCCGTCATCACCTGGATCACTTCTGGGAGTTGATGGATCAGTTCCTCAACGCCCTGCTGTTCCTGCTGATCGGTCTGGCGCTGGTGCTGCTGGAACTCTCCTGGCATGACTGGGTGCTGTTGGTCATCGCGGTGCCACTCTGCCTGGCCGCCCGCTTCATCAGCGTGTCGTTGCCTTATATGGCCTTCCGCAGATTCCGCAGCTACAACACCTTCTCGGTACGGATCCTCACCTGGGGTGGTCTGCGCGGCGGTCTGGCCATGGCGATGGCCCTGGCGCTCCCGTCAGGCGTCATGATGATCCCCGAACACGGGGTGGATCTGCGGGAAGTGATCCTGGTGATGACCTACTCGGTGGTGATGTTCTCCATCGTGGTGCAAGGCATGACCATCACCCCGATGATCACTGCCGCCAAGAAGGCCTGTGGTGACTACTGAGTCACTCCGGAACTTGCTTGTAGAATAAGAGAGGGCTCCCATCGGGAGCCCTCTTTGTTACTGCCAGCTGGTGGTTTAACGCACAGAAAAAATGATTTTCAGCGAGTATCGCCAAATTATTGTTTGCTTTTTATTCATTTCGAGGAGAGAATGCGCCCCGGCTAGTTAATCAGCCCTGTTTATGTTCGCAATGTTTCAACGTTAGATGAATCCTGCCAGTACCCACATAACCTTCCTCTGATTTACTCGCCTTGAGAACCGTCAGGCTGTCTGCCTGCGTTGCCCGGCTCTCACGGTGCAGACCCGATCTGCCCACTACATTGAACTATGCATCCGCATACTCTTTGGCGCATTCCTTGAAAAGTGCAGACGCCCCTGACCGGGCTGGGTATTCCTGCGCGCTTGTTGATCCAAAATCAACCGCGTCCATTAACCTGACATTTGCCAATACAAGGAGCAAACACCTAATTTATATAGAGAAATACCATGATGAAAGCCATACATACACACAAGCCCCTGCGTCGCAGCAAACCCATCAACCTGCCTCCACAAGAGCAGGATTCCGATGCGTTCCTGATCCAGTTCAGCACCCGCTTCAGCGGCGGTTTCGCCATCTCCTGTGATGGTATCGCTGGCGAGTTCTCCATCGAAGACCTCAACTGATCCTGCCTGCCCACCGGCAGCGCCCGATGCAGACAGGCCGCAACTCACGGCGGCCTCTTTGCTTCTCCCTCTCTCGCCCTTTATCCAGACCCACTCTCTTGCTTGTCGTTCAACCTGAGCAGCACTTCACTAGTCGTTTTCCCATTCTCTGACTTGCCGATCACTGCTCCAGCAGCAGGCATTCGTCAGCATCTTCGCTCAACTTGACCAGACGGCTGCGCACCAGCCCCAGCTTGGCCAACAGGCCGATGGAACGCGCGTTGCCCGGGGTGACGATGGCGACGACTTGGCCGATCCCCAATCGGCTTTTGCCATCGGCAAGGGCAGCCTGCGCCGCTTCAATGGCATAGCCCTGACCGCGATATTGCGGCAGGAAGGCATAACCGATATCGACCTGCTCCAGGGTATCGCGCTTGATCAGGCCGCAAATGCCGAGGCAGGCACCATCTTCCTTTCGCTCAACCAGATAAAGGCCATGGCCGTAGCGGGCATAGCTCACCGCAGGCCCCTGCTGGATATACTCCTGCGCCTGCTCCAGAGTGCGAATGCCCCGATCGCCGATGTAGCGATAAAAGTCGCCATCATTGAGCAGCTCAAGAATGAAGGGGGCGTCGGTGGCGATCATTTCGCGCAGGATCAGGCGGGAGGAGGCAATCATGGCAAAGGCTCTCAAACGGAAAGTGAAAGGCAAAGAGTGCCCCGTCACTCCCGGGCTGACAAGCCTGCAGATTCTTTAGTCATGAAAAAGGAGCCATATAGGCCCCTTGTAACATCAAATGAAGCGACTCAGGCTGCCAATAACCCCGCATAGCCGTTGCCCTGCTCCCGCAGCGCGCTGAACTGGGCAGCACAATCGGCCCATGTCAGCCCCAGTTGTTCCGCCACTTTCTGAGGCCACTCGGGGGGGGCTTCTTCCCCCACATCGGACTGGGCCGCCAACACGATGGCCAGATGGATAAACCCTGCCTCTGAGGAAAACTCTTTCGCCTTCATGGGGTTGTAGTGATACTCCACCGCATTGCTGATGGTGTCTGGAAACTTCCAGTATCTGGCCATCGCCGCCCCGACCTGAGCATAATTGAAGCCAATCACCAGCTCCTCCGCCTTCGCTCGCCCTTTATGTTGCTCCAGATCGTGAATGTGATTCACCGTATTTTCTGGCAGTCCCACATGCATGATGAGGCGACCAAGATCGTGCAGCAGTGCGCAGGTAAAGACCTCCTCCCCCTTCATCCCTTTCTTGACCGCCAGACGACGGGCCAACTCCGCTACGTTGAAAACACAACCCCAGAAGTGTTGGAGATTGATGCCGGGCACCGCTTTGACTGATTCGGTGAGCCCGCAAGCCAGCACCATGTTGCGCACCATCGCCAACCCCAGCCGAACAGCCGCCTCATTGACGGTGGCGACCTGACGACTGCTGCCAAATTTGGCCGAGTTGGCCAAGCGCAACAACTTGGCAGAGATGACCGGATCCTTGTTGATCAATTTACTGATCTTGAGCAGATCAGGGTCTTTTTCGTTGAACGTCTGAATCAAGTCGCGCATCACTTCAGGGATCTGGGGTAGCAGTTTGGGTTCCGCCAGCAAGGAGTCGATCGTAGGCATAGTGATGTCCATCCATGTTATGAGTATTCCAATCTGTTTGCCGAAGCAAACTGCTCATAATTATGGGTCACCAGATCAATACAGCAAGCTGCCAAGCTCCTAACCACCCTCAAAACAGCAGCCCGGCCAACTCCTCCAGCCCATTGATCTCGACATCTGGCAGCAGTTGCACTGAATGCCACGGCTGCTGCCGCTCATTGAGCCAGGCGGCACGAAAGCCATGCAAGCGAGCGCCCAGCACATCGGTCTCGGGATGGTCCCCCACATGGAGGATCTGCTCAGGTGGCAGTTTGAGGGCGCTGCGGGTCTGCTCAAACATATCCGCCGCCGGTTTCATTCTGGTGCCCGCGCCCGCCTTGCAGATCAGCGTGAAGTAGCGATCCAGTCCGGCTTGCGCCAGATCCAGATTGCCGTTGGTGATCACCACCAGCGGGTAGCGTTCCGCCAGGTTGGCCAGCAGTTTATGGGTCGCTTCACTCACCTCGATCTTCGAGCGCTCCACCAGAAACGCGGCAAATACCTGCTCCGCCTCACGGCTGGCCTGCTGGTCAGCCATGCCCCCCGCGACCATGGCGGCGCGGATGGTCTGCTGGCGCGCCAGACTGACATCGTGGTGCAGCTCGGGCATCTCTTTCAACACGCTACGCTTGAGCGCCAGCCAGCGTGCCTGGTCGAGCATGGCGGTGGCCAGATATTCGCTGCGCAGATGGTTGAGCATCCACTGCTCGGCGCGCACGATGGCGGGGCCGTTGTCATAGAGGGTGTCATCGAGATCAAACGAGATGGCAGCAACCGGCTGCCAGCGGCGATAGAAGTGCATGGGCTCTCCTCTGCGACGGGGGCTCAGGGCCCGTTATTCATCTTCCTGCGCATCCGGGTCACGCTTGGCCCTTGGGTGGGCGCTGTCATAGACCTTGGCCAGATGCTGGAAGTCGAGATGGGTGTAGATCTGGGTGGTAGAGAGGTCGGCGTGCCCCAGCAGCTCCTGCACCGCCCGCAGATCGCCGGAAGACTCCAGCATATGGGTGGCAAAACTGTGGCGCAGCTTGTGGGGATGGACATGGGCATTGAGCGCCTGTTTGTTGCCCCAACCATCGAGGCGGGCCTGCACCGAGCGAGCCGACAGCCGCTGCTTGCGACTGGAGAGAAACAGCGCCTCGCTCTCGTCCCCGGCCAGCAGCGGGCGCACTTTAAGCCACTTCTGCAGCCACTCGACCGCCATCCGGCCGATGGGCAGCACCCGCTCCCGCGAGCCTTTGCCGGTCACCTTGAGTTGACGGTCATCAAGCTTCAGATCCACCAGATTGACCCCCACCAACTCGGCGAGACGCAGCCCTGACGAGTACATCAGCTCCATGATGGCGCGATCCCGCACCGCCAGCGGATCCTGCTCATCAGTGATGTTGAGCAGTTGGTACATCTCGTCCACATCGAGGTTTTTCGGCAGCGGCCGCCCCTGCTTGGGGGTGACGATGCCACGGGCCGGATTGGCGGTCAGCCGCCCCTGCCGCACCTGCCAGTCGCAGAAGCTGCGCAGCGCAGAGACCTTGGTGGCCAGCGAACGGGGCGCCAGCCCCCCTTTGTGCATCCGGGTCACCAGACTGCGCACCTGACTCGCATCGAGCTGGCCCCAGTCGCAAAGACCCAGTCGCACCAGCTCGGCGGTCATGGCGTCGAGATGCCCCTGATAGTTGGTACGGGTATGAGGGCTGAGCTGGCGCTCGACCCTCAGGTATTCGATAAAGGCCGCCAGCTCGTCCGCCAGTGCTGACGGCAGCGGCTCAGAGGCTGGCGGTGTATTGGCCGATTCCCTAGCCACGGGTCAGCTCGGGCAGACGCAACTGCAGCAAGCGACCCAACTGGCCCAGCAGCAGGGTGTCGTTGTGCGGGCTAAAGTGGCTCGGATCCGAGCTGGCGAAGGCCAGCATCCCAAGATCGCCGAGCCGCATCAGGGCGACCGAGTTGACCAGCACATCGTGGCCGAACAGCGCCTGCTTCTCGCTCTGGCTCAGGCGGCCAAAGTAGTAATCCTGCCCCGGAAGACGCTGCCCCAGCAGGGATTCGAGCTGCTTGCCCTGTGCCAGAAAGCGCTGCTCTGGCCCGCTCAGGGCAAAGCGCTTGGGATTGAGCCAGAGTCGCAACCCGGTCAACCGCAACCGCTGGACAAAGGCCTTGCCCATCACGGCACTCACCTCAAACAGGGTCTGGCAACCGTATAGCTCGCCATAGAGATCGGCATAGACCCGGAAGATCCGCTCGTTCTCGCTGGCAATGCCCATCAGCTCGGTGATCTCCAGCTCCAACTGCTCAATCCGCTCGCGCTGACGATCCAGCTGGCGCTCTACCAGCGAGACGGAGCCCTTACGTTCATGGGGAATACGGATCCGGTCCAGCACGGTGACATGGCGCTGGAAAAATTCGGGGTAACGGGACAGGTACTCCAGCACAGCGGCTTCGTCCACCGCTTGCTCCTGCCGTTTGAGCTCGCTCATAAATTGGGTGATCCATTAGAAAAACAGGGCTTGCTGCCCCGATAACATGGGCAAAGGGGGCATTCGCCCCCTCTACCTAAACCTCTATCTGGCCGTCAAACACATGCTCGGCTGGCCCGGTCATATAGACCGGTTGCCCCGGCCCCTTCCAGGCGATGGTCAGCTTGCCGCCCGGCAGGGTGACAGTGACCCGCTCCTTGAGCTTGCCCTGACTGATGCCGACCACCACAGCGGCGCACGCGCCGGTACCACAGGCCAGGGTCTCACCGACCCCGCGCTCGAATACCCGCAGCTTGATCTCGCTGGCGTTGACCACCTCGGAGAAGCCGACATTGACCCGCTCGGGAAAACGCTCGTTGCGCTCCATGATGGCCCCCAACACGGCGACCGGTGCATCGGCAACCGACGGTACATCAATGACGCAGTGAGGGTTGCCCATGGAGACAGCGCCACACATCACGGTATGCTCCTGCACCCGCAACAGGTAGGTTTTTTCTGCTTTTTGAGCCCGAAACGGGATCTTGCTCGGCTCGAACTGGGGGACACCCATGTTGACCGTGACCTGATTCTCCCCTTCGAGCTGCAGCATAATGCGGCCACGAGAGGTGCTGACGGCGATGCGATCCCGGTTGATCAGCCCCTTGAGGCGGACGAAGCGGGCAAAACAGCGGGCGCCGTTGCCACACTGCTCCACCTCGCTGCCATCGGCATTGAAAATGCGGTAGTGGAAGTCGAGTTCCGGATCATAGGGGGGCTCAACCAGCAACAGCTGGTCAAAGCCGATCCCGAAGTGGCGATCTGCCAGCTTCTTGATGACATCATTGCTGAAAAAGACCTTCTGGGTGACGCCATCCACCACCATAAAGTCGTTGCCCAAGCCATGCATCTTGGAAAAATCTATCAACATCGTGCATTCCTGTGCTGTTAGGGCTGTAAAAATTCACCGAACCAAGGGGCGTCAGTCATTGTCCACAGCCCCATGCATCCCGGAAGAATCGATCCACATCGTGCATTACTGTACTCTGCTGTCAGGGCTGTAAAAATTCACCATCAACCACTATGAAGTCATTGTCCATAGCCCCATGCATCCCGGAAGAGTCCATCAACATCGTGCATTGCTGTACTCTGCTGTCAGGGCTGTAAAAAACTCCGTCGCCTCTATCTACTGCATCAGGGCAGCAGGTGCTCACCGCGCCAGAGATCGGCCAACTGCTCCCGCTCACGGATCAGGTGCGCCTCGGCGCCATCCACCAGCACTTCGGCAGCGCGGGGACGGGTGTTGTAGTTGGATGACATGGTAAAGCCGTAGGCACCGGCCGAACGCACCGCCAGCAGCGAGCCCTCGGCAATGGCCAGGGTGCGCTCCTTGCCGAGGAAGTCGCCGGTCTCGCACACCGGGCCCACCACGTCATAGAGCGCGGGGGCATGACCGGCACGGCTATCTACCTCGATGATGTTCATCCAGGCGCCGTAGAGCGAGGGGCGCAGCATGTCGTTCATGCCGGCATCGATCAGCGCGAAGTTGCGGGTCTCGCCCGGCTTGAGGTACTCGACCCGGGTCAGCAGCACCCCGGCATTGGCGACGATGGCGCGGCCCGGCTCGAACAGCAGGGTCAGATCCCGACCCGCCAGCTTCTGCTTGAGCGCTTCGGCATACTCGGTCGGGTGCGGTGGCTGCTCGGCGCCATAGTTGACCCCGAGGCCGCCGCCCACGTCCAGATGGTGAATGCGGATCCCCTCCGCCGCCAGCTCGTCGATCAGCCGCAGCAACTTGTCAGCCGCTTCCATAAATGGATTCAATTCAGTGAGTTGCGAGCCGATATGGCAATCCACCCCGACGATCTCGATGTTCGCCATCGCCGCCGCCTTGCGGTAGATGGTTGGCGCCAGCTCGATGGGGATGCCGAACTTGTTCTGCTTGAGGCCGGTGGAGATATAGGGGTGAGTACCGGCATCGATATCCGGATTGACCCGTACCGAGACACGGGCCTTCTTGCCCATGCTGCCCGCCACCCGATTGAGGCGCTCCAGCTCGGCTTCCGATTCCAGATTGAAACAGAGGATCTCTTTATCCAGCGCGAGGCGCATCTCGGCTTCGCTCTTGGCCACCCCGGAGAAGACCACTTTGGCCGGATCACCGCCCGCCGCCAGCACCCGCGACAGCTCGCCACCGGAGACGATATCAAACCCCGAGCCCAGACGGGCCAGCAAGTTGAGCAGCGCCAGGTTGGAGTTGGCCTTCACCGCATAGCAGATCAGATGGGGGATGTTGCCAGCCGCCGTGTCGAAGGCGTGCCAGTGGCGCTCGAGGGTCGCACGGGAGTAGACGTAAAGCGGGGTACCGTACTGCTCGGCAAGCTGCTGCAGCAAGATTTGCTCGGCCTGTAGCTGGCCGTCGGCGTCGTAGTTAAAGTGATCCAAGGGGGCGGTTCCTTCCTAGAATGGGTGCGGCATTAGTGCGGCGCGGCCTCAGTGGCTGCCTCGGAGGTCGCAGGCGGTGCCGATTGCGGTGTACTCTGGCTCTGTGGCTGCTCGGGGGGCGGCATATAGAGCGGCCCCGTCAGACCGCACGCGGCCAACCCGAGGGACAGAAGAGTGGCAAGCAGACACTTGGTGAACTGGGTGATCATAATGGTTCGCTGCGAAAAAATTTTTGGCCCTCTATAATCGCACTCACATTGTTAAAAGCAACAGGATAAACCGATGAAGGATCACCAGTATCACGCCCTGACCGACACCTTTTTCCAGTATGTGGAAGACATTATCGACGAGGGGTATCCCGATATCGATTGCGAACGCAACGGCGGCGTATTGACCCTCTCTTTCGAGAACAAGACCAAGGTCATCATCAACAAGCAGGAGCCACTACACCAGATCTGGGTCGCTACCCGCGAGAACGGCTTCCACTTCGAACTACAGGGTGAAACCTGGATCGACAACCGCTTTGGTCACGAGCTGAAAGCCCTGCTGAGCCGCTCCTGTACCACGCAGGCGGGTGAAACTGTGGTGTTCCCATGATCGACCTGCACCCGCAGGATGCCCGTCACGCGGTGATCTGGCTGCACGGGCTGGGGGATTCCGGCGCCGGTCTCGCCCCGCTGGTGGACGCGCTGGACCTGCCCACCGAGCGGCCGGTGCGTCACCTGCTGCCGGATGCCCCCGAGCGGCCGATCACCATTAACATGGGCTACAAGATGCGCGGCTGGTACGACATCAAGAGCTTTGAGGATCCCGCCGAGCGAGCCGTGGAGTCCCATGTCCGTGACTCGGCCGACCAGATTGCCGCCCTGCTCGATCAACTGGTGGCCGACGGGTTTGCCCCCGAGCGTATAGTGCTGGTGGGCTTCTCTCAGGGCGGGGTGATTGCCTCCTTCACCGCGCTGCGCTACCGCGCCCGGCTGGCTGGCCTGCTCTGCATGTCTACCTATCTGGCCGCCGCGGACAAGCTGCTCGGCGAGATGAGCGAAGCCGCTCGCACACTGCCCATCTGCTACATGCACGGCATCTATGACGATGTGGTGAGCCTGTCGCTCGGTTGGGATGCCAAGAACCAACTGGAAAGTGCCGGGCTCACCCCCGAGTGGCACGAGTACCCGATGCGTCACGAGATCTGCCGTCCGCAGCTCGATGATATTCGCCACTGGCTGCTGGCCCGTCTCGGCGCCTGATCTGCCTCAAAAGCAAACGGCCTGCAATTGCAGGCCGTTTTTTATGGCGATGCCAACTGGTGGATCAGCCCACTTCCCGGGTCGGCGGTGCCTGCTCCCGCAACATGCCCTGACTGCGGTAGGAGATCACCGCCAGCTCGCCACCCTGCTGCACTATCTCGTAGTACTGGGGCAGGTTGAAGTTGATGAACTGACCGTCATCGCTGAACCGCTCGTGACTGGAGGTGTAGAAGCGGTTGACCCCCGCCACCAGCTCATCCTTGTTGCCGGCAAAATGCTGGTAAATCTCCACCCGGTTCGCCTCATCGAGGATGTAGATGTTGGTGCCCGCATCCCGGGTATCGAAGAAGAACTGCACCAAGCCTTCACTGGCGTAGGCATCGACGATGCTCGGCAGATGCTGGCTGTGGGTCTTGTCGAGCCGCAGCGGCAGGTGATCCAGCTTGTTGTGAGAGATGTGGCGGTAAAAATCGATGGCGTTTTCCAGCTTCTTCACCGATACCCCGCGCCGCTCAAAGAAGATGCCGTACTTCTCCTTGCCGAGCGCCATGGTCTTGACCAACTGCTGCTTGTCGCGGGCTAGGCGCAGATCGATACACTCAGCGACCAGGGTCTCGAAGCGGGATCGGAGCAATGAGCGGAAGTGTTGGCTGTAGCAAAACACCTCGATCATCTCGGGAGCGGCGGCATCCTGGTGCATCTTGCCGAGGATGGTGGTGAGGGCATCGACCACAGCTTCATCCCCCTGGAAGTGCAGGGTGCGGATCTCGCTCCAGGAGTTGCGATAGACCAGATCCACCGAGCCCACCAGACACTCCTGATTGCGGCCAAACGAGAAGACATCCACGGTGTTGGCATCAAATTCGATTACCTGACCGACCCAGTGGCTGGTCGGGTCCATCTCCAGATTGAGGAAGATGGAGAGCTGACGGATCTCGCACGGGCGGCTGAGGGCCAGGTTGGTGGCCAGCGGGTACTTCTCGGGGAAGCAACCGGAGAGATCGCGGCAGAACTGGTGCAGATTGTCGATGTGCAGATCCGAGCCCTGATTGAACAGGTGCACCCGCGACTGGGGGGTCAGCAAATCGTTGAAGTAGGCCCAGGAGACCAGCTTGCTGATGTAGCCGTTGAACTCGAGCGGCGCGCGACCAATGATGTCCGCCGGCTCCAGCGAATGTTTGTAGAGGTACCAACCGGCACGATTCAGACGACCATGGGGCACCTGTACCAAGCTGAGATCCGGCTCGCTGAGATCCGGCGCAATCTTGAGGTTGATCCGCTGTACCTTGCCCGGCAGGCTTTCGAAGGCAGCATAGAGCTTGCGTGACAGAATGCCGATATCTTCCGGGTTGATCGACTCGCTGATGTTGTTGCGGCGGGCGAACTGGATCAGGTTGCGGTAGCTCTGCATCAGGGCCTCCAGCAACTCGGCGTGGGCAATCTTCACCTCTTCGATCTTCCACTCGTGGCGGTGATCGAGCTGATACAGCTTCTGCTGACTCCACCCCCAGTAGGAGACCAGCTGGCTCATTTGCCCACGGCGCCACTCGGGGGAGTGATCATCCTTGGGATGGCTGAGGCCGTCACACACCTTGAGGTAGAAGCAGCGGCGCACCAGATCGAGCCGCGCCATGTCGCCGATGGACTTGAGGTAGTTGGTCACCTTGTCCAGCATCAGAGAGTAGTTGTCGAGCCGGTAGTGCATCCCCTCGTTATGCTGGAACCAGTCGCGACCGATCATCGACAGCAGACGGGTATCGGGATACTCGTGGGAGTAGGCCTCCATCAGCACCGACTTGAGCACCGCCTTGTAAGGAGAGTCGATCCCCTTGTAGAGCTGCCACAAAGCGGAGCCGAAGTACTCCTCGGCCGGAATGCGGTCAAAACTGCCCAGATCGAGCCAGTCATCCTGCTTGAGCTTGCCGCTCTCGAACAGTTCGTTCACATAGGCGTCGTAGTGGTCATCACAGGCAATCGGCACCAGATACCAGATCAAGCGTTTGCCCGCGATATGCATGGCACTGCGATAGAACTCGTCGAGCAACAGCAGGTGCTGGGCACTGCCGCAGCTCTCCCCCTGCATCTGGGCATCGTTGGTCTGGCGGAACTTGTCTTCCGGGATCAGGAAAAAGTTGAGATCGACCCCGCGCTGCTCGGCCCACTTGGAGAGTTGCTGACACTTCTGATCCAGCAGTTCAAGCCGCTCCTGCGACAAACCGGCCACGTGGCAGACCCAGATATCGAGATCGGAGTGGCAGCATTGGCCGATGGAGGAGGTACTGCCCATGGAGTAGAGTCCCTGAATCGCGCGATCCTGGGTTGCCAGACCATTCAGGCAGTTGGCGTTGCGACAAAGGTCATCGATAAAGGCTTGCTGTTCGGCAGTGGCGCTGAAGCTCCAGATACCATGAGGGACATCGCCAGAAACATAGCCTGGCAGCAGGGGGTGATTGAAGTGCAGCATAACGGGCAGCAGTTGAAATACCTGCTGCCCGTAGCGACTCATGAGGCCTAACGCCCGTTGCGTCTTGAGACGGGTAATGTCGTCATAACGCGCAACCAGCGTATCTATGTGTTCCTGCAATGCCCTGCCTATCACCAAGGTAAAAATGACGCACCAAAAGGGGGATACGTCAAAAAAGTGTGATCATGTTAACAATGCCAGCAGCAGTGGTAAACAAGCCCACCGCGAATCACCGGATTATTTCTGGTATGACCACATTAAGTATCAAGGGATATCTTTAAATTTAAATATTTTCAATACCTTAGCCTTCTACAAACTCTTAATGAAAATCATTTTCAACCTGCATTTTTGAGCCTGTCCGCGCTTTTGCCGGCTGCGCCATGAAAGCCCGGGCAAAGGGTGGTAATATCGATTTCCTCCTAAAAATGAAACAACTGATTGATATGGCAGCCCGAACCCTGAAAATTGCCACTCGCAAGAGCCCGCTGGCCCTGTGGCAGGCCAACTTTGTCAAAGACCGGCTCGAAGCCCTGCACCCGCAGCTGCAGGTCGAACTGGTGCCCATGAGCACTCAGGGTGACAAGATCCTCGATACCCCGCTGGCCAAGGTCGGTGGCAAAGGGTTGTTCGTCAAGGAGCTGGAGACCGCCATGCTGGAAGGGCGAGCGGATATCGCCGTTCACTCCATGAAAGATGTGCCGGTGGAGTTCCCTGAGGGGCTCGGCCTGCACACCATTTGTGAGCGGGAAGATCCCCGCGATGCCTTCGTTTCCAACCGTTTCAAGGCCATTGCCGAGCTGCCGCAAGGGGCCGTGGTCGGCACCTCCAGCCTGCGTCGCCAGTGCCAGCTGCGTGCCGCCCGCCCGGATCTGGTGATCCGCGACCTGCGTGGCAACGTCAACACCCGCCTGGCCAAGCTGGATGGCGGTGAATATGACGCCATCATTCTCGCCGCCGCCGGTCTGAAACGACTGGAGATGGCACACCGCATTGCGGCCTTTATCGAACCGGAACAGAGCCTGCCTGCCAACGGCCAGGGGGCCGTCGGCATCGAGTGTCGCCTTGACGATGCAGAGCTGCACGCCCTGCTGGCACCGCTGGAGCACGCCGAGACCCGCGCCCGGGTGCTGACCGAACGCGCCATGAACCGCGCCCTGCAAGGGGGATGTCAGGTCCCTATAGGTGCCTATGCCCTGATCGATGGCGACCAGATCTGGCTGCGTGGTCTGGTGGGCAGCCCGGATGGTACTCAAGTGATCCGTGACGAGATCCGTGGCTCGGTGAGCGACGGCGAAGCCCTCGGCGAACAGCTGGCCCAGCGCCTGCTGGCCGCCGGTGCCGACGTGATTCTGGCCGAGGTCTACCGCGGATGATCCCGCTGGTGGTGCGTCCGGCCGCTCAGGCCGCCGAGCTGGTGCAGTTGCTGCGCCAGCACGGTCATGCACCACTCTGCTGCCCGCTGCTGGAAACCGTGGCGGGCAGTGAACTTTCCCGCCTGCCCGACCTGCTGCACAGTGCCGACATGGTTATCGCCGTCAGCATCCATGCCATTCATTTTGCACACGATTTTCTGTTGCAAACTGGTCAGACCTGGCCACATATTGAGTACTTTGCCGTAGGTCAGGCCAGCGCAGATGGGTTTGCTGCCATCGGTATCGCGGCGATCTGCCCGGATGACCCGCGCAGTGAGGGGCTGCTGGCGTTGCCCGCCCTGCAGCAGTTGGTTGACAAACGGGTGCTGATCCTGCGTGGCAATGGCGGACGGGAGCTGATCGCCGACACGCTGGCCTCACGCGGTGCTCTGGTGCACTATTGTGCGGCCTACGAGCGCCACTACCCCGAGTTCGACGGGGAACAATTAACCCACCACTGGCAAGCAGCCGGGCTGGATAGCCTGCTGATCACCAGTGGTGAACTGCTGCAACGGCTGCTGGCACTGGTGCCCGACCACCAGCGGCCCTGGCTTTTTGACCGCCAACTGGTGGTTCCCAGCCCCCGGGTGGCCGAGATGGCCAGCGCGGCGGGCTTTATCCATATCACGATTGCCCAAGGTGCATCCAACCAGGCCCTGATGGCCGCACTGGAACTGAGGAAGATGGAATGACAGAACAACAAGAATCCCAGGTCAAACCCCAGCCCACCGCTGTGGTCAATAACAGCAAGAGCCGCTCCGGTACCGTATTGGGCGGAGTCGCCATTCTGCTGGCCCTTGGCCTGACCGGTGGTCTCTATCTGCACGGTCACCAGAATGCCATTGCCCAGCAGGCCGAATTGGCCCAGCTCAAGCAGCAGCTGGCGAGCGCCCTGAGCAAGATCGACCAGACCAGCAGCAAGGATGCCGCACAGCTGGCCACGCTGGATCAAACCCAGCAACGACTGCAAGGGGAGATGCAGGGGCTACAAAACCGGGTGCTGGATCTCAACGACAAGCGCCCCAACGACTGGATGCTGGCCGAATCCGAGTATCTGGTACGGATGGCAGGCCGCAAGCTGTGGCTAGAGCACGATCTAATCTCCGCCATCACCCTGCTGGGTAATGCCGACGAGCGGATCAGAGCCCTGAACGACCCCAGCCTGATGCCAATCCGCAAGGCATTGGCGGAAGATATCGCCAAGCTCAAGGGGATGCCGCGTATTGACCGTGAGGGGCTAACCCTCAAACTGGCCGCCCTCGAAGATCAGATCGAGCTGCTGCCCCTCTCTACCGTCAGCATGCCGGAAGCCAAGCTTGAGGCGGATCAGGCGGTCACCGCCAATCCCGACGAGTGGGAGAGCAACCTGAAGAAGAACTGGGTCAAGTTCACCGAAAACTTCGTCACCATTCGTCGCCGCGATGGCGCGGTGGAGGCGCTGCTCTCGCCGCAACAAGAGATCTTCCTGCGTGAAAACCTCAAAACCAAGTTGCTGCAGGCACAAATCTCGGTTTACCGCGAGCAGCAAGCGCTCTATGAAGACAGCCTGGACAAGGCCCAGCGCTGGCTGACCCAATACTTCGACACCGAAAACAGCGCTACCCGCTATATGCAGGGGGAGATCGACAAGCTCAAAGGCGAACAGATCCAGATCGATTATCCGGAACAGTTCAAGACTCAGGCCATGCTGGAACAGGTACTGACCGAACGCCTGCAACGCATTCTGGCCAGCAACTGAGGAGGGCACCATGATCCGTATAATCATTCTGGTTGCCGTGATGGTCGCAGGGCTGATCTTTGGCCCACAAGCGTCCGGTAACAAGGGCTATGTACTGATTGCCCTTGGCAATTACACCATCGAATCCTCCGTCACCAGCGCGGTGATCCTGGCCGTGCTGTTCTACGGTGCCCTGCTGCTCATCGAGTGGCTGCTGGGCCGGGTATTCGGCCTGCGCCGCAAGACACAAGGCTGGTATGGCTCACGCCGCCGCCGCAAGGCCAATCAGCAGACCGTTGCCGCCACTCTGGCCATGGCCGAAGGGCACTACAGTCAGGCAGAAAAATTGATGATCAAGGGGGCCAGCAACAGCGACACCCCGCTGCTCAACTACCTCAGCGCCGCCAAGGCGGCACAAGCCCGTGGTGACGACGCCCGCCGGGATCAATACCTGCAAAAAGCGCAGGAGGAGAACCCCAAGGCCGAGCTGGCGCTCACCCTGACCCAGACCCAGCTGCAGATCGAACAGGGCCAGTACGACACAGCGCTGGCAATGCTGGAGTCGGTCTACGCCCTCAACCCGCGCCACCCCATGGTGCTGGATCAGCTGCGTCAGGTGCATCTGGCCCGTCAGGACTGGAGCGCCCTGTGCGACCTGATCCCGGCACTGCACAAAGTGGGCAAGCTGACCCCGAAACAGGAAGAAGATCTGCTGCAACAGGCATGGAGTGGTCGCCTGCAACAGGCGGCAAGCAGCCTCGAAACCCTCAAGGCGGTGTGGCAGGATCTGCCACGCAAGCTGCGCCTCGAGCCGGAACTGCTGGCCTGCTATGGCGACTTGCTGCGCCAGCTGGGTGCCGACAACGAGGCCGCCACCTTGTGGCAGGAGGCGCTGCGCAAGCAGCCGGTGCCACAGCTGCTGACGCGCCTGCCCAAGCTGAAACTCGACAACTACCAGCCGCTACTGGCACTGCTGCAAAAGCAGCAAGGGCAACCGCATGTCGATACGGCGCTGGCCCAACTCTATCTGCTGGCTGGCCAGCTGGACGATGCCCAGAAGCTGCTGGAGCAGGAAGTCGTCAGCGCCCCCAGCGCCGCCGCCTACCATGCCCTTGGCCAGCTGATGGACAAACGTCGCCTCACCAACAAGGCCAACGAGTACTATCGTCAGGCGCTAATGCTGGCAGGGATTTGATCCCGACGCACAGAGACGCGAGAGGCCGCATGATGCGGCCTCTTTTTTTATGCTCGATCCAGTGATCTTTTCAGGTCGCGTCAACCGGTCAGCCGCTCCAGCTCGCCGATCAGCCAAATGGCCTCGGCACGATGGCTGCCACACACATCCATCATGGGGCGAAAGCCACCACATACCGCTGGCCGCTCAGGCAGACCGAAGATCTTGCAGCCAAGCACGCCATCAAGCTGGACACAGGGGATACCCGCCGGCTTGCCATCTGGCATACCGGGAATGGCACTGCTGATACTGGGGGCGATGCAACAGGCAGCGCAGCCGCTACGACACTCCATACACTCCACTCCTTTGGGACGGGGACGGTCTGAGCCACCATAGCCGAAGCGGTGGCACAAACGTAGCTGGCGCACAATAAAAAGCCCGACCGCACTGGCGATCGGGCTTTGAGGCAAAACAGCCGATTCAGCGAAACATCATCACATGATGATATCGCGTACCACGCTGTCTTTGCGCTCAAGGTAGTGGATCGACTTGATGCGGCGGATGGTGCGCGACTTGCCACGGATCAATAGAGTCTCGGTGGTCGCCATCACACCATCGCTGCTGATGCCGTCCAGCAGATCACCCTTGGTGATGCCGGTGGCGGAGAAGATGACGTTGTCATTCTTCGCCATATCTTCCAGCTTGAGCACCTTGCTGACATCGATACCGAGTGCTTCGCAGCGGGCAATTTCCTGTTCGCCCAGCGCACGCACTTCCGGGCTGTCGCCCTTGACCCGGTGACGCGGCACCAGACGAGCCTGCATGTCGCCATCCAGCGCGCGGATCACCGCGGCCGAAATCACCCCTTCCGGTGCGCCGCCGATGCCGTAAAGCATGTCGACTTCGCTGTCCGGCAGACAGGTGAGGATGGAGGCAGCAACATCACCATCAGGAATGGCAAAGACGCGCACGCCCAGCCCCTGCATCTCCTTGATCGCCTTGTCATGACGCGGCTTGGCCAGGGTAATGACGGTCAGGCGGGAGAGCGGCTTGCCCAGCGCCTTGGCCACCGACTTGAGGTTCAGCTCGAGGGCCTGATTCAGGTCGATCGACCCTTTGGCCTTGGGACCGACAATGATCTTCTCCATGTACATGTCAGGCGCTTTCAGGAACGAGCCCTTGTCACCCACCGCCAGCACCGCCAGCGCATTAGACTGACCCATGGCGGTCATGCGGGTGCCTTCTATCGGATCAACGGCGATATCGACCGCATCACCGTGTCCGGTACCCACTTTTTCACCGATATAGAGCATCGGTGCTTCATCAATTTCACCTTCGCCGATCACAATCTCACCATCGATGTCGATCTGGTTGAGAATGTGGCGCATGGCCGCTACGGCCGCCCCATCAGCGATATTCTTGTCTCCACGCCCGAGCCACTTGTAGCCAGCCAGTGCAGCCGCTTCCGTCACTCGGGAAAACTCGATTGCCAGTTCACGTCTCATCGCATATCCAACCTATGGGGCCCGAAAACGGGCGGCATTCTACCACAAGGGCAAACCTTTGCGCACAAAAGTAGCCGTTGCGGACAAGATTGTAGCCAATTCATCTAATTGCAACCTAACTGCAACTAACTCTTCATCCCGCTGTCACCCCGCTGTCATCGCCACTGCCTAGCATGGCCCCGTCTTCAAAACAAAAGCTTGCAACACAAGGGATTAAAATGAAAAAGCTGACTGTAGTGGCACTGGCTCTGACCGCCGCATTCCAGGCTCAAGCCGTTGAAGTGTATAAAAATGACACCGCCATGCTGGATCTGTATGGCCGTATCTATGCCGGTCAATTCTTCGGCGACAAGAAAGAAAACGTCGATACTGCCAACCCAAATGGCACCAAGGATTACAGCGCCAAGCAGGGAGCCAACCAGTTTGTCCGCTTCGGCGCCAAGGCCGAGACCCAGATCCAGAGCGGTCTGAAGGCACTGGCCCAGTACGAAGTGCAGATGTATATCAACGACAGCGAAAAAACCCTTGCGGGTACCGTAGATTCAAAAGGCCAAATTAAAGAAAGCGAAAACCTGCGTACTCGCTTGGCATTTGCCGGTGTCGGCGCTGACTGGGGCACAGTGACTTTCGGTCGCCAGAAAGGGGCCCCGGGTTTCCTGGCCGACTGGACTGATGTCTCCCTCTCCGACGGCTACGGCAACGAGGCGCTGGGTGCCAAGACTGACACTTTTGCCACCAACCGCGCCGGTTCCGTGCTGAAATACTCCGGCCTGTTCAATGGCTTCCAGATCGATACCAGCTACAAATTTGATGGCGGCCAAGAAGAAGACAAGAGCAGCAGCAAGACCTCCGCAGCTGACCCTGCCTATGGTGCAGCAGTGGCTTATACCTTCCCGTTCAATCTGTCGCTGGGTACCGCCTACAACGTTGGCCAACGTCAGGAAAAGAATACCGAAGACGCCAAGTTGTGGCTGATCTCCGCCAAGTACGACAACAAGGCCGCCTATGCAGCCCTGAGCTATGCCGATGGCTCTGACTTTGTCCAAAGCGGCACCGACCACACCGGCTGGGAAGCGGCGCTGGGTTACAACTTCGAGAACGGCTTTGGTCTGATGGCTTTGTGGAACAAGCAGGAACAAGAAGTCACTGGCGGCAAGAAAACCGACGCGATTGACTACTACACCCTGGGTGCCCAGTACAAGTTCAACAAGAACCTGCGGGTCATCGGCGAGTACCGCATTAACAATCTGGACAGCGTTGCCGGTAAAGCGACCGCCAACAAGGATGACTTCCAGCTGGCCGCCCGCTACGACTTCTAATCGAGGTTCTGCGGATACCAAAAGCGCGATGGCTTGCCATCGCGCTTTTTGCTGGGCGTCGTTTACCGCCAGAGGAAGTAGCCTAAGCTCATCAGACAAGGGTCTGCACGGGAGAGGAGAAAATGAGGGTTCAACTGCTTGCCACACTGCTGTTGCTGCTGTCTCTACCTGCTCACGCTCTTTCTATTGCCATGGTGCTGTGGCGCGGCGAAACCGCAGCCGAAGCGGGCTTTCGGGCAGAGCTGACCCGCCTTGGCTATCAGGCCACCATCACCACCTACAATGCCGATCAGGATCGCACCGCGCTGGCGACCATGTTGCGCCAGCAGATGCTGCCGAAACTGGCGGAGTACGACTACATCTACACCTTTGGCACCACGGCCACCGCCATGACCAAGAGCCTGGTGGCTAACCGCAAGCCCCTTATCTTCAACGTGGTCTCCGATCCGGTCGGGGCAGGCTTTCTATCGGAAGATAAAACCCAGAACAGCATGGTCGCCGGGGTGAGCAACATGGTGCCGATGGCACTGCAACTGGCCAACGCCAGTAAGCATCTCCCCACCGGCAAACGGCTGTTGCTGCCCTTCAACCCGCGCGAACAAAATACCCTGCTGGTGGCAGATATGCTGCTCAACGAGGCGAAGCGCTATCAGTGGCAGATGGTCACCTGGCGGATGGCCCCTGACCCGCGGCGGCTGGACAACGAACTGAAGCGACTGCAACAGGATGCCAAAAGCGACATCGTCTTTCTGGCCGCCGACAGCTATCTGCTCTCCATCGCCCCCCGTCTGCTCAATGCACTCAACGAGGCTTCCATCCCCACCATCTGCAGTGCCGAACTGTTCGTTGAACACGGCTGCACCGTCGGCACCATCAGCAGCTACGAGGGGCTGGGCAAGATGGCCGCCGGGATCATCCATCGCCACCAGCAGGGCACACTGCTGCAAGATATTCCGCTGCAGACCGATCCCCATCCCAAGCTGGTGCTGGGGCAGCTGAAGCCTTGATGGAGATCTCAGCCCGCCCCCGTTAGGGCGAGTATGCTATTGGCCCCTGTCGCCCGAGAGCCCCTTCCCATGACTACCACCGTCTTTTTTGCCGTTCTGCTGGCAGCCCTGCTTCACGCCAGCTGGAATGCGCTGGTCAAAATTGGCGAGGAGCGACTGGTTGGCGTGTCGCTGGTAGCACTCTTCTCCGGGCTTATCGCTGCCGTGGCGCTGTTGCCAATGGGCCTCCCCTCTGCTGCCGAATTGCCCTGGCTCGGCCTCTCGATCCTGCTCCATACCGGCTACTGCCTGTTTCTCAGCCGCGCTTACAACCACGGGGAGTTTGGCCAGGTCTATCCGCTGGCCCGTGGCTGCGCCCCCTTGTTGGCAATGATCCTGGGTGCCGCAATACTGGCTGACTATCCGGGTATTCACGGCGTACTGGGGGCGGTTGTATTGATCCTGGGGGTCTTGTTGATGGCCTGGAGGGGCGGACGAGCACGCCTTAGCAGCAAAGCGATCAAGGCGGCACTGATCACTGCCATGTTTACCGCTGGCTACACCCTCTCGGACGGTGCCGGGGCTCGGGTTGGTGGTGAGCCGATCCGCTACACCCTCTGGCTGTTTGCCTGCAACGGGCTGGTGATGCTGGTAGTACTGCTGATCCATCAGCGGCGCAACGCCTGGTGTCAGATCCGCCAATACGCGCTGATCGGTATCATAGGAGGAGCCATGTCACTGCTTGCCTATGGCATCGTCATCTGGGCCATGACCAAAGCGCCCATCGGGGTAGTGGCGGCCCTGCGTGAAAGCAGCGTGCTGTTCGCCATGCTGCTCTCGGTCTTGCTACTGAAAGAGCCACTGGGGCGAGTGCGGCTCACTGCGGCGGCCATTATTACGGCCGGGGTGTTGTTAACCCGCCTGGGATAATCAAAGCGACGTTCTTGCTGTTTATTTATCCAACCGAGAGGCGCCATGCTCCCATGGTGAGGATAATGCCATCAACAGCGTAAATATTTACATCCGTAACGTATCAAATTACTGGCATTGCCATGTTTTCTTGAGCGGCCTCACACCAGTGAACTTACCAAGCCAGTACGACTAGTGATAAAATTATTCACATCTGGTTACTGATGCACCTCACCTAATATCGCTCGCAGTCATCGCCATAATCATAGCCGTCCAAATATTGATGAATCACTGGGCAGATTTACCGATCCAGCCCCCACCGCCAGACCCTTTACCTCCAGTGGTGGATGAGGTTGCCACCCCTGATTTATTAATCAAATAAAGGTTTTTTGTTTAATTTTTGGTTGTTTTAAATTCAACACAATAATGGAGTGTCAAATATGTCAGCAAAAAAGCTGAAATTGGGTGCCTTTATATTGATGATATTAACATCGGTATTTGGCGTCACTAATATCGGGATCGGTTTTTACCGCATGGGGTATGCAGCTATTCCGATGTTTGTGGTCGGTGGTCTTTTTTTCTTCATCCCTTTTATTTTAATGATGATTGAATTTGGCACCGGCTTTCGCAAAGAGGCGGGCGGCATCTTTACCTGGATGCGCCATTCAGTATCAACCCGCTTTGCCTTTATCGGTCTGACCATGTGGTTTGCCTCGTACGTCATCTGGATGTTTGGCAAGGCGCTCTCCATGTGGGTGCCCCTCTCCTTTATGCTATTTGGCCGCGACATCACCGTCATCCCGGTCACTTTCGGCACCGGCATCGACTTCGGCCCCTTCATGCTGGGAGTGGTCGCCATCGCACTGGTCGCGACCGTCACCAAACTCATCACCTTGGGCAGCGCCCGCTTCGCCAAGGTGGCTGCCATCGGTGGTCTCTCCGTAGTGGCCCTCAACGTGCTACTGCTGGTGGGTGGCGTCTTCACCTTCGCGGTAAGCGGCATGACCCTGCAGGAGCCCCTTACCGGAGCATCGCTGACCGCGTCACCGAACGCCGCCTTCAACGACATCATCCCTTTCCTCGGCTTCATGGTGTTCGCCATCTTCGCCTACGGCGGGGTTGAGGCGATGGCCGGCGTAGCGGACGAGCTGGAAGATCCGGAGCGCGATCTCAAGCGTGGCATCTTCCTCTCCGGTGGCTTCATCGTGATCTGCTACATCATCGGCTTTCTGGCGGTCGGCTCCATCATGCGCTGGAGCGACTTCCCGGCCGAAGGGATCACCTCCCTTTCCGCCCTCTTCATCATCATGCTGGAGCTGGGGCGCCATCTCGGTGGTGAGTGGCTGGGCCAGATTTTCATGCGCTTTGCCGGTCTTGGCATGTTCTTGAGCTATCTGGGTGCCTTCATCGCGCTATCTTATGCGCCGCTGCGCCAGTTAATCACCGGCACCCCGAGCTACTTCTGGCCGGAGCGTTTCCAGAGCGAAAACAAGAATGGGGTCAGGATTGAAGCGCTCAAGGTGCAAGCCTGGGTGGTCTGTGCTTTTATCGCCGCCAAATCCATCTTCACCCTGATCAACCCGGAAGGGGCCGCCGCCCTCTATGAACTGATCATCACCATGACCAACGTCAGTATGACCCTGCCCTATATGTTCCTTATCTACGCCTGGTATCGCTATCGTAACAATCCGGCGCTGGGCAAGGATCTGATCTTCTTCAAGAGCGCGGGCTCGGTACTACTGGCCACTATCATCAGCCTGGTTCTGGTCGCCTTCGGTAACGTCTTCACCGTGGTCGCCCCCTTTATCTCCGGGGATATTTCTACCGGTATCTGGACCATCATAGGCCCGCTGCTGTTCGTGGTGATCGCCATGCGCTTCAAGATCAAGCAGGACGATATCCACTAAACGGTGTTGTTTTTGTCATGTAAATCGGGACCTTTCAGGTCCCGATTTTTTTAGCCTGACATCGCATGCATCACCACCATCTAGCAGCCCTGTCGGTCATGAAAAAGACCCTAAAGAGACCTCTATTACCGATTCTGGGCCACCAAAAGGCGCTGAATGCCGTAAATTATCAATATCAAGGTGAGAATGATTGTGAAGCGCCAGTTCACGACATATAACTTAGCCAGATATCCCTGTATTTCGTCCGATAGAGCAGATCATCATGATGCGTTTCCTCCTTCCCCTGTTGCTTGGTGCAGTGATGCTGCCAGCCACGATAGACAGTGCCCATGCCAACCCCTTCTCCGCCAGCAACAAGGGCAGCAGCGGTTTTCTCGAACGACGGGATGTGCCCAACCTCAGTTCAACCGCCTTCGTAGTCGCAAATCACAGGACCGGGGAGGTGATCTCCGAGCGCAACGGCAACCGGGTGATGCCTATCGCCTCCCTCACCAAGCTGATGACAGCGCTGGTGGTACTGGATGCCAACCTGCGCCTCAACGAAATGCTCACCGTAACCAATGCCGACATAGATCGCATCAAGGGAACCGGCTCGCGACTGGCCATCGGCTCCAAGCTCAGCCGCGCCGAGATGCTCCATATCGCCCTGATGTCCTCTGAAAACCGCGCCGCCTCAGCACTGGCCCGCCATTATCCTGGCGGCCAGCGCGCCTTCATTGAAGCGATGAATGCCAAAGCCCGCATGCTGGGAATGTGGAATACCCGCTACGCCGACAGCACAGGTCTCAACCCGCGCAATGTCTCCACTGCCCAGGATCTGGCCAAGCTCGCTGCTGCGGCCGCCTCCTATCCGCTGATCCGCCAGTACTCCACCGACGAGCAGAGCTATGTGCGCACCAACAAGCGCCAGCTGCACTACCTCAACTCCAACCGGCTGATCCGTGAAGGCCAGTGGGAATTCACCCTCTCCAAGACCGGCTATATCCGCGAGGCAGGACGCTGTCTGGTGCTCGGCACCAAGGTCAATCAGGAGCCGGTGATCATAGTGCTGCTAAATGCAGACACCACCAACGAGCGAGTCGCCGATGCCAAGCGGATCAAAACCTGGCTGGAAGGCTCGGGTAACACCACCTTGGCCGCAAACTAACCGCTCATACTGACTCCGCCATATCCCCCACCAAACAGCAGCGAGGCACCCGCCTCGCTTTTTTATCTCCGTGACCGCGTCCAAAAAACGGGATCCAGCTCCTGTTACAGGTAACACCTCCCGCCATCCCGTTACAAAACGTAACCACTCAATAATGTGTTTCACACTAATAAAATCAATTGGTTGTAAGTTGCCAGTAAGGGTTCTAGCGTGCAGTCACAACTCCTGTAACGACGAGCCACCATGCGAATTTCCAGTATCGAGTGCGGGCGGGTGCTGGCCATGCTGGCCGTGATGACCATTCACGTCTCCCCCTTCGCCAACCCCTTCAACCCCGCCCTGTGGGGCGGTGAGTCATGGCTCTGGCTGAGCGGCACCATCAACCAGCTATGCCGCTTTGCCGTTCCGCTGTTTTTCCTCTGTGCCGGTTACTTTCTGCAGCCGAGACTGAGTCGCGAGGCATCGCTGACCGTTGCCTGGCACTACTGCCGCCCCTTGCTGCTGCTCTGGCTGATGTGGAGCCTGGTCTACCTGCTGGTGCCGTTCAATCCGCTGGATGCCGTGCAGCAAGGCTATCTGGCCTCCCTGCGCGGGCAGTGGCAGTTCCAGCTCGCCGATCCCCTCAACGGCTGGCTGGTGGGGGGCATGATCCATCTCTGGTTCCTGCCAGCCCTGATCATGGCAGTGACCTTGCTGGCGCTCTGCCACCGGCTTGGCAGGCCGAGGCTCGCCCTCTGGCTGGGTCTTGGCCTCTACCTGCTGGCGTTGCTCGGTGGCTCCTATGCCAAACCGCTGCTGGGCGCCGAGTGGCCACTGCTCACCCGCAACGGCCCCTTCTTCTCCCTGCTGTTTGTGGCGCTGGGCGCCCTACTGCGCCAGCGTCAGTGGCAGCCAACTGCACGCAGCAGTTGGGGATTACTGACAGTGGGCATGGCCATCTATGCCCTGGAGGCGATCGGGCTCTACCTGCTCGATAGCGTGCCGCTCACCCGCCACGACTTCCTGCTCGGTTCCCTTCCCTGGGCTCTCGGTCTGTTTGGCCTGCTGCTGGCCAACCCCGAGTGGGGCAAGGGAAGCTGGCTGGAGCGTCAGGCCCCCAAAGTGCTAGGGCTCTACTGCCTGCACATGATGATAGTGGTCTGGCTCTTCATGTTCGGCCCCCACAGCGCATCCGTCCTGTGGGAGATCGCCAAGGTGCCGCTGCTGCTGGGATCGTCTCTGCTGGTCTATCGCCTGCTGGCGGCCCTCCCCCTCACCCGCCGACTGCTGCGCACCCACTGAGCCCTGTATCCGGCCCGACACCTCGGGCCGGATATCTCTTCACGTTTCGTCCCTTTCTCTTCCGCTTCGCCCTTGTTCCTCTCGCTTTATTCTTGCTGTCTATGGCAGGGGATCTTCATTTCAGCAGCGCTCCCCCAACCGCAACAAACCACCCTCACAGATACCTCCATTTTCACCTTGCCAGATAAATGAAAATCAATATCATTGGCATCCCGCTTTGGTGGGTCAGGCTAATTATAATTAAATCAATATGTTCGAACCGTCAGGTCGACATTCAAAGAGTCAATATTGAATATGCAGCACCCTCACTTTCGCAGAACGCTGGTCTCGCTAGCACTGCTGGGCACCGGCTTCACTGCCCAAGCCGCCGATGAAACCATGACCGTGATTGGCAAACGCTCCCAGCATCAGGAAGTCGCCACCGCCACCCGTACCAATACGCCAGCCAAACTGGTTCCCCAGACCATCGACAGCGTCAAGGTCAGCGAGCTGACCGCCTTCGGCCAACCCACCCTGAGTGAAGCTCTGGTCGGTATCCCTGGTGTTGATGCAAGCGGCGATACCCGCTTCGACGGCGTCACAATCCGCGGCTTTAGCGCAGGCACAGATTTCTATCTCGACGGGTTCCGCGACGACATGCAGTACACCCGGGATCTCGGCAATATCGAGCGAGTAGAAGTGCTGAAAGGCCCGGCAGCAGTGCTCTACGGTCGTGGTAGCAGCGGCGGCATCATCAACCGCATCAGCAAAAAACCGCAGAAAGGGCAGGAGTCCAGCGTCACAGTGCGCGTGGGCAGTTACGATTACCAACGCATGGCAGCAGACCTGAGCGCCGAGCCGAGCGATGCGGTGCAACTGCGCCTCAACGTCGCTCAGGAAGACAACGACAGCTTCCGTAATGGCGTACACGGCAGGCGTACCATGGTGGCGCCAGCCATGAACTGGGACATCACTGATCGATTGAGTTGGCTGCTGCAATACGAACGCAATGAATCGCACCGCACGCCGGACCGCGGCATTCCCGGCCTTAACGGCCGTCCGGCAGATGTGCCACGGGACGCCGTCTATAGCGATGTACGCCGCGACTACATCAACGATCTGGCACAGTCGGCACGTTCTCGCTTCACTTGGGATTTAAACGACGACTGGCAGGTGCGCCAGCAACTAAGCCTGATCGATCTCTCGAGCCAGTTCGATAACACATACGTCACTGAAGTAACCAGCAAAGCGACTGTGAAGCGTTCCCGTTGGCAACAAGACTTGCAGACCCGCAACCTCGCCTCCAACCTGGAGGCGGAAGGTCAACTGCAAAGCGGTCAAATAGCCCACACTCTATTGGTAGGAATTGAACAGGGATGGCAAGAGCGCAGCCCGAAACTGTGGAACAGCCCCAAGTCAGCCATGCTTGAGGGTGATATCTACAACCCAGACAGCCTTCCTACCTATAACGGCAAGATGCCCCTCTTCTCTGACAAGCAACATAAAATCCGCAGTATCGGGACTTATGTACAAGATCAGCTCTCAATGGGCGACTGGACACTGCTGCTAGGACTGCGTTATGACCAATTCGAGGTCAACAGTCGTGACAATAAAAACCCGGCTGAGGAGACAATCTCCAACCACAGCCTGAGCCCGCGCGCAGGATTGGTATGGAATCCGATAGAAGAGCACGCTTTCTATCTCTCTTACAGTAAAAGCTTTATGCCCAATGGCGGTGGCGTGACAGGCCTTAACCAGATAGGTGATAAAAACAACACGCTAGACCCAGAGCTTACCCGTCAATATGAAACCGGCGTCAAGAGCGACTGGCTAGATGGCAAACTGGCAACCACCCTCTCCATCTACCGACTGGAGATGTATAACAAGCGAACCAAGGATCCACTGGATCCCAGCAAGATACTCCTCACTGGCCTGCAACGTACCGACGGTATCGAGCTCAGTGCACGAGCTCAGCTGAGCGACGAGGTCTATCTGCGCGGCGGTATAGCCCTGCAAGATGCAGAAATGGTGGAAGACTCCATCAATCAGGGAAATTGCCCAAGTAGCGTATCACGCCTAAACGGCGAACTGTTTGCCGGTTATCAGCAAGGAAAACTCGGCTGGTTCGGCGAGAGTGGTGTTACCGCTGTGGGAGATCGCTTTGCCGACAACGCCAATACCACTGTACTCCCCGGCTATGCCCGTGTTGATGCCCGCGCGGGCTATCGCTGGCAACATTGGGAAGCGCAGTTCGGCATGGAGAACCTGTTTGACACTCACTATTACGTAAGCGCTACCGGCGCCTCTCAGATCATGCCCGGCTCCCCACGGCAGGTTAATCTGACTACGTCCTACCGTTTTTGATCCCTGTGACAACTACCCCGACTGGCCAGCCCTTGCTGGCCAGTTTTTTATGAGGCCCCCTCTTCATACCAAGCGAAACCGTCACCGCCACGCCATGTTGTCGCACTTTGGCCACCACCAGAGCGGGAGAGCGCCCGTGGTCACTTCATTTCGTTAAATTCTGCGATAAATATCACAATTTCACACAATGCTGTCCCCACAGTGGCCCCCGGCGAAGTGAGTCACAGGTCACATTAAATGGGTCTCAATAAATTCCCTTGTTGCCTTTCCCCCTGCCAAAAGGCCCGTTTTCGACGATTTATTCAGGAATTTCCGCTTTGAATCGGAAAAACGCTGCCTCCTCTGCATCGCCGCGTGGGCTTAGGGTAAGCCCATACCTTCTGCCAGCCTTGGAGAGCAGACATTGCAAACAGAGACTCACGACCAGACCCTGACCCCGAACAGCCCGGAGCTGTTGCGCCAGACCGACCATATGCTGGCACGCATCCATCCCCTGCTGGCCGAACAGGGCATCATCCCTAACGAGGTGCAACGGCAGATGCTGGCCTCCCACGTCAAGGCCATGGTGTGGCGCTCCTACAGTGGCGAGCCACTGCCAGAGGTCGACCTCAGCCTGTTTGACGAGATCTCCCCCCTTTCGCTGCGTCTTGCCGAACAGGTCGTCAGCTGGCTGGAAAGACTCGCCTACGAAGAGGCACACCTCTTGTCCGTCCACTTCGAAGTCGCCAAAGAAAACGAACTCAGCGCAGTGCTGCACCCGTAACAACAGGAGAAATCAATATGACAACCATCAAACTCGTGATTGGAGATCGTCTCGGCAAGGGCCAAAAAGTAGGGGCTGGTGCAGAAACCGCTGGCGCCACAGTAACCGTCATTCCCGGCATGGCCGCCGACATGAAGCTCGGTGACGTGATGAACAAGGAGCAGGCGGATATCGGCATCTCCTTCTGCGGCAGCGGCGGCGCCGGCGCCATCACCGCCCAGACCAAGTACGGCTACAAGTGCCGCTACGGCATGCGCTCCGTTGAAGAGGGCGTCACCGCCATCAACGAAGGGTGCGTGGTGCTGGGCTTCGGTTTCATGGACAAGGAAGAGCTGGGCCAGAAGCTGGTTGAAGCCTTCGCCAAGAAGCACGGACGCGCCTGATGAAAGAGAACTTCACCACCCAGGTCATCGTCAACGGCAAGGGGGCGACCCGCCAACAGGCGTTTGCCGCCGCCCTCAGTCAGGTGCAACCAACCCTGCTCAAGGATAACCCGCTGGTGATGCTGCGAATTGAGCCGCTCGAGGTACAGGTGCTCAAGGCAGAAGAGTCGGTCCGGGTGGAGAAGTTCCTGTTCTTCTTCCTGCCGCGCCAGCGCTGCGAATACCGCGTTGAGCTGGAGATCAAGGTTCAGGTCACCAGTCTGGATGTCGCCAAGGTGGCATTCACTCAAGCGTGATGCCTGCGCAGGCACAACCCCACAAGAAGGATACGTTGGATGTTTCTAATCATTTTTATCAAGTCTCTCATCATTGGCGGCCTGGTTGGCGTCGGGGTGGGGGCCGGCGCGGCGCGGATGTTCCACGCCCCGACCGTACAGGGCATGGGTGCCTTCCGTACCCTGGGCGAACTCAACTCCTGTGAAGGGGATCCCGCCTCCCACTTCTCGTTCGGCCTTGGCTTCTTCTTCAACGCCTGGGCCTCGACCGTGGCAGCGGGCGCCTTCACCCAGGATGTGGATCACCGCATCATCCCGCACTGGGCCACAGCAGCACTGCTGTTCAAGAACCGGGATCTTGCCACCACCCTGCATGACCCGAAAAAGATGGCGATCGCCAGCGGCATCATAGGTGCCATCGTGGTCGCTTTCCTCAACAGCACCGCCGCCGCAGTGCCGGAAGCCCTGCAAGTCACCGCCGTCAAGGTGCTGGTGCCAGCGGCCAACCTGCTGGTCAACACCGTCATGCCGGTGATCTTCTGGCTCGCCGCCATCGAAGCGGGCAAAAAATCCGGTTTCTGGGCCACCATCTTCGGCGGTCTGGCCCAGCTCATCATGGGCAACGCGGTACCGGGTCTGGTGCTTGGCATCCTGATCGGCAAAGGGGTGGAAGAGAGTGGTTGGAACCATGTCACCAAGGTGATGATGGCCGCCATCGTGCTGCTGTTCGTGCTGAGCGGCTTCTTCCGCGGCTTCGATATGAAACTGATTGAATCCTTCCATATGGGCATTCCCCTGTGGCTGGAAAACGTCCACAACCTGCTTAGCGGCAAATAAGGGGCCATGCCATGGATGAGAAACTGAGAAACAACTTCTGGTACGCCGACTGGTCATTCCCCATCTTCGTCGGTTTGCTGTCAGCCGGGGTGTTTGCCGGTACCCACATGTTCTACCTGTACGGGGTCGGCGCCTTCAACGAGGTGGCCTTCGTCGCCATGCTGAAAGCGGGTATGGACACCGGCGCCTACGGCGCGGTCGCCGCATTCGGTGCCAGCTTCCTGTTTGCCCGCATCATCGAGGGCTCGCTGGTGGGGATCCTCGATATCGGCGGCGCCATCCAGACCGGAGTCGGGCTGGGCGTTCCCGCCCTGTTGTTGGGCGCTGGTATCGTCTATCCGGTGGAGAACTTCGGCGCCTCGCTGGTGACCGGCATGGTGATTGGTCTGGCTATCGGCTACGTGATCATTCTGGCGCGCAAGTTCACCATCAATCAGAGCAACTCCACCTACGGTGCTGACGTGATGATGGGGGCTGGCAACAGCTCCGGCCGCTTCCTTGGCCCCTTGATCATCCTCTCCGCCATGGGCGCCTCCATCCCTATCGGCCTGGGCTCCCTGCTGGGTGCACTGCTGTTCTACGTGTGGGGCAAGCCCATCACCGGCGGCGCCATTCTGGGGGCTATGCTGCTCGGCACCTTCTTCCCGGTCGCCCTTGTGTAAGCACCTGCTGCCCTGCGGGGCAGCACTCTAGAGGTCATCACCATGTACGACATGATTATCAGAGCCGGGCGCCAGGGAGATGGCCAGCTCATCGATATCGCCATCAAGGAGGGCAAACTGGCGGCCATTGGTCACCTGCCTGCTGAGGCGGTTGCCAGAGAGACCCTTGAGCTCGCCGGTCGTATTCATGTGAGCGCAGGCTGGATTGACGGCCACACCCACTGCTACCCCGCCTCCCCCATCTATCACGATGAACCGGACAAGGTCGGCGTGGAATCCGGCGTCACCACCGTCATCGACGCGGGCAGTACAGGGGCGGATGACGTGGACGACTTCCAGCGGATCGCCGCTGGTTGCAAGACCCGGGTGCACGCCCTGCTCAACCTCTCCCGAATCGGCCTGCTGCGCCAGAATGAGCTGGCCGATAGTCGGGACCTGGATATGGATCTCGCCTCGGCAGCCATTCGCCGCCACCCCGAATTTATCGTCGGCATCAAGGCGCGCATGAGCGGTAGTGTGGTCGGCGAAAACGGCCTGCAACCGCTGCGCATGGCCAAGGCGCTGCAACAGGCCCACGGCCAGCTGCCGCTGATGGTACACGTGGGTAACACGCCGCCGGAGCTGGACGAGATTGTGACCCTGCTGGGGGATGGCGACCTGCTGACCCACTGCTTCAACGGCAAACCGAACCGCATCCTGACACCGGCTGGCGAGCTGCGGGTCGCGGTGCGCGAGGCGATGCAACGGGGCCTGTTGCTCGACATTGGCCACGGCGGCGCCAGCTTCAGCTTTGAAGTGGCGGAGCTGGCCATTGCTCAGGGGATCCTGCCCCACACCATCAGCTCGGATATCTACTGCAAGAACCGCATCAAGGGGCCGGTCTACAGCCTGGCCCACGTGATGTCGAAGTTTCTCACCATCGGTATGACGCTGGAGCAGGTGCTGGCCTGCGTCACCCATCAGGCGGCCGATGCATTGCGGCTGACCGGCAAGGGGCGACTCGAGGTGGGCGCCGATGCCGATCTGACCCTGTTCGAGGTCGCCAGCGGCCCGACCCTGTTTATGGATACCGAAGCCCAGTCCCGCAGCGGTGACCAACAACTGCAGCCTCTCGCCGCCCTGGTGGGGGGCGAACTGGTTCTGACTCACAATGGGAAATCACACCATGCCTTCTGTTTATGAGAAATATCAGCTCAAACCGGTGATCAACGCCTCCGGGCGCATGACCATTCTCGGCGTCTCCACCCCTGAGCAGGAGGTGGTCGATGCGGTCAACTTCGGCCTCGGCCACTACTTCGAGGTCAAGGATCTGGTCAACAAGACCGGCGCCTATCTGGCGGGCTTGCTGGATGTGGAGGATGCGGTGGTGGTCTCCTGCGCCAGCGCCGGTATTGCCCAGTCGGTCGCAGCCATGATAGTGCGCGGCGATCACTACCGCCTCGAGCAGTTGCATGCCCACCCCCATGACGTGCCGAGTGAAATCGTGCTGCCCAAGGGGCATAACGTCAACTTCGGCGCCCCGGTCGGCACCATGGTCAATCTGGGTGGCGGCAAGGTGGTGGAAGCGGGTTATGCCAACGAGTGCTCCCCGGCCCAACTGGCCGCAGCCATCAATACCAATACCGCCGCCATCCTCTACATCAAGTCCCACCACTGTGTGCAGAAGAGCATTCTGTCGGTGGCCGAGGCCGCCGAGGTGGCCCGGGCGCACAACCTGCCGCTGCTCGTCGATGCGGCAGCCGAGGAGGATCTGCGGCTCTATTACAACCAGGGGGCGGATCTGGTCATCTACAGCGGTGCCAAGGCCATCGAAGGGCCCACCAGCGGGCTGGTACTCGGCAAGCGCCAGTATGTGGAGTGGGTCAAACAGCAGGCCAATGGCATCGGTCGTGCCATGAAGGTAGGCAAAGAGGGGATCCTCGGCCTGACCCACGCCATCGAGCGCTATCTGGCTAAAGAGAAGGAGAGTGGTGCCGCCATGGTCGCCAAGATGAGCCCCTTCATCGAACGCCTCAACCAGCTGCCCGGCGTCACCGCCAAGGTGGTGTGGGACAGTGCAGGGCGTGACATTGCCCGCACCGATATCGCGTTTGACCATCAGCAGATCGGCATGACCACGGTGCAGCTCGTCACCCGCCTGCAGCAGGGCAATCCCGCCATCTACTGCCGTGGCTACAAGGCCAACGAGGGGCACATCGAGATCGACGTACGCAGCGTCACCGTGCCCCAGCTCGACCAGATCCATTCTGCCATTGCCAACCTCGTTCAGGAGAATCGCTGATGTCCCTTACTCCCAACTACTACCGTGATCGTGTCTGCCTCAACGTACTGGCAAGTTCCAAAGAGAATGCCGTCGCTGTGTACGACGCAGCTGAAGGCCATGTGCTGGTCGGCGTGCTCTCCAAAAACTACCCGGACATCCCCGCTGCGGTCGCCGATATGAAGGAGTACGCGGCCCTTATCGACAATGCGCTCTCCATCGGGCTGGGAGCCGGCGATCCGCGCCAGTCCGCCATGGTGGCCGAGCTGGCTCGCCAGCTGCAGCCCCAGCACGTCAATCAGGTGTTCACTGGAGTCGGCGCCAGCCGGGCGTTGCTCGGCCAGCCACACACGCTGGTGAATGGGCTGATCTCCCCCACCGGCACGCCGGGCATGGTGAAGATCTCCACCGGCCCCCTCAGTGCCCTGCAGCCGGACGGCATTGTCCCCATCGATACCGCCATCGCCCTGCTCAAGGACATGGGCGGCAGCTCGGTCAAGTTCTTCCCCATGGGCGGGCTGGCCTGCCGCGACGAGTATCAGGCGGTGGCCGAGGCTTGTGCCCGCCACGGTTTCTGGCTGGAGCCCACTGGCGGTATCGATCTGGAGAACTTCGAGGAGATCGTGCGGATCGCGCTGGACGCCGGGGTTGAGAAGGTGATCCCCCACGTCTACAGCTCCATTATAGACAGCAAAAGCGGCCAGACCCGCACCGAGGATGTGCGTACCCTGCTGGATATGGTAAAGCAGCTGTTGTCTGACTAAGTAGGGAAAAGCTGATATGCCGCCAGCCACTGACTGATCGATCTGTCAGTGGCTGGTTTGTTGATAGTCCCGTGGTTAACATTGAGCCTTTATCTCGCGACAGGAGTCCCATCCCCCTCATGATCAAGCTGCCCCACCCCAGACTCCATCAACTGCTGACCCAACTCCATGCCGAACCACTGCCCCAGGAGGAGCTGGCACGTCGTCTCAATGTCTCCACCCGCACGGTGCGCACCGATGTAGCGACCCTAAACGAGCTGATTGCCACCCACGGTGCCCACCTGATCCATCAGCGCGGCAGCGGCTACCAGTTGAAGATCTACAATCAGGGACTGTTTGATGGGTTGCTGGCCGCACAAGAGCAGGAGAGCGCACTGCCCCGCACCAGTCGCGAGCGCGTGCTGCATCTGCAGATCCTGTTGCTGACGGCGGAGCAGGGGATCAAACTCGATGATTTAGCCGATACCTGGTATCTGAGCCGGACGGCGCTGCAAGGGGACATGGCGGAGGTACGCGAGCAACTTGGCCACTTCAGACTCGGGGTCGAGAGCAAACCCCGGCTGGGGATGCGCATTCATGGAGATGAAACCGCAATCCGTGCCTGTCTGACCCAGCTGCTTTATCAGGAGTTGCTGCACAACACCCAATTGCAGAGCCTGCTGCCCAACCTCTGTCCCAGCAAGACGATGGAGGTGGTGGGCAATCACATCCACGCCCAGCTCGCTCGCCATCAGTTACGCCTCGCCGATGAGAGCCTGCAGCAACTCACGATCTACTGTGCCGTCGCCCTGCTGCGGCAAGCTTCGGGTCACGATCTGCACCACTTCGCCAGCGAAGATCTGACCACACAGCTGCTGGCGGTGGCCCGCGATATTTATGCGGAACTGCCAACCCTGACGCCGCCAACAGATGACGAGATCGCTGGCCTCGCCATCCAGATCCAGGCACGTCTGATTGCCGACAGTCCGAGTCTGAGCCCGGCCATGGCGGCGGAGAGCGCACAACTGGTCGAGCATCTGCTCTGCTACATCCATCAACACTACCCGTATGACCTGCGTGGCGACCAGCAACTGCGGGCCGATTTGCAGAGCCATATCAGCGCCATGCTGCTGCGGGTCAAATACCAGATTGGCAACCACAACCCGCTGGCTGATCACATCAAGCAGTACTATCCCCTCGCCTATGACATCACACTGGCCGCCATTTCGGCGTGGATAAAGCAGACCCCTTACCGGCTGACCCACCACGAGATCGGCTATCTGGTGATCCATATCGGGGTCGGTCTGGAGCGCCACTACGACATCGGTTATACCCGCCGCCCACAGGCGCTTTTGCTGTGCGATGCAGGCAACGCCACGTTCCGGGTACTGGAGGCTCGCATCAGGCGGGAGTACCCCCAGCTGCAACTGACCATGCTGGAGTCGGTACGGGATTACGAGGGATTGGCGCAGATCGAGCAAGACTTTGTCATCAGCACCATCAAGGTAAATGAGAAGAGTGCCCCCGTGGTACAGGTCGATCCCTTCCCGACCCAATACCAACTGGAGCAACTCGGCAAACTGGTGCTGATCGACCGTACCCGCCCCTATATGCTCGACAAATATTTTGATGCCGACCACTTCATGGTGGTGAATGAACCACTCAGCCAACGCCAGCTTTTTGCCAGGGTTTGCGATCAGCTGGAACATGAAGGGCTGGTCGAGCAAGATTTCCGCGCTTCACTGCAGGAGCGGGAGAGTATCGTCTCCACCATGCTGGGAGAGGGTATCGCGCTGCCCCATTCCCTCGGTCTGCTGGCACGCCGTACTCTGGTTTACACCGTGCTGGCGCCGCAGGGTATCGACTGGGACAATGGTGAAATCGCGACGCTTATTTTCGTACTGGCAATCAGCAAGGCCGACTACGAAGAAGCCATGGGTCTCTACGACCTGTTTCTGGCACTGATGAACGAAAAAGCCAGCAAAAATCTGCTGGCTTTTCGGGACTTTGCCAGCTTCAAAGCGCTGGCTCGTACTGGCTCATAATTCGGAACGGGAAGGGATTACTCCTCGTTAAAGCCGGAGGTAAACAACTCCACCACAGCAGCCAGGGCTTCCTCCTCTTCGGGGCCCTCGACCTGTACCTCCACCTGCCGCCCTTGGGCAGAATCCAGCATCAGCAGGCCGATGATGCTGTCAGCATCGGCCTCCACACCATCTTCATTGCGCAGCAGGACGTGGGCATCGAAACCCTGCACCAGCTCGAACAGCATCATGGCTGGTCTGGCGTGAATGCCCAGCTTGTTTTTCACTTCAACCGAGGCGGAAACAGTCATCGGGTCGTCCTATTGGTCCATCAGGATTGGGGGGCACTCTTGTCGAGAGTTCGGTGCCGGATCTGCACGTTCTTGCCGAGCAAACGGAAGGCGCTAGCCAGCCGTTCTGCGATAAAGACCGAGCGGTGCTGACCACCGGTACAACCGATGCCAACCGTCACATAGCTGCGATTGTTACGCTCCAGATGGGGCAACCAGGTCACCAGCATATGCTCGATCTGCTGGGTGAACAGCATCACGTCGGCCTGTGCAGAGAGGTAGTTGGCGACCGGTTCATCCTTGCCGGTAAACGGCTTGAGCTCGGGGACCCAATGCGGATTGGGCAAGAAACGGGCATCGAACACGAAATCCGCGTCCTTGGGAATGCCGTACTTGAAACCGAACGACTCGAATACCAGCACCAGCTCGTTCTCTTTCTTGCCGAGCACCCGGGTTTTGATGAGTTCGCTCAGGTCATGAATGCTGAGGGTGGTGGTGTCGATCCGCAGATCCGCTGTCGAGGAGATGGGCGCCAGCAAATTGGTCTCTTCACGAATCGCCTCATCCAGCGATAGCTTGTTACGCGACAGGGGGTGCAAGCGGCGGCTCTCGCCATAACGCTTGAGCAAGGTGCCGTTGTCGGCATCAAAGAAGAAGCTGGAGAACGTGACTCGTCCTTCATTGCGCACCTGGGCCAACAGGTTTTCCAGCTTATCCGGATCGCTCGGCAGGTTGCGCACGTCGATGCTGACCGCCAGCTTGTCATACTGGCTTTCGACCGAGACAATCAGCTGGGGCAGCAAGTTAACCGGCAGGTTATCCACACAGTAGTAACCCAGATCTTCCAGCACACGCAGGGCTACCGTTTTACCGGAGCCCGAACGCCCACTTACCACGATTAACTGCATCTTGTTCCCTCACGCCAAAACAGGTGGTTCATTCCAAGCCTGAGTATCAGGCCGAGGTCATGATCTGATAGAGCTCTTCATCGCTGGTTGCCTGACGCAATTGGCGACAGACCGCCTTGTCACCCAGCTTGGAGGCCATCAGGGAAAGGGTCTTGAGATGCTGCTTGCACTCGCTTTCCGGTACCAGCAACGCAAACAACAGGTCTACCGGTTGGTTGTCGATGGCATCAAAAGGGATGGGATCAGCAAAGGTCATCAGAATCGCGGTTGGCGGGAACGCATCATCAATACGACCGTGGGGAATCGCAATACCGGCACCGATACCGGTACTGCCCATTTTTTCGCGGGCCAGCAAGCATTCGAACAGCGCCTGACGGGAGGTGCCAAGGCGTTCGGCGGCCAACTCGCTGATGATTTCGAGGGCGCGTTTCTTGCTGGTACAAGGGACTGCACTTTTGGTGCAGTCCCGACTCAATATATGTTCAAGTTGCATAGTTATTTTTTATTTAACTTATCTTTGTGCTTGATGATCTGCCTGTCCAGCTTGTCGAGCAAGGTGTCTATCGCAGCATACATATCAGCATGCTCAGAGGTAGCAAACACTTCGCCGCCACTGACATGCAATTTAGCTTCCGCTATCTGGTTCAGTTTTTCCACACTAAGCACCACATGGACATTATTAATGTGGTCAAAATGACGCTCGAGTTTGGCAAATTTGTTACTCACGTATTCACGCAGAGCTTCGGTGATCTCGACATGGTGTCCGGTCAGGTTAATTTGCATAACATCATCCTTTTGTTTTGCCTAAACCAGGCGTTTACGCTGATTGGAAGGTGCGATAAACAAGGATTCGCGATACTTAGCGATCGTGCGTCTCGCCACCATAATACCCTGTTCGGCCAGCAAATCCGCGATCTTGCTATCACTTAACGGCTTGGCAGGATTCTCTGCCGTGACCAGCTTCTTGATGAGCGCGCGAATTGCGGTCGATGAGCACTCTCCTCCTCCTTCGGTGTTCACATGGCTGGAGAAAAAAAACTTCAGTTCAAATATGCCCCTTGGGGTATGCATGTATTTCTGGGTTGTCACCCGGGAAATGGTCGATTCATGCATCTCCACCGCTTCGGCGATGTCGTTGAGCACCATCGGCTTCATCGCCTCTTCACCATACTCGAAAAAGCCCTGTTGTTGCTCGACAATACAACAGGCTACTTTCAGCAGGGTATCATTGCGACTCTCGAGGCTCTTGATGAACCATTTGGCTTCCTGCAGATGGGAGCGAATAAATTGGGTATCCGTGCCACTGCGCGCATTGCGGGCCATGGCAGCATAAGTCTCGTTGACCCGGATACGCGGGGAAGAATCAGGATTGAGCTCAACGACCCACTTGCTACCCTTCTTGACCACAGAGACATCGGGGATCACGTACTGGGAGTCACTCTGGATGATGCCATTGCCGGGGCGCGGCTCCAGCAGCTGGATCAGATCCAGCACCGACTTGAGATCGCTCTCTTTGAGTTTGGTCTTGCGCGCCAGAGTTCGGTAGTCACGATTACCGAGCAGATCCATATGTTCGAGGATCACCTCCTTGGCCTCATTGAGCCAGGGTGTCTGCGGGTCATACTGCCCCAGCTGGATCAACAAACACTCCTGCACCGAACGGGCAGCGATGCCGACCGGATCGAAATGCTGCACCCGCTTGAGCACAGCTTCGACCTCATCAAGCTCGACCTCCAACGCATCGCTACTGACCGCTTGCAGGATATCCTCCAGCTCAACGGTCAAATAGCCAGACTCGTCGATAGCATCGATGATAGCGAGGGCGATGGCGGCATCCACATCGCTGAACGGGGTCAGCCGCATTTGCCACAACAGATAATCCTGCAGGTTTTCGGTGGTCTCCCCCTGATAAACGCTATCTTCCCCATCGTGGATAGGGCCAGCGCTCTGGGCGGTCCCGGCAGAGTAGACTTCATCCCAAGTGGTATCTACCGGCAGCTCGTCCGGCATCTGCTCCTGCGCCATGGCATCGCTGGAATCCAGCTGGCTGGCATCAACAGGCTCTTCCGGACTGGTCTCTTGTACTTCACTCTCTTCCTGCTCCAGCAGGGGGTTATTCTCGAGCGCTTGCTGAATTTCCTGCTGAAGTTCCAAAGTGGAGAGCTGGAGCAGACGAATCGCTTGTTGTAATTGCGGCGTCATGGTCAGGGACTGACCGAGACGCAACTGTAATGTCGGCTTCATCTACGTCGGGATATCCTTATGTTCAGCGAGGCATTCGTCAAAGAGAATGAAGGCATGCCCCCTTACTATAGACTGAATTGATCGCCCAAATAGACGCGCTTGACCTGTTCATCGGCAAGGATATCTGCCGGTGCACCTTCGGCAATCATCTTGCCGTGGCTGACGATATAGGCCTTTTCACATACGTCCAGAGTCTCTCTGACGTTGTGGTCGGTAATCAAGACGCCAAGGCCTCTATCTTTCAGATGCTGAATGATCTTCTTGATGTCTATCACAGAAATCGGGTCGACCCCGGCAAAGGGTTCATCCAGCAGAATAAAACGCGGCTCGGCCGCCAGTGCGCGGGCAATCTCGACCCGACGGCGCTCACCGCCGGAGAGGCTTTGACCCAGGTTATCGCGAATGTGGGTGATGTTGAACTCTTCCAGCAGTTGCTGAACCTTGTCTTCCCGCTCTTCGCGGCTCAGCCCTTTGCGGGTCTGCATCACCCCCATCAGGTTGTCGAATACCGACAGCCGGCGGAAAATAGAGGCCTCCTGCGGCAGGTAGCCGATGCCATTGCGAGCCCGCACATGCATCGGCTGCAGGCTGATGTCCTGATCGTCGATAGTGATGAGGCCAGCATCCCGCTGCACCAGCCCCACGATCATGTAGAAGGAGGTGGTCTTGCCCGCCCCGTTGGGGCCCAGCAGGCCGACAATCTGGCCAGTGCCCACTTCCAGGCTAACGTCGCTGACCACCATGCGACGTTTGTAGCTTTTTTGCAGCCCAACTGCTTTTAACACTGCCATGGCTTATTTTCCCTGCTTCTTCTGGTCGGCGGGTTTGTCGAAGTTTTCTACCTGATCCGGCAAGAACTCGGTCCTGACTCGCTGGGTCGGGTTCTTGCTCTCGGCAGTCATCTTCTGTTTGTCGATGTCATAACGGATCAGGTCGCCAGTGACCAGACTATCTTCCTGCTTGAGCTGACCGTTGCCGGTAATGGTGACCAGCCGGTTTTTCAGCTCGTAACGAATGCTATTGCCATGAGCATTGACCGGCTTGCCGTTATCCATGATCTGGAAGAAGGTCGCTGGCTTGCCGTAGGCAGTCATCACCTCGGCCCCTTTCTCACCGGAACGGGTCACCACCACCTTGTCGGCATGGATCTTGATGGTGCCCTGAGTGATGATGACATTCTGTTCAAAGGTGATGCGATTATCCTGCATCTCGGCCACCTGCTTGACGGCATCGACATAGACCTTCTCGGCAAAATCGGACTCTTTGGCGGTCACAGCACCACACAACAGCAGGGCTGCGAGGGCCAGATTAGCGTTTTTCATTGAAATAGATGGCATGACCTTGATCCAGTAACTCAAAATATTTGCGGTCCAGATGGCCCTTGAGGCCAACCCCTTGGGTCTGGAAATCCCGACCCAGAATATTTACTTCCCGGTTGCTGCGCACATCCTGCGTCACCAGATCCAGCTCCAGGTAGGGCGTATCGAGCGTGGAGATGAAGCTAGTTGGCAGTAGCCCATCCAGATGCACCTTATCCCGCAGGATCACGTTGTCACCGGTGTTGAGCACGCCGGTTTCGGCAGTGATCTTCCACTCGGCACTCCCCTGCTCGTCATACATATAGACCACCGGCTGGTCGAAGGTCGCCTGCTCGAGCAGCTGGTAATACTCGGCGTAGTCAGACTCCAATCGCTCGGTACGTTTACCATTCACATCAAAACGGGTGGTCACCAGATTCCTGGCGACAAAATCCGGCTGATAGTTTTCGATTTTGACGGCGCTCTCCGGCACCAGCTCCACCTTGCCCAACTGCCAGGCGACCAGCGCCACCAGCAGCAACAAGGCAAACAACAGGGTCTGTCTGCTCATACCGACGCCTCGGGCTGATAATCGTCATGGCACTGCGCCTGCAGGATCAGGTCGCACACCTCGCGCACCGCCCCCATGCCACCGCCAAGACGAGTCACCATATCGGCACGGCTCAGCACCAGCGGATGAGCATCCGCCACCGCGATGCCAAGGCCACAGGCGGCCATCACCGGCAGGTCTATGGTGTCATCGCCCATATAGGCGGCCTGCTCCGGGGTCAGTCCCAGCTTGGCCAGCAGCGCCTCGAAGTGGGGCAGTTTCTTGTCAGCCCCCTGCACCACGTGAGCCACACCCAGGCTTTTCATCCGATCGCTGACAATGCGAGAGTTGCGCCCGGTGATGATCGCGATCTCGATCCCGGCATTAAGCAACGCCCGCATGCCCGCACCATCGCGGGTGCAGAAGGTTTTCAGCTCTTCGCCGTTGTTTCCCATATAGATGAGGCCGTTGGAGAGCACCCCATCCACATCGCACACCAGCAGGCGGATTTGCGCCGCCTTGTCGTACTGGCTGCGCGTCACCGGACCATAGAGGGTCGGTACGTTTTGCATCAAATTACTCCGGCTTTCAGCAGGTCGTGCATGTTGAAGGCGCCGAGCGGGCGCTTCTCCTCATCCACCACCAGCAATCCGTTAATCTTGCGGGTTTCCATCAGTTTGACAGCTTCAGCCGCCATCATCTCTGGCCCTACGGTAACACAGTTGGTGGTCATCACACGGCTGATGGGGGTGTGATGGATATCGATCTGCTGGTCGAGAATACGGCGCAGGTCACCATCGGTAAACAGCCCCGCCAGCACGCCATCGACATTGATGATCGCCGTCATCCCCAGACCTTTGCGGCTCACTTCCAGCAGCGCCTCGCTGATGGTGGCATCGATGCCAACCCGGGGCAACAGCTCACCACGATGCATCAAGTCACCGACCCGCAGCAGCAAGCGCTTGCCGAGCGATCCACCCGGGTGAGAAAGGGCAAAATCATCGGCAGTAAAGCCGCGCGCTTCCAGCAGGGCCACCGCCAGTGCATCGCCCATCACCAGGGTTGCCGTGGTACTGGAGGTGGGCGCCAGCCCCAAGGGGCAGGCCTCTTTATCCACCTTGATGCACAGGTGCACGTTGGCCTCTTTGGCCATGGTGGAGGCCGGATTGCCGGTCATGCAGATGAGCGGAATGCCGCGGCGTTTGAGCACCGGCAGCAGGGCCAGGATCTCGTCGCTCTCGCCGGAGTTGGAGATGGCGATGATGAGATCGCCACTGGATACCATCCCCAGGTCACCGTGACTCGCTTCCCCCGGATGGAGGAAGAAGGCTGGCGTGCCGGTGCTGGCGAGGGTCGCGGCAATCTTGCTGCCAATATGGCCCGACTTGCCCATGCCGGTGACCACTATCTTGCCGCCACAGCGCAACACCATCTCGCAGGCCCTGTCGAAGGTATCGTTCAGGTACTGATAGAGTCCATCTATCGCTTGTTTTTCAATGTCCAGCACCGCGCGGGCACTGCGACGAAAATCGAACAGTTCAGACACTTTCTCAGGCTTTACAGACATAAAGACACAGCTCCGGGCCGAAATTAGCTGCGGGATTATAAAAAAGTCTGCCCGGATAAGCGAATCGGATGGTGAACCCCACGATGAATGACGCACTTTGTTACAGAAAACTGTCGTGCAAATAGGCGGGCAACCTGTTCAATAGTTGTTCCTTGCTGTTGCTTACACCTAGACTACCCCATAAAATTCGCACCTTATTTACACTGGATGGACAATTGTTTGAACAATGATCTGATCACCATCTCCGACCTGAGTTTCAGCCACGGCAATCGGCTGCTGTACGACGGGATCAGCCTGACCATTCCCCGTGGCAAGGTCACCGCCGTCATGGGCCCGAGCGGTATCGGCAAAACCACCTTGCTGCGCTTAATCGGTGGCCAAATCAAACCTGAGTCCGGTCACATCCTGTTCGATGGGGAAGATATCCCCACCCTCTCCCGCAGCCGTCTCTACGAGGTGCGCAAACGGATGAGCATGCTGTTCCAGAGTGGTGCCCTGTTTACCGGCATGACGGTCTACGACAATGTGGCCTTCCCGCTGCGGGAGCACTCCGGCCTGCCGGAGGAGCTGATCCACACCATCGTCATGATGAAGCTGCAAGCGGTAGGCTTGCGCGGCGCGGCACAATTGATGCCGTCCGAGCTCTCCGGCGGCATGGCGCGTCGGGCGGCACTGGCCCGAGCCATCGCCCTTGACCCCGATCTCATCATGTATGACGAGCCCTTCGTCGGGCAGGACCCCATCACCATGGCGGTGCTGGTCAAGCTAATCAAGGAGCTGAACGATGCCCTTGGCATCACCTCCGTCATCGTTACCCACGATGTGAAAGAGGTGCTCAGCATCGCGGACTATGCCTACATCATTGCCAATCGCAAGGTGGTGGCACACGGCACACCGGCTCAATTGCGCGAGGAGCACAATCCCGAAGTCGAGCAGTTCCTCAAAGGGTTGCCCGACGGTCCTGTTCCGTTTCATTTTCCGGCAGGCGATCTGCTACAGGATCTCTGATGTTGATAAGTCAAATAAGCAAGCTGGGTCGGGTCGGGGTGCGTGTTATCAGCTCCGTCGGCCGCGCCTCCATCATGCTGTTTCATGCTCTGGCGGGCAAACCCGAACCACGCAAGCACTTTCCCTTGCTGGTGCAACAGCTTTACGTAGTGGGCGTGCAGTCGGTGGCCATCATTCTGGTCTCCGGCCTGTTTATCGGCATGGTGCTCTCGCTGCAGGGTTACAACGTATTGAAGGATTTCGGCGCCGAGCAGAGCCTCGGGCCGCTGGTCTCCCTCTCCCTGCTGCGGGAACTGGGGCCTGTGGTGACCGGCCTGTTATTTGCCGGTCGCGCCGGGTCTGCCCTGACCGCCGAGATCGGTCTGATGAAGGCCACCGAACAACTCTCCAGCCTCGAGATGATGGCGGTCGATCCGCTGCGCCGCGTCGTCGCACCGCGCTTCTGGGCCGGGGTCATCAGCATGCCACTATTGGCCTTTATGTTTAGCCTGATCGGTATCTTTGGCGGCAAACTGGTTGGGGTGGATTTGCTGGGGGTTGATGAAGGGAGCTTCTGGTCCGCCATGCAGGCCTCCGTCGACTGGCAGGATGACATCATGCAGGGGGCCATCAAGAGCCTGATTTTCGCCCTGGTGATCACCTGGATTGCGCTCTTTAACGGCTATGATGCCAAGCCGACCTCGGCCGGGATCAGTCAGGCCACGACCCGTACCGTGGTCCACTCCTCCCTCGCCGTACTCGGCCTGGATTTTATACTCACCGCAGTCATGTTTGGATAAGGTAACGATGAAGTTCAGCAAAGTAGAATTCCTGGTTGGCACCTTCATGCTGGCTGGCCTCGGCGCCATTCTGGCGTTGGCACTGCAAGTGGCCGGTTTGAGCTTCAAACCGGAAGGAGAAACCTATACCCTGCGCGCGCATTTCGATAATATCGGCGGCCTGAAAGTCCGCTCGCCGATCAAGGTCGGCGGTGTGGTGGTGGGTCGGGTTAGCGATATTGCGCTGGACCCGAAAACCCAGGTGCCCGAAGTCACCTTGCTGATGCAAAAGAGTGCTGGCGAGTTTTCCGATACCAGCTCGCTCTCCATCCTGACCTCGGGTCTGCTGGGCGAGCAGTACATTGGTCTGGCGCCCGGCTTCAGCGATGAGGAGATGGGAACCGGTATGCTCAAAAATGGTGATCTGATTGAAGACACCAAATCCGCCATCGTGCTGGAAGATCTGATTGGCAAATTCCTCTACAGCCAATCCTCCGACAGCAAACCTGACAGCAACAAGGAGTAACCATGTTCAAGAAAATCGCCCTGCTGCTGGGTCTGATGACCAGCATGCTGTTTTCCCTGTCGGCCCAGGCCGCGGTCGATGCAACGGACCCCAACGCACTGGTTGATCAGGCTGCCAAGCAGACCTTTGCCCGCCTGAAAGCCGATCAGGCCCAGGTAAAAAGCAATCCGGATCACCTGCGGGTGATCATCCGTGAAGAGCTGTTGCCCTACGTGGATAACCGCTTTGCCGCCTACAAGGTGCTCGGCAACCAGATTAAAGAGACCACCGAGGCGCAGCGCAATGCCTTTGTCGAGGTCTTTACCGAATACATGGTGAGCTCCTACGCCGACGCGCTGGCCCACTTTGACAAGCAGACCGTCAAGGTCGAGCCGGGCAAAGCGGCCGGTGACAGCAACATCACCGCCGTCAGCGTCAGCGTAAAAGAGCCCGGCAAGCCGGACATCTTCCTCGAGTTCAAGCTGCGCAAGAACAATAAAACCGGCGAGTGGAAAGCCTTCGACATGGTCGCCGAGGGGATCAGCCTGCTCTCTGCCAAACAGAGCGAGCTGGGCGGCCTCATTCGCCAGAACGGCATCGATGCGGTGATCGCCCAGTTGCGCGAGCACAACGCCAAACCGCTAGTGATCAAGCCATGATCCTGAGCGGTGAGCTGCAGGCGCCACAGGTCAATGAGCTGTGGCAATCCCGCGCCCAGTGGTGGCAGAATGACCGGCTCGAACTCGGTGGCGTCACCACCCTCGACTCCGCCGGGCTGGCGCTGCTGGTCAAATGGGCCAAAGCCGTATTAGCGCGAGGCGCCACACCGCAACTGGTGGGCGCCTCCAGTGATTTTTATACCCTGGCCACCCTCTACGGGGTGGCCGGGCTGTTTCAGTCAACCCCGCTCACAACTGAGGACGCATAATGCAAGTCTCTGAAATTGAAGCGATACTCCTCGAGGCTCTGCCATTGTCCGAAGTCCATGTCAAAGGGGACGGTAGTCACTACCAAGTGATCGCCGTCGGTGACATGTTTGACGGCATGAGCCGGGTCAAGAAACAGCAGGCCATCTATGCCCCGCTGATGGACAAGATCGCCAGTAACGCCATTCACGCCCTCTCCATCAAGGCGTTCACCGACGCCGAGTGGAAACGCGAACGTAAATTCCTATTGCCCTCCTGATTTGGTAACGAAGTAAAAATGGACAAATTCAAAATCGATGGTCGTTGTACTCTCAACGGCGAAGTGACCATCTCTGGCGCCAAAAACGCCGCCCTGCCGATCCTGTTCGCCACCCTGCTGTGTGATGAAGAGGTGCACCTCTCCAACGTGCCACGCCTGAAAGATGTGGGCACCACCATCAAGCTGCTGGAGATGCTGGGCGCAACCACCAAGGTCAACGGCAACGTCACCGTGCTGACCGGTGCGGTGAACAACCACGTCGCCCCCTATGAGCTGGTGAAGACCATGCGTGCCTCCATTCTGGCGCTGGGCCCGCTGGCCGCCCGTTTCGGGGCTGCTGACGTCTCCCTGCCCGGCGGTTGCGCCATCGGTGCCCGTCCGGTCAACCTGCACGTCCACGGTCTGGAGCTGATGGGTGCCAAGATCACCATCGAAGATGGCTACATCAAGGCCCGTGTCGATGGCCGCCTCAAAGGCGCCCATATCCTGATGGATATGGTTTCGGTCACCGGTACCGAGAACCTGATGATGGCCGCCACCCTGGCAGAAGGCCGCACCGTGATCGAAAACGCCGCCCGTGAGCCGGAAGTGGTCGATCTGGCCAACTTCCTCACCACCCTGGGCGCCAAGATCCAGGGTGCAGGCACTGACACCCTGACCATCGATGGCGTCGAGCGCCTGCACGGTGGCGACTACAGCGTGCAGCCTGACCGCATCGAAACCGGTACCTTCCTGGTGGGCGCAGCGGTTACCGGTGGCAAGGTCACCTGCCGCAACACCGACCCGACTCTGCTGGAAGCGGTACTGGTCAAGCTGGAAGAGGCAGGCGCCTTGATCGAGAAAGGGGCTGACTGGATCACCCTCGACATGACGGGCCGCACCCTCAAGCCGGTCACCATCAAGACCGCCCCCTACCCGGCCTTCCCGACCGACATGCAAGCACAGTTCACCGTGCTGAACGCAGTCGCCAAGGGCACCGCCATGGTCACCGAGAACATCTTCGAGAACCGCTTCATGCACGTGCCCGAGCTGGTGCGGATGGGCGCTGACATCGAACTGCAGGGCAATGTAGCCATCTGCCGCGACACCGAGCAACTCAAAGGTGCTCAGGTGATGGCGACCGATCTGCGCGCCTCCGCCAGTCTGGTGCTGGCCGGTTTTGTAGCCGAAGGCACTACCATCGTCGATCGTATCTATCACATCGACCGTGGCTACGAAGACATCGAGCAGAAGCTGCAGGGTCTGGGTGGCCGCATCGAGCGCATCAAGGGCTGATAGCCCTTCGCTTGCCAGCAGATCACTGATCGCCAGCTGACAAAAAGGCCCCCTCGCGTTGGCGAGGGGGCCTTTCTCATTTCATCCCGTCAGGCAGGATAACTACCGGATCAATGACCCGCCAGCTTCATGTTCTCAACCAGAACCGAACCGGTCTTGAGGCTGGAACGCTCGTCCTCGTCACAGCCCACCGCCACGATATGGCTGAACATCTCCGCCAGATTGCCAGCTATGGTGATCTCCTCGACCGGATAGGCTATTTCACCATTCTCGACCCAGAAACCGGCGGCGCCGCGGGAGTAGTCACCGTTGACGATATTGACCCCCTGCCCCATCAGCTCGGTCACCAGCAGGCCGGTGCCCATCTCTTTCAGCATGCCCTGAAAGTCCTGGCCGGAGTTGGAAACCTGCCAGTTGTGAATGCCACCGGCATGACCGGTGGTGGTCAACCCCAGCTTGCGAGCAGAGTAGGAGGTAAGCAGCCAGCTCATCAGCTCGCCGTTACGGATGATATCCATATCACGGGTGCGCACCCCTTCACCATCGAACGGGCTACTGGCCAACCCGCCCAGTAGATGGGGGAATTCCTGAATAGTGAGCCACTCGGGCAGGACCTGCTTGCCCAGCTTGTCCAACAGGAAGCTCGACTTGCGATAGAGATTACCGCCACTGATCGCCATCACCAGATGGCCCCACAGGCCAGAGGCAGTGTCAGGGTGGAACAGCACAGGCGCATGGCGGGTGGAGATCTTGCGGGCACCAAGGCGGGAGACGGTACGCTCGACCGCCTCATCGGCGATGCGCTGCGGGCTCCACAGCCCGGCCAGATCGCGACTGGATGAGTAACCGTAATCCCGCTGCATCTCACCATCCTGCTCGCCGATCAGCACGCAACTCAGGGAGTTGCGCGAGGCAGCATAGCCCTTCACAAAGCCATGGCTGTTGCCATACACCTTGATGCCGAGATGGCTGGAGAAACCGGCACCGTCGGAGTGCTTGATGCGGGCATCGCGGCCCAGTGCCAGCCGCTCACACTCGATGGCCAACTCGATCCCCCGCTGGGGATCCAGCTCAATCTGGTGACACAGTTGCAAGTCAGGGGCATCCCAGGCTAGCAGCTCGGCGGGCGCCAGCCCGGCGCAATCGTCAGCAGAAGTATGGCGGGCGATCTCGATGGCGGCTTCGACAGCGGCGCGGATCGCCGGTTTGCCCAGGTCGGTGGTCGATGATGACCCCTTGCAGCCATTGCGGTAAACCGCGATGCCGAGTGCCCCATCCTTATTGAATTCAATGCTTTCCAGTTCACAACCCCGGGTATTCACCGACAACCCGGTCTGCTTGCTGATGGAGACTTCGGCCAGCGAGGCGCCCAGTCCTTTGGCTATCTCCAGGGCTTCGGCAACCACGGCCTCGAGATGGGCTTGATCCTGGCGGATTTGGTCTTGCTGATCCATAACTCACATCTGTATGAAGGAAGGAAAGGGGACTAAGCATATCAGACCCCTGCGCCCAGCGGGAGAAGCTGGTAACATATCCACCAAACGTGAAAGACAGGAATCAAGAGACCGATGAGTCAATATCAAGACGACAACGAGTTAGAAGACTGGGGCCCCAGCAAGAGCCAGCTCAAGCGCGATGCAGAAGCGTTGCAAAAACTGGGTGCAGAGATTGTCTCCTTAAGCCACAGTGAATTGGAAAAAATTCCTTTGGATGAAGAGCTTGCCGATGCAGTCGAGCTGGGCCGCAAGCTCAAGCCGAACAAAGACGAGTCATTCCGCCGCCACTTGCAGTTTATCGGCCGCCTGATGCGCAGCCGTGATATCGAGCCGATCGTCGAAGCCCTGTCGATCTTCAGAAACCGTCACTCTACCGTGAATGCACGTCTGCATCGTCTGGAGCAGTGGCGGGAGCGCCTGATCACCGAAGGTGACAGCGCCCTCAACGAACTGCTGTCACAGTTCCACGAGCTGGATCGCCAGAAGCTGCGCCAACTGATCCGCACAGCTAACAAAGAGCGGACCCTCAACACGCCGCCGATCGCTTATCGCGAGATATACCAATATCTACGCGGCGAGATCGAAGACCTGCTGTGATCCCCGAAACACGCCTCCCCTTGCGGAGGCGTGCTTCTATTGACGCCTTTGCCTTTCCCCATCCCCCGCAGCCCCTGCGCGTTTAATATATCCACCATTCTGGCGACCCAGCCATGAATACCCATCTACTCCACCCCGTTAAATCGCTGTTTCAGAGCAGATCAAGACAAATCCGTTAACAATTTAGCATCATTTTGTTTGACATATTGAACGGCCTTGGCAGACTGAACAGAGGATCCAGGCTGTCGCTGCCCAGGCTGGCCGACGATTCTGCACCCTGCCCGACCCGGGATCCCATGACCATGCCTTGAGGCATGCCCTTGCCCACTGCGTATGCAAGGGCCTGCCCAAGGCGCAGGATGAGACTTCAACGCCAAGGATAATCAAGGTGCCCTATGCCAAATCCCCTCCCCCCATCCAACCGTAAGCCTGTGGTGCTGATGACCATGGGGGCCCAACCCCGCAACGGCCACGCCTATCAGGTGATGACCCACAAATACATCATGCCGCTGGTGGAGATCAGTGACTGCGTCCCGTTGCTGGTGCCCACCTGCTGCAGCACCGCCGATCTGCAGCAATATCTGGATCTGGCCGATGGTGTCTATCTGAGCGGTGCCGGTTCCAACATAGACCCGGGCCTCTATGGGCAAGAGAACCTCACCCCGGAAAAACAGCAAGATCGGGATCGCGACCTGTTTGATTTGTCACTGATCAATGCCGCGATTGCGCAGGGGTTGCCGATCCTCGGAATTTGTCGTGGCATGCAAGAGATCAACGTGGCACTGGGTGGCGATATTCATCAGAAGGTCTACAACGAGCCGGGCTATGACGATCACCGGGAGGATGCCGACGATCCGGTCGACGAGCAGTATGGGCCGAGCCATCAGATTGAGCTGCTGCCGGGCAGCTGGTTTGCCGAGCTGATGGGGGCTGAGCGGATTGCGGTGAACTCCCTGCATGGACAGGGGATTGATCGACTGGGTAGCGGGCTGGAGCCGCTGGCCCACGCCGAAGATGGGCTGATCGAGGCACTGCATGCCCCCGCACTCTCCCCCTTTCTGCTGGCAGTGCAGTGGCATCCGGAGTGGAAAGCCAATGAAAACCCCCACTCCATCAAGATCTTTCAAGCCTTTGGCGATGCCTGCCGCCAGCGCTGTAGGCTGACAGGCAAAGGTTAAGCCGGAGCAGGTCAGTCGCCGAAACCGCGCGCCTTGAGCTTGGGCAAGCCACCCCGCTCGGGGCGCATAGTTCGGCATATATCCATTCCCTTGAGCCCACGCTGGATATGATCCGGGGACTGACCGAACACCATGCCGTTGCTGCGGTAGAGGTTGTTGTCATCCAGCTCGAACTTCTCACCGCCGATCAGCAACTGCTCCCGGCCATTGACCTTGTCACCGCGTTTGATCGGCACTTTCATATCGCTCAGCACTTCGCCGGTGGCACACCCCTCGCGCCAGCGCGCATCGCTGGAGAAGGGGGTGATGGCTATCTCGCGCCAGGATCCATCCCTGAACTCGACCCGATACTTATCCACTAACAGGTCACAACCAGCAAGTGGCAACAATGCCACCAACCAGATGATTTTCTTTGAAATTGACACTAGATCGCACTCCTTTGCCTGGTTCTGCACAGGATAAATAAATTGCTGTACCAACGCACCATTTCCCCTCGCTACAGCAACTATGCTGGTGGTAAACCACAAGAAGGGGCTGCTATGTCTGGCGATAACCTCACGGTACTACCTGCCATCATCTGGATCATGGAACACCCATTCTGGACTCTGTTCACCCTGTCACTGATGCTGATCCACCTCTGGCGTCGTCCGGGCCAGCGCCGGGAGCTGCTCTCCGAGCTCAGTTTCGTGATGATAAGCGCGGTGATGATCCTGCTGATCCAGCTGGAAGGGGGCTGGTTCAAACTGCCGTTGCCCCATCAATTGCTGATCGAGATCTCCACCCTGCTGGCGGGTCTGATACTGGTCAAGGTGTGGGGAATCCTGCTGTTCGAGTTTCTGCTCCCCCTCTGCCATGTGCGGATCCCGCGGATTATCGCCGATATTGTCATCACCATCGGCTACATCGGCTGGGGGCTGTTTCGTCTCTATGCCTCCGGGATGGCACTGGGGGAGATAGTCACCACCTCGGCGGTGATCACCGCCGTCATCGCCTTCGCCATGCAGGATACCCTGGGCAACCTGCTGGCCGGGGTCTCCATTCAGCTCGACAACTCCATCGCCATCGGTGACTGGCTGCAGGTAGATACCACTCAGGGCCGGGTAGTGGAGATCAACTGGCGTGCCACCACCATCGAGACCCGCAACTGGGAAACCGTAGTCATCCCCAACAGCCATCTGCTCAAGCAGCGCTTCACCGTCCTGGGCCGCCGTCAGGGTGAACCCTTGCAGTGGCGGCGCTGGGTCTGGTTCGATCTGACCCTGGATACCCTGCCGACCCAGATCATCGCGCTGATCGAAAAATCCCTGCGAGAGACCAAGCTCCCCTGTGTCGCCAAGCATCCGCAACCGGACTGCCTGTTGATGAACGTCGAGGGGGGCATTGCCCGCTATGCAGTGCGCTACTGGCTGACCGATCTGGCTCGCGACGACCCGACCGACTCCATGGTGCGCAGCCTCATCGATGCCGCCCTGCGCCGTAACGATCGCCGACTCACCCCGCCGATCTTCAACGTCTTTATGGCCAAGGAGAAGCAGCATCTGGATGCCCGCCACAAACGCCACACTGCCGAGCGTACCGACACCCTGCGCAAGCTGCCGCTGTTTGCCATGTTGCAGGAGAACGAGTTGCTCCAGCTGGCCGATCAGGTGAAGTTCGCCCCCTTCGTCAGCGGCGACATCATGCTGGAGCAGGGGGAGACCTCCGGCTGGCTGTTCGTACTGGTCAAGGGGGAGGCGGAGATGCTGATCAACGTCGATGGACGGGAGCTGAAACTGGGCTCGTTGGGGGCGGGTGATTTCTTTGGCGAACTGAGCCTGCTGACTGGCGAGCCCAGCTCCTTCACGGTACGGGCACTTGCTACCGTGGAAACCTATCGCATTAATCAGGGGATGTTTCAGGAACTGGTGATGCAGCGCGAGTCGCTGGTCGAGCCCCTCTATCGGGTACTGAGCGCCCGCCAGCAGGAGCAGCAGGCGTTGCTGGAGCGGGAGGCTGAGTCCATGAGACAGCCACCACAACAGCTTGATCTGCTCGACAAAATGATGAAGCTGTTCAGTAGCAGGTGACATAGCATGGGGACGGGATTGATGGAATGAAGAGAGATCCGAGATCATGTTACTGACCACCCTGGCCCTTGCCGCCAGCCTGCAATTTGATTGCCCGTCCGCCATCGAAGTTAGCCAGCAACTGCTCACCCCGCAGCAGGGCTGGCAAGCCGTTACCCGCAACGCCAGCGGCGAGCAGCGCGATTCCCTCAGCCTGCGGCTCGACAAACTCGCCCTGTTCGACGGGGATCCCGCTGATCAGGCCCAGCTCAAACCGGATAACGGCGACAACGACGAGACCCACTACTGGAGCCAGCTTGACGGTAGCCTGCGCCCGCTCTATCTGGTCTGTCACTATCAGCACAGCGCCATCACCCTGCAGCAGGCGCTCCCCAGAGGCATCAGCTACTGCCGCGTCAACCAGCACGATCGCTACACCCTGTTCGGGCTGATTTGCCGTACCTAACCGCCACGCACCGCGGGTAGTTTATTGCCTGATTGTGCAGGGAGTGGAGGCGGTTAGGGCTATACTGGCCGCCACATTTACTGTTGTGGATAGCCCATGAACGACACTCAGGAATTTTTTGACGAAGAGACGCTGCTGGAGATGGTGGAGAACCAGCTCAACGATGGTCACCCGCCCCATGTGAAGGCGACCCTGATGCGGCTGGTAATGAAGGGCACACCGCGAGCAGAGGCGCTACAGTATATCGCCTGCGCCCTCGGGGCCGAGCTGATGGCGATGGAGGCCGATCAGGGCCCCTTCAATCTGACCCGTTACGGCGAGTTCCTCGACAGCCTGCCCGAGATGCCGTGGGCTGACTGATACCGTGAGCTGACTAAGGCGCCACGCCTTTGCATGACTCCTTAAACGCAGAAGGGCGGGTGCCAATGGCCCCGCCCTTATTACATGGATCCGCTGTGGATCAGAACTGGGAGTTGATGATCACCTCTTCCCCCAATGCCCCTGCCAGCGGCAGCGGCCGGTAGCTGGAGTTGGCAGCCCGCAGCAGCCGAATGCCGCGAATGCCGATCTCCTGCGCCGCCTTGATATCCCCGTCGGCATCGCCGTAGAAGAGCTTCATCTGCTTATCCTTGAGCCACTGCACCTTGGTGTTCTGGCCCGGCTGATCACCGGCGAAGATCACCGGATTGAGCTGGTCGGCCGGAATATTCATGGTCTGCTGCAGAGTCTGGCTCACGGTTTCAGTCTTAGTAGCCGAGCGACCGGTGACAAAATAGATGTGGTCACCGCGCTTGAGATGCATGGCGATGAGCGCCTTGCCCACCTCTTTCGGCATGCTGAACGCATCCCAGCCGTTGTTCATCTTCTCCCAGAAGGCCGGGTTCTTCAGATAGCTCTCGTCGTTGGGCGAGAACTGCTGCTTGCCGCGATAAAAACCGGGGCTGGAGAAGAGCAGGGTATCGTCGATGTCAAAACCGACCGCCATCGGCGGCAGACCATCCAGACTCTTGGCAATCTGTTCCACCGAGACCCAGTGGATCGGCGCCTGCTGGGCCAGGGTGACGGTGGTGACACCGGCAGGGATCGGCTGAACGGTTGCGGCTTCACCTGCCACGGCAGGCAGAGCGAGGGCGGCAGCCAGCAAGGAGGCAAGCAGCGCCGGACGAGAGAGGTGTTTCATAAGGCAGGTTGTCATCTTCAAGCAAAAGAGGGGGCCAATAGTGCCCCCATCCCGCCCCTCAAATCTGTGAATGCTCCAGCAAAAGGGAGCATTTGACGCCCGATAATTAATCTTCGATTGGCAACAGATCGGTAAAGACAAAGCCGTCGCGCAGCACTGTCTCCCCGACCCGAATGCCGAGCGGACGGGCGAACATGGGGCCATCATAGGCCAAGGTGTGAAACTCGCCGTTCTCACCGCACGGGTCAACCCCCTCCGGCAGCGCCGCCAGCAGCGCCTCATCAAAATCGTGGCCACCCAGACTGGCATCCAGCTTGTTCGGGTCGAGGGCACTGATCCGCGCCTTCAAGCCAGCGGCCATCATCTGCGGCGCCAGTTCACCGGTATTGCTGCCCCACAGCGGGAACAGCGGCTCGATGCCAGTGCCTGCCAGCTGTTTTTCACGGTAGGCGCGCACATCCTCAAGAAACAGATCGCCAAAGGCCATATGGCGGATCCCCTGCGCCACCACATCGGCGATAAAGCCGGTCATGATGCGGGCGTAATCCTCGTTGCTGCAGGGCCAGGGCAGATCGATGGTGATGAGGGGCAGCCCGACGCAGGCAGCCTGCTCGGTCAGCAACTGCTTGCGCACCCCGTGCATCGCCACCCGCTCGAATGCCTGATTGAGGGTGGTAAACAGCCCCACCACTTCGATGGCGGGATCTTGCCGCAACTGATGCAGTGCCCAGGCGCAATCCTTGCCGCTGCTCCAGGAGAGCAGTACCCGTTTCTTTTCCATCATTCCTCCGCCAACGGGGCATTCGGATTGCCCCAAAAAGATGCAAGACAGTGTTGCGAATTGCGCGATTTACACACAAGAGGCTGGCAGCATACTCTCGAACACCTGTATATGCCCCTTGCGCGGGCTGACAATAACTAAAAAAACCGATGGGAAACATACGGATATGAGCACAACCGCACAACAACACGATCACGCCCGCCCCCTCAATCGACAGGATTACAAGACCCTGAGTCTGGCCGCCCTCGGCGGTGCGCTGGAGTTTTACGACTTCATCATCTTCGTCTTTTTCGCCGTGGTTATCGGCGAGCTGTTCTTCCCGGCCGACATTCCCGAGTGGCTGCGCCAGTTCCAGACCTTCGGCATCTTCGCCGCCGGTTATCTGGCCCGCCCGCTCGGCGGCATCATCATGGCCCACTTTGGCGATCTCATCGGTCGCAAGCGGATGTTCACCCTCAGCATCATCATGATGGCGCTGCCGACCCTGCTGATCGGTCTGCTGCCCACCTATGCGGTGCTCGGCATCGGCGCCCCCATCGCCCTGCTGGGACTGCGCATCCTGCAAGGCGCCGCCATCGGCGGTGAAGTGCCGGGCGCCTGGGTATTTGTGGCCGAGCACGTTCCTGCCCGTCGGGTCGGGGTCGCCTGCGGCACGCTCACGGCGGGATTGACGGCCGGCATCCTGCTCGGCTCCCTCATCGCCACTGCGGTCAACAAGAGCCTGACCCCGGCCGAAGTGAGCGAGTGGGGCTGGCGGGTGCCCTTCCTGCTGGGCGGTATCTTCGGCATCGTCGCCATGTACCTGCGTCGCTGGTTGCACGAAACCCCGGTCTTCGCCGAGATGAAAGCCAACAAGACCCTGGCCGACGAGCTGCCCCTCAAGACTGTGCTGCGCAATCACAAGAGCAGCGTGGTGGTCTCCATGCTGCTGACCTGGCTGCTCTCCGCCGGGATCGTGGTGGTGATCCTGATGACCCCCACCTACCTGCAGAAGGTCTATGGCATCAGCCCGGCTGACGCCCTGACCGCCAACTCGCTGGCGATCGTGGCCCTGACCCTCGGCTGCATCGTCTATGGCCGACTGATCGACCTGCTGGGCAGCGGTATCACCTTCATGCTCGGTTCCCTGCTGCTGGCAGGCTCCAGCTACGCCTTCTATCACGGTCTGGCGGCAGGCACGAATCAGCTGGTGCCGCTCTACATGCTGGCGGGCTTTGCGGTCGGGATTGTCGGTGCCGTGCCTTACGTGATGGTCAACGCCTTCCCGCCGGTGGTGCGTTTCTCCGGTCTGTCGTTCTCCTACAACGTGGCCTACGCCATCTTCGGTGGCCTCACCCCGATGGCGGTGACCCTCTGGATGAAGAACGACATGCTGGCCCCTTCCCACTATGTGGTGAGTCTCTCGGTGCTGGGTTTTGCCATCGGCCTCTGGCTCTGGTTCCAGCAACGCACCTCGCAACAACAGCTGCCCCAGCCCACCTGAAACAGGCTCGGAATTTAAGGCGCGGGGCCGCCTGACCCACAGCCCGGCAGGCATGTCTTGCCGGGCTGTGTCGTTGCTACTTCAGGGGCACCCAAGAGTGACTGCCTTGATGCCCCGACCGATCCGCCGTTCGCATCCCGCTCACATCACTAACAGCCAGCCGCAGAAGCACAGATAGAGCAGACCTATCAGTGCCAGACGACCAGCCGTCATCGCCCCCCGGCGAAAAACCCACCAGAGCAACACCATCGCCAATACAGTCACGATCGCCGAGGCCAGCATGGCACCACTCAGCAACCAGGGGGTAAACAGCAGACAGAACGCCTTGGGGATGGTGCCCTGGATCATCATGGCCCCGGATATATTGGCCAAGGCCAGCCGGGTCTTGCCCTGTCGCACCCAGATCAGCACGTTCATCAGCTCCGGCATCTCGGTCGCTACCGGGCTCAGCAGCAGGGCCGCCAGCACTGGCGAGAGGCCAAACAGCTCGCCCATGCTCTCCAGCTGATGGACAAACAGCTGGGCCGCCAGCGCCACCACCACCAGCGCACCCAGCGTCTGCAGCAGCACCTTGCCAAGGGGCGGGATCCCGGCATCAGGTGCCAGTTTGAGGGGCTCCGGCAGCTCGACCTCGTGGCTGTCGCTCTGTTTCAGCTCGCGCCGCACATAGACGAGGTAGACCAGCACAAACAGCGGGGCCAGCCAGCTCTTGCCGCTAAAGGCGACCAGACCCAGCGCGGTCGCCACCAGAAAGATACCGATAAACCAGCGCTGATCCCGGCCAATCTCACGCTGCACCTCACCATCAATGGCCCGTTCGGTACGCCCCATGCAAAGCAGCAGGGTGAGACCGACCGCAGCATAGCCGATGGTCGCCAGCACCAGCGGCCCGCCGAGGGCGGCACCAATGCCGATCTCCTGCTGGGCGGCCGTGTTGCCCATCAGCAGGGCGGTGAGGGTGACGATGCACTCGGGCAGGGCGGTGCCGAGCGCAGCCAACAGCGAGCCGGTGGCACTTTGGGAAAGTTTGAAGTGGTGGCCGGTCCACTCGATGCCGTTGACGAAGTATTCGCAGGCAAGGTAGATGGTGACCGCAGAGGCGATAAATAACAGCAGGGTAATCAACATAATAGATACCGCCAGGCGAGCAGAATAACCAATGGACCCGACATGGCTCGCCCGGCTGGCGTGCATATCGAGGCCAAAGGTCTTGCAGAGCGATAGTGCCTATCGCCGCCCATGCCATGGATGCGAGGACCCAAGAGTGTTGACATGGGCCCGGCCCAGAATGCGGGCGGGTTGCTACTCCCCAATGACTGAGGGGGCTTTTTAGCAACGCGGCGGCCGGTTCACAAGACAAACAATTCATCACTCACTGACTGAGTTGTAAGGGAATGTAACCCGGCCCGCCCCACTCCCCTCCAAATTGCGCTCTTGGCACACCGCTTGCTGTAGGTAGTTCACTATCCACAACAGTTTAGGAAGGATGAACGATGAAACGGTGGATCCAACATTTCTATCAACTGAACCGCCTCAACTGGCTGATGGTCTGGTTGTTGCTCTGCTGCAGCATCATCTTGCTGTTTCCGGCCGGGCTGATGAAAGGGGCTGTCAGCCAGTGGGCAGCGGATCACGCGGCCTGGCTGGGCGTCGGCATGCTGATCGCCATCTCCTACTTCTGCAGTCAGGGCTTTTTGATCGCCTGGGAGTGGGCCTGTGAGGAGTGGCAGGCGCGTCGTCAGCAGGACCAGCTGACCCAGATGATCGGCTTCCTCGACTTCAACGAGAAGGCGGTACTGCGCGAGTTCGTGCTGCAGCGTAAAAGCGTCATAAACTTGCCGATCACCGAGCCCGCCGTCAAAAACCTGATGGATGCCGGCGTCCTCACCTACGCCTACGGCAAGCCGGTGCGGGAGAAGGATGACGAGAACCAGATCCGTGCCCTGATGATCGCCCTGCCCGCCCGGCCGCTGCTCACCTACAAGGTGCTGGGGCTGTCGCGCGGCAAGATGAGCGACGAGCAGGTGGAGCAGATCATGAACGCGCGCCCCAAGTTCGCCCAGAAGGGGTTCCAGCGCTAAACGCCGCCCCAATCGCCAGATACACAAGAGCCGGACACTGTCCGGCTCTCTCGTTGCTGCACGGCGTTCTGCAACGCCCCTTCCGTCTTGTTGTGCCCTACCCCTTGAGGCTGGAGCAGAAGCTCACATCCGCGACCTTGGTCACCGGGTCATAGCTGTGATAGAGCTCGAAACAGGGTCGATCATCAAATTCGTAACCGGCCGCCACGATCTCGCCAACATGCTGCTGCCAGAGCGCGGGATATTGCGCCGGGTCGGTCACGGTGAAACGTGACTGACCATAACGGCCGCCCGCCAGCTGCTGGATCTCCACATTGCCGCTGCCTTTGGCACCCGCCGGCACGGTGACGCAGATATCGGTGCGGCACTGCTGGGGCGCGGTGATCTCCGGGTTGTCGTGGTAGATGAAGATCCACTCCCCCTCGGCCAGCCCCTGCTCGGCCGACCACTGGTAGAGCTGATCGCATACCGGCTCATAGCCAGTGCCATAAGGGCCGGTCACCCGGATATAAGCCAGGGTGCGCGGGGCCATCTGTTCGGTTTTCATCGGTTGCCTCCTTTCATGGGAACAGCTTTCAGCATAACCAGACTCGCGGGGGGCGGCGTGTCCATTCTTGCTCAGTTGCAGCAGTGAGGGTTGCTGGCGCAGCGCCCCCGGCGTCATGGCAAACTGCTTGCGAAACGCCTTGGCAAAGGCCTGCGAGCTGGCAAAACCGGCCGAGAAGGCAATCTCGGTCACCGGATCCCGGCTGTAGCAGAGAGAGCGGGCCGCCCGCTCCAGCCGCAGGCGGCGTTGCATCTCGGCCGGGGTTTCGCCGGTGACGGCGGTAAAGACCCGGTGAAAGTGATAGCTGGAGAGCGAAGCGAGACTGGCCGCCTCACTGAGGCAGAGCTCGGGGTTCTGCTCCAGCGCCCGGATCACCGGGCGCAATCTGGCCTGATAATCGACCATGCCGTTAGCGACTGGCGCCCCCCGCGACTCTGGCCATATAGAACACATCCACATAGCGCCCGTGCCGGAAGGCATAGTCACAAGCCCGCCCCTCTTCCACAAAGCCGAACTTGCGATAGAGCGCCAGCGCCGCTTCGTTATCGACGAAAACCGTCAACTCAATCCGGTGCAGGTTGAGCCAGTTATCTGCCAGATCCAGCGCCGCAGCCATCAGGGCAGAACCAACCCCCTTGCCTGCCCAGTCATCCCGTACCCCCATGCCGATACCAGCCACATGCTTGCGTCTGGGATTGGGCTCCACATGCAATGAGATCTGGCCCACCAGCCGCCCCTCTACCTCCGCCACCAAGGCGACCACATCACTGCTCTCCAACCGCTTCTGCCACTGGCTAAGGGGAGGCATAGGCAGGTGCAGAGTGCCCGCCTGGGCATTGGGCAGGGCGTAGAGATCCCGCAAGGTGGGAGCATCGGTGGGTTCGGCATGACGGATAGTAATCTGCATATGAGGCTCCTTCTCGAAACCCCCATCATGCAATATTCGGCAGGTTTGCACATCCCCCACCCGCACCCATTTGTCTTGCCTATCAAAGTGCTAGGAAAGGCCCATTGGCCCGTCGCGGTGCCGAACCGTAGGCTGGCCCCATATCAACAAGGAGAGAAACCATGACTGACAAAACCCTGCACAGCGCCAACGGCGCCCCCGTCGTCGACAACAACAACAGCCTCACTGCTGGCCCGCGCGGCCCCGTCCTGATGCAAGATATCTGGTTGATGGAGAAACTCGCCCACTTCGACCGCGAGCGCATTCCCGAGCGGGTGGTTCACGCTAAGGGCTCCGGCGCCTACGGCACCTTTACCGTGACCCACGACATTAGCCAGTTCAGCAAGGCCGACCTGTTCAACGCCATCGGCAAGCAGACCCCGGTCTTCCTGCGCTTCTCCACCGTGGCTGGTGAGAAGGGCGCCGCCGATGCCGAGCGGGACGTGCGCGGCTTCGCCCTCAAGTTCTACACCGAGCAGGGCAACTGGGATCTGGTGGGCAACAACACCCCGGTGTTTTTCATCCGCGATCCGCTGAAATTCCCCGACTTCATCCACACCCAGAAGCGGGATCCGCGCACCAACCTGCGCAGCGCCACCGCCGCCTGGGACTTCTGGTCACGCCATCCGGAATCCCTGCATCAGGTCACCATACTGTTCAGCGACCGCGGCATCCCCAAGAGCCTGCGGGAGATGAACGGCTACGGCAGCCACACCTTCAGCTTCATCAACGACGCCAACGAGCGCTTCTGGGTCAAGTTCCACTTCAAGACCGAGCAGGGCCACAGCTTCTACACCGATGAAGAGGCGACCAATGTCGTCGGTCAGGATCGGGAGACCAGCCAGGCGGATCTGTTCAATGCCATCGAGCAGGGCGACTTCCCGCGCTGGAAGGTCTATGTGCAGGTGATGCCGGAGGCCGATGCCCAGACTTACCAGATCCACCCGTTCGACCTCACCAAGGTGTGGCCGCACAGCGACTACCCGCTGATCCCGATCGGGGTACTGGAGCTTAACCAGAACCCGGACAACTACTTCGCCCACGTGGAACAGGCGGCGTTCACCCCGGCCAACGTGGTGCCCGGGATCGGCTTCTCGCCGGATCGCATGCTGCAAGGGCGGCTGTTCTCCTACGGTGACACCCAGCGCTATCGCCTCGGCGTCAACCACGGTCTGCTGCCGGTCAACGCCCCGCGCTGCCCGTTCCATCACGGTGCCCATCGTGACGGCGCCATGCGGGCCGACAGCAATGGTGGCGCCAGCCCCAACTATCAACCGAACCGCTTCGGCACCCAGCAACCGAGCGAACAGCACGAACCGGCACTGAGTCTGGAAGGGGCAGCCCTGCACTACGATTTTCGTGACTACGACAGCGACTACTACAGCCAGCCGGGCAACCTGTTCCGCATCATGGACGAGGAGCAGCGTTCACGGCTCGCCGCCAACCTGGCGCGCTCCCTCATCAATGTGGAGGATGACGCCATCGTCGCGGCCCAGCTCAAGCACTTCGAGCAGGCCGACCCCGAGTACGCCAAGCGGATCGAACTGGCACTGGCCGCGCTGCAACGCTAGGCCATGATCTGACAGGTAAAAGACAGCAAAACAAAACGGGGGCCTTTCGGCCCCCGTTTTCTGTTGCATGCAAGCTCGCTCAGAGAGCAGGAGCCTGTCTGGCCTGCCAACGCAGCGCGTTCGCCTCGTGCTCTTTCACAAAGGCATTCTTGCCCGCACAGTAGCGCTCGATATCGTGCTGACAGCTCGCGGCTACCGCCTGCTTCAACTCGGCGTATTCCCGGCATACCGCCGGGTGGGCCCTTAGATAGTCACGAAAGGCCAGATGCCGACGTACATGGTCATCCCCTTGCAAGAAGGCGTGGATCTGGTGGGTTCTCTCACCACCCCCCTTGCGAAAATAGCGGCGGCGCGCAATCCCGCACTCCCCCATCGCCTCATAGCCCAGCGCCTCCAGTTGCCCGTTTTGCTCATCGAGTCGCTCCAGCGATGACACCTCCAGCATGATGTCGATGATGGGCTTGGCTGCCAAACCGACGACCGAGGTACTGCCGATGTGGTGGACAGCTAGCAAGCAGTTATCCAGCGCACTGCGCAGTTGAGCCTCTTCCGCTACAAAGCGGGCTGGCCATTGAGGGTTATAAGAGACGACGTCGACTCTCACGGTTTCAGCTCTCTGGATAGTTGCCGATGGCATCGGGCAACAGGGTATGCGATGGGTGGACAAGATAAGCAGACGGCAAATTGCCAGCAACAAAAACGGAGCCCAAGGCTCCGTTTTTCAATGCAGTATCAATCCCTGACGGAACGCGATTCGCGCTCTTCCCGCTCCCTTGCCAACAAGCGTTTGTACCACCAGCTACTGCGACGACGTTGTGCATTGGAAGAGCGACGAGCCATTTCTTAGGTTCCAGCCAAGAGAAGAAAGGAGCTGCATTATGCGACAGGGATCACGTCCATGTCTTTAGCTGGATCAAGAAAAGCCTCACTGCCCCACGGAAATCGTCTTCTGATCTTTCGCCCCCCGGGTGGCAGGCAGCACCATTGCAGGGGATCGCCAGGCCAGCGGGCCATTGCTCTCGAGATCGTTCAGCGGGCCACACTCCAGCCAGATATCCCCCTGCAGTATCCGCCCCCCTTCAGAATATTTCTGATCCGCAAACCAGCAGACCCGCTCTGGCAGAGCGCCCAGTGGCAACACCAGCTCGGGGCTGGCAGACTCGCCCGCCACTGTGGTTTTGGGGGTAGCCGATGCAGGTGCCAGCCAGAAGGCGGCCAGCAGGCAGAACCATAGATTTCTCATGGGGTAGATCCTGTGTCGTTGCGGGATGCACTCGATGGAGCGACCAGTCCCGAGGTTTACTTGACTGACAATCATACTGCCTGCTGGCATTGTGGAACCAATATGGTAGCCTGCCAGCGCCTGCGGGCAGGCTCTCGTTGCCACCCGCAAACTTCCGGTGAATTTGTCACTTTCTGACAAAATATAACCTTATTTATCAAATCGTTATTTGGATATTATCCCAATGCGTATCATGCCGTTGCTTCAGGCGGCCTGCCTGAGCCTGATGTTGTCCGCCTGCGTTGCCCCCCTGCTGATGATGAGCCCCACCAGCCAGCTGATGTGGGCCCTGCTCAAGCCGCTAGTCGGCTTTGACCCGAACGAGGTCAATCTGTTCGAACAACCCCTGATCAAGGATCGGATGACCGCCATCCTTGGCCCCAACTACGACAGCACCATGCAGTTGCTCAAGACCGCCGACAAGTTACAGCAGGAGGGGCCGCTTTTCTACGTGCTCTCCGAGTATGCGCCGGTGCCGGATATCGCCAAGCAGGCAGGCATGGTGTGGAACTCGCAAACCAACCAGATGTCAGTGCTGCTGCAAAAAGGGGATGGCACCACCCAGACCTTTGGCGAGAATCTGGCAGCTGCCACGCCGATCTGGCCAACCGCCATGCAGGGCTGGCAGAACCCCACCAGCCAGCTCACCCCGGCGGCCAATGCCCTGACCGGAACTGCAACCGCGACCAGCCAGAACGGCGCATCCCCCTTCTCCCTTGGCAGCGCCCTCGGCACAGTTACCCGTGGCGTCACCGGCTCGCTGGCCGACAGCGCCAGCCAGGCCATCAGTGGCGCAGCCGCCAACGCCACAGGACAGGCCACCAAACAAGCCACCGTACAGGCCACCCAAGCGGTGAGCCAGAGCGCGACCGACCTGACTCGCAGTGCAACCACAGAGGTAACCGCGCCTGCCAAACAGGCAGTCAGCAGTGCCACCGCTACCGTGACGCAAGAAGCAACCAAAGCCGTTGTCACTCCGGCCAAACAGGCTGTTAGCAGTGCCGCCGCTACCGTGACCCAAGAAGCCACCAAGGCTGTGGCCACGCCTGCCAAACAGGCAGCCAGCAGCGCAGCTGCTACCGTGACCCAGGAAGCCACCAAGGCCGTGGCCACTCCTGCCAAACCGGCAGTCAGCAGCGCCGCCGCGACCGTGACCCAGGAAGCCACCAAGGCCGTGGCCGCACCCGCCAAACAGGCAGTCAGCAGTGCAGCCGCTACCGTGACGCAAGAAGCCACCAAGGCTGTGGCCACGCCTGCCAAACAGGCAGCCAGCAGCGCAGCTGCCACCGTGACCCAGGAAGCCACCAAGGCTGTGGCCGCACCTGCCCAGCAAGCCGTCAGTGCCGCATCCCATACGGCAGGGGAGAGCGTCGCCGATGCCGCCAGCGCGGCGGAAGCCAAGGCCCGCGCCAAGTCAGAGGCGGAGATGGAAGCCCTGCTCAAATAGACCGACAGGCCACCGCAAGGTGGCCTGTTGTTTTGTGCTGCCGTCCAGCAGCACAGGACATAAGATATCCCTCTCGACGAGGAACTTATGACCAATGCCACATAGACTGTTAGGTAACCCTCTGCACAAGGAGTGCATCATGCGTCGCCTGCTCTCTGCTCTTGCCGCCCTCACACTTTTTGTCGTGCTCCCGGCCCCGGCCTTTATCTACTATTCAGAGCAGAATATGCCCCTCAATGGTCAGGATAAAAATGGCCAGCCTGCCGGGCTGGCCGTCGAGTTGCTGCGCCTGATGTGGCGCGAAATGGGGGAGCCGGAGCAACCGATCCACTTTCTGCCCTGGGCCCGCGGCTGGTATCTACTGACCCAGCAGCAAGAGGCCGTGCTCTTTACCACTGCCCGCACCAAGGAGCGGGATCCCCACTTTCTCTGGGTCTGCCCCATCAGCCACTCGCGGGTGGCGCTGGTCGGCCGCAAGAAAGATGCCCCCAAAGTGGCTAGCAAAGCCGATCTCGCCAAGCTGCAGATCGGCGTGATGCAGGCGGATGTCGGGGAGCAGTTGCTGCTCAGCCGCGGGGTTAGCCCAAGCAATATGATGGCAGTCGAGCGCATGGACCAAGTGGTACGTCAACTGATCATGGCTCGTACCGATCTGGTGGCAGGCAATGAGGTGATGCTTCGCTATCAGGCACAAAACATGGGCTTTGGATCAGAGAATTTCGTCACGGTAGCCATCCTGTCAGAACAGGAGAACTGCTTCGCTTTTAATCTTCTGGCAGACCGGCAACAGGTCGCACGTCTGCAACAGGCGCTGCAAAAAGTGCAACAGGGGAAGGAGTACCAGGCTTTGATAGCCCGCTACCAACATGTACATGCCCAACCCCATGTCGGCACGCCACCCCCCTTGATCGAATAAGGCCTCTTGCCGTCTGGTGCCAACCTTTACTCTTCACCAATGTGCTCGCGGCCAATCTCGGGTGCCATGATGAGGTGGTTCAAAAAGAGATTGAACAGCTCGGCCCGCGAGCCGAGCCGCAACTTGCCATAGAGGTGCTTGCGGTGATTCTTCACCGTGCCGCTGCCAATCCCGAGCTCCGCGGCAATCGCCTCGGTATCCAGCCCCTGCAGCAGCAACCCCGCCACCTGCCGCTCGCGCCGGGTGAGCCTATCGCCCCCCACGCTCGCCATCGCCTGCTCCACCGCACTCCTGAGGCTGGCGCTGTCCGGCTGCCCGCTGCTCTGGGCCAGCAGCGGCTGGCGCTGCTGCCACTGCTGACGACAGAGCGAATGTACCAGCGGGAACAACCCCTCCAGCCGTGCCAGCTCGCTTTGGCTCAAAGTGCTGCGCTTGTCGAGGCGGCCGAGAAACAGCATCAGCGTCAATCCGTCCCGCACCGGCAGGATCAGCCCCACCTCCTCCTGCCAACCGGTGGCCTGATAGAAGTGGTGGCGATATTCGGGATCGAGCCGCCCTTGGGAGACCTGCGCCAACGTCCAGACGCCGGCGTGCAAGCCCTGTTCCAGCGCCTGCATAAAGGGATCCTGACTGAAGTGGCTGGTGAGGTAGCGATCAAACAGCAGGGCTCGCTGATGGTTGAGGTTGTCGTAGAGGTAGACGGGCCGCTGCCCCACCCCGAGCAGCAGGGCGCAATCAAACGCCACCTGCTGCTGGATCAGCCGCACCAGCGCCGCCGCAAAGGCGCTGCTGTGCAGGGCATCGACCACCTCGGTCATGCTGCGGGTCAGGGTATCTATGGCGAGTGGCTGGGTCATGGTGGCACGTTTCTGGTGGCGGGGAGCGATTCCCCACTATGGCTGGATGCTAGCACGAGAGTGGCAAAACTGTCCCTCAGGGGACATATCCGCCACCGGCCAGAACGGCGAGGATGACGGCTTTTCCCCCTGCTGTTGGAGCACCCATGATCAACCCCCACCTGCTCGATGAACTGACCGAGCGCGGCCTGGTGGCCCAAAATTCCGATCCGGCGGCCCTGGCTTCCCACCTCGCCACCCCGCGCACCGTCTATTGCGGGTTCGATCCCACCGCTGGCAGCCTGCATATCGGTCATCTGGTGCCGCTCTTGATGCTGCGCCGCTTCCAGCTGGCGGGCCACACCCCGGTGGCACTGGTGGGCGGGGCGACCGGCCTTATCGGCGATCCCAGCTTCAAGGCGACCGAGCGCAGCCTCAACAGTGCCGATACCGTGCTGGGTTGGGTCGCCAGCCTGTCGGCCCAGATCAAGGCGCTGCTGCCCGCCGATGAAGACCTGTCGGCCCCGCAACTGGTCAACAATGGCGACTGGATGGGGCAGATGTCAGCCCTCGATTTTCTGCGGGATATCGGCAAGCACTTCTCGGTCAACGCCATGCTGGCGCGGGAGTCGGTGCGCCAGCGGCTGGCCCGCCCGGATCAGGGCATCTCGTTCACCGAGTTCTCCTACACCCTGCTGCAATCCTACGACTTTGCGGTGCTGCACCAGCGGCTCGGCTGCACCCTGCAGATTGGCGGCAACGACCAGTGGGGCAATATCACTAGCGGCATTGATCTCACCCGTCGCCTTCATTCGGCGCAGGTGCACGGCATGACCCTGCCCCTTATCACCAAGGCGGACGGCACCAAGTTCGGCAAGACCGAGGGTGGCGCGGTCTGGCTCGATCCGGCGCTCACCTCCCCTTACGCCTTCTACCAGTTCTGGCTCGGCACCGCGGATGAGGATGTCTACCGCTTCCTGCGCTACTACAGCTTTATGTCGCTGACCGAAATTGCCGAGCTGGAGGCGGAAGATGCCCAGCGGCATGGGCGCAAGCAGGCCCAGCAGGTGTTGGCAAACGAGCTGACCGAACTGGTGCACGGCAAGGCGGCGCTGGCGGCGGTGCAGCGTATCAGCGAGCTGCTGTTTAGCGGCGACGTGGCCCGCCTCGGCGAGAGCGATCTGGCCCAGCTGGCGCAGGATGGCATGCCGAGCAGCACCGTCAGCGGCGAGCTCGATCTGGTCACTCTGCTGGTCAGTTGCGGTCTGGCAAACTCCAAGCGCATCGCCCGCGAACTGCTGGCGGCGGGGGCCATCAGCCTCAATGGGGTGCTCAAGCAGGATGATCAGCTGAGTGCTGCGGATCGACTGTTTGGCCGCTACCTGCTGCTGCGCCGGGGCAAGAAGCAGTATCAACTGGTGGAGTGGCAATAAGCCGCAGGGCGGGGAGTTCAGCCTCCTCGCCCGCGCCTAAGCCAGGTCAGGCCAGCAACAATCTCTTTTGAATCCTGAGTTGCGATCCCCCTCACAGCCCGTTTTTCAATCAGCCACCATACTGGCACCGGCGAACATGGAGTACGCCACACATTCTGTTCCTCACGAATCAACAAGGATGCTGATGATGAAGAGATGGCTTCTGGTGCTGCTCTGCACCCTGCCCATGCTGGCACACGCCAGCGGATATACCCAGACCCGCTACCCCATAGTGCTGGTGCACGGCCTGTTCGGCTTCGACAAGCTGCTCGGGGTCGATTACTTCTACGGCATTCCCCAGGCCCTGAGCCGGGATGGTGCCAAAGTTTACGTGGCCCAAGTGTCGGCCACCGCCAGTTCGGAGCAACGGGGAGAGCAGCTGCTCGCCCAGATTGAGCTGCTGCTGGCAGCCACCGGCGCCGAGAAGGTCAACCTGATCGGCCACTCCCACGGCGGCCCCACCATCCGCTATGTCGCCTCGGTGGCGCCCGATCTGGTTGCCTCCGCCACCAGCGTCGGCGGGGTCAACTACGGCTCCGAGATTGCCGATCTGGTGCGGGCCAACGCCGTCCCCGGCAGCGCGGCCGAGAAACTGACCGCCGCCGCAGCCCACGCGCTATCCGGCATGATTTCACTGCTCTCGGGCGGCAGCCAGCTACCGCAAGATCCGGTCGCCGCCCTCGACGCCCTCACCAGCAAAGGGGCCAGCCAGTTCAACCAGCGCTACCCGGAGGGGCTGCCCAGCCGCTATTGCGGCGAGGGGCCGATGCAGGCCAGCAACGGCGTCTACTACTTCTCCTGGAGCGGGAGCGGCAACCTGACCAATCTGCTGGATCCGGTGGATCCTGCGCTGGCGCTGACCGGGGCTTTTTTCAAAGAGCCCAATGACGGGCTGGTCGGAGTCTGCAGCAGCCACCTCGGCAAGGTGATCGGCACCGGCTACCAGATGAACCATCTGGATGAAGTGAACCAGTCGTTCGGTATCCACCATCTGCTCGAGACCGATCCGGTCACCCTCTATCGCCAGCACGCCAACCGCCTCAAGGAGCTGGGATTATGAAGCGCGGCATATTGCTCGCCGTGCCCTGCGCCATCGCCCTGCTAATCGGCGGGGTGCTACTCTGGCCCACAGCACCGACGGCAGGCTCATCACCCTCTCAAGCCAGCCAGCATGCCCAGAGCCAATCACACGATCCCGAGCAAGAGTCCGCCGGTGCCCTGCAGGCGCGCTATCGCACCTTTGTCTCGGCCCAGAGCAGCCTGACGGTGCCCACCGAGATCTCCCTCGCCAGCCTGCAGATCCTGTTTGACGAGCGGGAGCAGCTGCGCCAGCAGAGCTTCACCCCGGCGGAGCAAGCGCAGTTGTTTGCCGAAGATCGGCTGATGGAGCAGTTGACCCTGCGCCGCAGGGCGCTGGCAGAGGCGAGGGATAGCGACAAGTCGCAGCTGGCCAGCGAGCTGGATCTCTGGCTGGCAGAGCAGCCGAGCTGGTTTCGCGAGGCTGAGGCCAACAGCCGCCTGCTTAAGGAGTTGCATGGGCTGGCGCAGATGGACCCGGCCAAGCGGGATGCCCTGCTGCTGGAGACGGGAGGGCCGGAGGCGGTGGATCGGATGCGCCAGCTGGAGCAGCACCGGCAGGGGTTCAACGAGCAGCTCACCGGTTATCTGGCAGAGCGAAAACAACTGCCGAACGAGGCCCGGGCCGAACAGCAGCAGGAGCTGCTGGCTCGCTGGTTTGAGCCCGGAGAGTGGCGCCGGGTCGAGGCGATCACCCGGCTCAAGCTGGGGGAGCCACCAGCCGAATGAGAAGGGGGCCCGCGATGGGCCCCCTTGCTGTTGCGCTTATTGCGGCTTGTTGGCCCCCGGCAGCGGCTGCCAGGTGAGACGGGTCACCTGAGTGCCCTGCACCTCGCACTTGAGGCTCAGCTCCTGCCACCCCTTGTCCTGACGCAGGGAGACCTCCCCCTCGATCCCCTGCTCGCCAATCTTCAGCTTCTCCTGCTCGAAGATCACCTTGTCGCCGTGGGCGAGATCCATCAGTTTTCCGTTGCAGAGCCAGTGAGCGAGATCCGCCCCCTTCAGCTTGACGCCACCCTTGGCAGCCTTCTGCTCTGCCGCGCTCACCACAAACAGCGTGCTCAGCTCGGCGGCCCGCTTGGTGAGCCACGCCTGACGCTGCTGCATGCTCATCTTGCTGACGAACTCGGCGGGCTGCCCCTTCTCGTCCAGCCACTGAGTCAGCTTGCCGCTGTCGTCAAAAGCGAACTGGGCGGCGGGCTCTTTGACCCCGAACAGCTTGCCGCCCTTGAAGTAGTAGCGGCTCTCCCCTTCCAGCTTGCCCAGCTCGCTCATGATGGGCACGGCAATGATGACGGGGGCGCCATCGATCCAGGCCTTGATATCGACGCCGTCATGGCTGAATTGACGGGTATCGAGGGCGTTCTCGGCCCCCTTATCAATCAGGGTAAACTGCTCGGCGAGAGAAGCGGCCAGAGAAGGGAGGGAGCAGAATCCCAGGGTCAGCGCGATCGCTGTGTTGCGCATTGAGTTGTACATAGCACTCCTGTGATGGGCCATCCGGCCCGTGGTTAACTCTCTGTCAGCCAGGCCCGCAGCCCTTCCCGATGAGCATCGCTCAGGGGCAGGGATTGGCGGGCACGGTAGTCAAAATGGATCAGGGTCGTTTCGGCGGTGACAGCCAGTTCGCCGCCCTGCCAGGCCTCCTGCCAGGCCGTGAAGGAGCTGGTGCCGATGCGGCGCACGCCAGTCTTGATGGTGACCGGCTGGCCGTAGAACAGCTCCCGTTTGAACTGCACTGTGTAGCCCGCGATGATCAGATGCCAGTTATCCACATCCAGCTCGGGGGAGAAGATCCGGAACAGGGGATCCCGCGCCGATTCGAACCAGACCGCCGGCACCGTATTGTTGATATGGCCGAGGGCATCCGTCTCTTGAAAGCGGGGTTGGATCTGCATTTCCAGCATGGGTTGACTCCTTGTCTTGGTTTTTGTCCTTGCCTGTTCATGGGACCTAAGTGGCCAATGGGTAGCCACCTAGCATCATCAGCGGATCAGCATGTTACATGATACTGCTGGCCCAAGGACAGGGATGCCAGAAGCCCTGCGCGACCGGCCAGCGGATGTCGCAGCGCGACGGGTTGTGGTGCTACGCAGCAAAGCGGGCAGTAAAAAGCCCCGCACACCTTTGGTGTGCGGGGCTGGTGCAGCTAGCTAAACGGCTCGGGGGTTAGCCCGGCAGATCGAAGCGATCCCCATTCATCACCTTGTTCCAGGCGGTGATGAAGTCACAGACAAACTTCTCCTGGTTGTCATCCTGGGCATAGACCTCGGCATAGGCGCGCAGCACCGAGTTGGAGCCGAACACCAGATCCACCCGGGTGGCCGTCCACTTCAACACGCCGCTGCGGCGATCGCGGATCTCGTAGAGATTGCTCGCTTTCGGCAGCCACTGGTAACCCATGTCGGTCAGGTTGACGAAGAAGTCGTTACTGAGCACCCCGACCCGCTCGGTAAAGACCCCGTGCCCAGTACCGCCGTGGTTGGTGCCGAGCACCCGCATCCCGCCGACCAGCGCCGTCATCTCGCAGGCAGTGAGCCCCATCAGCTGCGCGCGATCCAGCAGCAGCTCCTCCGCCGTCACCACATAGTCCTGCTTGAGCCAGTTGCGGAAACCGTCGGCCAGCGGCTCCAGCACTTCGAACGAGGCCACATCGGTCTGAGCCTGAGTTGCGTCCCCACGGCCCGGCGCAAACGGCACGCTCACCGTCACCCCGGCGGCCTGCGCAGCCTGCTCGATGGCGAGGTTGCCCCCCAGCACGATGAGATCCGCGACGCTGACGCCACACTCGGTCGCCAGCTTGTCATAGACCGCCAGCACCTTCGCCAGCCGCGCCGGCTCGTTGCCCGGCCAATCCTTCTGCGGCGCCAACCGGATGCGGGCACCGTTGGCACCGCCCCGCTTGTCGGAGCCACGGAAGGTGCGGGCACTATCCCAAGCGGTACTCACCCGCTCGCTGATGGAGAGGCCGCTAGCGGCAATCCTGGCCTTGACCGCCGCCACGTCATAGTCGACGCGCCCGGCAGGCACCGGATCCTGCCAGATCAGATCTTCTGTCGGCACATAGGGGCCGACATAGCGGCTCTTCGGCCCCATATCCCTGTGGGTCAGCTTGAACCAGGCGCGGGCGAAGGCGTCGGAGAAGGCCGCCGGATCATCGCGGAAGCGCTCGGCAATCTTGCGATAGGCGAGATCGAATTTGAGCGCCATATCGGCATCCGTCATCATGGGTTTGCAGCGGATCGACGGGTCCTCCACATCCACCGGCATATCCGCCTCAGAGATATTGATCGGTTCCCACTGATGGGCCCCTGCCGGAGATTTTTGCAGCCACCAGTCGTACTTGAACAGCAGCTCGAAGTAGCCGTTGTCCCATTGGGTCGGGTGGGTGGTCCAGGCTCCCTCGATGCCGCTGGTCACTGTGTTGCGGCCGATGCCACGGCTGTGGTGGTTGATCCAGCCGAGCCCCTGCTCCTCGAGGCTGGCCCCTTCCGGCTCGGGCCCGAGCTGTTTGGCATCGCCGTTGCCGTGAGCCTTGCCGACGGTGTGGCCACCGGCGGTCAGCGCCACCGTCTCTTCGTCATCCATCGCCATGCGGGCGAAGGTGACTCGCATATCCTGCGCGGTTTTCAGCGGATTGGGCTGACCATCCACCCCTTCCGGGTTGACGTAGATAAGCCCCATCATCACCGCCGCCAGCGGGTTTTCCAGATCCCGCTCGCCGGAGTAGCGACCACCCGGCTTGCCGCTGGGCGCCAACCACTCTTTTTCCGAGCCCCAGTAGATATCCTTCTCCGGATGCCAGATATCCTCGCGGCCAAAGGCGAAGCCGAAAGTCTTGAGCCCCATGGACTCATAGGCCACGGTGCCCGCCAGAATGATCAGATCGGCCCAGCTGATCTTGTTGCCGTACTTCTTCTTGATGGGCCACAGCAGGCGACGGGCCTTGTCGAGGTTGGCGTTGTCCGGCCAGGAGTTGAGAGGAGCGAAACGCTGGTTGCCGCTACCGCCACCGCCGCGGCCATCGGCGATGCGGTAAGTACCGGCCGAGTGCCAGGCCATGCGGATCATCAGGCCGCCGTAGTGGCCCCAGTCAGCGGGCCACCAATCCTGACTGTCGGTCATCAGGGCGGTCACATCCTGCTTGAGGGCCGCCATATCGAGCCCCTTCAAGGCTTGCCGATAGTTGAAACCGGCCCCCAGCGGATTGGTCTTGGTATCGTGTTGGTGAAGAATGTCGAGGTTGAGGCTCTTCGGCCACCACTCCATTCTGGACGTCTCGACGGAGGTGGTTCCTCCGTGCATCACCGGGCATTTTCCTGCGGAATTGTCTGAATTGTTGCTCATCGTTTTCCTCATTTGCTCTGCTGTCCATAACCTGAAACAGCATGGCACAGAGGCGTGACACAATCTGTGCAGCGGCGGCCGCTTTACGGATTTTTCACGCAAGAGGCCCCGGAGCGCCCGTCAGCAGCGGCAGCAATTGGACGAACTATGGCGCCGCTGCGGGCTGATGGGTCAGCTCGGGCCGCAGCCAGGCGCTGCGAAAATCGAACCAGCCGAGCGCTGTCATCCGCACCCCGTGCACGCCGACCCGGCTCTCCAGCTCCAACCAATGGTGAAACAGCGGCACAAACCGGCTCTGCTGCTGCACCCTGGCCAGCAGGGCACGAGGGCCGGGCTCGGCACCACTGGCGCGCCACTGCATCAACCCCTGCCACAGCTCATGCTGACTGGCCCACACCTTGCGCAGCAGCGGGGTGCCCTGCAACCAGGCGTAGGGAGCAAAGGGGCCGGCATGCTCAAGATTGAGGGTGCCGAGCCAGAGGTCCACATCCTCATCCTCGCCACTCACCCAGCGCCCGTAATCGAGGGTACGCACCTCAAGCTGGATCCCCTGTTCGGCCAGCAAGCTGCTCATGGCGTTGGCGCACTCGTTGAACTCCAGATGCTGGTTGAAACAGGCGAGCACCAGGGTGGTCGGCAACTGCGCTGGTGTGGGCAAGGGCGCGGGCAGCGCTTCGCGCCAGTGAGGCAGCAGGCCGAGGGCACTGGTCCAGCCCCGTTGCAACTCGGGGGCGACCCGCCCCATCAGAGCCACCGGATTGAGCAGTTGGCCGAGCCACTGCCGCAGGGCGGGATCCTGCAAGGATCTGGAACGATCATCCTGCAGCAGGAAGTAGCAGCCCGATTCAAGCTCCGACTCGCCGCGCATGGTACCCAGCTCCGGACGGTCGCGCCCCAACTGCAGATGGGTCTCCAGCCGCTCCGCCAATTCCGGCAGCATCCAGATGTCGATCTCGTCGAGCAGGGCGCGCAGGCCGAAGTAGTCGTCGAACGCCGCAAGGCAAAGATGCAGCGGATCGTTGGCAGCCACCCGGTAGGGGCCGGTGCCCACCGGTTGCAGGGCAAAGCCCGCCTCCCCCTTGAGCTCCCGTGGCAAGATGGTCGCCACCGGCTCTGCCAGCAGGTGGGGCAGCCAGGGATCCGGACTGTCGAGATAGAGATCCAGAGTGCGCGGCCAGGGGCTCTCCAGCCGCTCCAGATGGGCGAACAGCGGGCGATCCCGCAGGGCCAGCAGGCTCTCCATCACATCTTCCACCACCAGCTCGCGACCATGGTGAAAACGCACCGCCGGGCGCAGGTAGAAGCGCCAGTGACAGGGGCCCAGACACTCCCAGTGGTGGGCCAGATCCCCTTCGATTTCCCCATTTTCCTCATTTCGCCGGGTGAGGCCGTTGAAGATCTGGCGGCTCAGGTGAATTTCGGAGCGGCGCATCGGGCCGGTGGGCAGCAACTGCGGCAGCGGCCGGTAGTAAGGCACCCGCAGGATCTGGCGCCCCTCGCGGGTGGCCTGACCGAGCTGTTCGATCAGCAGCGGAGTGAGCAGATCGAGACGATCTTCGGCCAGCCGCACCGCCTGTGCCAACTGGCCCTGACTGAGCAGATCCCGCAAGCGGCGCCGGGTCAGGCTCTCCTGACTGTCGAGCAGGGTGAGCCGGGAGCGCCGCCCCCGCCCCGCTTCGGCCGACCAGCTCAGCCAGCCCTGATCCTGCATCCGCCGCAGCAGCAGACGGGCGTTGCGCGGGGTGCAGCAGAGCAGATCCGCCACCTCGGCGAGGCTGATCTCCCGCTCATCGCAGCCAAGCTGCTGGGCGAGTCGTTGAAATTGCTGGTAGAGGCGACCGGTCGGCATAAAAGAGGAAATCCTGTTGCTGTAAGTCATCAGTTTTTACTTCCTCATTTTAGCTCAATACTGGTGACGAACGTGAGAACCACAGTAGAGGAACACCATCATGAGCCACACCACCCCCCTCAAACCGAACCGGATCCAGCAGACCTTGCGCCGTTACTTCAAGCGGATCCTGCCGCGCCCGCTGGCGCTCATCGAGGATCCCATGCAGCAGCTCAACCGCCTGATGCAGTGGGATATGAACCAGATCGATGACAAGGAGTATCGCCGTCGCCTCTGAGTGCGGCAGGCCTACCCGCCATCGGGGCGCCATCCCCTGCGGGCGACATTGCTTTGCCGGATCTTGCTGTTTACATCGGCCACGGGCCTGATAGATTGGACGTCTATCCATCTATAACGGCTCAGTTATAACTGTGCCAAGCAACATCCAACAAGGAGTGTGTGATGAAAGATGCGACCCTGGCCCTGCACCACGGCTTTTCCAGCGACCCCACCACCAAAGCGGTCGCCGTGCCCATCTACCAGACGGTGGCCTACGAGTTCGAGAGCGCCCAGCACGGGGCGGATCTGTTCAATCTGGCGGTGCCGGGCAACATCTACACCCGCATCATGAACCCCACCAACGATGTGCTGGAGCAGCGGATGGCCGCGCTGGAAGGGGGAATCGCCGCGCTGGTGGTCTCGGCAGGTTCCGCCGCCATCACCTACGCCATTCAGGCGCTGACAGCCGCCGGTGACAATATCGTCTCCACACCCCAGCTCTATGGCGGCACCTACACCTTGTTCGCCCACATGCTGCCGAGCTTCGGGGTCGAGGTGCGCTTCGCCAAGGATGACAGCGCCGAGGCCATCGCCGCCCTTATCGACGACAAGACCAAGGCGGTCTACTGCGAGAGCATCGGCAACCCGGCGGGCAACATCGTCGATCTGGCCGCGCTGGCCAAGGCAGCCCACGCCCGTGGCGTGCCGCTCATCGTCGACAACACGGTCGCCACCCCTGTGCTGTGCAAACCCATCGAACACGGCGCCGATATAGTGGTACACAGCCTGACCAAATATGTCGGCGGCCACGGCAACTCGCTGGGTGGCGTGGTGGTGGACTCGGGCAAGTTCCCCTGGGCGGATCACGCCGAGCGCTTCCCCCAACTGACCAAACCCGAACCCTCCTACCATGGGGTGGTCTATACAGAGGCCTTTGGCCCCGCCGCCTTTATCGGGCGGGTACGCACAGTGCCGCTGCGCAATACCGGCGCGGCGCTGGCGCCGATGAACGCCTTCCTGCTGCTGCAGGGATTGGAGACCCTGAGCTTGCGCATGGAGCGCCATGTCGATAACGCCCTGCGGGTCGCCCACCACCTCAAGCATCACCCCAAGGTGGCCTGGGTCAGCTACGCCGGTCTGCCGGGTCACCCCCACTATCTGCTGGCAGAGAAGTACATGGCCGGTCGCCCCTCGGCCATTCTCTCGTTCGGTCTGAAAGATGGTTATGAAGCGGGCGTGCGTTTCTACGATGCGCTGAAGATCTTCAAGCGGCTGGTCAATATCGGCGACGCCAAGTCGCTGGCCTGCCACCCGGCCTCCACCACCCATCGCCAGCTGAGCGAGGCCGAGCAGGCCAGGGCCGGAGTGAAACCTGAGATGATCCGGCTGTCGGTGGGGATCGAAGCGATCGAGGACATACTGGCGGATCTGGATCAGGCGCTAGAGGCCTAAGTCAGGCGTTGAGCGAGCGGGCATCAGCCCGCTCTTTTTCTCTGCCGGTGAACCGCCCCCCTCGCCCGTTCGTACACCTCATCCTGCCACCGAATCGAGGTCGTTATGATAGTCCTGCACCACCTGAACAAATCCCGCTCCCAACGCATCATCTGGCTGCTCGAAGAGCTGGGCCAGCCCTATGAGATCAAGGCGTATCAGCGCGATGCCACCACCTTTCTGGCGCCGCCCGAGCTCAAGGCCATCCACCCCCTCGGCAAGTCGCCGGTTATCGAGTTCGACGGCCGCGTGCTGGCGGAATCGGGTGCCATCACCGAGTACCTGATTGCGCGCTACGCCGCCGAACGGCTGGCTCCGGCACCAGATAGCCCCGACTATCCCGAATATCTGCAGTGGATCCACTTTGCCGAGAGTTCCGGCATCCTGCCGCTGCTGCTCGACATGTTCGTGCGCAAAGATGGCAGCCCGATGCGCTTCCTGCCGGACTACGCCAAGGCGGAGTGTGCCAAGGTGCTGGGCTACCTCAACGATGTATTGGCAACCCGCCACTATCTTGTGGGGGATCGCCTCTCCGGCGCCGACATCATGAACTCCTTCCTGGTGGACCTGCTGGCGCAAAGCGGCCAGCTGGCCCACTTCCCGCACCTGCAAGCTTACTGGCAGCGCCTCAATACCCATCCGGCCCGCCAGAAAGCCGTGGAGCTGGAGCGCGAGCTGGAACAGCGCCCCTGATCCGAGCCACCACCATGCAAAACGCCCCGACTGTAGGGGCGTTTTTGTGATGCAGGCAGAGCGCGGTTTACTTGGTCTGCGGCACCTTGTCGCGGCGCGACTTCCACCACCATCTCAAGCGGATCTGGGAGATCAGCATCCCCGCCAGCATCAGGGCACAACCGGCGATGGCGCGCTCGTCCAGCGTCTCCCCCAGCAGCAACACGCCACCCACGGCGGCAAAGACGGTCTCCAGACTGAGGATGATGGCGGCGTGGGCCGGATGGGCGCCCCGCTGCCCCACCACCTGCAGGGTATAGCCCACCCCGACCGACACCAGTCCGGCATAGAGCAGCGCCTGCCAACCGGCCACGGCACCACTCACAGTCGGGGTCTCGATGACAAAAGCGGTAGCGAGGCTGAGCAGGCCGCAGACCACGAACTGCACTCCGGCCAGCTTGATGGGGGCGACCCGGTTGGAGTAGTGATCCACCAGCAGCAGATGAATGGCCCAGAACAGGGCGCCGGCCACCTGCAGCAGATCACCAAAGCCGATGGTGAACTCGTCGGTGACGCTCAGTACATAGAGACCGCTCAGCGCGATCAGGGCACCAATCCAGGTATTGAGCCCGCTCTTGTGGCGCAGCAACAGCCCCAGCACGGGCACCAGAATGATGTAGAGCCCTGTGATAAAACCGGCCTTGGCGGCAGTGGTATAGAGCAGCCCTACCTGCTGCAGGGAGGCGGCGCAGAACAGCACCAGTCCGGCCAGCACGCCACCGGTCAGCAGTTGGCGATGGTCGCCCGTGACGGCAACAGGTTGTCGAGATTTGAGCCACCAGAGCAGCGGCAACAGGGAGAGGGCGCCGAGCAAAAAGCGCAGGCCATTGAAGGTATAGGGCCCCATGTGATCCATCCCGAGGCGCTGGGCGACAAAGCCCATACCCCAGATGGTGGCAGCCATCAGCAACATCAGATTGGAGCGCATGGCGATTCTTCCTTAAATCGGCGCGTGACGGGTTATCCGATCCAAGATACCCGCCTCCCTATCCTCTTGTCTCCACTCTCTTGTTTCCGATCTCTTCACTGCAACCCTCTCACCACAGGTCACAGCAGCGGCGGCTTGGTCAGCACAGCCAGCAGGGCGACCAGCACCAGATTGCCCCGCAGGATCCACACCACCCGAAAGTGCTGCTGAATGGAGATCATCGGCGCCTTGCCCAGACGCAGGGCGCGACGCCAACGATAGAAGAGCCGGCTGGGGTAATCGAGGGAGCAGACAATCAGCAGAAACAGCCCCATTTTGAGGCCGTGGACAGGATGGGCAAAGATCTGCGCCACCGAACTGGCATGCTCGTGGGCCAGCAGACAACCGGTGGCAAAAATGGAGAAGAGCGCCAGCGCCGCCACCCCATCTGCCAGCAGCAGACGGCGCACCCGCCCCATATTCAGGCCGCGACGAAAGATCAGATATTCGACACAGAGGGCCAGGATCAGCACAGCTATGCTGCCGTAGTGGGCCATTGCGAGCAGAATGTGGTTCAGCATCGGAAAAATCTCATTTTCTGCCTTTAGACGAGCCGCACCGCATCATATATGCTGGTGTCACCCGAGACGAAAAGGATCTGTTCATGTCCCCCGGCAAGCCCAAGAACACTTGGTCTTTGATCACCCGCATGCGGCTGGGCCTCCTGTTGCTCTTTATTCCGGTCTTGCTGCTTGGCAGCATCTACTACCTGCATATGAAGCGCACCCTGCATCACGAGCAGCAACAGAACCTGATTGCTCGTAACACCCAGTATTTCCACACCCTGATCGAACCCTATCTGGCGACACTCAAACGCCAGTTTACGCTCATTTATCAGCAGGTAAATTATCAGGACTTCAGCGGCCCGCAAATCCGCAATGGCGAGCGCTATCTGCAGCAGTGGCAGGCCTATCACAAGGTGATGGAGCTCGATTACGTCTATGTCGGCACCGAACAACGCAAGATGCTGATCCACCCCTCCTGGCAGGCCGATGAGAAGTTCGATCCCAGAACCCGTCCCTGGTATCTGCTGGCCGCCAACAACCCCGGCAAGATGGTCTGGACTGATCCCTATTACGACTACACCCTGGGCACCCTCACCATAGCGCTGGCAAGAGTGATCGAAGATCCTGACGGCAAGCGGGTCGGTGTGCTCTCGCTGGATACCCAACTCACCCCCCTCGCCAGCTGGCTCAACGACAAGCATGATGAGACCCGCCCTCTGGGGGCAGGCAATCAGATCCTGCTCAATCATGACGGGCTGGTGCTGGTCCATCAGGATCGCGAACGGGTATTCAAACCCCTCGCCCAGTCAGGCTGGCTGGCACAGATGCAACAGCCGCAGGGGTTCTTCCTCGATGATGCCAGCGGCATGATGGTCTCCTACTACCGCATCCCCGAACAGCGTTGGATCCTGCTTAGCGTGATCCCAACCGCGGGCCTCAATCAGATAATCGACAACGTATCCCTCAACGTGCTCGCCATGATAGCGCTCGCCTCCGTCCTCTATCTGCTGCTGGCGCTGCGCTGGTCACGTTACTTCCGCCGCATGCTGCAGGAGATAAGTGGCATGATCCGGATCAGTTTTAATGGCGACCAACGCGTACCGGAACACCAGATGAGTGAGCTATCGGCTATTTACGCCGAGATGGCGGCCGCCAGCAAAGAGGTTGCTAATGTGCGTCTGCAAGCCAATCAGGACAAACTCACCGGCCTCTACAACCGCCGCTTCTTCGACGAGTGCCTGCAAACGCAGAGCAGCAGTGGCGCCCCTTTCGGGGTGGTGATGTTCGATCTGGATGACTTTAAACGGGTCAACGATACCTATGGCCATCAGGCGGGGGACGTGGTGCTCAAGCGGGTGAGCAAGCTGGGCATGAATCTGTTCCACGACTGGGGCTGGTTCTGCCGCTACGGCGGCGAGGAGCTGGTGCTGATCTTCCGGCTGGAGATGAAAATGAACGAGGTCGCCTCCCTGCTGGAGACCTTCAGAATCGCGGTCGAGCAGCTGGAATGGCGCGAACCCGACCTCAGCATCACCATCAGCGGCGGGGTGGCCATCAGTCACTCGGGGCTCTCGGCCAAGGAGCTGGTAGAACTGGCCGATAGCGGGGTTTATCAGGCCAAACGGGAGGGGAAAAACCGCCTCTGCTTCCCCCAGATCCGGGTCAGCGATCCGATGGAAGAGGATCCCCCTCCTCACTTTGATCAGACCCGACAGCGGGCCCATCAGTAGAAAGTGATCGCCACAGGGACATGGAAACGCTGAGAGAGGCAATCGCCTCTCTCTTTTTTTGTCTGTTTTTTCTTGCCGCTTTTAAGCGTGTTTGAGCGCTCGACTCAGCGCTGCCACTCCCACACCGGCCAACCCAGCTCCCCGGCCTGCTGGCGCAGCGCGGGGGCCGGATTGACCGCATGAGGATGGGTCACCGCCCGCAGCATCGGCAGATCGTTGTGGGAGTCGCTGTAACCAAAGCTCCCCTGCCAGATCTGCTCCCGCCCGGCAAACAGCTGGTTGATGCGGGCCACCTTGCCTTCGCGAAAACTGAGGGTGCCGCGAGTCTGGCCGGTCAGCATCCCCTCCTCCTCATCGAGCAGGATGGCGACGCAGTGATCCATTCCCAGCATCTGCGCCATGGGGGCCACCAGATGCTCGCCGGAGGCAGAGATCAGCACCAGCTCGTCGCCCCGCTCCCGATGCCACTCGATGCGCGCCAACCCCTCGGGGTAGAGGCGCTCGCGCAGCACCTGCTCGGCAAAGTGGTGGCACTGCTGGCTGAGCCACTGGCGCGACTTGCCTGCCAGCGGCTGCAGGGTGAAAGCCATGTACTGGTGCATATCCATCTTGCCCTGATGGTAGAGGGACATCATCCCCTGCTCCTCGGCCACCATGCCCGCCGGGGCCAGCTCCTGGGCCACCATGTACTCCAGCCAGAGGCTGGCGGAATCCCCGGCAATCAGGGTCTCGTCCAGATCAAACAGTGCCAGTGCCATGAGGGCTCCTTGCGGTAACAACGAAAATGAAACGAGGTGTCATGCTACCTCACAGAGTTGATCCCGGGCCACCGCCAGGGTCACGGCGCTGCCGGTGGCCAGCAGATCGCCAGCCGAGCGGTTGAGGCAATCCACCGTCAACAGCCCCGCCTCGCACTCCACCTGATAGCGGATCACGTTGCCGAGCAGCTGTTGCTGGCGAATGATGCCGGGCAGGCTGGGATCGCTGCTGGTCGCCCCGGCGGGCAACAGGGTGATGGACTCCGGCCGCAGCGCCAGCTTGCCCTGAAAACGGGGGCCGAACAGCGACTTGCCCTGCTCGGCGCCAAGCAGGTTGTAGTTGCCGATAAAACCCGCCACAAACTCGCTGGCGGGGCGGGTGTAGATCTGCTCCGGCGTACCGCTCTGCACGATGGATCCCTTGTTCATCAGGAAGATCCGATCCGACATGGTGAGCGCCTCCTCCTGATCGTGGGTCACGAAGATGGTGGTAAGTTCGAGCCGCTGCTGGATCTCGCGGATCTGCTGGCGCAGGCTGCGGCGGATGCGGGCATCCAGCGCCGAAAGCGGCTCGTCCAGCAGCAGGATCCTTGGCCGCACAACCAAGGCGCGCGCCAGTGCCACCCGCTGGCGCTGGCCGCCGGAGAGCTCACCCGGATAGCGGCGTTCGAAGCCGGTCAGCTCCACCAATTCCAACGCTTCCTGCACGCTGGCCGCCAGCTCACGCCCCGGTTGGGGCTTCATCTTGAGGCCAAAGGCGACGTTGTCCCACACCGTCATGTTGGGGAACAGCGCATAGCTCTGGAACACCATGCCGATGCCCCGCTTCTGGGGCGCCTGCCAGGTAATGTCCTCACCGGCCACCCGCACCTGACCGCCATCCACCGGGGTGAGCCCGGCCAGCGCCCGCAGCAGGGTCGATTTGCCGCAACCGGAGGGGCCGAGCAGGGTCACCAGCTCCCCCTTGCGAATGCCGAACTCGATCCCCTCGAACACCGGAGTATCGCCATAGGATTTGTGCAACTGATTGACTTCTAAATGAAACATCTTGGATCACCGATGAAATCTGTTGGCCGCCCAAGTGAGCAGCAGGGTCAGCAGGAAGTAGCTCATCACCAGCGCACTGGTGAAGTGGCCCGAGGTGGCGCGCATGTTGTAGAGGTAGACCTGCAGGGTCTCGTAACGGGTGCCCACCAGCATGTTGGCAAACACGAACTCGCCGAGCAGGAAGGAGAGCGAAAGAAACAGCGCAGCCAGCAGCCCCTTGCGCAGACAAGGGATCACCACCAGCAGAAAGGCGCGGCGACTACTTGCCCCCAGCAAATGGGCAGCATCCATCAGATCCCTGAGCGGTACCCCTTGCAGGCTGTTGGCCAGCGCCCGGTACATAAAGGGGAGCACCACGGTGAACCAGGTGCCGATCAGGATCCACGGCGTGCCGATAATCGGCAGGACACCATCGGCGTAGATCTGCAGCAGCCCCACCGACGAGACCACTGGCGGCACCGCAAAGGGGAGCAGGATCAGCAGGTTCATCCAGGGATCCAGCTTTGGGAAGTAATAGGCCACCACCAGCACGGTCGGCACCAGCACCAAAGTGCCCAGCAGCAGGGTGGCGAAGCAGACCAGCAGACTGCGGCCAAACGCCGCCAGAAAGCGCGGATCGCCCCACAGTTTGAGATACCAGTCGAGGGTGAAGCCATCCGGCAGCAGGGTCGCCCCCCAGCGGGTGGAGATGGAATAGAGGAAGGTGGCCAGCAGCGGCAGCAGCAGGGTGGCGACCAGCGCCACCAGCACCCACTTGGGCCAGCGCGGTTGCAAATCATGCATGGGATTGCCCCTTGTTCACATAGCTCTTTTTCAGCAGCCACTGGTTGGCGGCCGTCACCACCCCCAGCAGCACCATCAGGATCACCGCCAGCGCCGCTGCCATATTGGGCTCGAGGAAGATGTCGCCGGAGACCAGACTGGCCACCCGGATGGTCACCAGATTGAAGTTGCCGGTAGTGAGGGCGTAGGCGGAGGCATAGGCCCCCACTGCGTTAGCAAACAGGATGATCAGGGTGCCGAGCAGCGCAGGCGTCAGCACCGGCAGCGCCACGTGCCACACATACTGCCCCTTGCTCGCCCCCAGCAGCGCGGCGGCCTGCGGCCACTCATCCTGCAAGGCATCAAACGCCGGATAGAGCAGCAGCAGGGCAAGCGGGATCTGGAAGTAGGTGTAGATGAGGATGAGGCCCGATCCCGAGTAGAGGTTGAAACCGTCAATCAATCCCCAGGATTTCAGCAGCAGGGTCACTGCACCGTTGATGCCGAGAATGATGATGAAGGCGAACGCCAGCGGCACCCCGCTGAAGTTGCCGGTCATGGTGACAAAGGCCAGCAGCAGCCGCTTGACCCGCTCGCCGCTGTGACGCAGCGCCGCCGCCCCCAGAGTGCCGATGGCAAGCCCCGCCAGACTGGCGATACCGGCGATCCGCAACGAGTTGGCGAACGATTGTAGATAGAAGGGGGAGCTCAGGATCTCCCGATAGTAGTCGAGGCCCCAGCCATCCGGGGTCTGAAAGCTGCCCACCAGCACCCACACCATAGGGGCGAGCTGGAACAGGATCATCAACAGGACAAACGGCAGCAGCACCAGCGCGGGCAGCCAGTGGCGGCGCGCCTTGCGCCGGGTGGCCACGGGTTGATCCAGCAGGATCTCGGTGGTTGCAGGCATCATCAATGCACCTCGCGCATAAAGGCCGCCTTGAGCAGCGGGGGAGCCACCGGCTTGTCGTGGGCAATGCCCAGCAGGTCGGCCATCAGGGCGCAGAGCTGGGTCTGGGCGATCACCACCCCATCCGGCCACTGCTCGATAAAGGCATCGCCAAACAGCCAGAGCGGCACAGAGCGCTCTTCCGGCAAAGAGCCGCCGTGGCTCAAGTCATTGTTCATGCCGTGATCCGAGGTGATCACTACCTGATACCCCTCCGCCAGCCACTGGGGCAGCAGATCGGCCAGCAAGCTGTCCATCCGGCGCGCCTGATTGCGGTACTGGCGCGAATCGAGGCCAAACTTGTGGCCAGCGTCATCCACCCCCATCGGGTGGATCAGCAGGAAATCAGGATCGTACTGGCTGCGCAGCCACTCACCATCCATCAGCAGATGGCTGTCGGGGTAGGCATCATCCCAGTAGAAGCAGCCGTGCTGGATCGGCAGTTGCTCATCGTGAGTAAAGCGATCCCGCGCCGCCAGCCAGGGGCTGCGGTTGTAGAGTTCGCTCACCCAGTAATAGGCCGCCGCTGCGGTGCGTTTACCCGCGGCGCGGGCCAGATGGAAGATGGCGTCGTGCTGGCTGAGGCGACTCACCCCGTTGTGGGTGATGCCGCTCGCCACCGGCGGCACGCCGGTCAGGATGCACTCGTAGAGGGGTCGGGAGAGAGACGGCAGGGCAGCATTCAGGGTCGTATGCAGGCCGCGCCCCGCCTCCACCATGCCACCGAGGTAGCCCATGGTGTGGGCTACCTCGGCTGCCAGACCATCCACAAGTACCACTATCACCTTGTGTTGCACTGGGTTCCCTTACTGCATGTTGATCATGACGGTTTCTTGCCACTGGCGCGGCAAGGCTTTGGAGCTCTGCTCCCAAGCCGCATGGTCGCTGACCGGCTTGGCATTGGCATACTGCTCGGCTGGCAGCAGCTTGGCCTTGACGTCATCCGGCAGGGTGACGTTGCTGCGGATGGGGCGGGCGTAGCCACGGGCCAGGTTGATTTGACCGGCATCGGAGAGGATGTATTCCCGCGCCAGCTTGGCGGCGTTGGGGTTCTTGGCCCACTTGTTGATGATGGTGGTGTAACCGGCGATGACGGAGCCGTCGCTCGGGATCACTACCTCAAACTTCTTGGGGTCGATCTGGTCGCGGTAGTTGAGGGCGTTGAAGTCCCACAGCACACCCACTTCCACTTCGCCTTTCTCGATATTGGCGATGGTCGGGTCATTCAGCGACAGGCGACCCTGCTTGGCCAGCTGGCCGAACAGATCCAGCGCGGGCTTGAGGTTCTTCTCGCTGCCGCCGGTGGCATAGGCCGCCGCCAGCACGCCGTTGTTGGCCTGAGAAGCCACACCCACATCACCCAGGGTCACCTTGTAGTCGCCACCCAGCAGGGATTGCCAGCTGGTGGGGGCCGCCTTGACCAGATCCTTGTTGATCAGGAAGGCGATGGTGCCGGTATAGGCCAGCATCCAGTGACCGTCCGCATCCTTCGCCCAGTTGGGAATATCAGCCCAGGTGGAGGGTTTGTAGGGCTGGGTCACCCCCTGCTTGACCGCAACCGGACCGAAGGCGCCGCCCACGTCACCGATATCGGCGGTGGCGTTGGCCTTCTCGGCGGCGAACTTGGCGATCTCCTGCGCCGAGCTCATGTCGGTATCCTGATGCTTGATGCCGTAGATGCTGCCCAGCTGTTGCCAGGTATCCTTCCAGTTGGCCCAGCTGTCGGGCATGCCGATACTGCTGAGTTGCCCTTCGCCGCGGGCGGCCTTCTCAAGATCCGCAATATTCTCGGCGGCATAGCTATTTGTGGCAAACAACGGTTGGCTGATGGCCACCATGGCCAGTGCACTTGCGATCACGCTTTTCATCATCCCATCCCTCTGGACTAGGTCAGTTAAGGTTCGAGAGGGATGCTAGAGGGGAATTGTGACGGTGGCGGGGCGCTTTGATGGCAGTTTAATGACAATCACCCTGTCATGTCGCTGTCATCCAGCGCGGTTACAACTCTGAACCCGAGTGAGGCTGGACTACTCCAGCAAGGGATTGGCCAGCCATCCGCCTTCTGAATAAGCAACAGGGATAAGAGTGTGACCGAGCCGAGATTGAGCGAGCAGATACTGAACGAACAGAGCATGGCCGATGGCCGCTCCTCCTCCAAGTGCGAACAGATTTGCCAGACCCTGCGCCGCTATATCGGCAGCGGCCAGCTGGCGGCCGGGCAGCAGTTGCCCGCCGAACGGGCCCTGAGCGAGCGATTTGCCACTACCCGCATCACCATCAAGGAGGCGCTCTCCAGCCTCGAAGCGGATGGCCTTATCTACCGGGCCGAGCGGCGCGGCTGGTTCGTGGCGCCGCCCCGGCTCACCTACGATCCCGCCATCCATACCCACTTTCACCAGTGGATCGGCGAGCAGCAACGCACCGCCGAAACCCGGGTGCTGGCCCACGGCAACGAGCTTGCCAGCAGCGAACTGTGCCGCTGGATGGGGCTTGCGCCCTTTACCCCGCTCTACGAAATCCGCCGCCAGCGGCTGATCGACGGTCGCCCGGTGCTCCACGTCAGCCATCACCTGCTGGCCAGCCGCTTTCCCGATATCGCCAGTGCGCCGTTGGCCAGCTCCCTCACCGAGCTCTATCAGCAGCGTTATGGCATAGGCCAGGGTGGTGCCAGCCTCGAGATCACCCCCTCGGCGGCGCGAGGCGCCATCGCCCGCGCCCTCAATCTGGCGGAGGGGAGCGCCGTGCTAAGGCTGGTGCGGGTCAACTACGACGAGCGGGGCGGTCTGGTGGATTGCGATATCGAACACTGGCGGCCGGATGCAATCCGTATCTGCCTCGATACGCGAGTATTGCAACCAGCCGCAGGCAAGCAGCAACAAACCCGGCTCGCCGATTAGGGAATATCCAGAACACTGTCGAACACAGTGGCCATCCGCATCTGTCTCGATACCCAAGCGCTGCAACCGGCCGCAGGCAGATTGCTGCAAGTACCTCAACTCACCGAGTAGACCCCAACCAACACGGCGGATCCCGCAGGATCAGCAGTCGATATTGGGGATCATGTCGTCGAAACTCTGGTAGCCGCAGTCGGCCAGTTGCAGCGACATGGTGTAGGTTTTGGCATGCTCCCGCTGGCCGATGGCGGGGCGGTTGAGCTTGAGCTCCTCATGCCAGTACTCCTTCATCCGGTCGATCAGCGCCATTGCCTCCCCCTCGTTGAGGTGCAGCTGACAGAGCGCCATATAGTTGTTCGACTTGTGCATGTTCTCCACCAGATACTCCCCCAGCACCGACATCGCCTGCCGCGCCTGCTGGCGGGCGAAACGGCTGTGCTGCTCGAAGCTGATCCGCTCGCTGATCAGGAAGTGGTAACTGTTGTCGATACCGAGCTGCAAAATGCCCAGCTTCTCCAGCTTGCGCAAATAGAGGTAGCAGGAGGCATCGGTCAGGCTGTACTCCCGTTTGAGATCGATCAACGTCTTGTCGCGCCAGAAGATATTGGCGAGAAAGGCGTAGAGCCCCGGCTCGTTGTGAAACGCCTCATCCTGCTCTTGCGTAAAGACGGCGCGGCGGCTCTGGGCATCCTGAGTGCGATCCAGCAGCTCCTCGAACGAGAGCCCCACCAGATGGCAGATCTCCAGCAGGGTATCGAACGGCAGGGAGGGCTTGTTCATCATCCGTTTCACGGTGGCGATGGAGACGCCCATCGCCTCCGCCAGGGTCTGATAGCGGATCCCCTTGTCGGTCAGGGTCTTCTTCAGGGTGTCGAGAATATTGTTGGCCAGGGTCTGGCTGTAGGTCATGCCACTATTCCTTGTTATCGCACTTTCATTGCATGGTTATGCCGAGTCAGCTTCTGACCTATTTTTACCTTCAAGGCTCAGATATTGACACCGAAAAAATACCCCAGAGAAAAAACCGCTTAGAATGCCCATCAGGACAGACCAGTTAAGCAGCGAGGTCGCAAAATCTGACACCAGACAGTGCATATCTTTCAACCCGCAAACATTTTGCTAGTGCTGCATAGAACATCGCGCATAATCGAAACGTATCGAATTCAAGACCCTTCCTGGTTGAGAAATCGATTGTTTGCTTCCAAATTTTTTTATTTTAAACCGTAAGGTTTTTTCTCTTTCCTGGCATTGGGCGGCGCTGATAGCACCGCCTTTTTCTTTTCCCTGAATTCAGTGGTCAGGTCAAGGGCCCCGGCAGGGGAAGTGTCACCGGCCACACGCAGCCCACCGATGAGCCCGCCACCACGACCTCTCTGGCAAGGTATCCTAAACGGCCATCATTACCCATTTTTGGCATAAAATATATTTAAAACTGTGCCTAAAAAAGTTTCATTAAATATAAAAATCAATATAAACAAGTTATTAAAAACACCAAAAATCTTATCTTTCAAATAGCTTGTATATATAAGCCCACAAAATTAATCGACCAGCACTACCAATATCTTCCCATTACATCCCGCCCCCACCCCAACAAGTGCAGCCAGATGAAGAAAAAGAAACCCATAAGAGCCCACCCGCGCATCTGATGGGCAACATCAACACCCGCAAAAACAGCCTCAAAAGACCACCAAAATCACAATCGGAACAATCCCAAACCACAAAAAGAACAAAAAACAGGCAAAAAGATAGATTTTTTTCTCACGGTTTCATCTTGTGACGGAGCTCAAAAAACAACCACAAAAAGACTCGCACCTATCAATGGCATCTGAGATGCTAATTTTTGGTCAACTAAACATAACCCCACTCGAAGGAAAATTTATATCGATAAAAATCAATCACATAGAATCAGAGATGAACGCATCGACAACCATTAAACTCGCCACTTAATTATTTCAAGCTCAATAAAGCTAAAACTCTAATAACACCATTTATTAAACAAAATAGCCCTACTTGCAGCCAGCATTATTTAGGCGCATGGGGAAATTACACTCTTGTTATTCATAAATACGCTGACTATACTGCGGCCCCTCTGTGGAAACAGAGATGTGACGGAAATATAAAAAGCTTCATGGATTGAGCAATATAAATCACACGCAGTTCACGCAACATAAGGTTTATTTATCCATGAACAAGTTTAATAAAATTGCCGCTTTCTCCCTGCTTGCCCTGGCCATGAATGGCGGCGCTCATGCCGAAGGCTGGTATGCAGGTCTGGATCTGACCACCTCCAAGATGGATCTCGACGGCCAAGCCAAAGATCTGAGCAATGCCGGCATCATCGATGACCAGCTCAATGGCGGCAGCCTGATCGTGGGTTACAGCTTCAAGTCTTGGCTGGCGGTTGAAGGTGGCTTGCATGGTCAGCACATGAGCCAGAGCAAGAATGGTGTGGATCTTTCCACCAACACCAGTATCGATACCAGCAGCATCAGCCTGGCAACCAAGCTGAGCCAGCCGCTGGCCTGGGGCTTCAGCGCCTATGCCAAGCCGGGTATCGCTTACACTCGCACCAAAAGCGAGTTCTCTATGAACATTGCCGATGTCCAAATGACCAAAAACACCACCAAGGGTACTGTACACCCCAACCTGGAAGTGGGTCTGGACTACGCCTTCAACGACCACTTCTCTGCCGGTATCGGTTACGAGCGCCAGTTCAACGCCCTGAGCCTGGGTGACGATCACTACTCTCTGGATACTTTCAAGCTGGGCCTGCGCTACCACTTCTAAGTCGCGCCGCGTCAGTAACAATGCAAAAGGGCCGCAGGATCTTATCCTGCGGCCCTTTTTACTGGCGAGTTACTGGCGAGAGCGCCGTTAGCAGATCTGGTTCTTGCCCAGCTGCTTGGCCTGATAAAGCGCCCGATCGGCACGCACCATCAGACTCTCCTTCCGCTCATCCGGCTGATACTCCGCCAGCCCGAAGCTCATGGTGGTGGGGCCGTGGGAGCAAATGGGATCGATCGCCATCCATGCTTGAAGCTTGCTCGCCACCACCAATGCATCCTCACGGCCGGTGTTGGGCAACAGCACCATAAACTCGTCGCCGCCCCAGCGAGCCAGCAGATCGATCTCGCGGATATGGCTACGCACCCGCGCCACTACGTTGATCAGGGTCTGATCCCCGATGTGATGCCCATAGCTGTCATTGATCTGCTTGAAGTTGTCCACATCCATGGCGATCACCGTAAAAGGCTGATGAAAACGGCGAGCCCGTTCGCACTCCAGCTGCAACGCCCGCTCCAGCCGATAGCGGCTGGCGGCGCCGGTCAGGGCATCGGTCTCTGCCAGCTGGCGATTCTCCTCCACCTTCTGTTGCAGCGCCTCATTCAGCCGCACCAGCTCGGCGGTACGCTCAGCCACCAGCTGCGCCAGCGAATGATTGCGCAGCTCCAGCTGATCCAGCAGCAGCTTGCTGGCGTGGATATTGTGATGAGCGCCGATCATTCGCGCCACAGAACCGTTGGGGTTGCGCTCGATGATCCGGCCGCAATCTTCAATCCAGATATAACTGCCATCACGGGTGCGGCAACGATATTCGGCGCGATATTCAGGGGTATTGCCGCTCAGACAGAGATCAAAATTCGCCATCACTGCGGCCAGATCATCGGGGTGGATCACCTGCTCCCAGGTGAAAACGGTATTACCGAGGCTATGGACCTCATAACCCAGCATCCGGTACCAGCCGGAGTTGCGATAGACGAAACCGGTATTGGCATTCCAGTCCCAGATACCATCGCTGATCACCTCCAGAATGCCGTGTACCACAGCTTCGCTAACATCCGAGATCCTGATCCTGTCACAGTCCTGCACCATAGCGGTTACCCTTATTCTTCTGCCCCGCGCCACCACGGGGAATCGCTGTTTTATCGTGAGGCGCTACCTTGGCATATCGCAACAAATCTGTCAGCCAGAACCCCACCGCACCACCGTTTCCCCGGTTATCGGCCACTCACGGCACAGGCTGAATCACGGGAGCCATAAGTGTGGTTCAAGTGCGCCCCATTTACCGGATTTAACTCACGATTCAGTCGTTTGGGGATGGAAAAGATGGGGGATACCCGGGGGCAACCACAGAGATCAATCGGCCAGGGTCAGCCGATAAAAATCCGTCTCCTGATGTTTCGGATTGGGGCGCAGAAATACCCAGCCAGATCGCCGGTAATGGCTCAAGGCCCGCACATTGGTGCGACTCACAGAGAGAATGGCCCCTCTACAGCCCGCCCCCAGCAACTGCTGGCGGATATAGGCCTGCAACTCGGCGGCCAAGCCAATGCCACGATATTCGGGAAACAGATAGATAAGTTGCACATAGCCAGTCTCGGGTTCATCGGAAAGCTGCGAAATTCCAGTTGTCCCACCAGTTGTTCACCCGCCCAGACATGCAGGTAGTGCCATTGCGCTTGCCCCAGCCTTTCTCGGATCCGCCCCCGATAGCCGTCGATAAAGTCGGCAAAACCATCATGGGTATGAAAACTGCAAAAATAGGCATCCCTGCGCACCTGCACACCTGCACACCTGCACACCTGCACACAGCGTTTGTAATCCCGATCCAGATCGATGGTGTTAAATTCAAGTCGCAATCAATGACATCCTGTCGTGTGTAGGTAGGGTGTAATAAGCGAAGCGCATTACACCTTTTGGCAGATAAATAGCAGCGGTGCAATTCACTTCGTTCATTGCACCCTACCCGCCCTCACCCTGCCCTCTCCCTCAGGGAGAGGGGATAAAGCAGCACCGGTAATATGATCGCCAGCCACGTAGGTTCGATTAGCGAAGCGTAATCGGACAGCGGTAACAGCATTGCTCCCTTCTCCCCTTGCGGGAGAAGGGTCGGGGATGAGGGGCAGGAAAAAAGAGAGCACGCGGTAAACGTTGGGCTTCGCTACGCTCAGCCACAACCTACCCAATCGGTAGGTTGGTGTTGAGCCTGCAAAGCCCAACATACGAGATATGTAGGGTGTAATAAGCGAAGCGCATTACACCTTTTTCCAGATAAATAGCAGCGGTGCAATTCACTTCGTTCATTGCACCCTACCCGCCGTCACCCTGCCCTCTCCCACAGGGAAAGGGGATAAAGCGGCACCGGTAATAAATAACTGATCCTAATAGTGCTACACCTTCGCTGTGCCATAGCCATTCCCCGGGAAAGGAGACACGGTATCCATGAAGTGTTTCACTCGAGCCAGCAGGTTGGCCATCCCTCTGCATTGATGATTGCGCGTGATGGTTTCATGCAACTTGTGCCACAGCCGTTCTATGTGATTAACCCAAGGGCTGTAAACTGGCTGGAATACCAGGCAGAACTTGGGGTTCTTCTTCAACCATCGCTCGGTCTGTTTGCTTTTGTGAATGATGTAGTTATCGAGGATCAGCGTGATGGTTTTGGCTCGTCGGTAGTGGTGGCGCAGCTTTTCCAGCATGGCGATAAACAGCGATGAGTTTTTCTTTATCCCGCTGACGTAAAGCACTCTTCCGTTGCCTGTATGAAGAACGCCTGCCAGGTAATGCTTGGCATTCTGCCCCGGAGTGACAACACGCTTTTGTTGCGCTCTGAACATCCAGTCGGCCCCTAATTTGGGATTGAGGTCTATATCGACTTCATCCTCATAAAACACCGGATTATCAGCATTACAACGGGCCAGCGCGGCGTCGATATTCGCCATTTTCTCCTGATAGGCCGGGTCTTTTATCCGCAAGGTCGGCACGGGCCTGCGCCAGACAATCCCCATACGAGGTAACCATCGACGAAGTGTGGAGGCGGCCACATTGAGCCATGTTAACTTATTGATTTTGATAGCTAATAGCTCGGTACACCAACGGCTGCGCTGATAACCAAAATCTTGCGGAGAAAACTGCATGAGCAGCACCAGTAAGGTGACCATCTTGGCGACAGGTAAAACTGGGGCACGGCCAGCCGGTAAGGCTTCTAGCGCATCTATGCCTTCATCTCGATACCACCGAAGCCAACGACCGATGGTCGAGCGCGCAGCGCCGGTAAGGTGATGAACATCGGTGACCGTACGTCCTTCATGTAACAGCAAGATGGCCATCAAGCGACGAGCATGTCCTTTATCACGGGTGGCATGGATGATTTTGTGAATGCGGCGGCGCTGTGGCCGTGGCAGGGGTGGTAGGATAGGCATCAACTCAGTCCTTTGGGTGTGGCTTGTTTTGTTTGGCGACTAATCAGATCGCACAAACTGGACTGAGTTCCCTTCCTCCGGTGATCTACTATTCGGAACCGCTATTTATGATCGCCAGCCACACCGGTTCGATTAGAGAAGCTTAATCTGGGCGCGAGAACGAGATTAACTCCTTATTTACTTGCTGGAAAGAGGTTGGCGGTGAGGGGATAGAAAAATAAGATTTCTCTGGATATACCTTGTAGCTCTCCAGGTATGACCCAGCCTCGTTAACCCGAGTTTTCACCCATACCTCACCATAATCCCGAATCTGCTCCTTACCAAGGTTATTATCACTGTAACAAATATTAAACCAATACCCTGTATGCTTATCTTTTATTTTTAAGCCTGCCTCACAACGGCCGTATTTACCTTTGGATGGTCCGGGGTGAACCACTTTATATTCCGTATCATAACTGACCACTTTATCTGGATAAAAATAGACGTACATATCATAGCCATACCATGACGTTATAAGCATCATGAAAAAGCAACTACCAAACGCTTTTACAATATATTTTAAGGCATTACGTCTAGGACATCGAAAAGCAGTTACTATCGCACCAACCAATCCAAATAACGCACTGATAGTAATGTAGGTGAGCAACTCAGGAACCAAGTCAGCAATAAGTGTTTTATCTGACAATCTTGTCTTGAATAAGATACTTGCCAACCATAGAACAACCAGAAATATAAAACCACCCCCAAGCAGCATGTTCTTGCACCGTTCGCTTTTAAAAATATGAATTGTCATTTTACTGCCTGATTTATCATTAAAAACGAAAAATATCCCACCATTTTGCAAGATAAATATGGGCGGTGCAATTCACTTCGTTCATTGCACCCTACCCGATTTTACGAAGTGGGCATTGTGGCAACCCGCCCCCTCTCCCAAAGGGAGAGGGGGTCATGCGGCATCGAGGATATAGCGTTGGCAATGGCGTGTGAATTCGAGATATAGCCACGGAGCCAAATCTCCCTTCTCCCCTTGCGGGAGAAGGGTCGGGGATGAGGGGCAGGAAAAAAGAGAGCACGCGGTAAACGTTGGGCTTCACTACGCTCAGCCACAACCTACACAATCAGTAGGTTGTGTGCTGAGCCTGCGAAGCCCAACATACGAGATAAGCTACAAGCCATGAAAAAATCAGAATGGAATATCATCATCCCATACATAAAATTTATTTCTAACATCGGATATTTCATTTCTAATTTTTTCTATCTCATCAAATCTTGTATCGCTTACGATTTTATTCTCCAGTGAATTCAATGCTTTGTCTAGATTGGTAACAACTCTCCCAATATAATCTCTTTGTTCTGAATCTTGCGCTGACAAGCGTTTATTGGTATGTTCCAATTGTGCAACAGAAAGACTTAACTTATTATTATCAGCGCGGAACTCTTTCGATTTAAGTTCGAAATCAGAAAGCAATTTCGCATACTTACCCTTAAGATTTATTATTTCACGAATGAGCTCTAATTTTTGACCTGCCCATAACTCTAATTCTTTGTCTTTTAACTTAACAACATATTCATCAGTTGACTCAATTTTTGCGCACACGGTCTCCTTTCTTCTAACAAAGGCGTCTTTCTGCGCTTTATTGCTATTTTCATCTCTAATTTTATCAATGCAATTATCATGTATAAAGCTGTAGATCGTATTTAAAACTGGAAGTATTACCAAATATCCGACAGATACTAGAAATGGGATTAACAGATCATCTGTAACCCCCCAACTTTTATTCTTTATAATGTCAAGCTTCCCTTGGTTACTTTCCAATATAAACCTAGCAACTCCATTTATATTCAAAAACATCCAAGACAAGACGAACGCGCCGATAATAGGATTATTTAGTCTAGATGTTGCATTATCTTTCAATGACTTAAGTAAATCCTTCATCAATAACCTCTAATCAGAATCGATTCATGACAATATGCAGCAAATTTCTTTTCCCATGGCGGTAAATCCCTTTACCGCCATCCAATTAATCACTCCCCCAACCTCTCCGCCAAACCGGAATAACGCTCGGTCTTTTTCCGCACCGCTTGTGCCAGCAGGGCGCGATCGCCGTAGAGATCGAGTTTCGCCTTGGCGCGGGTGATGCCGGTATAGACCAGCTCACGGGTCAGTAATGGGCTGGGGCTGTCGGGCAGCACCAGCACGGTATGGGCAAACTCGGAGCCCTGGGATTTGTGGATGGTCATGGCGTAGACCGTCTCATGGGGTGGCAGGCGGCTGGGCAGCAGGGCGCGCAGGGTGCCATCCGGCTGCTCAAACCATACCTTGAGCCGACCACTTTCATCGGGCAGGCAGAGCCCCATATCGCCGTTGTAGAGGCCGACGCCGTGGTCGTTGCGCACCACCATCACAGGGCGACCGGCATACCAGTCGCCATCGCGGGCAATCAGCCCGGCCCGTGACAGGGCCAGTTCCAGCCGCTCGTTTAGCCCCAGCACCCCGAACGGGCCGTCGCGCAGGGCGCAGAGGATCTGGAAGCTGTTGAATGCCTTGAACACGGCGGCGGGATCTTCCCCCGCGCGGGCCGCCTTCAGATAGCTGCCGTAACCGGCCACCCCCTGGGCAATCAGGGCATCGTAGGCATCCCCCGCCCAGGGGTGCAGGCTGATATCGGCAAAGCCCATACCCCAGACTGCCTCCACCGCGGTGGCATCGCCGCTGTTGCAGGCGCGCGCCAGCTGGCCGATGCCGGAGTGCTGATCAAAGCGCCAGCTCTTGGCCAGCAAACAGAGGCTGTCGCGCACCGGCGCCCCCGCGGGCGAGCCCTGCAAGCGGTAGCCGGTCTGGCGGGAGAGCCAATCCGCCTGCGCCGGGCTGATGCCCTGTTCGATAAAGCTGCAGATATCGCCGAGCACGGCCCCCGCCTCCACCGAGGCGAGCTGATCCTTGTCGCCGAGCAGGATCAGGCGGGCGTGGCTCGGCAGTGCATCAAGCAGGCGCGCCATCATCGGCAGATCGACCATGGAGGCCTCATCCACCACCAGCAAGTCGAGGTGCAGCGGGTTACCCGCGTGGTGGCGGAACTGGCTGCGCCCCGGGATGACCCCGAGCAGCCGGTGCAAGGTGCCCGCTTCGGTGGGGATCGCCTCCACCCACTCGGGGGGCAGATCCAGCGCCTGCAAGGCAGTGCCGATACTCTCGGTGAGGCGCGCCGCCGCCTTGCCGGTGGGGGCCACCAGCCGGATTGCCGGGGCCTTGCCTGCTTGCAGGCCGGTCTCCACCAGAATGGCGAGCAGTTTGGCGACCGTGGTGGTCTTGCCGGTGCCGGGGCCGCCGGAGATCACCGCAAAGGGGCGTGCCGCCGCGGTGGCTGCCGCCAGTTTCTGGCCGTTGCAGCAGAGCGCCTCGGGCACCAGCGCATCCAGCTTGCCAAGATCGCTCGCCGCCTGGGCGCTGGCCAGCAGCGCCTCGATGGCGGGCCAGTCCACCTCGCTCGGGAACACCAGATCGAGATACTTCTCGATAAAGTGGCGGGCGGAGAAGTCGGGGGCGAGGCGGGCCTTGAGCAGCGCCCCGAACACCAGCCCGTAGTCGCGGGCAAACAGCCGCGACAGGGCCGGGGCAATTTCAGGCCATTCGGCTCTTTCACTCAACGCGCGCAGATGGCGGGCCACCCCCTGCTCGTGATCGTGGTAGCGGGTGAGATAGAGCCGCCCGTGCCACAGCCGCAGCGGCCAGCGCGGGGCGAGCCCCTCATCCTGCTCCGTACCAACGAGCTGGCTTGCCGCAAACAGAGCGGGCCAGCGGGCAGCATCCGCCAGATCCACCAGCAGATCCCGGCTCTGTTGGGGATCCAGCCCGAACGGGCGCAGAGATCCGGCAGATAGCATTTCAAGCGGCAGGCAGACATGGCCGCGCCCCAGCTCGAAGCAGGTGAGCGCCGCCCCCAGCACCAGCTCGGGGCTGCCGCCCAGATCGGCCACCAGCTTGGCAAATTGCAGATCCAGCTGGCGGATACGGCCAGCCAGCGCCAGTGCTTTTAACCGTTCAACCACTATTGCGCTGGTCGCAGTGCTGATCATGGTGCCGCTCATGCTTCTACCTCGTTCAATGCTTGGGATCCCGCTGCTGGCAGCTCACTGCCTGCGCGAAACAACTTATCCAGCCCCAGCACCAGTTCACGGCTCGGGCGGGTATGGAAAATGCCCCCCTGCGGCATGCCGCGCAGGAACAGATAGAAAACGCCGCCAAAGTGCTGCTCGAAGTCGTAGCCCGGCAGGCGCAGGGTGAGCAGCCGGTGCAGCGCCAGCGAGTAGAGCTGGTATTGCAGGTCGTAACGGTGCTCGGCCATCGCCCGCTCCAGCGCCGAACGGCTGTAATCGGCGGGGCTCATGCCGAGATGGTTCGATTTGTAGTCGAGCAGATACCAGCGCCCCTGCCACTCGAACACCAGATCGATAAAGCCCTTGAGCATCCCCTGCACGGTGGCAAAGCTGAGCGGCTTGTTGCCCCGCGACAACGGGTCGTGCTGCTGGCAGAGCGCGGTCAGCGCTGGCGCCGTCACCCGCCCCATGGGCAAGAAGAACTCCAGCTCCACCTGCTTGCGCTCGGCACTCAAGTCCCGCAGCCGCACCGGCTCACCAAAGCCGGTATCGAGCGGGGTATCGAGCACCGCCTCCACCTGCTGTTGCAGCACCGGAGCCCAGCTCTCCTCAAAGCCATCCTGCGCCAGCAGGGTGGCGATATGCTCCGCCAGCGGCTCACCAGCGGCACTCTGAAAATCGATGGTCTCGAACAGGCTGTGCAGCAGGGTGCCGGGACGCGCCCCTCTCGGGAAGGTGAAGATGGAGGGCTGGGGCGCCTCCTCCGGTTGCTCGGAAGCCAGCGCAGCCGCCTCGGTCACCACCTCATCATCGAAACCGGGATTGGCCAAGACCCCCTTGCTGTGACCGTGACCCTGCGCCGCCAGCCCGGAGTAGGAGCTGATCCACCAGTCCCGCTCAAGGGAACCGCTAAAGTGGCGCACCTGCGGCTCGCCCAACTGCTCCTCCTCTGGCAGCAGCGGGGCCGGACGGGTGAGCGAGGGTTCACCGACGGCCACCCCGGGCAGCGCCTGTGACAGCTCGGTCAGAGCGGCCGCCAGCGTCTGCGCATCCCCCTCTTCGCCCTTTTGCAGCAGGTAGCCGATGGCGGTGTGGTGCAGGTCGGTCTTCTCCGACTTGCCCGCCCCCGCCCGCACCGGCGCCAACCCCAGCCAGGTGGCGTAAACGCCCCGGGTCAGCGCCACATAGAGCAGCCGCAAATCTTCGGCAAGGCGCTCGCGGTCGGCCTCGGCCAGGGAACCCTCGGCGCCGGTCAGATCGAGAATGGTGCGATTACCCGCCTCATCCGCCTCGTGATAGAGCGGGGTCTCGGCGGTTCTGTGGCTGCAGATGAAAGGCAGGAACACCAGCGGGTACTCCAGCCCCTTGGATTTGTGGATGGTGACGATCTGCACCAGCTTGCGCTCGGATTCGAGGCGCAGTACCTGCTCCGCATCTTGCCCGTTGGGGCGACTCACCGCCTCCCCCAGCCAGCGCAGCAGGGCATATTCCCCGTCCAGCTCGCTGCTCACCTGTTGCAACAGCTCGCCAAGATGGAGGAAGTTGGTCAGCCGCCGCTCGCCATAGGGGCTTGCCAGCAGGGAGGAGGCGAGATTGCGCCGGTGCAGCAGGGCCCGCAGCATGGCCAGCACGCCACGGCGGTGCCAGATCTTGCGGTACTCCATAAACTCCTGCACCGCGTTCTCCCACGCCCGCTCGTCGCTGGCCAGCCCATCGAGCGCCCTGGCATCCAGATCAAACAGGCCGGTGGCGAGCGCCGCCCGCAGGCTGCGCTCTTCGCTCGGGTTCTGGCAGGCGTGCAGGATCAGCAGGATCTCCCGCGCCTCCACCTGCTCCAGCACGCTCTCGCGGTTCGACAGATAGACAGAGGCGATGGCGAGACGCGCCAGCTCCTGCTGCACCAGCTTGCCCTCGGTTCCGGTGCGCACCAGCACGGCGATATCCCCGGCCTTCACCGCCTTGTCACCGATCTGCGCCTTGCCCTCACGGGCCAGCGTCAGCAGACGGTGGATCTCGGCGGCGGTGGCGCGGGCCATCTTGCTCTGGTAATCCCCCCGATTGAAGGTTGGCTGGCCGGTCAGCTGCCAGCAGTGGAGCACCGGCGCGGTAGCGCCATCGAGCAGCAGCGCCTTGCTCTTGCCCTGCGCCTCCACCGGCAGGAAGGGGATATCCGCCTCGTAGATAAAGGGATCTCTCGCCCGCTCGAACAGACCGTTGACCGCCCCCACCAGCGCACTGCTGGAGCGCCAGTTGCGCCCGAGGGTGTAGTGGGCGCTCACATTTCGCCGCGCCTGAATGTAGGTAAAGATGTCGGCGCCGCGAAAGCCGTAGATGGCCTGCTTGGGGTCGCCGATCATCAGCAGCGCCGTGTCTTGGTGGCCGCCCCTCTCTTGTGAACCATTCTCTTGTGAACCATAGAGACGATGGAAGATGCGGTACTGCTGGGGGTCGGTATCCTGAAATTCATCGATCATCGCGACCCGATAGGTGGCGCGAATGCGCTCGCAGAGCCGCTCGCCCAGGCTTGAGCCGAGCGCCCCGTCGAGGTCTTTCAGAAGGTCATCGAACGAGAGCTGATGGGCTTGGCGCTTGCTCGCCTGCATCCGGCTGCGCACCACTTTGGCGGCCCGTTGCAGGATAAGATCCCGAATACCGGGGCGGCTCGCCAGCAGCTGGTCGATCTGGCTAAACAGCGGCAGGCTCGGCACTGCCCCCCCCTTCTTGAGGTTCTCTTCCAACACCGTCTGGCCGAAGCGCTCCAGCTCCTTGGGAATGGCGTAGCCGCTGCTCTCGTCCTGTGCCCAGTCGCCTATCTTGGCGAGCCAGCCTTCATAGTTCTTGCCGGTGTAGCGGCTTACTTGCCCATCGGTCTGGCGGCGGATCTCGTCCGTCTGCGTCAGCCACTCGCTCTTCAACGCCGTAATGCGACTCATGGCCACCTGATGGCGGGCGGCGAGGGTCTCATCCCCCAAGGCGGGGTGGATCTCCAGCTCGCTGTTGTCGAGCCAGCTACCCATCTCTCGCAGCAGGGCGGCGGGGCTCGGCCAGAGCGCGCGCACCGAACTGGCGAGGGTTTTATCCACCGGATAGAACTCGGCGCGCCAGTAGTCGCTCACCGCCTGCAGCCTGAGCTGACTGTCGTCGGTAAGAAATTCGGTTTCAAAGAGGGCGCCCGACTCGAAGGCGTTCTGCTTGAGCATCCGCTGGCAGAAACCGTGGATGGTAAAGACCGCCGCCTCGTCCATCTGCCGCTCGGCGGCCAACAGGCGACGGGCCGCCAGTTCGTGATCCGCCACCTCGGCCAGTAGCTGGGCCAGCAAATCATCCTTGCTCTCACCGCGCATAAAGGCGAGGCGCGCCTCGTGAATGCGACCGCGGATCCGCCCGCGCAGCTCGGCGGTTGCCGCTTCGGTAAAGGTCACCACCAGAATTTCGGTCACCGAGAGCGGCCGTTCGTGGGCGCTCGGCTGACCGGCATCGGCGCCCTCTTCAATGAGCGGGCCGTGGCCCAGCAGCAGGCGCAGGTAGAGGCCGGCGATGGTGTAGGTCTTGCCGGTTCCGGCGGAGGCTTCGATCAGTCGTTCACCATGGAGGGGAAAACGCAATGTATTGAGCGGGTTAGCCATTATTTCAGCTCCTCCAGGGTCTTGAGCAGCGGGGTCAGGTGTTCGCGGGCCAGCGCCTGCAACTGCCCCAGCACCTCGTCATCGAGTTCGGGGAAGCAGCGGGCGACGTAAACGTCCTCCCCTTCCCCATTGATCATCCAGCCGCCGTTGAAACGGGTGAGAGCCGCCTTGTCGGCCGCCTCCGGCTTGTCGGGATCCTTCTCGATCGCCTTGAGCCAATCCCAAGCGGTGCTCGGGAAGAAGGGCAGCGGCCGCTTCATCCCCTGCGCCCAGCACGCCACTAGGGCCGCCAGCTTGGGCCGCGCCTCGTCGGCAGCGAGCTTGGCTAACCGCAGACTCTGTTTGGCATCGAACAGCAGGGTGTCGCCGGGGGCGCCGCTCAATGAGAGACAGAGGTGCTGGATCCAGCCCAGCAGCAGATCCTTGCCGTTGAAGCTGCCGGGTTTGACCACCAGCAAGCGCCCCTTCTGGGTGTCGATCCACCCTTGCAACTGGCCCTGGGTCAGGGAGATATCGATCTCCACCGCCTGCTTTTCTGACTCATTGGCAGCAACCCATGGCCGCAGCCGATCCGCCAGCTTGCCCATCTCTGCATCCAGATCGTCCAGCAGCAGGCTGCCGAACCACCCTTGCGGCAGCAGGCCGGTGAGCTGCAACCGCTCGCGCCGTATGCTCACGCTGTCGCTCCGCTCTGGACTGTCCCCCTCTGCCAGATGGGCATCGAGCAGCAGATCTTTCAGCTGATAATGTTGCAGACCATCCAGCTCGAACGGCTCGCTGTCCTCGATGTTGGCCTCATTCAACTCAAACCACACCTTGAGGCGGCGGTTGAGGAAATATTTGGTGGGCTGGCGATAGAAGCGCAGCAGCTCCGCCAGCTCCAACCCCTGCTCCTTGCCCCCCCCTCTGTTCCAATCTGGCGGCAGCGGCAGCTCGCCGCTCTGGAAGTTGGCCGCGCCGCGCTCTGGGTTAAGGGCGGGCAGCCAGTCGGCGGCATAGGTAAAGAGCCGCGAACCCGCCTCCGGGTAGAAGTAGTGGCGGCTGTAGGGGGTGAGCGGGTGCGCCACCATCAGGTGGTTGAGCAGCCGCTTGCCGGAGGTTTCGTCGTCGAGGCTCTCATCCCCCGCCAGCACAAAGCCCTGCCGCACATAGTCGATCAGTTCCGCCAGCAGCACGGAGGGCACCTTGTCGCTGTTGTCCTGCGCGCTGAAGCCCTGATAGCTGATATAGAGCCCCTGCTGGGCGCTGAGCAGCGCCTCGAGGAAGAGGTAGCGGTCATCATCGCGACGGGAGCGATCCCCGCGCCGCGATGCCACCGCCATCAGATCGAACCCCATGGGGGCCAGGGTGCGCGGGTAGACGCCGTCGTTCATGCCCAGCAGACAGACCTGCTTGAAGGGGATGGAGCGCATCGGCATCAGGGTGCAGAAGTTGACCTGACCGGCGAGGAAGCGCTGGCTGGAGCGGGACTCCCCCAGCACGCTGCCGAGGTAGTCCTGCAACAAATCGGCGGTGATAGGCTGCTCGAAACGGGCCTCGCCAAGCCGGGTCTGCCACTCGGCCAGCTGGCTCCGAATGAGCTGGAGCTGACGCTCTTCATCCTCGTCGGCCAGATAGAAGCGCTCCAGCAGCGCCAGCAGGCAGGCGTTCCACTCAGCCAGCGGCTGCGCCTGTTGCAGGCGGGGCAGGAATTCGGCCAGCGAATCGACAAACCAGGCGAGCTTGCCGAGTGCCAGCCCCTGCTGCCCCTCGATATCGGCGTAGGGCAAAATGCCCGCCACCGGCTCGCCGTCGCCCATGGCAAAGCCGAGCAGCATGCGGCGCAGGCCGAACAGCCAGCTGTTGCCGGACATGGGCGGCAGATCGAAACGGACGGGGTAGCCGTCGTCCAGCCCCCAGCGGATGCCGGTCTCCTGCACCCAGACCCGCAGCTGGTTGAACTCGTCGTCATCCAGCTCGAAGCGGCGCAGCACGGCGGGCACCTCGAGAATGGCGAGCAGCTCACCAGCGCCGAGGCGGGCGCTCGGCAGGTGCAACAGGGCGAGGAAGCTTTGCAGCAGCGGGCTCTCCTGACTCGCCGCCCGATCCGATACCGCGAACGGGATCTGCCCCCTCGAGCCAAAGACCGCCTGAATATAGGGGCCGTAGCTGTTCACATCCGGCATCATCACCACCACATCTTTCGGGGTGAGGGACGGGTCCTGCTCGAACAGCGCCAGCAGCCGGTCGTGCAGCACTTCCAGCTCCCGCATCGGGCCGTGGCAGGCGTGGATCTGCAAGGATCCATCCGCCGGATCGATCGGGCTCTTGTGATGGCTGCTGTCGAGATCGAACTGACCAGCGCCTCGCTCTGCCAGCTCCAGCACATCCTTCTGGATGGCGCGCAGCAGGCTGACATTGCCCTTGGCGTCTACCTCGTCGATATCGACGAAGGCCTCGATTTGCGGCACCTCCAGCTCCATCAGCTGATGCAGGTAGTCGCGCCCCAGCTTGCCCATGGAGGCGAGCAGCGGGTTGGCGGGGCCCTGCAAGGTCTCGATATCAGTGCCGGGTTTAAGCTTGTTCTCGAGGCGCGCCAGCGTCTTGCGATCCAGCAGATCCCCCCAGTAGTAACGGCAGGGGTTGGTGACAAACAGGTGCACCTCCACCTCCGGCCGACTGCCGAGGGCCAGCAATGCCTCCACATAGCGCGGCGGCAGCGCCGAGATGCCGAACACAAAGACCCGCTGCGGCAGCTTGCCCGGCAGATCGGCGGTGCGTGCCAGCTCGTGGATAAACTCCTCGTAGAGGTTGGCACGGTGGTAGCCGCTCGGAGAGAGCGCCAACGTGCGGGCCACCAGCTCGCGCCACAGCTCCGGCTGCCAATCCTGACCGCTCACCCCGGCCAGCTCCTGACTGCCTGTGCCGACCAGTCCCTCCCCCTCTTCCCAGCGGGCGATCCAGTCCGGCCGATAGACCAGATATTGGTCAAAGAGATCCGCCACCTTCTGGCAGAGCTGCCACAACCGCACCTGCTCGGGATCCTTGTCAGGCACCTCCTCATCCCCACCGCTCAGATAGGCGGCGAGCGGGGCAAAGGCAGGACGATCCAGCAAGGCAGGCAGAATGGTCATCAGCTGCCAGCTCATGGAGCCCTTGTTGTAGGGACTCTGGCGCGGTACGTCCGCCAGCACCCGGGTGAACATCTCCCAGATAAAGCTGGCGGGCAACGGAAAGTCGATATTGGCGGCGATGCCGAAGGCTTTGGCCAGCTCCAGCTTGAGCCACTGGGCCATGCCCGGGCTCTGCACCAGGATCTGCTCCCGATCGAAGGGGTGAGAGAGAGGGGCCTGCCGGATATGGTTGACCAACAGCTCCTTGAGCAGATCCAGCTGATTGGAGTGGTAGAGGGTAAACATGGACGACTCCCGCCAATTCACAAGAGGGGATGAGCGCCGGAAAAGAGGAGCCATTTCCGTCACTTCACAGGAGTGGGAATTGTCAGGGATCGGGGGGGAAGATGCAAAAGGCTCTTGTTGTTATCGATGTTGTTGCAGCCTCCCTCTATCGCTGATGACTGCGTTAATCGAGCGCTATGAGCCGCCCTCCTCCTGATAGGATGCGGCTTGCCAGGTATTGCGCCCTGACGCTTTGGCTTGATACATCAGGTCATCTGCCTGCCGTAACAGCTGGTCAGCATCCGCGCTGGCTTTCGCAGCAACCCAGACCGCCCCGGTGCTGATGGAGAGGGTGACATCGCCACCGCGGGTCTGCAGCGGCTGCCGGTGGCACTCCTGACAGATACGATCGGCCCAGCGCTCTGTTTCTGCCAAGCTGTTGAGTTGCAGCAAGAGGCAAAACTCTTCCCCGCCAATGCGGGCAAACAGAGCGCCTTCCGGCAATATCCCCGCCACAGTTGCAGACAGCTGCTCCAGCGACATATCCCCGATGCTGTGACCAAACCGATCGTTGATCTCTTTGAAGTGATCCACATCGAACAGCAACAAAGCACACGGATTGCCCGCTGCCAGCTGCTGTTCCAGCGCGGGAATGAAGGCCCGCCGATTAAGCAGACCCGTCAAGGGATCGGTGCTGGCCAGCTTCTCCAGTCTGACGTTGGCTTTGCTCAATTCACTGGTACGGCGGGCGACCGCGCGGCGCAATTGCACTATGTAGGCCACCATGACCAAGACACCGGCCAGCAACAACCAGGGGCCAAGGTGGATGGGATAAACAGTCTCGACATGCATCCACTTGCGGATGATCCGATCCCGATCACTCTGTTTGATGTTGGCAAACCCCTCGTTCAGTTGTGCCAGCAACGCCAGATCGCCTTTCTTGACGGCAAAGCGAACCTCACTGGTATAGAGATGGCGCACCGGAATGAAGCGGGTAGGGTCGGCAGAGGTGTAAATGTAGAAGTTGGCAACCTGCAAATCAGCGATAAAGGCCTTCAGTTCACCCTTGAAGGCGGCGGCCAGCATGGTGTCATTGTCATCGAAGGTCTGTAGTTTGGTGTCGGGGAAATGATGTCTGGCGTAATACTCCTCGTAGCCCCCGGCCACTACGCCGACCGAGTCATGGAGCAAGGTGTATTGCACATCATTGCCACGCAATTCCCGCGAGAAGAAGAGCTGAGAGTCAAGTTGGGTGAGCGGCAGGCCATAATCGAACAATTTGTCCCGCTCCGATGACCAGAGCAGCCCGGCGTGGGCGTCAGCTTCACCCCTCTCAAGCAGATCGAGGGAACCCTGCCAGTCAACCAGTCGAAATTCGATCTTCTGCCCGGTCACTCGGGCATATTCACGCCACAAGTCGATCAGCAAGCCATCCGGTTGCCCGGATTCATTGATAAAAGAGAAGGGTTGCCAGGCTTTGGAGTTGGTGATGATGATCGGCTCTTCTGCTGCTTTGGCCCAGACCGGCAGGGCAAGCGCGAGCAGCAGGAGCCCCCATCCGATGCCGACTATGACTCCTATCCTGGCAGAGACCATCCTTGCTCCAATCCGTTACGGTGTACCGTCCGTGGTCTCCGATTATCACCATCTTCACGGTAGAAGAACAAGCGCTCAAATGATGAAGTTTGCATGATGCAAACGGCGTTATAAGGAGGCTGGCAGTTAGAGTGACTGCTTACAACGGCAGGCTGATCAGCGCCTCCACGCCCCCTTGTGGCCGATTGAGCAGAACCAGTTCGCCACCGTGTTGATGGACCAGGGTGCGCGCGATGGAGAGCCCCAACCCCACGCTACCCGACTCGGTGTTGCGCGCCTCATCGAGGCGTACGAAGGGTTTGAACACATCCTCCAGCCGCGCCGGGTCTATCCCGGGGCCGTGGTCGCAGACTCGAATCAATAGTGCCTCCCGGGTTCGCTCCAGCGATACCTCGGCACTGCCGGCATATTTGATGGCGTTGCCGATCAGGTTCTGCAGCACCCGGCGCAAGGTGTTGGCCCGGCAGGCGTAGACCTCTTTGCCCTCCGCCAGACAGGTAACCGGCTGGCCGGTATCGGCATAGTCATCGCACAGGCTGACCAGCAGGCTGACCAGATCCAGCTCGCGGGTGGCCTCCTGCTGCCCCTCTTCGCGGGCAAAGCTGAGGGTTGCCGCCAGCATCTGCTCCATCTGTTGCAGGGTCTGCTGGATCCGCTCCTTGTCCTCGCCATCAGCCAGAAACTCGGTGCGCAGTCGCAGGCTGGTGATGGGGGTGCGCAGATCGTGGGAGATAGCCGCCAGCATCCGGGTTCTGTCCTGCACGAAGCGGTCGAGCCGGGTGTGCATCCGGTTAAAGGCCTGAATCGATTCGCGGATCTCGGTCGGTCCCGCCTCTTTCAAAGGTTCGATATCCTCGCCCCGTCCCAGCCGTTCCGCATTGCCCGCCAGCTGCTTGAGCGGGCGGGTGGCGCGGCGAAACAGCAGCACCATCAGCCCGATCACCAGGCTAGCGACCAGCATCAGGTTGAGGGTGGTCTGCCACGACCAGCTGCCCGCCTCTTTGTCGACCAGTGAGCTGAACTGCAGCCAGCCCCCCTGGGGCAGCTCGATGGAGCCATAGAGCCGCATATCCCGCGGCGGGGGCGACCCTTTGCGATCCCGCATCATGCGGGTGTGGTGCTCCCACGCCTTGCTGCGCTGGGAATTCTCTTTCAATTCGGCGCTGATCTCGACGGTGAGGCCGGGAGGATAGTTGAGGCGCGAGCGCACCAGCTGCTCGAAGCGGGGGCTGCGGTTGTCTGGCTGCAGCGGCTCATCGGAGAGGCGCAGCAGCAGAGTCTCGTTGCGACTCGCCTTGAGGATCTCGTCATAAAGAGAGGGGGGGGAGAGGGAGAGCAGCCGTACCACCGAGATGATCCGTTGCATGGCGTTGCGGCTGTTGACGAAGCCGAGCGCCTCCTCCCGATCTGAGCGGTAGATCTGGATGCTGAGCAGCTGGATCAGGATCAACCCCGCCAGCGCCACCAGAATGATCTGGCCGGTCAGCCCCTTGGGCCACATCCGTGCCCACAGTCGTCGCAAGGCACCCACCGCTTAAACCTGCGTCACGTCAGTGGAGAACATATAGCCGCCACCCCAGATGGTCTTGATCAGCTCCGGATTCTTGGGATCCCGCTCCAGCTTGCGGCGCAGTCGGCTCACCAGAGTATCGATGGCGCGATCGAACGCCACAGCCTCGCGACCACGGGCCAGATCCAGCAGTTGATCCCGGCTCAGCACCCGCTGCGGGCGCTCGAGAAATACCTTGAGCAGGTCGAACTCGGCGGTGGAGAGGCTCAAGCCCACCCCATCCTCATCGACCAGCTCCCGGCGATTGATGTCGAGCAACCAGCGATCGAAGCGCAGATCCCGGGTCAGGGTCTCGGCGACGGGCTGGGTCTCGGCCTGGGTGCGGCGCATCACCGCCTTGATGCGCGCCAGCAGCTCGCGCGGGTTGAAGGGCTTGGCCAGATAGTCATCGGCCCCCATCTCCAGCCCGATGATGCGGTCGGTCTCTTCCCCCATGGCGGTCAGCATGATGATGGGCAGGTTCGATTTGACCCGCAGCTCGCGGCAGAGGGTCAGGCCATCTTCACCCGGCATCATCAGATCCAGCACCAGCAGGTCGAACTCCCGCTCCTCCAGCAGTCGCTTCATCTCTTTACCATCCCGGGCGCAGCTGACCCGCAGGCCGTGCTGTTCCAGAAAGCGTTTCAAGAGATCGCGGATCTCGCTGTGGTCATCGACCACCAATATATGGGTGTTGCCTTGATTCATGGGGTGACCTCCTGCTTGGCGTTGGCACGAGTATACGAAAATCCGACCTGCGGTTTGTGTCAAAGTGTGCCAGATCAGCACGATGCCACACTCTGCTACAAAAAAGGGTGATGCTGGCAAAGTTCAGACACTTGACGGGTGTTTACTTGAGGGCAAGGCAAGAGCGCCGAACCAGAATCATCCCTACCGGAGATAAACCATGAAAAAGCTGACCAAAACCCTGCTGACCGCCACCCTGATCCTTGGCCTGCCGCTGGGCGCCTATGCCGCCAGTGAAGCCGCCCCCACCGGTCAGCCAGGTGCCATGATGGACTGCCCGATGGATGGCAGTGGTATGAAAGGTGGCAAACACCACGGTGGCCGCCACGACAAGATGGCCCGCATGCAGAACATGACCCCGGAGCAGATCCAGGCCAACCTGCAGCAACGTTATGACCGCATTGAAGATCCGGCCAAGAAGGCGGAGTTCATCAAGAACCTCAACGAGCGTGCCGCTGGCATGACCAAGCACGCCGAAGCGATGAAGCAGTTCGCCGAAGCGAACCAGTAACAGCGCCTGCTGTTATAAACCCAAGGGTGGCCGAGGCCACCCTTTTTGTGATCCCATCGATCCATTTTTGCTCGAATCGTTATCTTGCTGTCGCTTATGTGAGCGATGGCAAACGCGCCGTGAGCGAATTGCAAGATAATGCCCGCTCTTATAACAAGCTGCAGTTAGCAGTGGCCGTAAACAGGAGAGGGTATGGGTTGGGATCTGGGGACAATCAAGGGGCGATATACCGCCGTTTTTCTGGGATTCATGGTGGCGGTCTGTGTGCTGACCGTTATCGGCATCCAGTTATGGGTCAAACCCGAGCTGCAACGGGCGGGTGAGCAGAATCTGGTGCTGCGAGTCAGCGAGATTGCGACCGACATTCGCGATCAGCTCAACGGGGTCCAGAGTCAGTCACGCAGTATCACCCAGCTGGTTGCCCAGCTGCCGAGCGAGCAGATCGATGCCGTTCTCCCTGCTCTGATCGATCAATATGGTAATGCCATGGTGTTTGGTGGCGGCATCTGGCCGATGCCGGATCAGCGGGAAACCGGTCGCATCAAGTTCAGTACCTTCTTTCATCGGGATGGTGCCAACCAGCTGATCCCTAACACCTACTGGAACTCGGCCGAGGCGCCCAACTATTTCGAGCAGCCCTGGCACAGAGCCGGGCAGCAGGCGGCGAAAGGCATGTGTGTCTGGGCGGCGGCTTACAAGGACGGTGCCAGCCAACAGCCGCGAACCAACTGCGCCATGGGGATCTACCGTGATGGTTCCCTCTACGGGGTGTCCACCATCGATGTGACGCTGGGTTTCTTCAATGATTTGGTCGCCAAAAAAGAGCAGGAGATCGGTGGTCAGGTGATGATCGTCGAAGCCGATGGCAAGATCCTCAGCAAGAATGGCCGTTTGAACGGGGATGTGGTGCTGGGCAACCTCTCATCTCATGGGGACTATCCTTTTGCCAGCGCCATCGCCAGCCTGCTGAGGCCGGGTAATGGCGCCGCGTTGCAGCGCACCACTTTTCAGGAGCTGGGTGAAGAGCAGACATTGCTGATGCAACCCATAGAAGGAACTCCCTGGTTGCTGGCAGCGGCGCTGCCGACCAGCACCCTGACCCACGACAGTCAGGAGGTGCTCAAGACGCTGGCGGCGATCCAGCTACCGCTGGTGGTGTTGCTGTTTGCGCTGATGTTGATGGCCATCAAGCAACTGGGCAGTCGACTCGACACCCTCAAGCAGAATATCGATGCGCTCTCGGCCGGGGATGCTGACCTGACTGCCCGGATCCGGGTCAAGGGGCACGATGAGCTGGACCATATCGCCCAATCGGTGAACCGCTTTATCGCCTATCTGCAACAGATGATGGTACAAGTGACCGAGACCACAGAGTTGATTACCCGTGAGCTGGCCCAGCTTGACCAACAGACGGGGCAGGCCAGACGCATTCTCGGTGAGCATGCCGCCGAGACCGATCAGGTGGTCACCGCCCTGACCGAACTCAGCTCCACTGCCGACAGCGTGGCGCACCACGCGAGCGATTCCGCCAGCTTTACCGAGTCGGCCAATGGTCAGGCGATTCAGTCCCGCAAGGTGGTGGGTCTGGCTTCTGCCAGTGTGGCTGCGCTGATCGACGAAGTGGATCTTGCAGCGACCAAAGTATTAGGGATGCAGGAAGATGCCCGCCAAATCAGCAGTGTACTTAGCGTAATTGGCGATATTGCTGCCCAGACCAACCTGTTGGCACTCAACGCGGCCATCGAGGCGGCGCGGGCCGGTGAGCAGGGGCGTGGTTTTGCCGTGGTGGCCGATGAGGTGCGCGCGCTGGCGGCAAGAACCCAGAACAGCACCGCCGAGGTGGGGAGCATGCTCTCCCGGTTGACGCAGGGGGTGGCCGAAGCCGTGGTAGCCATGGAGCACACCAAGCAGAGCTGTCAGGCGGCGACCGAAAATACCGAACAGGTGACCGGCGGGCTCGACAAGATGGCGGATGCCGTGGTGCAGATCAACGATCTGGGTACCCAGATTGCGACTGCGGCAGAGGAGCAGAGCCGGGTAACCGAAGAGATTAACCGTAACATGGTCACTATCCGCGATATGGTCAATCTGCTGGTGGATAACGGGCAGAATACCGAACAGAGTTCGGCCACCCTGCTGGAGTCCAATCGCCAGCTGGTGGCGCTGGTGCATCGCTTCAAGGTGTAACAAGCAGATAATAAAAGAGGGGGAGCTCGGTGCTCCCCCTCTTGCTATCTGTGCCGGTGTGGGCTTGTTGCCCTTGTCCACCGGACGAGCGAAATTAGCCCTGAGTTTTGTCGGTCAGGTCTACTTTCTTAACGGTTTCGCCTTCGAACTTGATGACCACGTTCTTCTTGGCCGCGTCGGTATCTTTCAGCAGAGTCTTGGTGGTTTCTGCCAGCAGCGGAGAGGCCTTGTTCAGGGCATCCAGATCATAGGTCCACACTTCCAGACCGGCTTCGGTCTTGGTGGAGGCAGGTGCGCCCAGCTTCTCTTTGATAGCCTGCTTGTTGGAGCCGCCTTCCTTGATATCCAGCGCCTGCTTGATCGCTTCGTTGGATGCGCTGTCCATGGCGCCAGATACGGCGGTGTTGGCGGCATCTTTTACGCTGCTGGTGACGCTGTCGGTCAGCGAGTCCATCAGGCCGGCATTGGCAAACAGGGGCAGGGTGGCGAGGGCTACCAGCAAAGTCTTTTTCATTTTTTACAGATTCCATTGGTTCAAATGAGGCGGCTATGTGACCAATAAAAGCCTCGGGTGTCAAGTGAGGCGAACAATTGAGTGATCTGTTAACTGGATCTCATTTTTCACCGGCCGCAAATAGTTTTGGTATCTCCCGCACCAGCCAGCTTTTGGCTTTGCCCATGGTATCCCGCCGCCAGGCCAGCACCACCTGCAACTGATGACGATATTCGGGGCTGATCACCTTGAGCCGTCCGGCCTTGATGTCCTCGTCGATCCAACTCTGTGGCATGGTGCCGACGCCGATCCCTGCCAGCAGGGCCTCGCGTTTCTCCGCCATGGTGCTGACGGTGAGGCGCGGCTGTTTGTCCAACAGGCGATAGGTGAGCACCGGTTTGCGCAGGGCCGAGTCGGCCACCGCGATGGCGCGGTAGCGGCGCAGGGTCTCATCCGCCAGAGGCTCCGGCTCCTGATGCAGCGGATGATCGGGATGGGCGACGTAGAGCATCACCTCTTCCTTGATCACCTGATGCTTGATGCCGGTCATCATGATGTCCGGGTTGATCGAGGAGATAAGCAGGTCGGCACGGCCATCTTCCAGACACTCCCAACTGCCCGCCAGCACCTCGGCGCGCAGTCGCAGTCTGGTATCGGTCTGCTCGGCCAACTTCTCCACCAAGGGGTAGAGGGCCTGCAGCGGAACCAGCGCATCAACGGCGATGGTGATGTCGGTCTCCCAGCCACGGGCCAGCGCCCGGGTCTCACCCACCAGATGCTCGGCTGCCTCCAGCAGCACCCGGCCTCGCTCCAGCAGCATGCGTCCCGCTGGGGTGAACTTGGTGCGGTGGCCGCTGCGGTCAAACAGCATGGCGTCGAGTTCGTCTTCCAGCTTCTGCACTGTGTAGCTCAATGCCGAGGGCACCTTGCCCAGCTCGTCGGCCGCCGCCGCGAAGCTGCCACGGCGGTCGATGGCGTCCAGCACCCGGATTGCCTCCAGGGTCAGCGCCCGTTCCTTGTTCGATTCCTTGGCCATTTCATACCTTCAATTTTTTTGAACATGTTTGCCAGTTTATCTCGCTAACAAGTTAGGCCAAGTGTCTTTAATATTCAATCAACGCTTAGGCAGGAACGTCGAGCGGCCAAATATGCGGGAAGTTCCGCACTGTGACACACCAAATCGGTCTGTCTGATGTCGGTGAAAGAACAACACACTATTTGAATAACCTCTTGCATGGATGCATTGATTCTGGCCGAAAAGGCCTTGGCAATGACATATAAAACAAGAGAGTGAATGAACATGAAAAACGTAATCAAGATGCTGGCCGTTGCAGGCCTGATGACCACTGGTTTCGCCCAGGCTTCCGTACCGGCTGACATCAACGCCGCCCCGGGCGTGCTGTTTGTGAACTGGAACGCCACTGCCGCAGTGGATGGCAAAGCCAATCCGATGCTGGAAGTGCGTGACGAGTCTGGCGATCTGCTGGCATCAGTCCACGCCAACCTAACTGGCACCCAGCAGGTGCGGATCCCGAGCCGTACCCAGGGCAACCTGACCGTCAGCCTGGCTGGCCAGAGCAGCGAATATCGTATGCCGTTTGGCATCGGTGGTGGCAACCCCCGCTAAGTCGAAGCCCGGATAGATGAGGAGCAGACCATGATGCAATTGAGAGCCGCAGAAGCGCGGGGCAAGGCCAACTTTGGCTGGCTGGACGCGCGCCACAGTTTCTCCTTCGGTCACTACTATGACCCACAGTGGATGGGGCACTCGGTGCTGCGGGTGATCAATCAGGATCTGGTTGCGCCGGGTGGCGGATTCGCCACCCACCCTCACGCCAATATGGAGATCCTCACCTGCGTGCTGCAAGGCACCATTGAGCACAAGGACAGCCTCGGCCATGCCGAGCAGATCCCGGCAGGGGATTTCCAGCTGATGAGTGCAGGCAGCGGGATCCGCCACAGCGAGTACAACCCCTCGCAGACGGCTCCTCTCTCCCTGTTGCAGATTTGGATCGAGCCGAACGAGTTCGGCACGCCACCCGGATATCAGCAGAAGAAGATAGAGTCCAGACCGGGCATGACGCTGGTGGCGTCACCGGATGGGGAGGCGGGATCCTTCAGGATCCGCCAACAGGCCCGCGTATGGCGGCTGGAGCTGGCCCCGGGCGAGACGCTCGAATGGGCGCTGGCCGGCCGACACGGTTACCTGCAGATGATTTCAGGGGAGTTGACCGCCAACGGTCTGGCTGCCCGACCCGGCGACGGGGTACTCAGTCGTGATGAATACCGGTGGGAGTTGGTCGCAACCAGTGCCACTCAAGCCCTGTTATTTGACCTACCCTGAAGCAGTCAGCGGTGATGTGACACAAACGAGGAAGATGAAATGGACAAGATGAAAGATTTGGCACTGCTGGCGGGTCGTGTACTGCTGGCGCTGATGTTCGTAATGGCGGGCTGGAGCAAGATCAGCGGTTATGCCGGTACTCAGGGCTATATGGAAGCGATGGGCGTGCCGGGCTTTATGTTGCCGCTGGTGATCCTGCTTGAGCTGGGCGGTGGCCTTGCCATCGTGCTCGGTCTCTTTACCCGCAGCCTGTCGGTGCTGCTGGCCGGTTTCACCCTGATGGCTGCCTTTATTTTCCACTATCAGCCTGCCGAACAGATGCAGATGCTGATGTTTATGAAGAACGTGTCAGTGGCCGGTGGTTTCCTGGCGCTGGCGGCGGCTGGTGCGGGTGCCTTCAGTGTGGATGCCCGCCTCGGCAAAAACTGGTAACAGCCAGTCAGTTTGAGGTTTCCAATGCCTTTTGGCCGGTGCAACTGCACCGGCTTTTTTATAGTTTCCAGTAACTGCAGCCACGAGAAGGTCGGTGTTTGGCGCATCCCGTCGCAATACCACGCCGCTACTACCGCAGAAGCAAAGCACTCGCTACCAGATGTCCCGTATTGTAATGCTCATTCCCGCCTAAGCATCTGATTTAATAGCACAATATCTTGCCGAAAGCGTGACTGTATCAGGCATTCCAGCGATCGAACAGGAAAAGCCTGAAGCAACCAAGCCAGCCCCCTACGATGCTACCCACTTTCATATATAGAGGCGGCATACATCAGTAATCTACTATTCGAAACTGTTAATTAGCGAGCAACAGAGTGCCGTGGAAAAACGGGCAGATCCGGCGCACAATCGAACCTGAATGTGTCAGCAAAAAAGCAAGGCTGAACGGAAAAAGAGGGCGTTCTGAGGTATATCCAAACAGATAACCTCCAACAAAATGGCTATATCACTCCATTTGACAGAACTGTGAGTAACACGTGGCCGATTCAAGTCTCGGCCAGGCCCTTGGAGGGACCGCACTTTTAACAAAAAGGTAGTGGATTGATAACCATCACCATCTCAATATGACCATCCCAATATGCGCAGGATGAATGGTCTAAAGGCAGCCCCCCCTATCAACCTTTAGGGTCGCTAGGATAAAAACAGAATAGTCAGCCAAACTGAAATTCAGAATATGAGGGTCAAAACGGTCAATTATCAGGCGATTTTCTGAATTGCAGCCAATAAAAAACCCCGCTCATCGAGCGGGGTTTCCTGTATTGGGTGCCTGGCAGTGTCCTACTCTCGCATGGCGAATGCCACACTACCATCGGCGCTACCGCGTTTCACTTCTGAGTTCGGCATGGGATCAGGTGGTTCCACGGCGCTATGGCCGCCAGGCGAATTACTTCAATCTGAAAAAGCTGACGTAAATAACGACTGAGTGGCTGTTGCCTGTCGCTATCACTGAATTAGTTAGTAGTTCTTGCGGTCTGTTACAAGTCTCAGAACACTTCTTGGGTGTTGTATGGTTAAGCCTCACGGGTAATTAGTATGGGTTAGCTCAACACGTCGCCGCGCTTACACACCCCACCTATCAACGTTGTGGTCTCCAACGGCCCTTT
>NZ_NKWE01000004.1:0-3889 GCF_006243315.1 Aeromonas sobria
GCATGTGGACGGACGGGCGCAGTTACCCACCTCGCCAAGATCATCGCTCTTTTTTTTGTTTGAAAGACAGGGCGTAAGACACCGGCGAGCCTATCTTTCGCTGCGCTTCAAGATAGGCTCGCCCTCCTGCTTGGCTACGTTAAAAATGACGTAGTTACGCTGGATAGATCGCCTTGCTCAGGACTATCGAGGCTGCTTGCGGCAGCTCCCCCTCACGCGCTCCTGAGACACACCTTGCCACTCTGCACCTGCTTCAGTCCCCACCTGTGGGCCGGACTGCCGCGCCGTTTTTATCGAGCTGGCCGTGGTTGGTTCCCCGTTGCGCTCGGTGCTGGTGCCCCATGGTTGCGAGCCATGGGAGGCTATGGTGCGCGTCGCACGCTGGGCCGTATGTGAGGATTCCCCGTTCGGCCCGACCCCTGCACCCGCTCGACAACATCAACATGCTTCCAATTCGAGCGGATACGACTAATCGCCATTGGCAGAGGCCAACGGTAACAGGGTTCGGGCGAGAGATTGCTTGATTGATAGGGCCGTAGGCCGCTAAACTGAATGGGTCTTACGGTAGCTGCTTCCGCCCGAAGCTGTTACCAGGTACTGAGAGCGCCAACTCAAAGTACCTTCGAACAAACCGCCTGCCAGGGCGGTTTTTTCGTTTCTGGCGATTAGGTTACGCTGGATCCTTCAATCCCGTCAACGCAAAGTCCCCCGAGCTACATCGCGACGACTCATGTCTCATAAACCACCGAAAAATCTTGTTGAGACTAATACAAGTATGTGTATACTATTGCGCCTCATCTTTGAGGTTGTTTTTTGTTCCAAAAAGGAACAAAAACAGCTTGAAAATGGTGATTTTATCACGATATATGGCGTTGAACTGTTTTAGTTCTCTGCTATAGTGAACCAGAGTGAGTTATTAAATTTAATATGTGTAATTAACTTTAAATATGTCTACACTCATTAATTAATAGGTGTCATATGTCAAATCAGAATCCATTCTCGTTCTTGACTGACGACCCTGTAAAATTCAATGCTTGGTCGTTAAAGTCAAAACTAATAATCATCCTCAGGGACATGGTCAACGAGCACGGCTGGACACAGCAAGAAGCCGCTCAAGCCTTGGGGATCAGCCAACCAAGAGTAAGCAATATGCTCAATGGTAGAATCGATAAGTTCTCCATCGACATGCTCTACTCGTTATTATTCAAGCTGGGGTTCAGCGGTGAGCTGACATACACTCCAGACAATCGGCAAGAGCCGCTGAATATGAAACTGAAAAGGGCGGTGCTGTAACACCGCCCCCTAGGTTACCCCTCATAAGCGGAACTTAGAGGTTCTTCAGCCTCTGCTTAGCCACATCACAGTTGTGCACATCAGGGCCGTTTTTAGTTTTTTTGAATGCGTGCAGGATTACGATCTTGCCCTCGATCTTCGTCGTGTACACGCATCGGTAAGCTGGACGGCCATTGATTTTCAACTCGATGACCCCCTTACCTACAGAGGTGAGGTGTTCTATTTCCATCGATGGCTGGTGACCGCTAGCGATCGACTCCAGTTCCACCATGAACTGCTGCCCTACCCATTCGGGGAGGTCTCGCAGGCACTTTACTACTTGATTGTTAGCGGTCTCGATCTTCAGGTTTGACATATAGGCTCCTTAGCCAGTGGGTTGTTTTTAAATATTCGAATGTATTAGCCATTTTGTATCTCCGCCTGCGCATCCTGCGCAGTAGTTAATAGAGCACCCTTCCGGTGCTGGAATTAAATGTTAACATTTTTCATTAATATCCAAATCGCTGAACGCGTTCGGAAAATGCAGGCATTGCTGCACCTTGCATCATACAAGCAGATATATATTCAAGTCAATCCAGCAATCAATCATTTGCTCAGAAAGCAACCACTAAATTTGATGTGATTTACCCAACCCTCTTTGGGCGATGGGATATTGCGTAGCGAAATCCCTTCGCATAAAGAGGGGGGCAAGCGCAGCGCGGCAGGTCTTTTTCGCCCCGCAGGGCTCCTACTTTGCGCAGTAAAGTGTAAGGAGTACACTTTGAACTCCAAAGCCGCCACCCTCAGAGCCCCCGATGAAGTTCACGTTCGCCGTAGCCAAGATGAGCAAAGCCGACATTGGCAGGGCTCAGGGACACAACCTCCGCCTCCACGAAACCAGCAGCCAGCTTCCCAAACGGGCATGGTTTACAGAGAGCCCGCTGCACACCAAGGTCGAGTGGGATCAGGGAAAGCTCGATGCGGCCTCGGCACTGGCCAAGCGCAAAGATGCCGTGGTGGCGATCGAGTTCATCATCCAGGTCGGCAACCAAACCGACTGGCGAGAAGACCCCGCACCAGAGTGCCCTGAAGGGCCGCCTATCGAGCGCGATCTGGCGCAGTTCTTTGCCCCGTTCGGGGAGCAGGTCAAGGCATGGGCCGATCAGGAGTTCGGCCCCGAGAACGTGGTATCTATCCAGCTGCATATGGACGAGAGCACCCCGCACTTCCATGTCATTGCCACCCCGATCAAAGACGGCAAGCTGCAGGCGAAAGCGTGGCTGGATGGCGGCCGGAAGCTGGCGGGGATCCGGCGCCGATGCCACGCCACGATCAACGAAAAGATCCCCTGCGTGTACACCCCCAACGGTCTGGGGGGAAACCCGCACCGGCCAGACCTGCGCGCCGGCACCGCCCCAGTCCCGACCCTGATCGAGAAAATGAGCGGCCACGCCAAAGCCCAGAAGCTGGAGCGAGAGAACGCCGCACTGCAGGAGGAGAATACCCAGCTCAAGCAGCTCCTGTTTAGCCGCCAGAAGGGCCGTTATAGCGCGGACAACGTGGAACTGGCCCAGCAGGCTACCACAGAGGCGCAGAAGGCCCAGAGCGAGCTCCAGAGGGCGCAGGGGGAAGTTAAGCGGCTCACCATGGCGCTCGATAACGCCCAGAGCGTGATAGGCCGACAAGGGGCAGAGATCGACAAGCTCAAGGGCTACAACCGAACGCTTTCGGAGCAGAACAACGAACTGGAGGAGAAACTGCAGGATCTCCAGCCAAAGCGGAGCCGCGGTAAGGGGATGGGCCTATGAAGGTATGGCAGGTTGTAGGGCTACTGGCCGCAGTGCTGGCAGTGAAGGGGGCAAGCAGCTCCTCAAGTGGCTGGTTCATGAGGCTGCTTGGCCTGCATGACGTGTTCAGCTGGGCCGCCCCAGCATGGTGGGAAGGGGCGATATGCATGGGGGCGCTAGCCCTCCTGCTGCGCTGGGCAAAAGTCTGATATATCCGACCTAGCGGCTGCTCAGGTCTATCTCGATGCGGCGAAAGCCAATGCCGTGGGCCGTGTTGGCCGCCGCATCGATGGAAGAGAACACCCGCCAGCCTCCGCGCTGCCGCTCCACGACTTCGGTACCCGCCTTGCCAAAGCGCACCAAGTGGAGGTGGAACCCAGAACCCATGGGGGTGGGGACGATCATCGCCTTGGAGAATCCCCCCATGTCGAACACCGTCTTGGCCTCTTTCTCCTGCATAATCAAATCTCCAATCTGAAACATCAAATAGACAATTTGATGTTACCCCTTCGGGAGCCTAAAGCAATCAATTTGCGAATTTGAACCGTCGAATTTGGAAAATGATTTTCAATCCAGCTCGAGGCCCAAGGCAATGAGGCATTCCCGCCACTTCTGAGCCTCCAAATCGAAGTTGAGCAGGCCACCTTCTACACTGATCCGACTCCCCAAATCGAGCAGCTGCATGTCCGTCATGTCGCACAACCGCTTGCCAGCGGCATCCAGTAGCCATACCCGATCACCATCAAGCTCGATCAGGTGCTTGTCGAACCTCATAAGTACCTCCGGCCAGAACCAAACCTAACCCGCGTCCGTGGATAACTGCTGCCGAC
>NZ_NKWE01000040.1:0-70253 GCF_006243315.1 Aeromonas sobria
GGGTAAGACCATTGACCTGAGAGGTCAAACGGTTGGATATCTGCAAACCGGCCGCATCATCCTTGGCACTGTTGATACGTAGACCCGAAGCGAGTCGGGTATAGGAGGTATCCAACGCTTTGTTGGTATTCATCAAGTTACGCTGAGCGTTCAATGATGAAATGTTGGTGTTAATGTACATGGCCATAAAATATTCTCCCGAAGAACATGCGACTGCGGGTTGTGCTGACTACGCAGCAGCCCACCAGTTGAAGAGCAGGTTGAACAAGCCTGGCTCTTCTGGCGGGTGGCTGTTTGAACGAACAGGTCACCCGCAGTAGTGCAAACGTTGGATTCCGAACACCCCTCGATTGCTTCATCTTATTTAGCGGCTGCGCGGCGACAAGCTTTAGGAAAATCCTTGCCTACAGCGGCAAGTTTTCTCCGGTAGGAGGCAATAGAAAGAGAACCATGACCCTTACCAGGCAGCCTCCTCCTTGATGATGACCCCCTTCATGAGATCAGAAGCGTTGGCATGGTTCATGCTTTGTACTGAAAGAGTGACGTCAATTTGGCGACACAATAAAAAGAGGCCGGTAAACCGGCCTAAAGATGAGCATATGCTCAGGAGAATATGACCAAGGGTGACAGAACTGAACATCTGGACAACACTTGGCTTTACTAGTAGAGAATTATATCTCTTCCGATAGAACAAGGTGCAAACCCGAACACCCCTTTGTTCCATCTCTTGACCAGGGCGGCCTGAACAACCGCCCTGTTTTCTTTTGTTAGCCCTGTAACAGTGACAGCGCAGACTGCGGACGCTGGTTTGCCTGAGACAGAATGGTCGATGCCGCTTGCTGCAGAATATTCTGTTTGGTCAAGTTGGCGGTTTCAGTGGCAAAGTCAGCGTCACGGATACGTGAACGGGCTGCACTGACGTTTTCAGAAACGTTCGCTTGGTTACGAATGGTAGAGTCAAAACGGTTTTGTACCGCACCAAGTTCAGCTCGTTTACTGTCTACCGTTTGAATCATAAAATCCAGGTTCGCCATGGCTAGCTGTGCTGAAGACGCATCCGTGATTGTTTGGACCGAAGCTGCTGTCACCGCTGTAGTTACCTTAGTCACTGTGTAAGGCTCTGTAGTAGTAGTGAGTGTTGTTGTCGCTACAGTTGCACTACCTTGGGTACCACTGGCAATTCCTGTCAGGGTAAATGCTAATGTCATCTTGAACGTAATTGTTTGAGCGGCATCAGCACCGACCTGGAATGAACCAACATATCCACCAGCCAATAGTTTCTGGCCACCAAAGGTTGTGTCATTAGATACGCGGTCAATTTCCGTAACCAACTGAGTATATTCTTGCTGCAAGGCAACACGATCATCAGCACTGTTAGAACCGTTCGATGATTGTTGAGCCAGTGTACGCATCCGTTGCAGCATGGCAGTCACTTCATCCATCGCCCCTTCGGCCGTCTGCGCCACGGAGATACCATCATTGGCATTGCGGTTACCCTGATTCAACCCATTGATTTGTGAGGTCAAACGGTTAGCGATTTGCAGACCGGCAGCATCATCTTTGGCGCTGTTGATTCGCAAGCCAGATGCCAGTCGAGTGTAGGATGTATCCAGTGCTTTGGTCGTATTCATCAGATTACGCTGAGCGTTGAGTGATGAAACGTTAGTGTTGATGTAAAGACTCATGATTCTTCTCCTAAGCTATTAAAATTACTCTTCTATTTGCTCAGGCTTTATTATTTTCTGTGCCCGATGCGTCTTATTTAACGGCTCGTTTTTGGATGTCTTTAGCATTTTTTTCAACGCTTCATCGCATTAACGCCGCTTACCTTATATATCGGCGGGTCAGGGGGAAACTTAAGGAAAAAAACGCCCGTAAACCCACGATGGGAGCAATCCTGCGAACCCCGCCAACGGCGGGGGCAAGCGGGCACACACGAGACTCTCCCGGTTCGGGCAGCGAGAAAAAATCACGGCCGACTCTCAATTTTGTCGAGCACAGTTGGCGATTGGGCTCGCCAGCCCCTAAAATCGCGGCCCCATCAACAATTTGGCGTGAGTTGTTCTCCATGCAGACACTGGTTGAGCAGATTGTTTACATCAGCGACATGTTTGGTACTGCGGTATTCGCGTTTTCAGGGGTATTGGTGGCTGGCCGACTCAGAATGGACGGGTTTGGCGTCATGGTGTTGGCGGCTGTCACCGCCATTGGCGGCGGCACCATCCGTGACATGATCCTGGGGGCAACCCCCGTGTTCTGGGTACGCGATCCGCTCTATATCTGGGTCGTCATCGCGACAGCGCTGATCGGCATGTGGATGGTCAAACTGCCCCGCAGGATGCCCTGGTATGTGCTGCCGGTGGCCGATGCCTTCGGACTGGCCCTCTTTACCGTTATTGGTGCCCAAAAGGCCCTCAACTTCGGCACCCCGGGGCTGATTGCCGTGATAATGGGCACCATGACCGGCGTAGCCGGGGGTATGATCCGCGATGTGCTGGCGCGGGAGGTCCCTATGGTGCTGCAAAAAGAGATCTATGCCACCGCCTGTATCCTCGGCGGCATTCTCTATACCCTGGCGCTGGAGGCGAACATGGACAGGGTAACCGCCATGCTCATCTGCATGACTGCGGTGTTTGGCCTGCGGGTTGCCGCTATCTACTGGCACCTGTCGCTGCCCACCTTCTCGCTGCAACGCAATTGAGAGCGGGCCCACAGCGCCATCATGTCGCTGTGGGCCTTGCGTTGAACCAAATCGGCTTTTCTGTTGTCATAGAAGCAGTCGTTGTTAGCCGGAACTTCTCATGCGCAAAATCGGTATGCTTACCACTCTCATCCTGGCGAACGTGACAGTAGCCCACGCCGAAGCCCAAGTGGTGTTTGGACGCCTGGCCTCGGCGCCGGTGCAGCAGTTCAACCAGCAGATACGTCAGGCAAGCCATCAACAGCAGCACTGGGTCAATGACTACCGTGAGGTAGCACTGCGATTCGTCGGTCATGGTGACATCCCCAGTCGCATCCATGCCCAGCAGTTGGACAATGATCTGGTGCTCTCGGTCGCCCTCGATGGCAGCAAGAGCGACATGATCTACATCCTGACCCTCTATCGCAACGACAACCTGTGGCAGATGCGGGAGGCTGAAATGGGCTGGCGTTGCCAGGGGCAAGACTCCTTTACCCCGGTTCCCTGCCCCTGATAGTCATTACTCACTCAGTGAAATAAAAAAATCCGGCACAGTGGCCGGATTTTTTATGGGCGGTGAAAACCGTGATTACGGGCGGTACACCTTGACGTTGTCAAAGCCCTTCTCTTTCAGATAGAGCGCCTGCAGCTTGCTCATCACGCCGCGATCGCAGTAGAGCAGATAGGTCTTCTCTTTGGGCAGATCGCCAAAGGCGGTGGCCAGCTTGAAGAAAGGAAGGTGCAGCACATCACGACCTTCCACCACCAGCGGCTTCTCGTCGTGCTCGTCGGCAGAGCGGATATCCAGGATCACCTCGTCAGCGCCCAGCACCTGAGTCGTTTCCACCTCTTGCACTTCAGCAGCGGTCTCTTCACCGATACGGCGGATATCGAGGTAACGGGCCTCGGAGACCACCTTGTCCAGAATGGAGAAGTCGAAGTTGGCCTCTTCCGCCTCGATGCGAGAAAGCTCGGCTTTCACGGTCGGCTTCTTGGAGATGACGCCGCAATACTCCGGCATGGTCTCGGCAAACTCCAGGGTGCCGATGCGGCGCGCTTCGCTGATGATGTCCGGTTTGTCCCAGGTGATGAGCGGGCGCAGGATCACCTTGTCGATCACCCGATCGATGACGTTGAGGTTGGTCAGCGTCTGGCTGGATACCTGGCCCACGCACTCGCCGGTCACCAGTGCCGGGATCTGGAAGTAGTCGGCAACCTGACCGGCGGCACGCATCATCATCCGCTTGAGCACCACGCCCATCTGGCCGTTGTCGACCTTTTCGAGGATCTCGGCCACCACGGGTTCAAAGTCGATGGCGGTGAAACGCACCTTGTGGGAGGCGCCAAACTTGTTCCACAGGTAATAAGCGACCTGCTTGACGCCGATCTCGTGGGCAGCGCCACCCAGATTGAAGAAGCAGTAGTGGACGCGGCAACCGCGCTTGATGAACTGGTAGGAGGCAACACCGGAGTCGAAACCACCGGAGAGCAGGCTCAGCACATCTTCCTGAGTGGCCATGGGGAAGCCGCCCATGCCGTGGTGCACCGCACTGATGATATAGAGCTCGTCATTTTCCACTTCCAGATTAACCTGGATGTCCGGCTTTTTCAGGCGCACCCCAGCGGTTTCACAATGCTGGTTGAGGCCACCGCCCACATAACGCTCCAGCTCCAGCGAGCTGAAGTCGTGTTTGCCGACGCGACGGGCACGAACGCAGAAGGTCTTGCCTTTCAACCGATCGCCCCAGACGGCACGGGTCTGTTCGAAGATGTCGTGCAGGTCGGTAAAGTTGCTCAGTTTGACTTCGAGGAAGTACTGAATGCCCGGGATGCAGGCCAGGGTCTCGAGATACTGGGCGTGGAACTGATCATTGCGGGAGCTCACTACCAGCTTGTCCCAATCCATCCGTACCCGGGCATCTTCGTCGAAGCGACGCAACACGTTGCGAATGTTGCCCTGCAACATCTTGGTGAAGCGCTGGCGAACTGATTTGCTCTTGATGGTGATTTCCGGGAACAGCTTGATAATGAACTTCATGGTTTTGACTCGGGTGGCCTTGATTTAAGGGCGCGGATTATATCAGAACTTTGTGGCAAGCGGCTACTGAATGAGCGCTTGCTCACATTACGCCATGCAATGTTTGCCGCACGCCCGCAATCTTGCGTATATTCCCGAGCCTGCACCTCGCCAGATTTTTGACAACAGACTGATCCGATGAAGACCCACATCTACTATCCCGGCATGGAGGTACGCGACGAGCGTTGGCTCAAGTTTGCCCTGCTCTATCTGGAGCGACTCGCCTTCGTCTTCACCGTCAGTGAAAAAAGTGGCCTCACCGCCTTGTTGGGCACCCTTGAAGATCAGACCGATCTGCTGGCCGAACGTCCAGACCCCGCCTTCTTCGCAGCCATCACCCCTCAACTGGAGAGCCAGATCAGCGGCCTTATCGCCCCCGATTTCGTGCGCCACAAGGTGTTTGGCAACAAGGAGCTGATTGGTCGCTGGCGCCAGCCTGCCAACCACGACTGCTTCTGCCCGGCTCAGGCGGGGCTGGAGCAACTGCACGGTTTTTGTCTGACTCACGGCTTTGCTACGCAAGATGAAGGGGGGATCAAAATGGCGCGGCGCTTTGCCAACCTGCTCTCCATGCGCCTCGCCCGTGAGTGGGCACTCGCCAATGACGGCGCCCTCATCACCGATCACGACTATCTCGACCGCCTGCTCCACCTGCTGGAATCCCGCTACCACAACCGGGGGGGTCAGGATTGCTTCCACCTCGAGATCCCGTTGCAAGTGCCCACTCACCTCGCCGACATTCCGTTTGCAGCGCTAATTGCCCTGCGCGGGCGCAGCGGCTTTCGCCAGCAGCTGGCCGAATTTCATCAGGCCCTCGACCACCTGCTCGCCATGCTGGGTAGCGGCTATGCCGATCCGGTGGTACTGACCCGCTTCGAGCAGGCACAGCAGGGGCTCAATCAACTATTGGGGCCCGAGACCATCAGCATGCCACTCACCACCCTGGTCAGCACCAGCCTGCCCGCCATGGCGATGATCCATCAGTTAAAGGCAAGCCACCCCGAAAGCCACCTCATCTTCCATCCCATCAAGAAGAGCCACTTTCATCAGCGCAAGAGTCGGCACTTCTTCACCCGGCTCGGCCATCTGCGCCAACCGGGCTGAATCGGCGGAATGAAAAAGGGGTTGGCATCTGCCAACCCCTCTCGTTATCTGCGGCCTACCAGTCATCACCACGGTGATTGGCCCGCTCTTGCGCCTGCCTGCGCGCCTCCATCGCGTTGTCGCGGCGGATACCCTCACTGGTACAGGCAAACTGTTTCTCGTAACAGCGTACAAAGCTTTCTGAGCCAGGCTCGAAAGGTGAATAGAACCCGGTACGTTCGGGAGCAACATGGTGATCACCATGATTGGTAGTGGCACAGCCCGAACTCATCAGCACCAGCAAGGGACAAAAAACACGCAGCAAAAGAGAACTCCCGATTGGATTTGAATGAACTCGTAATTATTCATGAATTAATTTAGCCAATCAAATATTGATGCATTTCAAAGGTTTAATTACATCCACCTCAATAATTGCCGACAAAACGTTCAACGGGTGATGGTGCCGGCCTCACTATCGGGATGCACCACGCGAAACTCGATACGATCGCTGTTGCCCGCCTCGTCCACCACCACCAACTGGTAGCGCCCCGCCACGCTCAGCACCTGATCCCCGTCCCAGCGCAGCCGCTGGCCGTTGAGAAACCAGAATGGCTTGCCGACGCCGCCCAGCACCTTGGGTTGCAGCCGATAGCGCTGACTGCGGATAAGGTTGCCCTCCCCCAGCGCCACGATGCGGATCGGGGCCTGCAGCTCGGCACTCTGCCCCTCTCCCTTGCAACCGCTTGCCAGCAGCGCCTGTCTGCGCTCGCCGGGCGCCCGCCATGGCTCCAGTGACAGCGGCCACAGGGCCCGAAAACCGGACTGCGCCGCATCCTGGCAGCGTGCCAGGGTCGGCTTGCCTTCGGCAGTCAGTGCGATCTGCCGCAGCGGCGAGGGCCAATCCATGGGGTCTGGCAAGGTGGGGGGATCACTCGCTTCCAGCAACCAGGCGCTCTGGCGCTGCAAACAAGTCTGCGGCAGGGTCGCGCTCGCTTTGCGCCCCAACGGCCAGCAGATCTCGGCCTCGCTCACCGTATTGGGCTGCACCGGCAAGGGGCTGTTGTCCGCCAGCCGCGAGTAGACCGAAAGCAGCAGCGGCACCGCCGCACTCTGGCCATAAAAGCCGGGCAAGGGGGTGCCATCGGGGCGCCCCAGCCAGACGCCAATAGTCCAGCGACCGGAAACCCCCATCGCCCAGCTGTCGCGATAGCCGTAGCTGGTGCCGGTCTTCCAGGCCAGTCGGTTGACCCGACCGGTCGCCTCGCTGGCAAAGGGCTGATCCGCCCGTCCCTGGGCGCTCAGGATCTGCCAGATGATCCAGGCCGCCCCCGGACTCAACAAAGGGCGCGACACCGCCTGCTGCCCCGTCAACCAAACCGGCATCGCCACCTGTCCCTGCCGAGTGAGCGAGCTGTAGAGCGCCACCAGCTGCTCGAGCCGAATACCTGCCGCCCCCAGCGCAATGGCCGGATTGGGTTTATCGGAGAGCGCCAGCCGCACCCCGGCGTTGTCGAGGCGACTGACCAGTTTGTCGGCCCCAAGCGCCTCCAGCACCTGTACCGCCGGTACGTTGAGGGATTGCTGCAGCGCTTGAGCGAGGTTCACCGGCCCCTGAAAGGCACCGGAAAAGTTGGCGGGTCTATAGTCCGAACCCAGCCTTGGCGCGTCGGAGAGCAGGGAGGCTGAGTGCACCAGCCCCTCATCCATCGCCAGACCATAGATAAAGGGCTTGAGGGTGGAGCCGGGGGAGCGGATCGCCTGCACCATGTCGAGGTAGCCGTGGCGACGCAAATTGCCATACTCGGCGCTGCCCACATAGGCACGCACCGCCATAGTCCGGTTGTCCACCAGCAGCAGGGCGGCGGAGGTCTGCTCGGGGAAGCGGCGAATATAGCTGGCCACCCGCCCCTCCAGCCAACGCTGCAGATCGCCGTCTATGGTGGTGTGCACCAGGGCGCCCGGCTGGCTGTCGGCGGCCAGACGAGCAAACAGCGGCGCCTCCATCGGCGTGAAGTGACCGCGGGCCAGCACAGGTTCGATGCGTCCCTCCTGCCACACCTGCTCGGGCCAGCCCCCCTGTGCCACCAGTCGCTGCATCACCTTGTCGCGGGCGGCGCGGGCACGCTCGGGATGGCGATCTGGTCGGTTGCGGCTGGGGGCCTGCGGCAGCACCGCCAGCAGCGCTGCTTCAGCATAAGTCAGCTTGGCCACGCTCTTGCCGAGATAGGCAAAGCTTGCCGCCTGCACCCCTTCCAGATTGCCGCCAAAGGGAGCCCGGTTGAGGTAGACGGTGAGCAGAGTGCGCTTGTCGTAGTGCCACTCCAGCTGCAGCGCGCGCGCCATCTGGCGCAGCTTGCCGGGCACGCTTCTGTGGTAGGGCTCGATCAGGCGCGCCACCTGCATGGTGAGGGTCGAACCGCCCGAGACGGCCCGACCGTAGCGCAGCCATTGCCAGACCCCGCGCACCATGGCCAGCGGATTGACCCCGGGATGGCGCCAGAAGTAGCGATCCTCGTAGCCCAGCAGCGCATCGATATAGCGCGGGGAGACCTGCTCCAGCGTCACAGGATAACGCCACACACCGCTGGTGTCGGCAAAAGCGCGCAGCGGCCGCCCCTTCATGTCGAGCACCACCCGGGCATAGGCCGGGTCGAGCGGTGGCGGCGGGAAAATACGATCCAGCGCCAGCAGCGACAGGATCAGGACAACAGCCCCCAGCAGCGAGAAGCGCAGCCAGCGTGGCAGACGGCCAAGCCAACGCCCACAGGCGCGGCAACTGTGGCAAAGCCTCAGCCAACCGCGCTGCCAGAAAGTGAGCGGGCGGGCCCGCTCAAGGGAGGGAACGTTGCTCAGAGGGCGTCTGCGACTCATCAAGCGCCAGCTACTCAGAGATAGTTACCTCATGGATATCCTCACCCACGGCCCGCAGCTCGGGTCGGTACATATCCTCCACCTGGGTCGGCGGTACCTGATAGCGACCCGGCGTCACCGCCCGCATCAGGTAGACCAACTGCTGGTTGCTCCCCTCGCTCAGATCCAGCGCTGCCGTGTAGCGATCGTCGCGAAACTCCTGATGCTTGAGATAGTCGTTCCACTCGCTCTGCCACGCCGGTTTCCCCTCGATGGAGAGCTCTTCCAGCTTGATGCTGTTGCCAAGGGCTGGATTCTCCAGCTCGAAGCCAGCGGGCACCATCTCCACCAGCAGGGCATCGGGCACCGCCGATTTGCTGCTGACATTGAGCCGCACCACCACCAGATCGCCCACCTTCACCTTGGCTGGATCAAACGGCTGACCGTCGCTGTTGAACCAGCTGCGGGTCACGCTCATACCCTTGCTGATCCGTGCTGGCGCCTGTTCGGGGTAACCAACCAGAGTGCGCTGTACATAGAGGGATCCCTTGCCCTCGTTGGTGACGGTGCTCGCCGCCAGCGCCTCGGGGGCGCCCAACTGCAGCGGAGCCGAACCGCTCAGGGATCCACTGCCAAGAGAGGAAGTTACCCTGGCCTGCCAGTCAACGGCCGGATCGAAGCGGGCAAGTCGCAGCAGGGCGAGCCGCTCCTGAGTACTGAGCCACTGACGGTGAGCCAGGGTGTCGGCCACCTTGGCACTGAGAGCTGGCCAGCGCTCCAAAGCCAGCTTGTGCTGGCGCAGCAAGGAGAGCTCAAGGGCCTGATCGCGTAGCGGTGAACCGTAATCCCCGAGATAGTCGTCACCGCGCTCGGTCGCCAATGCCTGGCTGAGGGCCTTGGCGGCGTTCTGCTCATCCCCCATGGCCGAGAGGGCCAGCGAGAGGTGCAAGAGTGGCAAGCCAGATCTTGCGTGATCGGCCTGCTGCTCCCAGATAAGACGCAGGGTAGCGAGTGGCGCCTTGCCCACCCGGGCCAGCACATAGGCGCTGTAGGCCTGATAGGCCAACCGGCTGTGCTCGGGGGCACTGCTCCAGCGCTCGCCGTACTGGCTGTCGGTGAGATAGCTTTGCAGACGATTCAGCGCCTGATTGAGCATCGCCTCCGGCACGGCGTCGCCCGCCTCCTTGCGGGCCAGCAGGTAGTCGGCGGCATAGGCGGTGAGCCACTGCTCCTCGTCGGAGCGGCCATCCCAGAGACCAAAGCCACCGCTTGGCAGTTGCAACCGCTGCAGCCGTTGCAGCAGGGCGCGCTGCAGATCCGCCTCGCTCGCAGGTTTCTTACCCTCTGCGGGTTTGCTCCAGGCTGCCCGCTCATCGGCCGTGGTCAGTAAATAGGGCCAGGAGCGCGACAAGGTCTGCTCCAGACAGGCGTAGGGGTAGTCGGCCAGCGCCTGCCACTGGGCTGCCGGATCCCAGGGGGGAGTGCCGGAGAGGCTGAGCAGTCCCTGCAGGTTGGCACGCTCCAGCCCAGCCAGCTCATCTGGCGCAAAGCTCATCTGCTGGCCGGGAGCCAGCATCTGGTAGCGCTGGCGAGTCTCGGCAGGCCAGGGGGAGCGCAGCGGCAAAGACCAGTCGCGGCTTATGGCAAAATCCTTGCCGATGGCCGCCAACTGCAGGCTCGCCACACCGCTCGCCCCGGTCACGGTGAGCGGCAGGGTCAGCCACTGCTCCTCGCCGTTTTTGAGGGAAAGGGTGCTAGGCAGCTCGCCGCTTGCCTTGAGCCCGCCATTGAGGGTCCACACCAGGGAGAGGGCCTGATCCTCGCCACTCATGTTGCGCAGCTGCACCAGCGCCTGGGTCTCATCCCCTCTGGCGCCAAAGCGCGGCCAGCCAATCTCGGCCACCAAGGGGGCCACCACCTTGACGGCGCGCTCGGCCTCGCCGACTTGCTGTTCGTTCCAGGCCAGCGCCATCAGTGCCAGCTCACCGTTGAAGTTGGGCAGATCGAGCGGGATCACCGCCTTGCCGCTCTCGTCAAAACTCACCTCGCCGCTCCAGAGTGCTGCCACTTCGACACGGCTCTCCAAGGCGCCGCCCTTTTTCAGCGGTGCCCGGTCGCCCCCATAGTTGAGGCGGGCCAGCTTGCCATCCTGCGGCGAGATCACCTGACCGTAGTTGTCGAACAAATCTTGGGCGAAGCGCTTGCGACCAAAGAAGATCTCGAACGGGTCGAGGGGCTGGTAGTCGCTGATATTGAGCACGCCCCGATCCACCGCAGCCAGCACCACGCGGCCCTGACTATTGGGGATGGAGGTAGCAGTCACTTCCAGTCGGGTGAGCGGCACAGCTTTATCAGGCGCGCTCAGGGTAAGCGGCAGACGGCGCGCTTCCCGGTCCAGGGTGAGCGGCACCAGTCCGACCGAGCGCAGGCTCTGCACACTCTTTTGGCTCACCGGCTTGGAGTCGCTGTCTGGCGCGGCGATCTGGGCCGAAATATGCAGATCGTGACGCTGCCACTCGGGGCTAACCGGGATCTCGAATTCGCCGCGGGCATCTTTGGCATCGCCACCGGCCCCCTTGAGCTCGATACGCTGCCACCAGCGCAGGCCGTCGCCATCCTCCACCATCAGCAAGCCCTTGCCGGGGCGCGGGGCCACCAGCGTCACTGTTGCCTTGTCGCCCGCCAGATAGGCGCGCTTGTCGAGGGTGATGGCAATCTTGTCGGGCCGCGCCTGCTCACCGCCGCCGCCCCAGGCGTAACTGCCGATCTCCACCCGCAGGCTCGATTGATGGCCCTGACTGTTCTCCACCTCCAATCGATACCAGCCCGCCGCCAGCTGCAAACTGAGGGGGGTCGGCCCCTTGCCATCCAGCTGCAGGGTCTGCTCCTGTTCCAGATAGGGCTGGCTGTTGAACTCGTACTTCCACCCCTCCCCATCGGCGTAGTGCCAGTAGTAGTCGCGGTACTCGTTGATGAGGCGCACCTTCACCGCCCCCGCCACCGGCTGACCTTGCTCATCGAGGTTGAGGATCTGGAAGGGGAGCGGTTTGCCTCCGTCCACCCGATCAGCAACGAAATCGGCCCTGAGCGCTGGCCACTGGCTGCCCGCGGGCCAGCCAAACTGGGTGCGACTGCGATTGACGGCGCGACCACCGGGCTCGGAGAGCGACACCCGATAAGCCACCTCCAGCGGCCCGAAACCGCGCACCCCATCGAGTTCATCTTGCAGCGAGAAAGTCCCCTGCCCCTGCGCATCGAGGGTGAGACTCTGCGGCTCGAGATCCTTGGCCTGCTCGGCGAGCAGCACGTCACCCAGCGTGAACTCCTGCCACTGGGTAAAGGGCATGGTGGCGCGGCTGATCTTCACTTCCGCCTTCGCCTTGGTGGCGCTGGCCGGGGCACCGTAGAGATAGTCCCCTTGCAGCGGCAGGGTGAGCGCCTGTTGCTGGGTCAGCAATTCCCCATCTGCCCCCTTGCCAAGCTGCAGTTTCAAGCGCTCTGGCAGAAACTCCTCCACCAAAAAGGGCCACTCAAAGCGGCTGCCAGCAGCAGTCTTGAGGTTGATGGTCCAGCGCCCCAGCGGGGCATCCTCCGGCAGACGCAGGCCGTAGTGGGCGGCGCCCAGGCTATCGGGCAGCAGGCGCTTCTGTTCGAGCAGCTGACCGTCCGGCTGTTTCACCTCCAGCTCCACCGCCATCCCCGGCAGCAGCTGACCATCCTGCCCCTTGAGCAGGACCTCGCTGTCGAGCCGCTCGCCGGGGCGATAGAGATCGCGCCCGCTGAACAGATAAAGCTGCTGGGCCTGCCAGGGCTGGGTGCCGAGATCGAAAGTGGAGAGATCGAGCGCCGCGCCATCTAGGCGCAGCACCGCCAGATGCTTGCCCTGCTCGGCCAGCAGCAGGCGAGCCCCCTGCACCTGATCGAAGCGACGATGGCCCTGGGGATTGGTGGTTTGCACCTGCAGCCGGTTGCCCTTCTCGTCGAGCAGGGAGAGCTGCACATCCTTGAGCGGGTCAGCGGTGGCCAGCGAGCTGACGAACACCTCCAGCTGATCGCTGTAACGGCGGGCACTGAGCCCCATGTCGCTCACCGCGAAATAGGTGGTCTCCTTGCGCCAGTCGTAGTTGCCAAGGGGCGACATCACCGCAAAGTAGACACCGGCCTCGGCCAGTTGCGGCTCTTTGACATTGATAAGGCGGGTCTCGCGCCGGTTGGCATCAAGCTCCAGCGCGTAGCGGCCGCTGAACACCCGCTTGGCCCGCTGGGTGATCTGCTCAAGCTCCCAGTTGCCCATGCCGGCGCCGGGGCGATACTCCGCCAGAAAACGGGGCAGATACTCGGCATCGACCCGAAAGAAATCGATATTGACCTCATCCACGTTGACCGCGCTGATGGGCAGGCGCAGCTCTTGGCGCAGCGGCAATACCATGCCGCTGGCGGTAAAGGAGGCCCCCGCCTCCAGCGGGCGGGTCTTGAGGGTCCAGCTTTGGGGCCCAGGGCCCAACCCCGACTTGAGGCTCACCTCGTAGCTTTTATCGGGCTGGACGTTCGGGAAATAGAGGGTGCGACCATCGTCGGCGAGGATCCACTCCCCCTGCACCTGCTTGCCCCCTTCACTGACCCCGAGCCAGCTCTGCCAGTTTGCCTTGGGCACCAGGGGGCCGGAGAAGACCAGCGCCAGCGCCGGGGCATCGCGATATTGGCGGGCATTGGCTTGCACTACTGAACTCGGCGCCCCAGCCTCCTGCTGCGCAGCGGGTTGCGTGGTCGGCTCATTGGCTACCGGCTTGTCAGGGCCGCAACCAGACAGCAAACCGGCCAGCCCGCAGAGTAGCAGGGCCGACCAGCGCTGGCGCAGAGCACCGGTTCCAGCAGTAGATCTGTGAGAAGCAGGGGGAGAGTCGAAGAGGCGCATAGGTTCCATCCCGAGTTGGAGTGCTGCAAGCGCAGCGTGGCAGGAAACAGGATAAGGCATCCTGCTCACCCGACACAAAGCTCATTACCCGGATGGGCACAATTCAGCGCCCCGGCTGCACCATAACCCCCTTGCCCACCCATTTAGTACGGCAAGGGTTGTCATCTAGTCGTGGGTAGTCTGGTTTTTCGCCCCGCCTTTGAACCAGCGAAACAGGATGGCCATGACGGCCGCCAGAAACAGCACCAGCGAAGTGATCAGCAAGGCCCGGGTCAACAGCTCGCTGTGGTGGAGGAAGAAAGGGGTATTCATCGCCAGCTTGCCCACCAAACTCAGACACAGTGACCAGAGCACGGCACTGGCAAAGCTGGCCACGCACATGCGCACGATGCTCAGGCGGCTAATCCCCATCAGCATGGGGGTCAGCACCCGCACGAACGGGATAAAGCGGGAGGAGAACATCGCCAGAAAACCGTACTTTTTCAGCAGCCGGGTCGCCTTGGGCAGGCTGTCGGGGGGCAGCATCCGCTCGATATGATCCATAAAGCGGGTGCGCTGCAGAGCACGCCCCTGCCAGTACGCCAGCACGGATCCCAGACCCGCCGCCAGCGGCAGATAGATGAGCGTGACCTCAGTGCCAAATACCCCCATACCGACCAGACCACCGGCCAGCAAGACCAAGCTGTCCCCCGGCAGGGGCAGAAAGACGAATGCAGACTCCAGCAGCAGTACCAGCATCAGGCAACTGATCAGCAGGGGTACCGCCTGCATCTGAACCAGGGCGTCAAAATCCTGATGCCAAATGGCCATCAGCATATCCAGCATGTCACTCTCCCTACTACACGGTTCATCATGAACGAGGCAGGGGTTATAGCACCCATCCCCTGAACAAAACGTTAATTTTGTCCGGCACAGGAAAAAAAGTGTGTCGAAATATTGCTGCAACAAGGGGGATGGAAGGAGGGCAAACTGCAGAGACAAAAAGCCCCTCATCTTGCACGCACAAGGGAGAGGGGCAAACAGGCACAGAAATAAAACGGTTACTCGGCGGTGGCCATCTGCCAGGTTTTGAAACCGCCGGAGAGATTTTTCACTTTAAAGCCATGCTGGCTCAGCAGGCGGCAGGCCACATGGCCGCGCAGCCCGACCTGACAGCTGATAAGCAGCTCCTTCTCTTTAGGTAACTCGTGAAGACGGCTGCGCAACTCGTCGAGGGGGATATGCAGCGCCCCCGGAATACGGCCCAGCTTGTCGAGCTCGGGGCCATTGCGCACATCCACCACCAGCTGGTGGGGGTTACGAGCCTGCACCTCGGCCACGTGGCAGAGCTGGGTGTCCCCCTTCAGGTGATTGCTCGCCACAAAGCCCGCCATGTTGATCACATCCTTGGCCGAGCCGAACGGCGGCGCATAGGTGAGCTCCAGATCCTGCAGGTCAAACACGGTCAGACCGGCACGCTGGGCTACCGCCAGCACGTCGATGCGCTTGTCGATGCCATCCTTGCCAATGGCCTGGGCGCCATAAATCTTGCCATCCGGGGCAAACAGCAACTTGAGGCTGACCGGATGGGCACCCGGGTAGTAACCGGCGTGGCTGCCCGGGTGGACATAGACCTTCTCGAACGGCAGCCCCAGCTGTACCAGTCGCTTCTCGTTGAGCCCAGTGCTGGCCACCGCCAGATCGAACAGCTTGCAGATGGCTGTGCCCTGGGTTTTCTTGTAGGTTTCGGCGCGGCCCAGCATGTTGTCGGCGGCGATGCGCCCCTGCCGGTTGGCCGGACCCGCCAGCGGGATCAGCACAGACTCGCCGGTGACAAAATCAGTCTCTTCCACCGCATCCCCCACCGCGTAGATAAAGGGATCCGAGGTGCGCATCCCGGCATCCACCTTGATGCCGCCACGCGGGCCCAGTTCCAGCCCAGCCTTGGCGGCGAGCAGGGTTTCCGGTTTGACGCCGATGGCGAGGATCAGCAGACCGGTATCAAGGTGTGAACCGTCATTGAGGGTCAGGCGCAGGCCACCACTGTTGGCGGTCGGCACGGCGGAGGTCTTCTCGGCAGGCAGATCCAGACTCTCGATGGCGGTGAGACCGGTGCGCAGGCGCAGATCGATCCCCTCTTCGCGGATGCGGGCATGGAGCATGTTGGCCATCTCCTTGTCCACCGGCGCCATCACCTGATCGGCCAGCTCCAGCAGGGTGACATCCAGCTTGCGCTGGTGCAGCGCCTCCATCATCTCCAACCCGATAAAGCCGCCGCCCACCACGGTGACATGGCGCGGTTGGTCGTGGTGCAGGCCCACCAGAATGCGATCCATGTCCGGGATGTTGCGCAGGGTATAGACATGGGGGCTGTCGATGCCGGGGAAAGGAGGGCGGATCGGCGCCGCCCCCGGGCTCAGCAGCAGCACATCGTAATGCTCGCGCTGCTCTTCACCGGTTTGCAGGTTGCGCACCAGCAAGGTCTTGCCCGCCTTGTCGATCTCAATCACATCGTGGAACACCCGCACATCGACGTTGAAGCGGCGCTTGAAGCTCTGGGGAGTCTGCAGCAGCAAGGCATCCCGGTCGGGGATATCGCCCCCGATGTGGTAGGGCAAACCGCAGTTGGCGAAGCTGACAAATTCGCCCCGCTCGAACATCACGATCTCAGCCTCTTCACTCAAACGACGAGCACGAGCCGCCGCCGATGCGCCCCCCGCGACACCACCGATAATCAGGATCCGTTTCATCTGCAAGACTCCTCATACGAGATAATTAGCAATAAATTAGACTTTTCTAATTTAGAATTCAATGAAATTTTGTTTCACACAATTTTGCAGTATTCTTGCAACCCCGACGGTTGTTTAACAGGATGTTGTTTGTTCATGTCGTCTACCGCACTGAGTCATCGTCCTCCTGCCCTCCAGACGCCGCTCTTTTTCCGGCTGGATCTGCGCAGTCAACGGCTGGTCGCCCTGACCGACGTGATGCAAACCCCGCTCTACTGGCTCGACGAGCCACGCGCCCCCTGGCCTGCCCAGCTCCCCGATGCCCTGCGACTCCCCATCGAACAACTGTTGGCCAATGGCCAGGGCGGTAAGATCACCGTGCGCTTTGCCAACCAGCTGTGGCACATCGCCCTCGCCCACGAGCAGGATGGCTTTTGGCTAATCTGCCTGCAAAACCTGCGACAAGCGCCGGTTGCCGATCTGGGCTTGCAGTTGCCACGGCTCAGCCAGATGGCGAGCCAGCAGCAGTATGCGCTGCTGCTCGAGGCCCTTAAAGAGAGTTTGGGGGCCGATCGGCTCATCCTCTGGCACTATCAGGCCAATGGCGATCTGGGCTGCGAGCAGCTCACCCCGGTGTTCACCCTGGGGGTCGAGGCGCTCTACCCCATTCGCGGTGACAGCCGCTATATCCGCGCCCTGCGCACCCGCAAATCGTTGAGCTTCTCGGAAGCGGCCCACCAGCCGATGCTGAGCAATCACCTCTATCTGACCAGTGCCGGTGTGCGCTCGCGCCTCGATGGCGCCCTGCTGGAGCAGGACAAGCTGTTCGGGGTGCTGAGTCTGGAATATCTCGACCCCACGCCATTCAGTGACGATATGTTGCTGCTGGTTCGCCACTGTGCCCAGTTGCTTGGTAACTGGCAGCCCAGCCAGCAGGAGCCTGAACTGGCATTGCCTGCCGAGCTCAATCACCTGACCGGGATCCGTTATTGCGAAACCCTGGTTCACTGGGCCATGGCGACCAGCGGCGCTCGCATTGGCTGGGTCGGCGAGTTTCAGCCCCGCGGCCAGGAACTGTGGATTATTCCCCGTTACGTCTGTAACGAAGAGGCATTATGCCCCCGCAAACCCATCCAGCTAGATCCCGGTCCGGCCCTGGAGCTATTCCAGCATGGCAAGGCTATCTATGTGGAAGATCTGCCATTGCGCTACCCCAAAGCGCCGCGCTTACTGGCCCTCAATGCCAGCGCTTATATAGGTATTCCACTACATGGCCCGGATAGTACCCCGATCGGGCAACTCACTCTGCTGCTAGACACGCCGCTGAGCGATCCTGACACCTTGCTCGACTTGCTGAGCAGCCAGCACGAGCGGGCCGCTATCGAGCTGCAGCGTCTGGCTGCCGACGACGCCCTGCGGCTGGCGGAAGTGGCCTTCAATACCCATGATGGTCTGCTGGTGATGGATCAGAGCGGCATCGTTCTCAAGGTTAACCACTCCTTCAGCCGGATCACCGGATTCAGTGACGTTGAGGTGATCGGTCACTCCATTCGTAAACTGCGCCCCACCTACTACGGGGATAACCTGAGGGTCGATGTCACTCGCACCGTCACCGAGCAGGCATTCTGGCTCGGTGAAGAGCGCTGCCTGCACCGGGATGGCCACCTGTTGCCAATCCGGTTGATGGTCAGTGGCGTCAACAATGATCTGGGGGAGCTGAGCCATTTCATCTGCAGCTTCTACGACATCACTCAAGAGAAAGAGGCGGCCAGGCACATCGAGCAGCTTGCCTACTATGACGAGCTTTGCGGCCTGCGTAATCGGCGCAGCCTCAACACGATTTTGCAGCAAACCCTGAGCGAACCCAGTGGTCAGTGGGGCGCCCTGCTGCTGCTGGATCTCGATAACTTCAAGTCGATCAACGACTCCCTCGGCCACGCCTGTGGCGATCAACTGCTGCAGGCCGTGGTGCTGCGTTTCCAGGATCTTCCCCAGGACAATCTGGTGCAGGCGCGCATTTCAGGGGATGAGTTTGCCCTGCTCTTTACCCAGCTTGGGCAGGGGGAAGTCACCGCCAAAATTTTAGCCGAGCACTTTGCCCGCGAGCTGATGGGGCTGTTTCGCACCCCGTTCGACATCGGCGATCACAAGCTGCACTGCAGCGCCTCGGTGGGGATCAGCCTCTTCTCCAGCAACGAGACGGATCATCTGATCCTGATGCAACAGGCCGACACCGCGACCCACATGGCCAAGCGGGCCGGTCAGGGCAACTATGTCTTCTTCACCGAGGCGATGGCCCAGCACGAGAAGAACCGCCTGACCCTCACCAATGAGCTGCGCGACGCGCTGCGTCATCACGAGCTGCAACTGCACTACCAGCCGCAATACCGGGTCGACAATGGCTCGCTGTCGGGCATCGAGGCACTGCTGCGCTGGCAGCGTAGCGATGGCACCATGGTGCCGCCCGCCGAGTTCATCCCCATCGCCGAGGAGACCAGCCTCATTCTGGAGATTGGCTACTGGGTGATGAAAACCGCCTGCGCCCAATACAGTTTCTGGCTCAACCGCGGCCTGCAGATCCCCCATCTGTCGGTCAACGTCAGTGCCCGCCAGTTCCACACCCAGGGCTTCGTGCAGCAGGTGGAGTACATTTTGCGCGACACCGGCGTGCCCCCCTCCCGCCTGCTGCTGGAGGTGACCGAATCGGTGGTGCTGGAGAATCGGCTCGAGAGCATCGCCAGAATGCGCCAGCTCAAAGAGCTGGGCATCCTCATCTCCATCGATGACTTCGGCACCGGCTACTCGTCGCTGGCCTATCTGCGGGATCTGCCCGCCGATGAGGTGAAGCTCGACAGAAGCTTCATTCAGACCCTGGTTAACAGCGAACAGGACCGCGCCATCGTCAAGGCGATCCTCGACCTGGCTCAGGTATTTCGCTTTACCGTCACCGCCGAAGGGGTGGAAGAGGAGGCGCAGTTGGCCATCCTCAAAGCGCTGGGATGCCAGCATTATCAGGGATACCTCACCAGCCGCCCGCTCACCGTCAAGGCCCTTGAGCAGCTGCTCGGCAGTCGGGCGCCAGACTAAAGGTGTAGGATCAATAGGGGTTTATGTAATAAAATAACGTCCTGCTCGAATCGTTGGAGTTGTCTATGACTGTCATTAATCGGATCCCCGCCGTTGAAATCAGCCAACCGGCCGCATCTCAAGGCACCCTTGGCCGGATCCATTCCGTTGAAACCTGCGGCACTGTCGATGGTCCGGGAATACGCTTTATCGTATTCATGCAAGGCTGCCTGATGCGCTGCAAGTACTGCCATAATCGCGATACCTGGGATACCCAGGGTGGTCGTGAAGTGACAGTGCCGGAGTTGATGAAGGACATCACCAGCTATCGTCACTTCATGAATGCTTCTGGCGGCGGGGTGACCGCCTCCGGCGGTGAAGCCATGCTGCAACCGGCCTTTATCACCGAACTGTTTGCCGCCTGTAAAGAGCAGGGTATTCACACCTGTCTCGACACCAACGGCTTCGTCCGTCATCTCGATGAACAGGTCGACAAGCTGCTCGAACAGACCGATCTGGTACTGCTCGACATCAAGCAGATCGATGACGAGAAACACATTCCACTGACCCACGTCAGCAACCGCTATACCCTGGAGTTTGCCCGCTATCTGGCCGCCAAAGGCAAGACTATCTGGATCCGCTACGTGGTAGTACCGACCTGGAGCGACGATGACGAGAGCGCCGAAGGGCTCGGTCAGTTTATCGCCGAGCTGGGAGAGAGCGTCGAGAAGATCGAACTGCTCCCCTACCACGAACTGGGCAAACACAAGTGGGATGTACTTGGCGATCCTTACGAGCTGAGCGGGATCAAGCCCCCCAGCAAAGAGGTCATGGAACGGGTCAAGGGCATCCTCGGCAAGTACCACGACAACGTCAAATATTGATGGTGAAAGCAGGCTGACTCGTCAGCCTGCTTTGCTATGGGCCGGTCAGGAAGGCCGCCCGGACTCACCCCTACTGCATGAATGGACGACAAGATGAGTGAAGGACAACTCGCCGCCCTCCTGATCTGGCTGGTACTACTGGCCTTTAGCCTGCGCCGCTCTTTGTGGCAAACCCTCCATGACACCCCACTCTATCAGCACCTGTTGCTGGGCAGTGCCATCGCTCTGGTACCACTCTGGACGTTACGGGCCGGTCTGCATGAGGGGCTGGAGGTCCATTTTCTCGGGCTCACCACCCTCACCCTGTTGCTGGGCTGGCGACTGGCGCTGCTCGCCCCCTGCCTGACCCTGTTGGTACTCGGCTACTTCGGCGTCACCAATCTGGCTGACTTCGGCTGGCAAGCGCTGCTTGGTATCGCCCTGCCAGTGGCCACCAGCTGGCTGCTGTTTCTGGCAAGCTGGGCCTGGCTGCCGCGCCATCTCTTTGTCTATATCTTCGTGGCGGCGTTTCTCGGCGGCGCCATCACCATTTCGGTCAAGGTGGCGGCCAGCGCGCTGCTAATGGGGCTAAGTGACAGCTACCCCTGGCACACCATTACGGCGGACTACCTCTCCATCTGGCCACTGCTGTTGTTCCCCGAAGCCCTGCTCAACGGCATGGCGATGACGGTGCTGGCCATCTACCGCCCTCACTGGGTCAACACCTTCTTCGATCGCACCTATCTGGGTCAGTAGCCAGCCTTTTCCCTGACAAGCGCCGATAAAAAAGGAGAGACCATAGTCTCTCCTTTTTCCATTCTGAATTCTGCTTAGTGCAGCTTCAGGGTCGGGCGCAGCACCCGGTTGATGCGGCCCACCAGCATGATGAGGCCGGTCTTGACGTAGCCGTGCAGGGCGACCTGGTGCATCCGGTACAGCGAGATGTAGACCATACGCGCCATGTAGCCTTCCACCATCATGGAGCCACGCATCAGGTTACCCATCAGGCTGCCCACGGTGGAGAAGCGGCTAAGGGACACCAGCGAACCGTGGTCGTGGTAGAGGTAGGGCTTCAGCTCGCCACCGTTCATCTTTGCCAGAATGTTCTTGAACGCCTGGCTGGCCATCTGGTGAGCAGACTGGGCACGCGGCGGCACAAACTTGCCATCCGGCTGCGGGCAGGCGGCGCAGTCACCGATGACGAAAATATTCTCGTCACGGGTGGTCTGCAGGGTCTCTTTCACCACCAGCTGGTTGATGCGGTTGCTCTCAAGGCCAGCGATATCCTTCATGAAGTCCGGCGCCTTGATACCGGCCGCCCACACCATCAGATCCGCTTCAATCAGCTCGCCATCCTTGGTGTGCAGACCTTCGCTGGTCGCTTCGGTGATCATGGTGGCGGTACGCACGTCCACCCCCAGTTTCACCAGTTCCTGATGAGCGGCGCCGCTGATACGCTCCGGCAGGGCAGGCAGGATGCGGGGGCCCGCTTCCACCAGAGTCACTTTCAAACTATCGGCCGTGAGGTTTTTGAAGCCGTAGGCATAAAGCTGCTCAACCGCGTTGTAGAGCTCGGCAGAGAGTTCAACACCGGTCGCACCGCCGCCGACGATGGCGATCTTCACCTTGTCACCCGGCTGGTATTCAGTGGCGAACTGCAGGAAGCGGTTCATCATGCTGTTGTGGAAACGATGGGCCTGGGAGGGGCTATCGAGGAAGATGCAGTGATCCTTGATCCCCTTGGTGTTGAAATCGTTGGAAACAGAGCCGATGGCCATCACCAGCATGTCATAAGGCACGGCGCGCTCATTGACCACGATCTCGCCATTTTCGTCATGGATCGGTGCCAGCACGATGCGCTTTTCGTCGCGCTGGATGTCGGTCAGGGTGCCGAGCTGGAAATCAAACCCGTGGTTCTTGGCATGGGACTGGTAGCTCAGGGCATCGATGCCCGCGTCCATGGAGCCGGTGGCCACTTCGTGTAGCAACGGCTTCCATAAGTGGGTACGGTTACGATCAACCAGGGTGATCTTGGCCTTGTTCTTCTTGCCCAGCTTGCGACCCAGACTGGTGGCCAGCTCCAGACCACCGGCGCCGCCGCCGACAACGACAATATTCATCATGATGATTTTTCCTTGGTTCCTCAAAACGAAAGGGAGCCAGTGGCTCCCTAAAACGAAATCGGTCGACGTGATGATTCAAGCTTCTTTGAAGGCCTTCATCCGCTGCAGATGGTGCGAGATATTCTTGAATTTATGGGTCTCGCGCTCATCCCACACAATGTCGTAATAGTTCTTCAATTCACGTTCAGTGTCCCGATTATCGCGCACTTCATCCTGAACGGAAAGGATGCACAAGCAGTTTCCTGAATTTTTATTACGAAATTCAGTTACACACTTGGTGCCTATATCGTCATATTCCTCTGGCCGGTCGATCTTGCCCTGCATGGTCTCTGCCGGATGGAGGTTGGGGTTAAAAATCACCTGGCGAATGCCGCACAGAAAGCCGATCCGCTCACTCCAGTAGCCACCGAGCCCCACACCGCAGATCAGCGGCTTGGGATCGGTACTCATGTCGAGCTGCTTCTTCACTTCCTTGAGCAGGTGGCTCATGTCATGACGGGGATGAACCGTGCTGTAGTGCACGAAACGCACATCATCATCAATAAACTGCAACTGCAGCACTTTTTCGTGATTGCCGTGGCTGGTGGCATCAAAGCCATGCAGATAGATGATCATGGATAAGACCTCAGGATCTGTGTCGGTTTTATCGAAACTACCCCAGCGGCGGCCCCGTGCGCCACCAAAACATCGCACTTTCTTGCTTTGGATCACGCCCCGCCCCCTGATTACATCGTGGGGCAAGGGGGCGCCATCAGGCTCTTGCCCGGGCGCCGCTATCAAAGTGAGATCGCCAGACCGATAATGATAAAACGCTTACCAATCTGAGATGCCGCTGCGCACACCCGCCCCCTGGCCAGGACATTTATCGGGCCGGGATGTGACTCACCCCACAAAAACAAGGCGTTACAGCCAAACGTTTTCGCTCATGACCGGCGTTGTGCATGTTTTGTGCACTGACCAGCACCAGCACCAGATCCCCTCATCACACCTGCGGATGGATCGGGTACGTCAGACCATGCTCGCTATCAATGACCGGGAAAGCTGCGGCTTTCACTATCTTGCCTGTGGCGGTTGCGCGGGCTTCAAGGAGTGCTGTGTTCATGAACGAGACCAATCCCCCCTCCCCCCGACCGGGTACGCGCAAGTGCCCGGTGGATGAAGTGGAGCGCATGCTCCCCATGGGCCAGCTCTTTACCCTGGGCCTGCAACATGTGCTGGTGATGTATGCCGGTGCCGTGGCGGTGCCACTGGTGATTGGCGGCAGTCTGGGGCTGCCCAAGGATCAAATATCCTATCTCATCAGTTCAGATCTCTTCTGCTGTGGCATCGTCACCCTGCTGCAATGTGTCGGGATTGGCCGCTTTGCCGGGATCCGGCTGCCGGTCATCATGTCGGTGACCTTTGCCGCCGTGATGCCGATGCTGGCCATCGGTGCCAACCCGGATCTGGGGCTGACCGGCATCTTCGGCGCCACCATCGCCGCCGGCATCATCTCCACCCTGCTGGTGCCGCTGATCGGCAGGCTGATGCCGCTCTTCCCCACCGTCGTGACCGGGGTGGTCATCACCTCCATCGGGATCAGCATCATGCAGGTGGGGATCGACTGGATGGCGGGGGGCAAGGGCAATCCGGAATATGGCAGCCTGCGCTATATCGGCACCAGCTTTGCGGTGCTCACCTTCATCTTGCTGGTGACCCGCTTCACCAAGGGCTTTTTCAGCAATATCTCGGTGCTGCTGGGGATCATCTTCGGCTTCGTGGTGGCCATCGGAATGGGCGAGGTAAGCCTTGATGGCCTTGGCGACGCGGCCTGGTTTGCCCCCATAGTGCCGTTCGCCTTTGGTTGGCCCACCTTCGACCCTATCTCCATCGCCACTCTGACGGTGATCATGCTCATCACCTTTATCGAATCCATGGGGATGTTTCTGGCCCTTGGCGACATCGTCGGCCATCCGGCCAGTCGCGGCGACATTGTGCGTGGGCTGCGGGTTGATGCCATCGGCACCATTATCGGCGGGGTCTTCAACAGCTTTCCCCACACCTCCTTTTCCCAAAATATCGGGCTGGTGAGCGTGACCGGGGTGTCGAGTCGCTGGGTCTGCGTGATGTCGGGGGGGATCTTGCTCGCCTTTGGCCTGATCCCCAAAATGTCATTGATGGTTGCCTCCATCCCTCCTTTCGTTCTGGGGGGCGCTGGCATAGTGATGTTTGGCATGGTGCTGGCGACCGGCATTCGCATCCTGGCCCGTGCTGATTACAACGGCAATCGCCACAACCTTTACATTGTCGCTATCAGCCTCGGTCTTGGCATGATCCCGACTGTCTCGGGGAACTTCTTCCAGCACTTTCCGGCAGCGCTGCAACCACTGGTCCATAGCGGCATCCTGCTGGCTACCATCAGCTCGGTGGTGCTCAACCTCTTCTTCAACGGCTACCAACCGGATCTGACCCACCAGACCAAGCCATTGCTGGTCGGCCCGGTCCAACCAAAGCAGGAGCAGACATAACAAACAGGCCCCCGGACACTCTCGTTGTCCGGGGGCCTGTGACTCACATCACCACTCAGCCAATCAGGCGGGCAGCTGTTCGAAGCGCTCTACCGCCTGCGCCACCGGTGCCAGACTCCCCTGCCAGAAGGCAGCCTCACGGATATCCTGCCCCAGATGTTTGGCCACCAAATCTTCGGCGCTCATCCGGCCGGTATCGCGCAACAAGGCGCGGTAGGCCTGTGCCACGTTCTCTTCCCCTGCCGCTTTGCGGCTCATCAACTGCTGATAGACCCCGAGGCTGAACAGATAGCCAAACAGATAGGGGTAGTTGTAAAAGCCGAGCCCGGCGATGGAGAAGTGCGCCTTGGCGGCCCAGAACATCGGGTGATAGCGGGTCAGGCTCCCCTCATACCAGCGGCCCCACGCCTGGTCGGTCAGCACCTTGAGCCGCTCGGCAGACACGTAGCCATCTGCACGTTCCGCTACCAGCGCCTGCTCGAAATCGAAGCGGGCCGGGATATTGACCAGGAAGGTGGCGGCGCCGTCGGCTTCCGCCCAGGCGATGGCCAGCTGCTCTTGCGGGCTTTGCGCCTGTTCAAATAGGGCGCTGCGCACCAATGTTTCGGCGAAGATGGAGGCGGTTTCGGCCAGCGTCATGGGGTAGCTGCGCTGGCTCATCGGCAGATCGCGAATCACCCAGTTATGCCAGGCGTGGCCCAGCTCATGGGCCAGGGTGATGACGTTGTCCATGGTACCGGCATAGGTGACAAAGACCCGCGGCTCCACCGGCGCGGCAAACTTGGTGCAGTAGGCGCCGGTGCGGCGATTGGGCGTGGGGGCCGCATCAATCCACCCCTTCTCGGCCATCATGCGGGCAAATTCCCCCATTTCGGGATCGAAACGGCTAAAGGCATCGGCAATCAGCGCGATCGCCTCATCAAAAGGAATGTCACGGCTGCTGGCGGCAGGGGGCGGCGCGAAGAGATCCTCCGGCCCCAACTCGTCAAGACCGAGCCGCGCGGCCATCAGCCCCAGGGCGCGCTGACCCAGCCCACGGGCCCGGTATGTTTCGCTCATCAGAGCATCGAGGGTGGTGCGCTCGATGTGGCTCTGGTGGCAAGAGAGATCCAGCGCATCGAGCAAACGGGTTTTGCCGCGCTGGCGGGCCAGCTCCAGCCGCCAGCCGTTGAGGGCATTGAGGATGGCTGCGACCGTCTCCTGCTCCCCTTGCCAACCGGCACTAATGGCGTCAAACGCCTCAAGACGCAATGCGCGAACCGGGCTGGAGAGCAGATTGCTCGCCTCGGCCAGCCCCATCTCGCGACCATCAATGGTTAAGCGGATCTTGCCCACCAGATCGTTGTAGAGGTTGCCCCAGCCGTGCAGGCCATCGGTGCCCAGACCAATCACCAACTGCTCCGCCGCCACCGGCAGGCGCTGATCCTGCAAGCGACGCTCATGGCGCAAGCGGTACGCCTCCTCGCCGAGCAGCGGATCCCTCATCAGCGCAGCAAATTCCTCTTCCGGCAGCGCCAGCATCAGATCTTCCACCGGCGCCAGGGTCTTGAACAGATCGGCATTGAGGGCGCGGGCACGAGACGCCAGCTGTTTGGCCTGCGGATCCCGCGCATCCTGACTGCCGCGACACGCGGCCAGAATGGCGACGTTCCAGCCGATATGGCGAATATCACGGGCGCGCAGCCGCACTTCCCGCAAGAAATCCTGCAGCGCAGCGTCATCGCCGCGCACCCCGCCCAGACCCGTCATATAGCTGGCAAGCTCTCCCAGCGCGCCGCGGGCAGCGCTCATGTCCGCTTCCAGCTCGGGGCTGTCGAGGCCCGGGTAGATATGGTCGTTATTCCACTGTTGTTGATACATAGCTTCTCGCAAAGGCCTTCATCGGGAGGCGCAACAGGCCTGCGGGCACCGGGCCCGAGGCTCCGCGTCCCGCAGACAGAACAAGCCCACAGACAGAAAAATCCTGCAGGCAGCACCAGCCCGCAGGCAGAAAAATTAAAAGAGGAAAAAGAGAGAAAAGAGCCCGCAAGCTCACTTATCCCTTGGCCGGGGTAAGGCGGCTCACCAGCGTCATCACCGCAACCAGCAGCAGACCCGCCACCACACCGGCCACGGCGTTGAGCAGGGTCGGCGTTACCGCTGCCAGCACGGCCCCTACGGTGGGCAGGGTGGCAACAACGGCGGCAGCACCTTCAATCAGGTGATGGGCAAAGGGCCAGCCGTGCACCAGAATGCCGCCCCCCACCATAAACATGGCGATGGTGCCGACCAGTGCCAGCAGGTGCATTAACCTGGGGGCCGTGACCAGCAGCCCCTGCCCCACCGCGCGGCGCAGGGCGCTGCCATCGGGCTTTTGCAGCAGATGCAGACCAATGTCGTCGAGCTTGACGATCAACCCCACCAACCCGTAGACCCCCACCGTCATCAGCAGGGCGATGCCCGCTACCACCGAGAGCTGCAGGGCAAGGCTCGCCCCCTGTACTGTGCCAAGGGCAATGACGATGATCTCGGCAGAGAGAATGAAATCGGTGCGGATCGCCCCCTTCACCTTCTGCTGTTCAAAGGCGACCAGATCGTCGGGAATAGGGGCAGTGTGTGCCTCCCCCTCGCTCCCCTCATGGGGCAGGAATTTGTGCGCCAGCTTCTCGGCCCCTTCAAAGCAGAGGTAGGCGCCCCCCAGCATTAACAGCGGGGTGATGAGCCAGGGCACCAGCGCACTGATGGCGATGGCGGCGGGCACCAGAATAAGCTTGTTGCGAAACGAGCCCTTGGCCACCGCCCACACCACCGGCAGCTCCCGCTCGGCACGCACCCCGGAGACCTGCTCCGCATTGAGGGCGAGATCATCCCCCAGCACCCCGGCGGTCTTTTTGGCCGCCACCTTGGTCATCAGTGCCACGTCATCGAGCACGCTGGCGATATCATCGAGCAGGGCCAACAAACTGGTTCCGGCCATATCAAAGATTCCTTATATCAGTGGTAACCCCCCCTTGGCATCGCCACCCGCCACCGTCATCCCGAACCGCAGGAGTCATGGTGCAGGGGGGCGATCGTCACAGGCAACGCCGATAAACAGGCGCCTGCCATCAAAGGGTCATTATTTGCGGCAAAAGATGGCACAGTGTAACGAGAAGCCGCCGCTTCGGCAGCACCCCGGAGCCATTTGATCTTGGTTCCCTCTTGATCTTGGTTACCTCTGCATCACATCCAAGGAGTTCCCATGCAACCCTGGCAACCTCTGCTCGATCTCTGGTTTGGCGACGAGGCCGATGACGCCATCCGGGCCAAACGGCAAGCCCCGCTCTGGTGGGGAAAAAACAGCGAAACGGATGCCCTGCTGGCCAGCCGCTTCGGCGAGCTGGCACAGGCCGCAGCCGAGGGCTCCCTCGCCCACTGGGCCGATCTACCGGACGGCAGGCTGGCGCTTATCCTGCTGCTCGACCAGCTGCCGCGCAATATCCATCGCGGCACGCCAGCAGCGTTTGCCCAGGATCCGCTGGCACGGGATCTCTGCCTGAAAGGGGTGTCCATCGGGGCAGACAAATCCCTCTCGCCACTGGCGCGGGTCTTCTTCTATCTGCCGCTGGAGCATGCCGAATCCCGCGAACAGCAGGCCAGAAGCGTGGCCCTGTTCGAAGCACTGGCTGCCGAGCAAGCCAGCACTCCGGCACAAGCGACCTTCGCAGGATTTGCCGACTTTGCCCGCCGCCATCAGCTGATCATCGAACGCTTTGGCCGCTTCCCCCATCGCAACGACATACTGAGTCGCACCAGCACGCCGGAAGAGGCGGCATTTTTGCAGCAACCGGGCTCGGGATTCTAAAACCCGCCATATAAAAAATCCCCGTCATGGTGATGACGGGGATTTTTCGTGCAACCAACCTTGTGGTCGGCTCAAGCCATGGTTAGGCCTTGGCCGGTTCACCGTCACCCAGCGCGTCGGTTTCGCCCAGACTGTCTTCGGTCTTGGCTACCACGCTGGCGGCGATGGCGTTACCCAGCACATTGGTGGCAGAGCGGCCCATGTCGAGGAAGTGGTCGATACCCAGCAGCAGCAGGATGCCCGCTTCCGGAATATGGAACTGGTTGAGGGTGGCGGCAATCACCACCAGGGAGGCGCGCGGTACCCCGGCCATCCCCTTGGAGGTGACCATCAGCAGCAGCAGCATGGTGATCTGCTGGGCCATGGAGAGCTCGATGCCATACGCCTGGGCGATGAACATCACCGCGAAGGTGCAGTACATCATGGAGCCGTCGAGGTTGAAGGAGTAACCCATCGGCAGCACGAAGCTGGCGATGCGCTTGTCACACCCGAACTTCTCCAGACGATCCAGGGTTTTCGGATAGGCGGCTTCAGAGCTGGCGGTAGAGAAGGCCAGCAAGATGGGTTCGCGGATCATCGCCAGCAGCTTGATGACGCGACCACGCAGGAAAATGCTGCCCATGGCGATCAGCAGCAGCCAGAGGCAGGCCAGCGCGATATAGAACTGGGCCATAAAGCTACCGTAAGTGACCAGAATACCCAGCCCCTCTTTGGCGACCATGGCGGCGATGGCACCAAACACCGCGAACGGCGCAAAGTTCATCACGTAACCGGTCACTTTCAGCATGATCTCGGCGGCGCTGGCCATCAGCACCACCACCGGCTTGGCCAGATCGCCGAGCGCGGCAGCAGCCAGACCGAAGAACAGCGAGAACACCACGATCTGCAGGATCTCGTTGGTGGCCATCGCCTCGACCACGCTCTTGGGAATGGCGTGGGTCACGAAATCTTTCAGGCTAATGGCACCGGCCGCAATCCCTGAACTGGCGGTGTCATTGGGCAGGGAGAGGGAGAGACCCACACCCGGCTGCATCCAGGTCACCATCACCAGACCCAGGCTCAGGGACATCAGGGAGGCCAGCATGAACCAGCCGAGGGTTTTTGCGCCGATCCGGCCGACAGTGCGGGTATCGCCCATCTTGGCGATGCCGACCACTAGGGTAGTGAACACCAGCGGGGCGATGATCATCTTGATCAGTCGCAGGAAGATATCGGTGAGGATGGTGATGTTATTGGCAAAATCCGCCGCCTGATCTGCGGCAAACATGCGATAGCCCTGGCCGGTTAGGATGCCAAACATCATGGCGATGAGGATGGCAACCGTCAGTTTATTCATTTTCATGGGGGAGTCCCGGGTTTGATTGGTGCAAGCCGTAAACAATGGCGTGGGAGCCACTACAGTCCGTTTTTGTGATCCGGGCCGTTGATTCCTGGCGGCCGGTATGCTGGGAGAATGCCTAAAAGCAGGGGCTAAATCCAGAGGCTTGACTAGAATTTTATGCTGTCATTAGGTGTATGTGATATGGATCTTGCAAAAAGGCACTATTAATCACTGCTTGTTTTTATTTCTGCCAGATATTTAGCAGACAGACTCTGCTGATCGACAGCCTGTGGCAACAAACGGAAAGTGAGCAGCGCCGAGATACGGTGCTGCACCTGCATCTGGGCCATAAAGAGATCCGGCTCATCTTCGTCAAAACCGAAGACCGGCCGTGATGGGGTCACGCTGACGGCATCGCGGGTAATGGTCAACTCATCGACCTTGAGCCAGGAGTTGCCCTCTGCCAGCGCCAACTCTCCTGCCCGCTTGAGCACATATTTGCGGGCGGTCTCTCTGTCTACCAGGTCGTTGCCGACAAACTCCAGCTGCCACTTGTCGGGACCAAGCCGGGTCTGGGAGAAACCGGTCTGGCCGTTCCAGAACGACTTTTGACTCTCGTAAGGGGTGGCGCAGCCTACCAGCAGCAGGGTGAGCATCAGCAGACAAACTGCTTTTGACAGGAGAGCAGGCACAGAGGACCTCGGCTGGGATGTGGGCAACGGAGCCGTTACTACAGCACAACCCCCGGTGGCGGCACAATCACAGTGGCTGTTTCCTCTGCCCGTATCCTCTATCTGTTTCCTCTACTCGCCTGCTCGACCCGCCGCTCCTGCCTGTCTGGGCCACACACCGGCGCCGAATTGCGCGCAAAAGAAAAGGCCTTGTCGTTTGACAAGGCCTTTACCGGGGAATTTGGTCGGTGTGAGAGGATTCGAACCTCCGACCCTCTACACCCCATGCAGATGCGCTACCTGGCTGCGCTACACACCGACGGAGTCAGCTCGGCTGACGGGGGCAGAGTTTATGGAGATGACCCCGCCCTGTCAACAAGGAAAAGAGAGCAAAACCCCGTCTATGGTGCGTTCGCTTGCTTTACGAACGATCAGCGGTTAAAGGTCAGCCGCTTGCCTAAAATCCCGTCACTGACCTGACCGTTCTGCCAGGCGATCTGGCCGTTCACCAGGGTCATCTCCACCGTGCTATGGAAGCGGTAGCCGTTGAAGGGCGACCAGCCACAGTGGTAGAGGATATTGTCATCGTTGACCACAAATGGCTTGCCCAGATCCAGCAGCACCAGATCGGCGAAGTAACCCTCGCGGATATAACCGCGATCCTCCACCTGGAAGCGCTCGGCCACCGCGTGGGAGGTTTTCTTGACGATGGTCTCCAGACTGAACACACCGTTGTGATAGAGCTCCAGCAGTGCCTGCAGGGAGTGCTGCACCAACGGAATGCCAGACGGCGCCTTGAAGTAGCTGTTCTGCTTCTCCTCCCAGGTGTGGGGGGCGTGGTCGGTGGCGATGATATCGAGCACATCATTGCGCACCGCATCGAGCAGCGCGTGTTGATCGGCGGTACTCTTCACCGCCGGGTTGCACTTGATCTGACTGCCAAGGGTGTCGTAATCGGTGTCGTTAAAGAACAGATGATGGACACACACCTCGGCGGTGATGTTCTTGTCTTTCAGCTCGCTCAGATCCGGGCTGGCGGTAAACAGCGACAGCTCCTTGGCGGAGGTCAGATGCAGCACATGCAGCTTGGCGCCGTATTTTTTCGCCAGCGCCACCGCCATGCTGGAGGATTTGTAGCATGCTTCGTCGCTGCGAATGCGGCCGTGCTCGCCCATCGGCACATTCTCGCCCCACTTGGCCCGCGCAGCTTCTTCCGCCTTGGCGATGGTCGGGGTGTCTTCGCAGTGGGTGACGATCATAACCGGACAGTCGCGGAAGATAGCCGCCAGGGTCTCCTGGTTATCCACCAGCATGTTGCCGGTCGAGGAGCCCATGAACACCTTGACCCCGCAGGACTGCTTAGGGTCAAGACGCTTGATCTCTTCAAGGTTGTCGTTGGTGGCGCCGAGATAGAAGCTGTAGTTGGCCGCGGAGGAGTTGGCGGCGATCTGGTATTTGGCTTCGAGGGCATCGAGGGTAGTAGTCTGGGGATTAACGTTGGGCATTTCCATGAAACTGGTGGTGCCACCAGCGACGGCGGCCCGGGATTCACTGGCGATGGTGCCCTTGTGGGTCAACCCCGGCTCCCGGAAGTGGACCTGATCATCGATCATTCCGGGGATCAGGTGACGACCTGCGGCATCGATGACCAGCGCATCCGGCGCCTCGATATCGGGTGCAATGCGGGCAATCCGTTCCCCCTCAATCAATACGTCGGAAGCATAGATGCGGCCTTCATTGACCAGGGTGGCATTCTTGATAAGCAGTTTGTTCATGGGGGGTTCCAGTTCCTTTGCCGATAATCGCGAGTCATAATATCGCAAACTGCCCTTTCGCTATAGCAAGGCCTGACTGATGAAGTTATTTGTAAGAGATTTGACCGTGATCGACTCCAGCTACCTGTGCGAACGCCGCGGCATGGTGGGTGAGAGCTGGCTGGTAGATATCGAAATGAGCGGTGAGCTCAACGAAATGAGCATGCTGCTGGACTTTGGCCGGGTAAAGAAGCTGATCAAATCGATCATCGATGAAGAGGTGGATCACAAGCTGCTGGTGCCGACCGGCTGCCCGCTGATCCACATCGAGACCCTGGACGGTGACGAGAGCACGGTGGATCTGCTGCGCCAGGAGCGCTCCATCCACCTGCGCTGCCCGACCCAGGGCTTTGCCTTTATCCCTGCCCCCCATGTCGATAAAGAGTCGGTGACCCGCTACCTGCTGGCGGTACTGGCCAAACGGCTGCCGGACAATATCAAGGATATCTCCCTGACCCTGCGTCAGGAGGCGATCACCGGCGCCTTCTACCACTACAGCCACGGCCTGAAAAAGCACGATGGCAACTGCCAGCGCATCGCCCACGGCCACCGCTCTCCCATCGAGATCCACGTCGATGGTGAGCGCGATGATGAACTGGAACTCAACTGGGCCGAACGCTGGGGCGATATCTACCTCGGCACCGAAGAGGACAAGGTAGCGCTGACCGAGCTCTCCTTGAGCTCTCGCGCCAATGCCCAGCTGGGTGCTCACCATCTGGGTTTCAAATATGTGGCACCGCAAGGGCTGTTCCAGCTGGCCATTCCCGCCGTCGAGGTGGAGATGATCGACACCGATACCACGGTCGAGCTGCTGGCCTGCTACATCGCCCGCGAAGTGAAGCAGATGGTGGGGGACAAGTTCGTCAAGATTGTCGCTTATGAAGGTGTCGGCAAAGGCGCTATTGCCTACGCCTAAGCGCTCAGCTAACCCCATTAACACCAAGGCACCGCATCTGCGGGGCCTTGGTGTTTTAAGTGTCGACTCATCAGGCGATGAGGCGGAAGCGCTTGACCAAGCTCTCCTGCTGCTCGGCAAGGGAGTCCAGCTGCTGGCTGGTCTCGGCCACCCGCTCAATTCCCTGATAGTTGAGATCCGAGATATCGGAGATGCGGTTGAGGTTGTTGGCGATATCGGCGCTGGTGGCCTGCTGCTGCTCGGCGGCTGAGGCGATCTGGCTCGACATGTCGCTGATCAGCACCACTATCCCCTGCACCTCCTCCATGGCGTTGTTGGCATGAGAGCTCTGATCGACACAGCTGTCCATCTCGCGGGAGCACTCCTGCATCACGGTCACCGCCTTGGCGACCCCCTGCTGCAGGTTCTCGATCATGGTCTGGATCTCGCTGGTGGATTGCGCGGTGCGGCCCGCCAGACTGCGCACTTCGTCCGCCACCACCGCAAAGCCGCGCCCCTGCTCCCCTGCCCGCGCCGCTTCGATGGCGGCGTTGAGGGCCAGCAGATTGGTCTGTTCGGCAATGCCGCGAATAACATCGAGGATGTTGCCGATCTGGCTGCTCATGGCGCTCACATCGCCAATCACCTTGCCGGTCTGCTGCAACTTGCCCGCCAGCTGGTGGGTAGTTGTGATGTTACCTGCCATCACCTTGCGCCCCATTTCGGAGGCCTTTTCCACATCCTGCACCCGCTCCAGGGTCTGGTTGGCCGCCTGCGCCACTTCACGCACCGAGGCCTCCATCTGGGTCATGGCCGCGGCGACCGAGGCGGTCTCCTGGCGCTGTTTCTCCAGATCCGCCCGCACCGCTTCGGTGGTGTGGCGGTTGCCGTGGGCGGCATCGTTAAGCTGGGTCGATGCCTGTGAAAGTTGAGCCAGCACCTCCCCCATCTGGGCGATCAGCAGGTTGATCTGGCTAGCCAACTGACCAAATTCGTTGTTACTGCGAAACCCGATGCGCTGGGTCATGTCGCCCCGGGTCACATAGGTCAGTACCTGCAGCAGCTCTTTGAGCGGACGGCGAATGGCCTTGCCGAGGGTGTAGGCCACCAGCATGGCGATCAGGATGGCGACCACAATGCTGGCCCCCTGAGTCAGGGTGCTCTGGCTCTGCACCGCTCTGGCGTGCGCAATGCTCTGGCCCATCAACTGCTGGCTCTGGCCGGTGATCTGCTCAAGCCGATGCTGGATCTCGACGATCAGGGCACTGGCCTGCTTGCTCTTCTCCCGCATCTGCTCTTGCTGCTTCATCAGCGCCAGATATTGGGAGAGCACCCCCTCGCTGGCGGTAGTGTCACGCACAAAGCCGTGAACATAGTGGCCCATGTCGTTGTCGAAATTCTTCAGCTCCCCCTGCAGATCCTTGATGGTGCTGTTGAACCCCTCGATCTGCATCTTGTTGCGCTTGAGCGCCCCTTCGATGGGTGCCGGAATGGTCTGGTTGAGGGCATCCATGGTGGAGAGTTCGATAGCGGAGAGTTTGGTGGTCAGGGTCTCGGAGAGCATCTTGATGAAGCTGTCGTCGATGGTGATCATCATGTCACCCAGACTCTTCTTGAACTGGGGCAGGCTGACCTGAAACTGCCCCTTGGCCAGATTGACCTTGTGCAGTCGGGCCAGCAACGCCTCGTGTTCACCAGGCAGAGTGTCGGTGAGTTGCAGATAGCGGTCGACCTGTTGGCCAAGGGCACCCATCTCCCCCTGCAACTCAGGATGATGAGCCAGCTGCTGGCGCAGAGTGCCCAGCGTCTTGTCGACCTCGGCCTTGGCCTGTTTTAACTCAGCCACCTCGGCGGGCAACAGCTTGGGATCTTGCTCGGTGAGCACATCCCCCAGCCACTTGTTGGCGCTGAGCAGGGTGATCTGGGTCTGACTGCTGGCGATCACCAGCGGCATCGACTGCTGGGTGACCTGATCCAGCGCATTCCCCAGGGTCTGCTGACTGCGAAATGTGAGCAGTGAACTGGCCACCATCACGGCCACTAAAATAGCGAAGCCCAGATAGACGCGCTGCAAAATGGAGAGATTTGACATTGTTTGTTTCATTATTGTCCCGCTGTATATGCAAAAGTCCCTTGCCTGAGTACCCCGTCCTTTTGATACCCTGCAGACCACCCTGAACAGGCAGTGCAGATGACGTCCCTCCGGCTATCGGTATTTTTAACAGTAACTGAAGGGAATTGGGCATTGGCGGTGTCAAATGTCGGCTTGTGTCACACTTGCGGAGCGGCTCGCCTCCTGTCGGGAGCCTCTCGGGGCTAAAATTCAATTTTCTTTTTCATATAAGGGAGTTAGCAATGGCGAATGAAACCATTTTCAGCAAAATCATCCGTAAAGAGATCCCCGCCGACATCCTTTATCAAGACGATCTGGTCACCGCATTCCGGGATATCCAGCCCAAGGCCAAAACCCATATCCTGATCATCCCCAACATCCTGATCCCCACCGTCAACGATGTGGAAGCCGAACATGAGCTGGCCCTTGGCCGGATGTTCACCGTGGCCCGCAAGCTGGCCGCCGACGCGGGCATTGCCGAAGATGGCTACCGCCTCATCATGAACTGCAACCGCCACGGCGGGCAGGAGGTCTACCACATCCACATGCATCTGGTCGGCGGCGAGCCGCTGGGGCCGTTGCTCAGCCTGTAATGAATCGCCACCTCGCAACCTGCCGCAGCGCCCTGCTGCTCTGCGGCTCTCTGCTGTTGCTGGGGGGCTGTGCCTCCCGCTGGCAGGATATGTTCGTCTCCTACTCCGATCAGATGGTGCCCCTGCGCAACCAGCTGCTGCTGGGTCATGCCGCCGAAGCGCTGCCAGAGGTGCGTGATTCCACCCTCGGGGATGACACCTTTGTCCTCGATCGCCTTGAGGAGGGGCGCATCGCCTGGCTCGCCGGTCAGGATGCGGGCAGCAAGCAGGCGTTCACCGTAGCCGACAGTCGTCTGTCATGGGAGGATAGCCAAGCCGAATATCGGCTGAGCCAGGGGTTGGATCAAGTGGGCAGCCTGCTTACCAACGATCAGTCAATGGCCTATCGCACCCCCGATTACGAACGCACCATGCTGCACCACTATCTGGCCCTCAACTACCTGCAACGAGGTGATGCCGATGGCGCGCTGGTGGAGGTACGCCGCGCTAATCAGGTGCAGGAGCAGGCCCTGAAACGGCGGGCCGACGAGGTGCGCAAGGCGAAGGATGAGAGCGAAGAGGCCGCGGCAGAAGGCGAGATGCGCCAGCTGATGTCGCGCGGCGCACCGGATCTCGACCGGTTGATCGGCAAGGTCAAGAACGGTTTTCAGAACGCCTACACCTTCTATTTTTCCGCCGTGCTCTATGAGGCGGCGGGGGATCTCAACGACGCCTGGGTCGATTATCAGCGCGGCTACCAGATAGCGCCGGACAACCGCAGCCTGCAAGATGCCTTGCTGCGACTGGCGCGGCTACGTGGCTCACCGGACGAGATCCGCGCGACCGAAAAAAAGGTGGGCCGCAAGGCGCCGCCGCTGGCCAAGGATCAAGGCCAGCTGGTGGTGCTGTTTGAAGATGGCTTGATCCCGGCGCGGCGCGAACTGTTCCTGCCGCTGCCCATTTCAACCTCCCGCGGCGATTTTCGCACCTTTACCGTCGCCATCCCCTATTACGATAATCGGGCCAGCGACACAGGCCCGCTGACGGTGGAAGTCGGCAAACGGGTCGAACAGACCAGCGAGCTGGTACGACTGGAAGCGCTGGCGGCCAAAGATCTGCAAGAGCGGCTGCCCGGCATGCTGACCCGTCAGGCGCTGCGACTGGTGGCCAAAGAGCAGATGCGTCACACCGCCGCCAAAGAGGGGGGCGATGTGGGCAATATTCTGGTGGGGATCTTCAACACCCTCTCCGAGCGGGCCGATACCCGCAGCTGGCTGACACTGCCGGCGCAGGCCGCCAGCTGGCAGGGGATGTTGCCGGCAGGCAGCGTTCAGCTCACCTTGGGAGCTGGTGCCACCCAGCGGCAATTGCCGCTCACCATCCACCAGGGACGCACCACCCTGGTCTGGGTACAGCGCCTCGGCGCCGGTCTGACCACCCGGGTGATGCCGCTTTGAACGCATGTTTGAACACATGGCCAACGCAGATGAACGAGACGATTAACGGGCAGGCTCACGCGCTACCCCACTCACCCCGATTTAAGGAGAGCAAGATGAAAGCATACGGGTTGGCCCTCGGGCTCGCGCTACTGCTCAGCGGCTGCGCCACCAATACCTCCGGCATTGCGCTCTATGGCCCGGCGGGCGGCGCACCCACGCTGGAGCAGCACCAGAATGTCAATGTCACCCTGACTGAGCTCAGCCGCCGCCAGCAAAACGGCCTGCTGCAGGTCAATGTGGCCGCCGCCAGCACCCAGCGCGGTGATAACAAGCTGCAATACATGTTCTATTGGTATGATGAGGCCGGTCAGGAGGTCGCCAGCGATGGCCGCGGCTGGACCCCCATCAAGCTGCATGGCTATCAGACCCGCACCCTCTCGGCCCTGGCGCCCAGCCCGGCGGCGCAGGGTTACCGGATTTACGTACGTGAAGTGATTGAGGAATCCAACTGATGAAAATGAATCATGCCCTGCTGATCCTGACCGGCACCCTGCTGCTGGGGGGCTGCTCCAGCACCACAGTCAGCTATGGCGATCCCACTGAAACCGAAACCGTCACCGTCGATTACGGCTCAAGCGATCTGCAGGCCATCGCCGACAAGATGGCGGACTCCATGCTCGCCTCCCCGGCCACCCGCGAGATCACCGCAGGCGGTCGTCCGGTGATGTTTATGGACTCCATCCGTAACAAGACCTCCGAGCACATCGATACCGAGGCAATCACCGACACCATCCGCACCAAGTTGCTGCGCTCTGGCACCTTCCGCTTCGTCGACATGAGCAAGGTGGCCGCCGTCAAACAGCAGCTCGAATACCAGCAGAGCAGCGGCATGGTGGATCCGGCCTCCATGGTGCGGCTGGGCAAGCAGACCGGTGCTCGCTACATGGTCTATGGCAACCTCTCCAGCATCGTCAAAGACAATGGCAAGGTGAAGGATGTCTACTACCAGATGACCATGAACCTGATGGATCTGCAAAACGGCGAACTGCTGTGGGCCGATCAGAAAGAGATCCGCAAACAGGCGAAGAAATCCACCTTTGGCTGGTAACGGGATCCCGCTGACGGGCGTCTGTGATGCGCTGCTGACCAGTCTGCCCGCCCCCTGGCGGGACGGGCAGCTGGAACCGCTGGGCACTGGCCTCACCAACAGCAACTATCGACTGCGCCTCCCCTCGGGGCGCAGTTACTTTTTGCGTCAGGGCCACCCCGATCCGCTGCGCCTTGGCATCGATCGTGCCACCGAGTGGCAGCTTTATCAGGGGGCGATGGCCGAAGGGCTGGCGCTGCCCTGCCACTATGGCGATCCCGCCAGCGGCCTGATGCTGCTCGAATGGTGCGATGAGCCCAACTGGGCGCTCGCGGCGCCACCGGCGGCCGAACAACCCCGCCTGCTGGCTGAGGTGCTGCGCAAGCTGCACCGCCTGCCGCTGCCCACGGTGGTGATGGCGGTACGGGCCCACGCCGCGGGCTATCGCGCCCGACTGGCCCATATCCCCTCCTGGCTGCCCGCCTTGGAGCGGAGCTTGCTCGCCAGCCGTGAGCCTGATGATTGCTGGCGCCCTTGCCACCACGATCTCAATCCGGCTAACTTGTTGGGAAGCAGACCCTGGGTCATCGACTGGGAGTATGGTGCGACAGGGCATCCCGGCTTTGAGCTGGCCAGTATCCAGCGCACCCATGAATGGCCCGCCGAGCGGCGCGAAGCGCTGGAGGAGCACTATCTGCGCTCGCTCCCGCGTCATGAGCGGCCCGATTTTCAGAGCGAGGCATTTTTACCCTGGGTCGACTACATCGGCCTGCTCTGGGCCCTGCTGATGGCCGAGCAACAGGCCTCACCCGACGATTCACCTGACTATGACACCCTGATCGCCATCAACCGGCAACGACTGGAGTAACAGATGATAAACAAGGTGCGCTGGCACAAGCCGAAAACCTGGGGTCTGCTGCTGATCGGCCTGCTGCTGACCGGCTGCTCCACCCGGGTGATCTACTACTGGCTCGATACCGCCATCATCTGGCAGCTGGATGACTACTTTGCCCTCTCCTACTCGCAAAAAGATCTGCTCAGCCGCGAAGTGAAGGGGCTGATGGCCTGGCACCGCCAGCATGAGCTGCCCCGCTACGCCAGGGATCTCGACGCGCTGGCCAAAGCCATTGCCAGCCCCATGACCCCGGCGCAGATCTCGACCAATCTGGATACGGTGCAGCAGAGCCTGACCCGCACCCTTGAAAACACCATTCCCCGCGCGGTCAGGTTGGCGCGCACCCTGACCGACGATCAGGTGGCCCGCTTTATGACCGATCGGGTCAAGCGGCAACAGGAGCGGCAACACGACTTTGCCACCCAGCCCAAAGAGCAGATGCTGGCGGAGTTTCGCGACAAGATGAACAAGCGGCTGGTGTTCTGGATTGGCGAGGTAAAACCGGCTCAGGCACCGCTGGTGGCCCAGTGGGCCGAGTGGCAATACGAGCTGATGCCCCCCTGGCTCGATTTTCAGGAGTCCTGGACCCGGGAGCTGGAGAGGTTGATGAAGCAGCGCCAGAGTCCCGACTTTACCCGTGAGCTGACTGATCTACTGGCCGAGGGAGATGGCCTGATGGATGGCCGCTTTACCGGCTATACCGAGCAGTCGCGTCAACGCACCGTCAACTGGTTGAGCGCCATGAGTCAGTCACTGGATCTCGCCCAGCGAACTCATCTTTACACTCTGCTCAAGGGCTACGCCCGCGATTTTGACCAGATGACCGGCCACTGAACCCCCTCATCCATCAAGGACTCATCGGGCCACAACCTTGTTCTGGCCCGATGAGTGTGGTAGCTTGCCTGCTCTCTTTTTGTGGAATTCACTGCTTGCGCCTTATCGACAAAGCCAAACTGGTGCTGGTAACCCTGGTTATCGCCCTCACTCTGCTTTGTTCCATCACCCGGATGGAAGGCTCACTGCTACCCACTTTTTCGCACAGTGAACCGCAACAAACGCTGGTGTTCAATCAGGCTAGTGACAGCGATGAGGGCATCATCAAGTTTGTCGCCAGCCATCAGAATCACCTGCTGCGGCTGGAACAATCCCTGCGCAGTGACGACCTGCCCAAAGAGGTGGTTTACGAGCTGATCCAGAGCTGGTCTACCCAGGCCATCCTGTTGCTGTTGCTCGGCTGGCTGATACTGGCCGCCCAGATTTATCACCAGCGCAGCTTTCGCGATCGCTTTTGCACCATCCATCGACACCGGCTGCACCGCCAACATCTGCAATACCGCTTCAGTCAGAGCGTTCTGACCGCCTGACCCCGAGGGGTTTGGCAGCTATTTTTCGCACACCTCCTCTTCTGTTACGGGCTGCACTTCGGTGCCATCCTGCTCTGAACGCATCTATTTTTTGCGCCCGGCCGAGCCGTTATGACACGGGCCTGCGCTCCATTCTCCTGACAGAGGCTATTTGGCATGAGAAAAACCAATCGCACCGTTCTCAATCGCATGAGCAAGTGGCAGTACGCGCTGCTGCTGTTGATGCTGTTGACCTTTACCTTTTACTCCCTGCCCACCTTCTTCGGTGAGCAGCCCTCCCTCGGCCTGCACGGACAGCAGAGCCTGACGCCACAACAACAGATGCTGCTGGCCGACAAACACCTGACACCGCTCAAGATGATCGAGCAATCCGAGCGAGTCGAGCTGGTCTTTGCCAGCCAGGGCGAACAGCAGCGCGCCAAACAGTTACTGGAGCAGCAAGGGGTCGACAGTGCGGCCCTTACCCTGGAGTTTCACTCCAACGCCCCTGGCTGGATCACCGGTCTCGGCGCCGACCCCATCAAGCTGGGGCTGGATTTACGCGGTGGTTCCCAACTGCTGATCGGCGTCGATCTCGATTTTGTTATCGACACCCAGACCAAGAATCTGGTGGATACCCTGCGCACCCGCTTTCGTGAAGCCAACCTGCGCGGCGCCAGCGTCCTGCGCAGCGCACAGGGCGCAGTGGCCGTGACCCTGCCGGATGTCGCCGAGCAGGAGAGCTGGCTAACCATCATCAAGGAGAGTGCCGGTACCCGTCAGGATCAGTGGAAACTGACCCGCTCCGGTAATGACCTGAAACTGGTGCTGAGCGACGCGGAGCGCACCCTGCTGGTCAACAACGCCGTCACCCAAAACCTGTCGATCCTCAAGAAACGGATCAACGAGCTCGGCATCGTCGAAGCCTCGGTGGTCCGTCAGGGCCAAGATGGTATCCGTATCGAACTGCCCGGGGTCCACAACCCCAAGCAGGCGAAAGAGGTGATCGGTGCCACCGCATCGCTGGCCTTCTATGAAGCCAAAGCAGACAGCCACTTCTATATCGCCGATCGCAGCGGCCAGGCCATTGGCATGGCCCGCAAGCCAGTGCTGACCGGCGAGCACATCGTCGATGCCCGCGCCAATATGGGGGAGATGGGCCAGCCTCAGGTCAATATCGTGCTCGACACCCTGGGTGGCAGCAAGATGAACCAGTTCAGCCGCCAGCATGTGGGCAAGCCGATGGCGACCGTCTTCACCGAATACAAGACCAATACCCAGGGCAAGCTGCGAGCCCAGAGCGAAGTGATCAACGTCGCTACCATCCAGACTGCCCTTGGCAACCAGTTCCGCATCACAGGTATTGGTAGTCTGCCAGAAGCGCAAGAGCTGGCCATGCTGCTGCGCGCTGGCGCCCTCACCGCTCCCCTCAAGATCCTGGAGGAGCGCAGCATAGGCCCTACGTTGGGGATGCAGAATATCGAGGCAGGTTTCACCGCGCTGGCCTTCGGCATGGCGGGCATGATGCTGTTCATGATGGCCTGGTACCGCAAGTTCGGCTGGGTTGCCATCACGGCGCTGGTCGCCAACCTGTTGATGCAGGTGGGAATGCTGGCAGTGCTACCGGGGGCAGTGCTGACCCTGCCGGGGATCGCCGGTCTGGTACTGACGGTGGGCATGGCGGTCGATACCCATGTGCTGATCTTCGAGCGGATCAAGGATCGCCTGCGAGAAGGGGGTAGCCTCGCCAATGCCATCGATTTTGGCTATCGCTCGGCCTTTCACACCATCTTCGATGCCAACATCACCACCCTGATCTGTGCCGTGGTGCTCTACTCCATCGGCTCCGGTCCGCTGCAAGGCTTCTCGGTCACCCTTATTCTGGGTCTGCTATCGAGCATGATCACCGGGATCTGGGGGACGCGCGCCATCATCAACCCCCTGTGGGGACGCAGCAGCGAACGCACCCTGAAGGTGTAACCCGCACACCGGCTATCAAGATGCTCCGGCTCGCATTGATCAACGCTCACATCTCAGGAAGAGCATGATCCGTGGGCCAGAGACCTGTTCCCTCGCGGTGAAAAATCATCGCGTAATAGGCCCCTGTGGTGTGCAACACCCGGTGGCCGAGGATAGAAATATGTTGAGAATGATTGTGGCAATGGGATTGACTCGTTGGCGGTATATCGGCCTGTGGGCCTCTATCGCCTTGACTGTGGCCAGCGTGGCCATCTTGCTGGTAAACGGCCTGACTCTGGGGCTCGACTTTACCGGTGGGATCCTGCTGGAGTTTAATATCCAGACCCTGAAAGAGGCCCATGATCTCAATGCCATGCTGGTCTCCCCGCTGGCGGGTGCCGTGGAACTCAGCTCTGCCGGTGTACCTGGCGAATGGCTGATCAAGTTGCCGCCCCATGAGCTGCCCTGGCCCGCAGCAGATCTCGCCACCATGCTGACCCAGCAACTGGGGATGCCGGTTGAGCTGCTGCGCACCACCATCGTCGGCCCGCAGGTGGGTGCCGAGCTGTTCCAGCAGGGGATGCTGGCGGTGCTTGTCGCCTCTATCTCAATGTCAGCCTATCTGGCGTTTCGCTTCGAGTGGCGTCAGGCCATCGGCATTCTGCTCTCGGTAGTGCATGACGCCATCGTGGCGCTGGGGCTGCTCTCCCTGTGCCAGATCGAGTTTGACCTCAACATCATCGCCGGTTTGATGGCGGTGATCGGCTACTCCCTCAACGACAGCATCGTCATCTCGGACCGACTGCGGGATCTGCTGAGCTCGCGCACCCAGATGGGGATCCACGAGTGCTCCGATGTGGCCATCAAAGCAACCTTCAGTCGCACCATGATCACCTCGGGCACCACGCTGTTTACCGTGGGTGCCCTGCTGTTGTTTGGTGGTGACGCCCTCTACGGCTTCTCTTTCACCCTGTTTGCCGGCATTCTGGTGGGTACCGTCTCCTCCATCACTGTCGCCTCGACCGTGCAGGAGCTGCTGGGTCTCACCCCGCAGGCATACCAGAAGAAGAGTGAGGAGCCACTGGCCAACGCGGCCTGATCCTGGCTACTCAGGCCCGGCTCGCCGGGCCTCAATTAACCGGGCCCCTGCCAACCATTGGCAGGGGCTTTTTTCCATCTCGCCCGCCAATCTCTCGCCGCCCCTTTTTCCGCTCGGCTCGCCTCAATTGACAACTGACCATATTGAAAGCAATGACGGTTCAACCCGTCATTTTTAATAACAAAAAGGTCATTTTATTACGGACAGAGCCGCAATTTTGTGACTGAAAGCACTTTCTTGAGGGCTCAAAAGAGGCAACATTGTAGTGATTTATCTACAAATAGGGATATGAGATGTTGTTACAACCTGCCAATACAGCAAAATCAAGACAATTGCTGAACGAGACCATGGCTTTGGTTCTCGCCGGAGGGCGGGGCAGTCGCCTCAAGCAATTGACCGATAACCGCGCGAAGCCTGCTGTTCATTTCGGAGGTAAATTCCGCATCATCGATTTCGTACTCTCCAATTGCATCAACTCCGGCATTCGTCGCGTTGGCGTCGTGACCCAGTACAAATCCCACAGTCTGCTGCGCCACCTGCAATCTGGTTGGTCTTTTTTGCGCTATCAGATGAACGAGTTTATTGACCTGTTGCCTGCCCAGCAGCGGGTTGACGAAGTGAGCTGGTACCGTGGTACCGCCGATGCTGTCTACCAGAATCTGGATATCATCCGCGATCACGCCCCCAAATATGTGGTCGTGCTGGCTGGCGATCACATCTACAAGATGGATTACGCCGCCATGTTGCTGGATCACGTCAACATGGGTGCCAAGGTGACTGTCGCCTGTATCGAGGTGCCACGCAGTGAAGCAAGCGCCTTCGGGGTGATGGCGGTAGACACTGATCGCAAGATCAATGCTTTCGTCGAAAAACCGGCCAACCCACCGGCAATGCCGGGTAAAGCTGACACCGCGCTGGCGTCCATGGGCGTCTATATCTTCGATGCCGAGTATCTCTACCAACTGCTGGAAGAGGACATTGCCAACGCACAATCTCACCACGATTTCGGCATGGATGTGATCCCGCGGGTAGTCAGTGAAGGCACCGCCTACGCCCATCCGTTCGGGATGTCTTGCGTTGGCTGCAGCCCGGATCGCAAACCCTACTGGCGCGATGTGGGCACCGTTGACTCCTTCTGGGAAGCCAACATGGATCTCGCTTCCGTCACCCCGGAGCTGGATATCTACGATCAGGATTGGCCCATCTGGACCAGTCAGAACATGACCCCTTCCGCCAAGTTCGTGCAGGACAAAAACGGCCAGCACGGCATGACCATCAACTCCATGTTCTCTGGCGGCACCATCGTCTGCGGCTCCTTTATCTTGAGTTCGGTGCTCTTTACCAATGTGCGGGTCGAGTCCTTCTGCACCCTGGATCAGGCGGTGATCTTCCCGGGAGTCGAGATCGGTGCCGGTTGTCGACTGCGCCGGGTGGTGATCGACAAGGGATGCAAACTGCCGGAAGGCATGGTGATCGGTGAAAATGCCGATGAAGACGCCCGTCGCTTCCACCGCTCCGAGCAGGGGATCGTGCTGGTCACTAAACCCATGCTGGATGCACTGGCGAAACAAGGGCAGGCCAGCGACAGCGTTACCGATGCCAGACAGCCGGTATCGGCATAACGCCAGCCAACCCTTCTCATCACACTGCGGGAGCCAGATGCTGGCTCCCGCATTTTTTTGCCCATAGCGGTGCCCCCCATACCGATATCCCCCATAGCCGCTCACCGACGACGCGGCTGACACAGGCACCAACTCGTAAATAAAACAATACAACCCATGGACATAGAAAAGTAAACATCGCGCTACTTCCTCTCTGAACGATGGGTAAACCCTATAAAAACCGCTGAAAATGATTACATATCAACATTTACACTTGAATATCGAGGGTGAATTGGTATCTTGTGGCCTCGTGCAACGAATTCGCACCACTGTAAATATTTAATTACACACATTGACCAGCCGCACCGCTGGCGAGGTACCCAGCAATGCAACGAGATCCCCTGAACAACATCCATATCCAGTCTGAACAAGTGATGATCACCCCTGCCCAGCTCAAGGAGAAATTACCCATCTCCGACCAGGCGCTGGCCTTCGTGCAAGGGGCCCGCACTACCATCGCCGACATCATTCACCGCCGTGATCACCGCTTGCTGGTGATCTGTGGCCCCTGCTCGATCCACGACATGGACGCCGCCAAAGAGTACGCAACCAGACTCAAAGCGCTGCATGACGCTTACCAGGACTCGCTCTACATTGTCATGCGGGTCTACTTTGAAAAGCCACGCACCACGGTCGGCTGGAAAGGCTTTATCAACGACCCCAATCTGGATGGCACCTTCGATGTCGAGCTGGGACTGCACCGGGCCCGCGAACTGCTCTGCTGGCTGGCGGAGCTGGAGTTGCCGCTGGCGACCGAAGCGCTCGATCCCATCAGCCCGCAATACCTGGCGGAGCTCTTCTCCTGGTCTGCCATCGGCGCCCGTACCACCGAATCCCAGACCCACCGGGAGATGGCCTCCGGTCTCTCCATGCCGGTCGGTTTCAAGAACGGCACCGACGGCAACCTGGGTACCGCCATCAACGCGCTGCAATCTGCCTCTTCTCCTCACGCCTTTATGGGGATCAACCAGCAGGGTCAGGTCGCACTGCTACAGACCCAGGGCAACCCGGATGGACACGTGATCCTGCGCGGCGGCAAGCACCCCAACTACGACTCGGTCAATGTGTCGCTGGCGGAAGAGGCGCTGGAAAAAGCGGGCCTGCTGCCCGGTCTGGTGGTGGATTGCAGTCACGGCAACTCCAGCAAAGATCACCGTTTGCAGCCCAAGGTGGCCGACAACGTCATCCACCAGATCCAGGAGGGCAATCGCTCCATTATCGGGGTGATGCTCGAATCCAACCTGTTCGAGGGTAGCCAGTCCAGCGAGCAGCCCAAAGAACAGATGCGCTACGGGGTCTCCATCACCGATGCCTGCATCGACTGGAACACCACAGCCGCGCTGCTCGATCGATGCCATCGGGAGTTAGCCACCCCGCTCAACAGCAGAACTGCACGATAAGTCGTGCTATCTTGTCGTAACCTATTGAACAACCTGGGTATCACCGGCTGTAACACGCAGTGATACGCAGGTTGCATCTTGAATCACCAGGTGCCACTACCCGCGGTACCAGCAGGGACTGGATATGGCTGAAGAGTTGAATGCCCTCAGGGACAAAATTGATGTGGTGGACAAGCAGCTGATCGATCTGCTGGCCGCCCGTCTGGCGCTGGTGGGAGAAGTGGGTGAGGTGAAGAGCCGCCACGGTCTGCCCATCTATGCACCGGATCGGGAGGCGAGCATGCTGGCCCGCCGCCGCGCCGAGGCCGAACTGCTGGGGGTACCCGGCGATCTCATCGAAGACGTGCTGCGCCGGGTGATGCGCGAATCCTATATTCTCGAATCGGCCAGCGAAAAAGAACACCACTTCAAATGCATGAAGCCGGACCTTGGCAAGATTGTCATCATCGGCGGTCAGGGTCAGCTTGGCCGGCTGTTCGGCCAGATGTTTGGCCTCTCCGGCTATCGGGTCGACACGCTGGAACAAGCCGACTGGCCGCGCGCTGACGAGATCCTCGCCGGTGCCGGTCTGGTGATGGTGGCGGTACCCATCGATATCACCTGCCAGATCATCGACCGGCTCGGCAACTTGCCCACCGACTGCCTGCTGGTGGATGTCACCAGCGTGAAGGCGGCGCCGCTCGAACACATGTTGGCGGTACACCCAGGGCCGGTGCTGGGGCTCCACCCCATGTTCGGGCCGGATGTGGCGAGTCTCGCCAAGCAGGTGATTGTCAGCTGTCAGGGCCGCGACCCCGCAGCCAGCCAGTGGCTACTGGATCAGATGACCATCTGGGGCGCCCGGTTGCAACAGGTAGAAGCCAAGGCCCACGATGAGGCGATGACCCTCATTCAGGCGCTGCGCCACTTTGCCACCTTTGCCTATGGCTGGCACCTGTCGCGGGAGCAGGCCAATCTGGATCGCCTGCTGAGTTTGAGCTCCCCCATCTACCGGCTGGAGCTCGCTATGGTGGGGCGACTGTTTGCCCAGGATCCTCACCTCTATGCCGACATCATTTTGTCGTCACCGCAGAATCTGGCGATGATCCGCCGTTACTACCAAAACTTTGGCGAAGCGCTGGGACTGCTGGAGCGGGGAGATAGAGCCGGATTTATCGACGCCTTCTCGCAAGTCTCCGGTTTCTTCGGCGACCATGCCGACCAGTTCCTGCGTGAAAGCCGCATGCTGCTGGCCCAGGCCAACGACCGCCACCAACACGGCTGATGCCATGAGGGCATCGGAGCCCAGACAAACGGTAAAAGGGAAGGTGCCTGAGCATCTTCCCTTTTTATTTGTTACTGATTTAAACACTGGCTTCCGCCGCGCTCGGCTGCACGTCGAGTGCCCAACTCTGACTGACCTCAATGCCCTCCCCCAGCTTTCCATACACAACCATCCAGCATGGTGCCCCCGTCAATATCAGTGCTGATAGGCTGTATCCCCTTGCAAAGGGTGCCTGATACCCACGGGTCAAACCAAGCTACACAGAGCCGTTCACTTCACTTCGCAAAAGAGAACAATAACCCAATCAATCAAAGAGATAAGCAGGAAGCAGGAAGCAGGATAGATTAGCCGAAACAGACGGTTCGCCAAATATCGCCATGAAACAGCAATCCGGCGATTCACCATAGCGCCAATACGAAGCAGCTATACCGCCAAAAAGAAAAATGGCCGAGAGTTCATCTCGGCCATTCGTAGCTCGGTCAAAGACTCAAGCCAGGATATTACTCTTGTTCAACTTATTAGAAGTTGTACTGCAGAGCAACAGTCCACTGGTCATCTTTCTTGTCCAAACCTTCAATTTTGTATTCAGTGTAAGCCTTCAACTTCGGAGTGAAAGCATACTGAACGCCCAGCAGGGTATCTTCGACCAGATCCTTGTACTCACCACCAGTTTCGCGAGCTTCAGCAAAGTTGTAGCCAGCCAAGAAAGTCCATGCATCTACATTGTAAGAAGCGGCAAACTCGTAGCCTTTACCATCAATTTTTTCACCGGTAGTTTTGTTCTTGATTTCACCCTCGGTGTACATACCGGCAAAATAGAAGCCAGCAATACTGTAATTCGCACTCAGTGCCCAGTCTTCTTTCTTGCCATCTTCCTTAGCCAGTGCATCAGTACCTTCCAGATCTGAGTAGCCATAGCCAGCATTCACGCCCAGACCAAAATCGAAGGCATAACCGACTGCAGCACTGTAAGCATGCTTACGCTTAACATCGGTAATAACCACTTCTTTGATATCATTCGCGGCATCGCTATCAACGAAGAACTTGTCGTCGCTAGTTTGATAGGAGACTTTACCGGTGAAGCCACCAAATTTATTAGAATAAATTACTTGACCTTCTTGACGCCCTTCGTAGTAGTTACCACGACTGCCCCATTCGTTGAAAATATCGGTTGCAGCAATAGAATCATAGAACGCTGTATCTGTCTGACCAAAGATGATTTGACCATATTGGGAACCATCAAAACCGGCATAGATATGGCGAGCTTTGAACTTACCATTATCATCCTCAACAGTTCCTACTTCATCGCCATTTTTATCCAAAACTTTGCGAGTTTTGTTGTTGTCGCTGTTTTCTGCTGCAACTTGCCATTCTGTTTTGGCGATACCGGACCAAGTGTTGTTTAGTGCAACTTTGCCGGACCAGCCCAGACGAGAGGTACCAACCAAAGTTCCATCTTTATCGTCATGCTCGCCGTTGTAGTTAGCCTGAACACGGCCGTATACGTCGAAAGTGGTACCATCTTTGTCATAGATCACTGCGGCGTTAGCGGCGGATGCAAACAGAGCCGGGATAGCAATAGCCAGAATTGTCTTTTTCATAGTTTCCAATGCCTACTGTAATTAAACACTAAGTTGTTGTTATTCCCTGTGTTAGCGATGTTCTTTGCATCACTATGCCGCCGAGACTAGCACCGGATTTTTTGAACCGCAATGAAAAAACTTGGAACTTTTTATGGAAATCATAGTCAGCAAAGCGAAAGTGTGAGCCAGATCTCACCTGATCATCCAGCGAAGGGAAAACGTTTACAAACCATTTCGCTGAAAAAACGGACTCAAACAGCCTGTTTTACAGGCTAAAGGGGCTGACCACCTGATAAATCACCAACCTGGTCTGCTGCGCGTAACCTTGCCGTGATAATCGCAGTAACCTCGACCTCAAGGAGGGGTTACAGGTATCCTTACCCTTCTGTTAACTCCCTCAATGGCCATTCCTGCATGCTCTCGACTCGCCTCAAAGCTACCATTCGTCAAACCTATCGCCAGATTTCGGATGGACTGCCCGGTTTTGTGCCGCGCAAAGAGCAGAACTTTCTGGTGGCCGAGATAGCCAAAACCCTGACCGGGGAGTACGACAAACAGCGCCGGATCCTGGTTGCCGAAGCGGGTACCGGGATCGGCAAATCCCTCTCCTACGCTCAGGGGGCTATTCCGGTGGCCCGACTGACCCAGAAAAAGCTGGTGATCTCCACTGCCACCGTGGCCCTGCAAGAGCAGCTCATTCATAAAGATCTGCCTTTTTACCACCGCCACAGCGAGCTGCCATTTCGCTTTATGCTGGTCAAGGGACGCCAGCGCTATTGCTGCGAGCACCTGCTGGAGCAAGCGGCCAGTGGCGTCGAGATGGTCAACTTCGAAATCGACTTTGGTACCTTGAGCAAGCACAAACCGTCAGATAGCGACAAGGATCGCTTTGCTCGCCTGTGGCAGGCCTACACAGATGGCAAGTGGGACGGGGATCGAGATAACTGGCCAGAACCCATATCAGACGCCTGCTGGCTGCACATCGCCGCCGACCGCCACACTTGTAACAAGGCCCTCAGCCACCATCAACACTGCCCCTTTCATCGGGCCCGCAACGACATGGACAGTGCCGATGTGCTGGTGGTCAACCATGCGCTGCTGCTCTCCGATCTCACCATGGGCGGTGGCATCATACTGCCGCCCCCCGATGAGTGTATCTATGTACTCGATGAGGCCCATCACCTGCCCACCATAGCCCGGGATCACGGCGCAGCCTCGGCCAGCGTCAAAGGCTCCCGTCGCTGGCTGGAGAAGCTGGTGCAGAGTGCAGGAAAACTGGCGCGAGTGCTCAATAAAGAGAGCCTGATCGACCCCCAACTCAAACTGCAGGATGCGCTGGCCTCCATCCAGCCTGATCTGAAGGCAGTCGAACACTGGCTCAGCGCCAACGACCGGCTGTTTGGCAGTGAGCCCCACTACCGCTTCGCCGAAGGGGTGCTGCCGGATCCCCTGCCAATGCTGGCGGAAAACCTCAAGGAGTCGAGCAAGAAGGCGTTGCGGGCACTGGATCGGATGCAGAGCGCCATCGGCGAAGCGCTGAAAGATGGCGAGATCCGTCGTAAAGAGGCCGAACCCCTGCTGGCCGAGAGTGGTTTTCACTTGCAACGGCTGGAGAGTTTCTGCGCCTTGTGGGAGATGCTGGGACGCCATGTCCCGAGCGGCAAGACCCCGCTCGCCCGCTGGATGGCCAAGAGTGACGATGGCGATATCTGGTTGCACGCCTCCCCCATCGAGGTGGGTTATCTGCTGGAAGAGTGGCTGTGGTCCAAGTGTCTGGGTGCCGTGCTGGTCTCCGCGACCCTCACCGCCCTCTCTTCATTTAGCTATTTTCGCCATCAGGTAGGGCTCAAGGAGCACGACGGCACCCGTTACCTGCGCCTGCGTTCCCCCTTTGAATATCAGAAGGCCGAACTCTACCTGCCCAAGATGGAACACGAACCCAACTCGCCCGCTTTTACCCAAGAGCTGATCAGCGTGCTACCTCGTATTCTGGCGGGCAAGGAGGCGAGCCTGGTGCTCTTCTCCTCCTATCGGCAGATGAATGAAGTGGTGGCGGGACTGCGCGCCAAAGGGCTCTCTCTGCTGGTGCAAGGGGAAGCCTCTCGCAACGCCCTGCTCACCCTGCATAAACAAAAATGCGATGGCGGTCAGGCCAGTATTCTGTTCGGTACCGGCAGCTTTTCGGAGGGGCTGGATCTGCCTGGCCACTACCTCACCAATCTGGTGATCACCAAACTCCCCTTCGCGGTGCCCAACTCACCGGTCGAAGAGGCTACCGCCGAGTGGGTCGAGCAGCGGGGGGGGAATCCGTTCCTGCAACTGACGGTGCCGGAAGCCTCCCGCAAACTCATTCAGGCCTGTGGCCGCCTCATTCGCAAAGAGGCCGATCGGGGACGGGTCACCATTCTTGACCGGCGTCTGCTGACCAAACGTTATGGCAAGGGACTGCTCGATGCACTCCCCCCCTTCACTCGGCGGATCGAGTGAGGTCTGCCCCTCCTTTATTGATATAAAAGCAGACAACAGCGTGAACGATGCGCACCAGAAAGAGCCATTGCCGCAGTGGGTCAAACCTGCAAAAATGAGCCCCTGTTTTCAGTGGGCAATCGCCTGACTGTTCAAGGAGATGAAATGAAACTGACTGTTCTGGTACCGGCGCTGGCTGGTCTGTTGTGGGCCGGTAGCGCCCTGGCTAATGCTCAATTGGAAGTGTCCAATCCCTATGTCGTCCAGCTGATCGATGGCCAATCCATCAACCCCAAGCTGCTCGACAAAACCAGTACCTTCCCCCTCACTGCCGGCAAACACCAGTTGGTCATCGCCTTTGAAGGCAACTTCTCCAACCGCAGCGATATCAAACTGGTGACCGCCGAGCCGCTGGTGCTCAACTTCACTGCCGCCGACAACCAGAAGCTGGTGCTTGACTACAAAAAGCCCCGCAACGAAACCGAGGCCAAGCAGTTTGTCAAAGAGCAGCAAGTGGCGCTGAAAGACAAGGTCACTGGCCAGCAAGTGAGCAGTGAACAGTTTGTGATGCCGAAAGTTGAAGGCTTCCAGCTGACCCGTGACTATCAGCAAGAGCTGATCAACATGGGCAAGGCTTTCAACCAGCCAACCACAGTAGCCGTCTCTACCGCTGCCGTGATGGCTGCTGCCAGCGCGCCAGTTGCTGCTGCCCCGAGCAAGGCCCAGAGCAATCCAGAAGCCCTGACCCAGCTGCAAAACTGGTACAACAAGGCCGATGCAGAGACCCGCAAAGCCTTCCAGATCTGGGTTATCCAGCAGCAATAAGCTGGGCTGATATCTCTCTACAGGGGTGTCAGTACTGAGATGTTTGTATAGCAAAAGGGGAGCCGAGCTCCCCTTTTCCATATCCAGCAGTGTGATCACACTTCACCTTGTTTGCGCACTTTACTGTACGACATTCATCTACAAAAAGTGCGGCTTGGCGCGCAATGACAGCGCCATCTCGCTGCACATTTTCAATCCCCCCCTCTGCTCCAAGGCGGCGTGCCAACGCTGTGGCGAAGGCCCTTCTTGCCAGACACACCAACATGGCCACCGCGCAATACCATAAAAAAATGCCATAAAACAAATGCCACAAAACAGAAGAGGCGACCCTTGGGGTCGCCTCTTCCAGCTTCGTCAATGTGCTAACGCTGACTCGTCCAGCTTTTGCCAACGGTTAGTGGGCAAAAGGGGATGCGGGGGCGCTCACTACTTTTGACGCTTGCGGGCGTACTTGCGACGGGCTCTGGCCTGGCGCTCCTCTTCCCGCTCTGCTTTCTCACTGGCTTTTTGCGCCGCTTCTTCCGCTGCGCTAACGATCTCGACGCTCACCATCTCCGGGGTTTCCAGTGAGATACGGCCAAGCAGACCGGAGCGGAACTCGTTAATCAGGATCTCGGACGCCTTGTGTAGATCGGCCAGACCGCCTTTGCGCACGAAGGCCCGTTGACGGGCGATCATCTCCAGCAGTTCGATCTCGGTCTCGGGCAGATCGGTGATCTGGTAGCGCGCCTTGATCCGCTCCGGATAGGCCTTGATAAAGTAATCGGCCGCAAACATGGCGATATCGGCATAGTCGAACACCGTATCCTTGATGGCTGCGGTGATCGCCAGACGATAGCCGCAGGAGGGCGGATTGAGCTTGGGCCAGAGGAAACCCGGGGTATCGGTCAGGATGACGTTGTTCTCCAGCTTGATCCGCTGTTGGGACTTGGTCACCCCAGCCTCGTTGCCGGTGCGGGCGATGATGCGCCCCGCCAGGGTATTGATCAGGGTGGACTTGCCCACGTTGGGGATCCCCATGATCATCGCCCGCACCCCACGTAGCTCAAAGTTGCGTTCCGGTAGCATCTCGTGACAGAGGCTCAGCAGTTGCTTGATCTTCTCCGGCTCTTGTTGGGTCAGCGGCAACGCCTTGATCCCCTTCTCTTTTTCCATGTGCGCCACCCACAGTTCGGTGATCGCCGGATCGGCGAGGTCCGCCTTGTTCAGCACCTTGATCACCGGGGTATCACCACGCAGCTCGGGCACCAGCGGGTTTTCGCTGGAGAAGGGGATGCGGGCATCGAGCATCTCGATGATGACATCGACCTGGGGCATGACCTCGGCAATCTCTTTGCGGGCCTTGTGCATGTGACCGGGGAACCAGTTGATGGACATTCGCGTTACTCTCTGTGGACTATGGGGGCGCGTAAGGAACTACGGCCGCTCGGTGGCAGGCATCGAACGAAGGGGGCGCATTTTACCTGCTGCAGCCGCATTTTGACAGGTCATTCTAACCATCACGCCATCAAATCAGCAAACCGCCATGACGGGGCACCCCGGCCGGAAAAGAACCGTTCAGTCAAGGCAACTGATAGATAACATATTGATATGGTGTAACATTTTTATCATCTTTTCACACAACCGTCACCGATAGTCAGTAAAAGTGTCATCTGCGACCTCTAGGCTGCGCTCAGGTTTTACAAGGAGCGAACCCCAATGAGAAAAATGGCAGGACTTGCAGTGATGATCGGCGCCGCCCTGGCCGCCGGCTGCAAATCAGACAATGACACTGTGGCGACCAAGCCCGATGCCCAGCCCACCAACGTTATCTTCTTCCTCGGTGACGGCATGGGCCTCAACACCCTGACCGCAGCCCGCATCTACGGTGTCGGCGAAGAGGGTGATCTGACCATAGATACCCTGCCAGAGACGGCCTTTATCAAGACCTTCTCCCACGATGCCCAGGTCACTGATTCGGCCCCGTCCATGGCGGCCTACATGACCGGGGTCAAGAGCAACAACGGCGTCATCAGCATGGATGGCGATGCCACCTATGAAAGCGACTGCAGCAAGAGTGCCGGCAAACCAGTGACCACCCTGCTGGAGCTGGCCAAGGCAGATGGCCGTGGTACCGGCGTAGTCACCAGCACCCGGGTGACCCACGCCACCCCGGCCGCCACCTATGCCCATATCTGCAATCGGGATCTGGAGGCGGATATCGCCGTGCAGCTGGTGCCGGGCGGCAAAGGCTACAACGCCGCCCTCAAGGAGGGGCTGGATGTGGTGCTCGGAGGTGGCAGCAGCTTCTTCCTGCCCAAAGCCGACAAGGGCAAGCGGGAGGATGGCCGCAACCTCATCAGCGAAATGCAGGCCAAGGGCTACCAGTTTGCCAGCAACCTGGATGAGCTGAACAAGGCCGATGCGGGCAAGCCGCTACTGGGACTGTTTGGTTCTAGCCACATGAAATATGACCTCGACCGCCCCGCCAGCGAGCCCTCCCTGGCCCAGATGACCCTGGCCGCCATCAAGCAGCTCAAGGGCAAGGAGAAGGGTTACTTCCTGATGGTGGAAGGGGGCCGCATCGATCACGCCCTGCACGACACCAACGCCAAGCGGGCGCTGCAGGATACCCTCGCCTTCGACAACGCCATCAAGGCTGCCATCGACGAGGTGAAAAAGAGCGACCCCGAGCTGAAAAACACCCTGATCGTGGTCACCGCCGACCATGACCATACCCTGGTGCTGAACGGCTATGCCAAGCGCACCGGCAAAACCACGGCCAATAATCCGGGGGTTCTGGGGTTGGTGAAAAACTACGAGACAGGGGATGCCAGCAAGGATAGCGAGGGTATGCCCTACACCATCATAGGTTTTGGCAACGGCTACAACCGGGTGGATGGCCCGCGCAGCAGCGTCGCCCCGCTCGACGACGCCACCGTCTCTGCCAATGACTATCGCCAAGAGGTAGTGGTCAAGGTGGGGGAGATCGGCAACGAGACCCACGGCGGCACCGATGTTTTCCTTGGCGCCATCGGCAAGGGGGCTGACAGCTTCTATGGCTCACTCGATAACACCGCCGTGTTCGGCAAGATCAAGGCTGCGGCCAAGCTGTAAGGAGCACTTTATATGAGCAAACAGATGAACACATCCATCAAGCACACGCTGGTCTGCGCCGCCTTGTTCAGTGCGCTGGGCGCAACCTCCCAGGCACAGGCCGGTGATGCCAAAAACGTCATTCTCTTTATCGGTGATGGCATGGGCCCCACAGTGCTCACCGCCACTCGCCTGTTCAAGGTGGGGGAAGAGGGCAATCTGGAGATGATGAAACTGCCGCGCAGTGCCCGCATCAAAACCTTCTCCAACGATGCCCAGACCACAGATTCGGCCCCCTCGATGGCGGCCTACACCACCGGGGTCAAGATGAACAACGAGGTGATCGCCATGAGCAGCGACACCAAGGCGGTCGCCCCCAGCAAAGATGGTAACGGCAACAAAACCATCAACAATTGCACTAGCGACAATGGCAAGCCGGCGCCCACCATCCTGGAGCGGGCCAAGGCGGCAGGCAAATCGGTCGGTGCCGTCACCACCACCGAGCTGACCCACGCCACCCCGGCTGCGACTTACTCCCATATCTGCCATCGGGATGCCGCCTATGCCATCGCTGCGCAGGCGGTGCCGGGCGGGGCTGGCTTCAACCAGGCGCTGGGGGATGGGGTCGATGTGCTGATGGGGGGCGGAGCCAATCACTGGACTCCCTACAGCGCCAGCAACAAGGGGGGTCGCAATGACAACCGCGACCTGACCGCCGAGATGAAGGCGCAGGGGTACAGCTATGTCACCACCCAAAGCGAGCTGGCCCAGATCACCAGTGGCAAGGTGCTCGGTCTGTTCAGCACCAAATCCCACCTCGACTACGAGCTGGATCGGGTCGCCAAGGGGGCAGCCAATACCCAGCCATCGCTCTCCGAGATGACCGCCAAGGCGATCGATCTGCTGAGCCAGAACAGTCAGGGTTACTTCCTGATGGTAGAGGGTGGCCGTATCGATCACGCCCTGCACGCCACCAACGCCAAACGATCTCTCACCGATGCGGTGGCGCTGGATGAAGCGGTCAAAACGGCGCTCGGTAAAGTGGACCTCAGCAATACCCTGATCGTGGTCACTGCCGACCATGACCACACCATGACCATCAACGGCTACTCTGCCAAGGGCAACCCTGTGCTGGATCTGGTGAAAAATGGCGATGGCTCGACCCAGAACGATGTAGATGGCAAGCCCTTCACCACTCTGGTGTTCGGTAACGGCCCCAACCGTGCGGACGTGCGCCCCGTCCTCACCAGCGATCAGGTAATGGCCAATGACTATCTGCAGGAGACCGGCGTCAAGCTGGTGTCGGAAACCCACGGCGGCGGCGATGTGATGCTGTTTGCCGATGGCGCCGGCAGCAACCGCTTCAAAGGCACGCTGGATAACACCAAGGTGTTTGGCAAACTGCGGGAGGCGCTCGGCCTGTAAGCAGCGGGGGCCCGGCTGCACCCTGAGCAATATGCTCATGGCATCCGGGCCCCGGCTCTTTCGAGCGACAGATGATGATACGACTTTTGCTTTCAATATGGCTGCTTGGCAGCGCCCTTAGCTTCCCCCTTCATGCCGATGATACCCCCCCGGATCTCGCCGCCCGGATCAGCTATCACGACCGGGTCACTGGCAGCGATGGCATCGCCAGAGAGAGCGTCTGGCAGGAGAGGTGGCTGCGCGTGGGCAATCAGGTGTGGAGCCAGCGGCTCATTCCCCTCCCCCTTGCCCGTGCCTATCACGCCACTCACGACGCCACCCCCGGCCACAAGCACTTTACTCACCAGATGGCCGCCCGCTGGGTCAGCCGCAGTGATGAGGGTGAACTTCAGTTGCGCTATGCCGACAGCTGGCATAACCAGCTGGTGGAGGTGCCGGTGGAAGAGTATGGCCAGGTGGCCTTCAAGCCCGACTGGCCGCGGATCCGCCATCTCATCAACCCGGCGCTGCTGGAGGGGATGACACCGCTGGATGAAGCTGCTCCCGAGCAGGCCCGCTGGTATGAAAAACGCGAAGGTCGGCAACGAACCCGCATCCTCTGGTCGAGTCAGTGGCAGATCCCGCTGGTAGTAGAGTCGGCAAGTCTTGACGGCTATCGCAGCTACCGGATGGCGGTGACCCTGCGCAAGCTGCCCGCGCAGCTCCCCTGGCTGCAACTCGCTGATTACGAAGTGCGCGATCTGCGGGATTTCTTCGACTGAGATCTCAACCCCTCTGCAGGCGGACAGACATCGCTGACAGGAATGTTACACTCTGAACATTCAACTCTGGCTAATGACCTTGATGCGCGCTCTCTGCCTGCCCTTGCTTACCCTACTGCTAATGCTGGTGAACACCGGAGTCCAGGCTATTGTGCTGGTAGCTGCCGACCTGCCCCCCTACGTCATTCAGTCCGCCCATGGTAAGCCTGGCGGCATCGCCATCGAGATCATGGAAGAAGCCGCCCGCCGACTGGGGGAGCCGCTCACTATCGAGCTGATGCCATTGCCACGAGCCCTGACCCAAACCATTCATCGCCAGGATGTGTTGATGATACCGCCCGTTCGCAGCAGTCAACGAGAACACCTCTACCAGTGGATCACCCCAATCCTGGATGAACAATTTCTTATCGTCAGCGACCGCCGGTTTCACCCAACGCAGCTGAAGAGCAGCGATTTACGCACCCTTGATGTGGGCGTGCTGCGCTACTCATTTGGTCAACATCTGCTCAAACAGCGCGTCGGGATCCAGGGAAAAACGGTGGCAGACGAGCAACTGAACGCTCATAAACTCCATCGTGGTCGCATTGATGCCTGGGTCGCCGCGTGGAATGTCATCCTGTATGCCCAACAACAGGACAAGCTATCGCCACAACAGCTGGTTCGCGGGGAAGTGCTGATGAACACCCAGCTGTATCTGGCCGCAAACAAGGCATTCCCCTTCAAGGAGGCGCAGCGCTGGCAAGCCACCATCGAGGGGATGCGCCGTGATGGCTCGCTGGCGCGGATCATCCGCCAGTACAACTATCAGCTTCCTGAGTAGTCACTCAATCGCGGTTGCCAATGCTGGCCAGAATGGTTATGGTAGCCCCATGAAAATACTCGCTATTTCTTCGCATTTGCTCACACCCTGCTGAGCCCCCGCCTCGCTCCTTCGGCCGCGAGTCGTTTGGGGGCATGGCATTTTCACTTTATTGACCCTGTAGCATCCATTTTTTGACATCCAGTGTGATGGTCAGTCTGCCCAAGTCAGCCTGGCCCTTTGCGCTATTGATAAGGAATATCTTATGAAGCAACCTCATCTGGTTATCTCCAGCCTTGATCTGGACCGTATCGAACAACTGCTCGGCAACCATCCCCAGCACCTGGCCCTGCAAGAGGAGCTGAACCGCGCCGAGATCCGCGAACCGGCCGACATGCCGCCGGACGTGGTCACCATGAACAGCAAGGTGCGTTTCAAGATGCCAAGCAGCGGCAACGAGTTCTGCCTCACCCTGGTCTACCCGCGCGATGCCAAGGGTGACGATAGCAATATCTCGGTACTGGCGCCGGTGGGCAGCGCCCTGCTTGGCCTGAAAGTGGGCGACGGCATCGCCTGGCCCGGCCCGGCCGGTCGCACCATCGAGGTAGAAATTCTGGAAGTGGTCTATCAGCCGGAGCGCGCCGGCGAGCTGCACCGCTGAATATCCAAGGCCGGTCATCCCCTTAGTTGACCGGCCCGCTTGGCCGCCCTTGCCAGCTGATCCCGATCAAGCTTTGCTCACCTTGCCCCCCGGTTTTTAGCCCCTTTTCCTGCTGCTGCTTGAGCCTGACTCGGGGGGCAGGTATCTTGTTGGCCGCGTCATGGTCATGACGCACCGAATTTCAGGCTGACATCATGATAAAAATTGCCCTTATCGACGATCACCAGATCGTCCGATCCGGTTTTGCCCAACTGCTCAATCTGGAGCCCGATCTGCAGGTGGTCGCCGAATTCGGCTCCGCCAGTGACGCCCTTGCCGGTCTGCCCGGCAGCGGTGCGCGGGTCTGCGTCTGTGACATTTCGATGCCAGACCAATCGGGGCTGGAGCTGCTCAAGCTGCTCCCCTCCGGTCTGGCGGTGGTGATGCTGTCGGTTCACGACAGCCCGGCGCTGATCGAGCAGGCGCTGCAAACCGGTGCCAAAGGATTTCTCTCCAAGCGCTGCAGCCCGGACGAGCTGATCGCCGCCGTGCGTACCGCGGCTCTGGGTGGCTGCTACCTGACGCCGGACATCGCCCAGAAACTGGCCAGCAGCAGCCGGGATCCCCTCACCAATCGGGAGCGGGAGATTGCCCAGTTGCTGGCACAGGGGCTGGAAGTGAAGGCCATCGCCGAGCAACTCGGCCTCTCCCCCAAGACGGTGCATGTTCATCGCGCCAACCTGATGGACAAGCTCAAGGTCAGCAACAACGTCGAGCTGGCCCACCGCATGCTGGATAGCTGGTGATCTCCCGTCTGGCCAGCTATGTCGCCATCGCCCTGGCGGCCAGCTTCATCTTTGCCGCCGGCTGGTTTTGCCTGTGGAGCATCAGCCTGCATCTGGCAGGTGGCCCGGCGCTGGCGGTGCTGCTGTTCCCCTTTGGCCTGCGCCTCGGGTTGCTGCTGCAAAGCCCCGGCCACTACTGGGCGCCGCTGCTATTGTGCGAAGGGCTGCTGCTCTACTGGCTCAATCTGGAGGTGGGGCTGCCCCACTGGCAGTGGCTGATCGTGGGCAGTGTGCTCACCCTGCTGCCCCTGTGGATTGCCCGCCGCCAACAGGTATACAACGACTGGCAGCAACTGTTGTTGCTGCTGGCCACCGTCACGGCGGCGGCACTGCTGCAAGCCCTGCTCTGGTATCTGGTGGGGGAAGATGGCCTCTCGGCCCTGCTGCTCACCCTCACCGGCGGCCTGACCCTCACCACGACCTGCATGTTGATCTGGCACTACCTCACCCGCGCCACCTGGGTGCCGCTGGGCCCTGCCCTAGTGGATCAGCCGGTGGACTGGCGCTTTCGCCATCTGGTCTGGTATCTGCTGCTCTTTATCCTGAGCCTTGGCTTGCAACTGGGCTTGCCCAACTCGCTGGTGCGCTTCACCCCGTTTTGTCTGGCCATCCCCATCATCGCCATGGCGTGGCGCTACGGCTGGCAGGGGGCGCTGCTCGCCACCCTGATGAACACCATCGCCCTGCTGGCGAGCCAAGCCTGGCACGATCACCCCCTCGATCTGCTGCTCTCCCTGCTGGCCCAGAGCCTCACCGGCCTGCTGCTCGGCGCCGGGATCCAGCGCCAGCGGGAACTCAATCAGGCGCTAACCCGCCAGCTCGCCCACAATCGCCAGCTCACCGAGCGGCTGCTGGAGACCGAAGAGAGCATCCGCAAGGAGGTGGCCCGCGAGCTGCACGATGATATCGGCCAAACCATCACCGCCATTCGTACCCAGGCCGGGATCGTGCGCCGCCTTGCCCCCGATAACGCCGGGGTGGGCCAGAGCAGCGCCCTGATCGATACCCTGTCGCTCGGGATCTATGACGCGGTGCGCGGTCTGCTCGGTCGGCTGCGCCCGCGCCAGCTCGACGACATGACCCTGGAGCAGGCGGTGCGCGCCCTGCTGCGGGAGCTGGAGCTGGAGCGCCACGGCATCGTCACCCGACTAGAGTGGCAGCTGGCGGATGGGGATCTCTCCGATGCCCAGCGGGTCACCCTGTTTCGGGTCTGTCAGGAGGGGCTCAACAACGTGGTCAAACATGCCAATGCCAACTCGGTCACCATTCGCGCTCGGGCCAGTGGCGAGCAGTTGCAACTGGTGCTGGAAGATGATGGCCGCGGCCTGCCACAGAGTCGCCCGCAACAGGGCTATGGCCTGCTCGGTATTCGCGAGCGGGTGCAGGCGCTCGGCGGCAGCTTGCAGCTCTCCTGCATCCACGGCACCCAGCTGACGGTCAACCTGCCCAGCCGCAAACGGGAGGAGAGTCATGGCTAATCATCACCAAAGGGCCAACCTGTGCTGAGTTTTATGAGAAGCGCGCCGCCCCAGCCGCTCATTCGTGAGCAGGCCGAGATCGATGCCACCTATCGCCACTGGCGACTGCATCTGCTACTGACCATGTATCTGGGCTACGCGGTGTTCTACTTCACCCGCAAGAGCTTCAACTTCGCCATGCCGGACATGCTGGCGAGCGGCATGCTGGACAAGTCCGACATCGGCATGCTGTGGACCCTGTTCTATCTCACCTACGGCTGCTCCAAGTTTTTCTCCGGCATCATCAGCGACCGCGCCAATCCGCGCTACTTCATGGGGATCGGGCTGATGGCGACCGGCGTCATCAATATCCTGTTCGGCCTATCGTCAGCCCTCTGGATGTTTGCCGCCCTCTGGGTCGCCAACGCCTTCTTCCAGGGCTGGGGCTGGCCGCCCTGCTCCAAGCTGCTCACCAGCTGGTATTCGCGCACCGAGCGCGGGGTCTGGTGGTCAGCCTGGAACACCGCCCACAACGTGGGCGGGGCGCTCATCCCCCTCATCGTCAGCACCATTGCCCTGCAACATGGCTGGCGCTACGGCATGATAGTGCCCGGCCTTATCGCCATCGTCGCGGGGTTGTTCCTCTGCTGGCGGCTGCGGGATACCCCGAGCGCCATGGGGCTGCCCACGGTGGGCGAATGGCGCAAGGACGCCATGGAGCTGGCCCAGCAGACCCAGGATGCAGGGCTCTCCCACCGCCAGATCCTGCGCAAATATGTGCTGGGCAACCCCTATATCTGGCTGCTCGCCTGCTGCTACGTGCTGGTCTATGTGGTGCGCACCGCCATCAATGACTGGGGCAATCTCTATATGACTGAGCAGCGCGGTTTCAATCTGATGAGCGCCAACTCGGCCATCTCCATGTTCGAGGTGGGGGGCTTTATCGGCGCGCTGGTGGCGGGCTGGGGATCGGACAAGCTGTTCAACGGCAACCGTGGCCCGATGAACCTCATTTTTGCGGTGGGGATCCTGCTGGCGGTGGGATCGCTGTGGCTGATGCCCTTCTTCAGCTATGTGATGCAGGCGGCCTGCTTCTTTACCATCGGCTTCTTCGTGTTCGGCCCCCAGATGCTGATCGGCATGGCAGCGGCGGAGTGTTCCCACAAAAACTCGGCGGGAGCGGCCACCGGCTTTGTCGGCCTGTTTGCCTACATGGGGGCTGCGCTGTCGGGCTATCCACTGGCCAAGGTGATGGAGATCTGGCACTGGAACGGCTTCTTTGTGGTGATCTCGGTGGCGGCGGGCGTCTCGGCCCTGCTGCTGCTGCCTTTTCTCAAGGCACAGGCACCGAGAACGGCTCAAACCGCGTCAAAGTAACGGATGGCGTCTGGCAAGCCACATCCTGCAAGCGGAAACAGCCAGGGCGCGGATCACCGCGCCCTGCTTTTATCCTTGAATCCATCCCTGCGTCAGGCAGCCTGACAGACCCGGTTCTTCCCTTCCCGCTTGGCCCGATAGAGGGCATCGTCCGCGCGGCGGAACAGGCGGTCAAAGTGCCACTCCCCCTGCCAGTGAGCGACCCCCATGCTGACGGTGATATGGATCCCCTCCACCTCGCTGGCCGCGAGCTGAACCAGCAGTGACTGGCACCGGGCGCTCGCCTCGTCTGCGGTGACATGGCGAAACAGCAGCACAAACTCCTCGCCACCAAAGCGACCGGCCAACACGCCCTCCCGCTCGCGCAGCAACAGCCCGACCCGCTCCAGCACCCGATCGCCCACCTCATGACCATGCCGATCGTTGATCTGCTTGAAGTCATCCAGATCGAGCACCACCAGCGCCCCCTGCGATGCAGGCCGTCCCCGGGCCAGACGTTCCATAAAACCACGGCGATTGAACAACCCGGTCAGCAGGTCATGACTGGCCTGATAGCGCAACTCCAGCGCCCGGTGCTGGTTACAGAGCAGCAGCACCCCGAAGGTAAGCATGGAGCTACCCACCAGCATGGAGACATAGGGCAACACGTTGAACAACTGGCGCTGGAACGGACTTTCGATCACCTCGCCCCAAACGGCAAACATCCGCATCAGGGTCATGGCAATCAGTACCAGATTGAGGCCAATCAGCACCCAGACCGCCACCTGATAATCGGGTCGGCCGTGACGCCAAAGCTGCCAGATGATGAGCGCACTGAGCACCAGGAAGGTGGCGCTGCTGATCATCACCCGCACCGCAATCCGGCCATCGATGGCGACCGACCAGGTCATGATGATGGCAAACAGCAAGATGAATCCCCAGCAGGCACGCCAGCCGGGCGCTTGACGGAAGAAGCAGCGCTGGGCGACCAGCAGCAACAACACATGAAAAATCAGAAAAACATTGCCAACCCAGGAGCCATAGGGGGTGGGGGTCAGCAGCAGACTGGCGAATCCCGCCTGACCCAGCATGGCAAACAGGCTGGACCACCACCAGACCCCGATGCCGGGAATATCATGGTGAGTCACGCGAATGATGGTGAGAGTGAGGAAACCGAGACAATAGCCACATAAGGCCATGATCATCAAAGTAAAAATATCCAGCTTGAGCAGTAGTGAGGCGTCCATACCAAAGCCATGCAGAGAGGGTAACTGAGTATATGAGAAGCGTTTGCCAAGACCCAGAGGGCCCTGACCGTTTTCACAATAAAAACATCCAGTTCACCTGTTTTCACGCTGCCATATCACTATCGCCATACCGTCACCAGATGCTCGATGCATACCCGCTGACGAGATCCACCAGACTAAAGCCACATGCGAGCCCCTCGCAGTGTAACAAAATGTCTTAAGCATAATTTGGGCTTGAACCCACCCCATTAGATAGATATGTTGTTTTCGTGTGATTTTATGAATGAAGCCATGGGCAATAAATGTCTCTAACCTGTTGAGTCTTCTGACACAATCTGTTCTTGGTACATTTTTCACTCAACCACTATTCATAGCATCTCATATGGGGCTTTTGTCCCGTTCAAGACATTCATCCTGTCTTGCCTGTTGCCGGATGCAGCAGTCTCTTGTGCCACGGAGTCGCACGGGATCAGGTTCAAGGCCGAACACACCACCGACAGAGACGTCACTTATGATCAAAAAACTGATTCTTTCTACCCTGCTGTTTTGCGGGATCGCCACGGCGGCCCCGACCCCGGCTCCCACTTCTACCCTGGATGCAGTGCTCGAACGCGGCGTGCTGCGGGTCGGCTTCGATGCGGGCTATCAACCCTTCGAGATGACCAACAAGCAGGGCCAATACATCGGCTTTGACGTGGATCTGGCCAAGATGGTCGCCAAAGAGATGGGGGTGAAGGTCGAGTTCGTCAACACCGCCTGGGATGGCATCATTCCGGCGCTGCTGACCAACAAGTTCGACGTCATCATGGGCGGCATGACCGTCACTCCCCAGCGCAACCTGCGGGTCAACTTCGCCGATCCTTACATCGTGGTCGGCCAGACCATAGTCCTGCGCAAAGAGAAGGTGGGCGAAATCAAATCCTTCACCGACCTCAACGATCCCAAGTACAAGATCGCGGTCAAGCTCGGCACCACCGGCGAGCAGGCGGTCAAGCGCCTGATCCCCAAAGCCACCCTGCTGCAGTTTGAAACCCAGGATGACGCCAAGCTGGAAGTGATCAACGGCAAGGTCGATGCTTTTGTCTATGACCTGCCCTACAACGCCATCTTCGCCTCTCAAAATCAGGGCGCCGTGGTACACCTCGACAAGCCGTTCACCTTCGAGCCGCTGGCCTGGGCCATCCGCAAAGGGGATCAGGACACCCTCAACTGGTTCAACAACTACCTGCGCCAGATCAAGGGCGATGGCAGCTACGACCGTCTCTACAAGAAGTGGTTCGAATCCAACGCTTGGCTGAACCAGCTCAAATAACCTCCGGGGGGCGGCACCTTGCCGCCCCTGCACCACGCAGCGCCCCCCACAATAACGAGAAGAGGTTGTGACTGTGCACACACCCAAAGCGACAAGACAGATGGAAAAACAGCCCAATCAGCTGCTCTGGCATGGGGTCTTCCTGCTGATGCTGCTGGTTGCCGTCTTCGGCATCTACAAGGCTGTCCAGTCCGTGGATTACACCTGGCGCTGGGAACGTATTCCCCAATACATCGCCTATCAGGCGGAGCAGAATAATCTGGCCGAATTTGACGGCACCGTAATTGCCGGCACCACCAGCGCAGAACAAGGCAAGCTGTTCCTGCAAGACGATCTCGACCCCAATGTGCGGCAAGCCATCGCCAGCACCGGCGTACAAGTCGCCGAAGGGGATACCATCTTCCGGGGCGATACCCTCGACACCCAGCTGAGCTGGACCGCTGGTCCCATCGCCTGGGGCGTCTGGGTCACCGTCAAGCTCTCGCTGGTGGCGGGCATCTTCGCCATCCTGCTCGGCACCCTGGCCGGGCTGGCGCGCCTCTCCCCCAACCCCGCCCTGCGCAATCTGGCGGTCACCTATGTAGAGCTCATCCGTGGCACGCCGCTGCTGGTGCAGATCTTCATCGTCTACTTCTTTATCGGCACAGTGCTGAACCTCGATCGCTTCACCGCCGGGGTCGCCGCGCTGGCGGTCTTTACCGGCGCCTATGTGGCGGAGATCGTGCGCGCCGGTATCAGCTCCATCCACAAGGGGCAGATGGAGGCGGGTCGCAGCCTTGGCCTGACCTCGGCCCAGACCATGCGCTACGTCATTCTGCCGCAGGCATTCAAGCGGGTGCTGCCGCCGCTGGCGGGCCAGTTCATCAACCTGATCAAGGACTCCTCGCTGGTCTCGGTCATCTCCATCACCGATCTGACCAAGGCGGGGCGCGAGGTGGTCAGCTCCACCTTCAGCCCGTTCGAGGTGTGGTTTACCGTCGCCCTGCTCTATCTGGTGCTCACCGGCACCCTCTCTTTCCTGGTTCGTCGTCTGGAGGTGAAATATGCGCGCAGCAACTGATCCCATTATCAAGGCTCAACAGGAGTCGAGAAGTGCTGCCATCACCGACACTCCCAGCACCTTCACGGTTCGTTTTCTGGAGGCGAAATATGCGTACAGCAACTGATCCAATTATCAAGGCAACCGGAGTAGAGAAGTTCTACGGCACCGAAGTGCACGCCCTGAAAAATGTCAGCACCCAGGTGGCCGAAGGGGAAGTGGTGGTGATCGTCGGCCCCAGCGGCTCGGGCAAATCGACCTTCCTGCGCACCCTCAACCAGCTGGAGACCATCAACGACGGCAACATAGTGGTCGATGGCATCTGCCTGACCGAACCGGGCGACGTCAACAAGCTGCGGGAAGAGGTGGGCATGGTGTTTCAGTCCTTCAACCTCTTCCCCCACCTCAATGTGCTGGACAACATCAGTCTCGCGCCGCAAAAGGTGCGCGGCCTGTCGCGCCGTGATGCCGAAGACAGGGCCAAGGCGCTGTTGCTGAAAGTAGGGTTGTCGGTGAAAGCGGCCAGCTATCCCTCCCAGCTCTCCGGCGGTCAGCAGCAGCGGGTGGCCATCGCCCGGGCACTCGCCATGCAGCCGCGCATCATGCTGTTTGACGAGCCCACCAGTGCACTGGACCCCGAAATGGTGGGAGAAGTGCTGGATGTGATGAAAGGGCTGGCCCGCGAGGGGATGACCATGGTGGTGGTGACCCACGAGATGGGCTTTGCCCGCGAGGTGGCGGATCGGGTGCTCTTTATGGAGAGTGGCGAACTGCTGGTGGATGAGAAGCCTGCCGACTTCTTCGACAATCCCCCCTCCCCGCGCCTGCGCCAGTTCCTGAGTCAGGTGCTGTAGCCAACACTCAAAGAGGGATAAACGAAGAGGGACCGCAAGGTCCCTCTTGTTATGCGTCACGCTGGAGCAGACTCAACCCAGCTGAACCCGAGTCCCCATCTCATCGGCTCAGCGCGGGGACTTTCCCAGATAGCGCTCCACGATCACTTTCACCCCGTCACGTTTTTTGAGCTGATAGAGCTCCTTGTCAAACTGTTCGATAAAAGCCTGTTTGTAGGGATACTCCCCCTTGCGGCTATAACCGAGAAACCCCTGTTCCTTGCTGAGCACCGGCCCCTGTTTGAGCAGGGACATATCGGCCACCGCCAGCTGATCCCCCTTGATCATGTTGAGCAGTTCATAGAGCAGGGAGAGGCGATCATTGACGGTGCAATCGACCCGGCCACGGACAATCTTGAGCAGGTTCTCCCGGTTGCTTTTCACCTCCTCCACGTCGATCTGCTTCTCCTTCACCGCCTGCCAGAAGGCATCGCCGCCAATGGAAAATCCGGCGTTCATGCCAAAGCGCAAGCCGTGATAGTCGAGCGGAAACCTGGCCTGCGGGGTATTGGCCGCCACACTGGCGCCACACATCACCACCAGCTCTTCATCGAGCATCGGCTGGGAGTAGGGCCAGATATAGGGGCGGGCATCGGGCAGGTAGTAGGGCGGAAAGATGGCAAAGGCGGCCCCCTGCTCGATCATGCTCAGACCCCGCCGCCAGGGCATGGGTTTGAGCACCACCTCATAGTCACTCATGGAGGCGGTCACTTCGCGGATGATGTCGGCATAGATGCCCCTTACCTCCTCTCCCTCCTGCCAGGAGTAGGGGGGATAGGCGGCATCCGCCAGGATCTCGACCCGGGTCTTGGCGTGAATGCCGCTACAAAATACCAGCAATAAACAAATCCATAAGCGCATAAGCCCGATACTCCCGCAACACAGCCTGCATCAAGCATAGCCAGCTCATGTCATTTCCTGAGCGCCTGTTGCAACTTTCAGTCACGATGAACCCGCCAGCTGGCGTCCCGACATGTACCAGGCTACCGCGCCGATAAAATGTTAATGAAATATTAAAGCCATCCTTTATGCTGGAGAGCAATTGCTCTGAATGGATGGCCGCTATGGATGTGCAACTGCTCCTGCTCTATCTCTCCCCGATTTTTCTGGCCTTTATCGGCTGGGAGATGCTCTACCTGCGCAAACATGGCGCCGCCTTTCCCACTGCCACCTACCAGTGGCGAGACTTGTTCGCCAACGCCGCTCTGGCCCTGATGCATCAAGGAGGGGATGCGCTGGCGGCCATCGCCATCGTTTACCTGTATGACACCCTCTGGGGCTGGCGGCTGTTCGATATCGAGCTGAACCTCTGGAGCGTGCTACTGCTCTTCTTACTGCAGGATCTCTGCTACTGGCTGTTCCACTTCACCAGCCACCATGTGCGCTGGCTGTGGGCCTCCCATGTGGTGCATCACAGTTCGGAGCAGCTCAACCTCTCCACCGCCTTTCGCCAGAGCCTGATGTATCCGGTCTCCGGCATGTGGCTGTTCTGGATCCCGATGATTGTCATCGGCTTCCCGCCCGAGACGGTGGTCGCCACTGTGCTGCTGAGCCTGGGCTTTCAGTTCTTTGTCCACACCCAGGTGGTGGGCAAGCTTGGTCGGCTTGAGTGGATCTTCAACACCCCCTCCCACCACAGGGTGCACCACGCCAGCAATGCCAAGTACATAGACCGCAACTTCGCCGGGGTGCTGATCATCTGGGATCGGCTGTTTGGTACCTTTGTGGAAGAAGACCCGGCCGAGCCGTGCCGTTTTGGCATCACCAAACCGATCCACAGCTTCAACCCCCTCACCCTCACCTTCCACGAATGGCGCGACATGCTGCGCGATGCCCGTGGCCTGCCGTGGCGGCAAAAGCTCGCCGTGCTGTTTGGCAAACCGGCCGGGCCAGCCAGCCGTTGAGCCCTCGTCCTGAATAGCAACTCCCGGATAGCAAGTTCCTGATAACAAGTCCCTGATAACAAAGAGAGCGCCACTGTGGCGCTCTATTTTATGGTCAGTCACAGCTTCGATATCAGAGATGGGCAAACGACCAGACGGCGGGAATGAGGCTCAGCAAGGTCACTCCGGCCAGCCATCGCTCGCGGCCGCTCAGGCGCAGATCCGCCCCCAGCTGACGGCGGCTGTAGAGAAACAGCAGCAAACCCGGCCCGTAGAGCAGTAAGGAGAGCAGCAGATACTCTACCCCGGCGGCATAGAGCAGCCAGAAGCCATAACCGCTCGCCACCAGCGCCACCGCCCGCATTAGGACCCTGCCCTGCCCGCCCTCACTCTCGCCACTACACGAGAGCTTGAGCAGG
>NZ_NKWE01000041.1:0-64937 GCF_006243315.1 Aeromonas sobria
GGCCGACCTGGTGGCCTTCGAGGATGACGGCCCGGACATCAGTGATGTTCAGGATGCAGTTCTGGCTAACTCAGCCAGTGGCTACTTCTCTGGTGATTCGGTTGTCGATATTGGCACTGATGGTGCGGGAAGGGCTGATCTGACGGGCAATATCAGTGGGTGGAATGGCTCAAGCACTACCTATGCAGCCAGCGCGCTGACCTCAGGTGGCGCAACAGTTTACTACTACGTCAGTGCAGCCGATCCGAGCATCCTGTACGCCTATACCAGTGCGGTGCCCGGCGCCTACACCGGCGGTGCTGGTCAGTCGCTGGTATTCACCTTGAGCCTGAACACGTCTGGCATCTATGTCATCGACATGAATGGTAAGCTGGACAACGCAACCCAAGAATACTCGGCGACATTCTCGAATATTCCTGGCGGCAATCAGGATTATCTTGTGGTGAGTAATACTGGGGGCATCTACAAATCTGGAGAGGTTGTGCCTGCCGGTCAGTTCGTGATCATGTCTATCGATTCATCAGTTGACTCGGTCAATTCCAGCGCTCAAGGGCTGGCGACAGACAATCAGTGGGTCGATGGCAGCGAGAAGCTGTATTTCGACTTCAGTGAGCCTGCCGTCAAGGTGTCGTTTGCCATTGACGTACAAACCGGCGCTACGACCAACAGCGTTAACTGGACTGTGTATGGCACCAACGCTAACGGTGAGTTGGTAACTGAAAGTGGCAGCACGCTGTTCACCGACGGTGTGCTTCAGCAGGTGCCCACGACCTTGACGGACATAATGCGGGTTGAACTGTCCGACAACGGTGGAGCTTACGGCTACCGGGTGCAGAAGATCACGCTGGTCGATCGTGTAGACGAGAGCCCGGTAAAGACCAGCTTTGATCTGGCTGTCGTCGATGCCGACGGGGATAGGGATTCGGCCACACTTGATGTGACCTTTGAGCCGGTGGTTGCCCCGGTTCTGATTGTGGGCACGAATGCAGATGATGTTACCGGCAGCTCGGTGCCCTATGAGGTTTCTGGCGGTGCTGGCGTCATTACCGGCAAGGGTGGCAATGATTTGTTGGTCGGGGACGTGGGGGGAACTACGCAGTTGCCCGGACAAAAGGCCAATATCGCTTTTGTACTGGATAACTCCGGCAGCATGCAGACCAATACCATTCAGTTCACCAATGCAAATGGCACCACTACGACCATGACTCGTCTGGATGCCATGAAACAGGCGGTGATAACTTCACTGACCGGTCTCTATAACTCGGGGGCCGATGATATCCGGGTGCATCTAGATACATTCGCGACTCAGGCTAATGGTTCTGGCACCTTTACCCTGACTTCCGGCGGTGTGGATAACGCAGCTCAACTGGCGGCGGCGATAGCTTTTGTCAATGCCATCGCGGTGCCTGCCTCGGATGCCGCGCAATACACCAACTATGAAGCGGGGCTGGTGGCAGCAAATACCTGGATCGAGTCTGCAGGGGGAAATGCGCCCATAGCGGCGGCGGACGTCAACAAGGTTATCTTCGTCTCCGATGGCGCACCCAACAGGGCGCTGCAAGGCGACGGGGCAGGCACGGTTGTGTCGGTAAGCAGCTCTGTAGCCATGCAGCATGTGCTGGGTACTTACAACGTCAAGGGCCCTGGCGACGATACCGTCAATGAAATCAACCTGATCGAGAACGTCGACTCATCGACGGCGCAGGCCTTTACCGTTGAGGCTGTCGGCATTAAGGTCGACGAAAATGCCCAGGACCTGCTGAGCCAGGTCGAGGGTACAGGTGGCAGGGCTACCAATGTGACTAATGCCAATGAGTTGAGCAGTGTGATTGGTCAGATTACCGGTGGAATTATCGACGCGGCCTCGGTAGGCAACGACCATCTCGTCGGTGGCAACGGCAATGATGTGATCTTTGGTGACAGCGTTCATGCTGACAATGCGGATGGTGGCTGGTTCGAGTTTGTGGCAGACAACCCGAGCAAGAGTGGTGGGCAATTGCTCAAAGAACTTTACAGCCAGCATGCAGAGTATGGTAAGGAAGGGGCTGTTGGTGGCGATGATACCCTTGAAGGTGGCGACGGTCATGATGTGCTTTACGGCCAAAAAGGTAATGACATCCTGATTGGCGGTAATGGTATCGACATTCTGATTGGCGGGACCGGGTCTGACACACTGACAGGCGGTGCCGATAAAGATACCTTCAAGTGGATGGCTGGGGATGTGGGTGGTACCGATGTGATCAAGGACTTCACCACCGGAACCGGTGGGGATGTACTGGATATCAGCGAGTTGCTCACTGGCGAGCATGCCACCTCAGGCGCGCTAGATGACTACCTAAATTTCAGTAGTGATGGGCCTGGCACAAACAAATCAACATTGACTATTGATTTGGATGGTTCGAATGGAGGAACTAGCCACGTCATAAAATTTGACACGATTGACCTGACGACCTTGGGAAATAGCGACTTGGAGATCATTCAGAAGTTGTTGGATGATGGCAATCTGAAGGTTGATCCGTAACGCTGTCTCGGGGCCGGGCTTGCCTGGCCCCTGTTTTTTCCCCTAAGGGATGGATAAGATACAGGCAGTAGACAAGAGGGGTAATCATGCAGTCATTCAACTGGGTCGACATTGATGGCATCCGTTATAGCTGGGATGGGCAGGGGAACATTACCTGCGCCGGCCAGTTTGGCTATCAGGCCTCGATCGCGGGTGATCGGCTGGATGGGATGGAGATAGAGAATGAGGCTGGCGATGTAGCGGGGTCGCTCTATGTTGACTTTGCTGCGGCCTCTATCACCTATGTGCCTGTTATGGATACCGAGTCTGCCCATAACATGATTCTGGTTGGCCATGATCAGGGGCAGCAGGAGTATCCGCTGGCCAGTTTGCACTCTCCGTTGTTGCAAGATTTGCTGGGGCCGTCTGATACCATCGCCTGGTCTGCGCTAGAGGAGGAGAGTGGTGGCACCGATATCGGACAGGCGGTGCAAGGACACGTTTTGTCGTGGGACTCGTTCCATTTCGATGATGAGGTGTTGGTCTGTGGTGCGGCACCTGTGCTGGATATGGCAAACCAGAGCCAGGAGCCCGGCAACATGGTTACCATCAGCCTCGATCTGACCAATCAGATACTGGAGCAGATCCCGCCCTTGCACGATATATGAATCCTGTAGCTGCACGGGCATAATGACCTCAATCTTTCCGATTGAGGTTTTTTTCTATGTGGCGTCCCCTTCTTACTCTTTCCGCTCTGGTTGTCAGTGCTCCGCTGCTGGCGATTGAAGTGCCGCAAGCGCCCCATCTGGTGGTGAGCGGTTACGCCGAGCAGAAGACCGAACCCGATATGCTCACTCTCAATGTGGCGGTGAGTGCACTGGATAAGCAGGGCCTCAAGGCCAAGCAGCAGGTCGATACCAAGGTCGCAGCCTTTTTTAGCCAGCTGGAAGGGCTGGGGATCACGCGCAGCGATGTTGAGGCCGGCAACCTGATGGTCTCTCCGGAATATCAGTATGGCGAGAATAAGAAGCCGGTATTGCTGGGATACCGTGCCCAGCGGCAATTGGCGGTCAAACTCTATCAGCTCGATAAGCTGAGTTCCTTGATGGATACCGCCCTCAAAGCCGGGCTGGAGTCCGTATCCCAGATTGAATATGGCTTGAAATCGCCTCAAGTCATCAAGGAGCAGGCGCGGTTGAGCGCAGTGAACGATGCCAAAACCAAGGCGGAGTCATTGGCCAAGGCATTCGATATGAAGTTGGGCAAGCTATACAGTGTGGAGTATCGCAACTCCTCGCCCATCACCGCTTACAGCCGCAACTTGAAGGTGGTGCAAGCCATGGGGATGGCTGCACCCGCGCCGGATATGGCGGATAACAGCTATCAGCAACAGCAGATCACGGTCAGCGATAATATCGAGGCTGTTTTCTTGCTGGAGTGATGCCAGTCGTTTAAGCCCTGTCATGAACAACCCCGCCGTTTGCTGCGGGGTTTTTATGTCGCGTCGATGCAGATGTAAAAAAGCCGACTCTCGTGTTCATTTCATCGGGAGTCGGCTTTTTGTTAAGCGGGGTCGATCAGGCGGTCACGGCCTCAGCCTTGGTCGCTTCCGGTGCCGGATTGCGGATCAGGTAATCAAACGCACCCAGTGCGGCGGTGGCGCCGGCACCCATGGAGATAATGATCTGCTTGAACGGTACCGTGGTGGCGTCACCGGCAGCGTAGACACCGGGCAGCGAAGTTGCTCCCTTGGTATCGATCTCAATTTCGCCAAAGCGGGTCAGAGCAATCTCACCTCCTTTCAGGAACTCGGTGTTCGGCACCAGGCCGATCTGGACGAAGATGCCTGCCACCGTCAGGTGCTTGATTTCACCGGTGGTGCGATCTTCGTAATCCATACCGACCACCTTGCTGCCATCACCGATCACTTCGGTAGTGCGAGCGCTCATGATGATGTCGATATTGCCCATGGAGCGCGCCTTCTTCTGCAGCACCTCGTCGGCACGCAGGGTATCGGCAAATTCGACTACGGTGACGTGCTCAACGATGCCAGCCAGATCGATGGCAGCCTCGATGCCGGAGTTACCGCCACCAATCACTGCCACCCGCTTGCCCTTGAAGAAGGGGCCATCGCAGTGCGGGCAATAGGCTACGCCCTTGGTGCGGTACTCGACTTCGCCCGGTACGTTCAGATCGCGCCAGCGGGCACCGGTCGCCAGGATCACGGCGCGGCTCTTCAAGGTAGCGCCGGAGGCGAGATCCACGTTCACATAACCATCTTTGCTGATGGCGGCGGCACGCTGCTCGGTGATCACTTCCACACCGTACTGCTTAACGTGCTGCTCCAGACTGGCGGCCAGCTTGGGGCCTTCGGTGTAGGTCACGGAGATAAAGTTCTCGATGCCAACGGTGTCCATCACCTGGCCACCGAAACGCTCGGCGACGATGGCGGTGCGAATACCTTTACGAGCGGCATAGATGGCGGCTGCGGCGCCAGCCGGGCCACCGCCCACCACCAACACGTCGTAGGGCGCTTTTTCATTGAGTTCAGCCGCTTTGCGCTCACTGGCACCGGTATCGAGCTTGGCAACGATCTCTTCCAGTGAGATGCGGCCCTGACTGAACGGCTGACCATTCAGATAGACGTTCGGTACCGCCATGATCTGACGCTCGGCAACTTCTTCCTGAAACAGGGCGCCATCGATCATGGTGTGAGTAATGCCAGGGTTCAGAGTCGCCATCAGGTTCAGCGCCTGCACCACGTCCGGGCAGTTGTGGCAGGAGAGGGAGATATAAGTCTCGAAGTGGAACTCACCCTTGAGATGGCGGATCTGCTCCTGCACGGCCGCATCGGCCTTGGAGGGGTGGCCACCGCTTTGCAGCAGGGCGAGCACCAGAGAGGTAAATTCATGACCCATGGGAATGCCGGCAAAGTGAACGCGCGGGGCTTGGCCCTTTGCTGCGACACTCATGGAAGGCTTGCGTGCGGCAGTGCCATCGGTCATGGAAATTTTGGGTGACATCTCGCTGATCTCGCTGGCCAGTGCCAGCAGCTCTGCAGATTTGTCGCTGTCATTGCCGGACACGCTGATCTCGATGGGATTGACGATGTACTGCAGATAGGTGTTCAGCTGTTGTTTGAGGTTGGTATCCAACATCTTCGAATTCCTTCTTGTGATTGCGGGTCGGCGTGATATTTGAGCCGGAAAGGTGACCGGCACTTTTAACGCGGGCCGGAGCGCAGACCGGCACATTTAACCGGGCCGGAAAGCAGACCGGCCCTGAAGCGGGCCGGTCTTGGAAGCGGGAGGCTTAGATCTTGCCTACCAGATCCAGGGACGGGGCCAGAGTGGCTTCGCCTTCTTTCCATTTAGCCGGGCACACTTCACCCGGGTGGGATGCCACGTACTGGGCTGCTTTGACTTTGCGCAGCAGTTCCAGTGCGTCACGGCCGATACCGCCAGCGTTGATCTCAACGATCTGGATGATGCCCTGTGGGTCGATGACGAAGGTACCGCGGTCAGCCAGACCAGCTTCTTCGATCATTACGCCGAAGTTGCGGGTAATGGCACCAGTCGGGTCACCAATCATCGGGTACTGCAGCTTGCTGATGGTGTCAGAAGTGTCGTGCCACGCTTTGTGAGTGAAGTGGGTGTCGGTAGAGACAGAGTAGATCTCAACGCCCATCTTTTGGAATTCAGCGTAGTTGTCAGCCAGATCGCCCAGTTCGGTCGGGCAAACGAAGGTGAAGTCAGCCGGGTAGAAGAACAGCACTGACCACTTGCCTTTCAGGTCAGCGTCAGACACCTGAACGAATTTGCCATTGTGATAAGCGGTAGCGTTGAACGGCTTGATTTCAGTGTTGATATAGGTAGACATCTATTAGCTCCTTGGTGATGTACATATGCCGGTCTGGTGTTGCAAAGGTTGGCCAGACGAGGCGTTTAACTTTCGATGGATTCATCATAGGGGCTTTTGCTAATCGATAAAAGCCGCAATTTTGAATCGCTTAAATCTACTTATTAGATAACCCACACTGGCTGTACCTAACATGAATATCTCTGGCGTACAGAGATAACTCCTTGTCGTGGTTCAATATCTGTGCGGTACATCGCTTTTTCAAGGCAGCGCAAGCCGGTTGCGCAGGAGGTTGAGGCAGCTGGTCGCGGCGATGGGGAGGCGTTGGCATGGGGGAAGCCGAAAAGCGCGGATAAAAAAATCCCGGCGCTATCGCGATGATAGGGCCGGGTCATCAAACAAGGAATGGCGATATAAACAAATGCTTTACAGCAAAGACTAACTACGGGGTGTGCAAACTTGCAGACATATGAAAGGAAGAGTGTGGGTGCACAATCCCTCGTCTCCCTCTCGGCAACTATTGCATGAGCTGATAATAGTGTGACGAAGATCACAAAGCAACCATATGGTGTAATTTTTCAATCAAAATGAAAGACTTTCAGCATTTTTGCTGATTAGACATGCTGAAAACGCTTTTATTGTAATTTTATTACATATATTCCGTCAGAAATCGGTGGGTGGCTCCTGCTCTTCCATCAACTCCAGCAGGTTGATGGCAACCGCAATGAAATCAGACTCGGTGACGATGCCGATCAGTTTGCGTCCTTTGAGCACCGGCAGACAGCCATATTTGTGGCGCTGCAGGTAGAGTGCCGCCTCTTTGATGCCGGCGTGGGGGTCTACGCTCGCCACTTGCCGTGTCATGATCTCGTCAAGTTGCACGCTGTCGGTAAATTCGGCTTCCCGCTCCGGGCTGATGAGTAGCAGTTTGGATTCCCGGGTAGCCAGGATATCGGTGAGGGTCACCAACCCCAACAGGTGGTGCTGCTCGTCGACGATGGGAATGTGGCGGATCCGCTCCTGCTGCATCAGCTCCATCGCCTGTTTGACACTGTTTTCCGGACCCAGGGTGAAGGGATGTTCGGTCATGATTTCGGATAAGGTCATCATGGTGGGCCTCCTTGTGTATCTCCCTTCACCCTAGCCCACCCCTCTCTGGCAAAACATGATCAGGGTCAATACAGATCATTAAAGAATCATTAACCGGATGGGTGTAGCAATATTGCTCGCTATCCCTTGTCTCTCTTGGGTTTTTGGTCTTTTGGGTTGCCTTGGAAGATGGGGATAACTAGACTAGCCGCCGATTCCCTTCGAGGTGAAAGATGCAAGTATCCGATTTTCATTTTGATCTGCCCAACGAGCTGATTGCCCGCTATCCGATGGCAGAGCGTACCGCCAGCCGCTTGTTGCAGCTCGATGGTCAAACCGGCGCCCTGCGCCATGGTCAATTTATCGATGTGCTGGATCAGCTCAATCCGGGCGACCTGCTGGTATTTAACAACACCCGTGTCATTCCGGCGCGCATGTTTGGCCAGAAGGCCAGCGGCGGCAAGCTGGAGGTGCTGGTTGAGCGCATTCTGGACGAGCACAGCGTGCTGGCCCATGTCCGTGCCTCCAAGGCGCCCAAGCCGGGCACCCGTTTGATCATGGATGCGGGTCAGGACGGCAAAAGTGTCGAGGCCGAGATGCGGGCCCGTCACGACGCGCTGTTCGAGATCCACTTCCTCGATCCCCGCCCGGTGCTGGAGATCCTGGAAGCGATCGGTCACATGCCGCTGCCCCCTTATATCGACCGTCCCGACGAGGATGCCGACAAGGAGCGCTACCAGACGGTGTATAACCAAAAGCCGGGTGCGGTGGCGGCCCCGACCGCTGGCCTGCACTTTGATCAGGCGCTGCTTGAGAAAATTCGTGCCAAAGGGGTTGAAACTGCCTTCGTGACCCTGCATGTAGGGGCGGGGACCTTTCAGCCGGTGCGAGTGGACAAGATTGAAGATCACCACATGCATTCGGAATATGCCGAAGTGCCGCAAGAGGTGGTGGATGCCATCGCTGCGACCCGTGCCCGCGGTGGCCGGGTGATTGCGGTGGGTACCACTTCGGTGCGCTCCCTGGAGAGTGCTGCCAAGGTCACCCTGGCTCAGGGCAAACCGCTGGCGCCATTCTTTAGTGACACCGACATCTTTATCTTCCCGGGTTACCAGTTCCAGATAGTTGATGCCATGGTCACCAACTTCCATCTGCCGGAGTCGACCCTGATCATGTTGGTCAGCGCCTTTGCCGGTTATGACAACGTGATGGCCGCCTATCAGGCCGCGGTGGCCGGGCAGTACCGTTTCTTCAGCTACGGGGACGCCATGTTCGTTACCCGTCGCCAGGTTGAGGCATAAGCTTCAGCTTATTTACCGGGCCAAGTTCGGCCCTTCATTGTCAGACTGTTTATCTGACGCAGCCGAGGTAGCAATGAAATTTGAACTGAAAACCACCGATGGCCGTGCCCGTCGCGGCCAACTGGTGTTCGAGCGCGGCACTGTCCAGACCCCGGCCTTTATGCCGGTCGGTACTTACGGCACCGTCAAGGGGATGACTCCGGAAGAAGTGCGTGAAACTGGCGCCCAGATCCTGCTTGGCAACACCTTCCACCTCTGGCTGCGCCCGGGTCAGGAAGTGATGCGCGCCCACGGCGATCTGCATGACTTCATGAACTGGCAGGGCCCGATCCTGACCGATTCTGGTGGCTTCCAGGTGTTCAGCTTGGGGCACATTCGCAAGATCACCGAGGCGGGTGTGCATTTCCGTCATCCCATCAATGGCGAGAAGATCTTCCTCGACCCCGAGAAGTCCATGGAAATCCAGTACGATCTGGGCTCCGACATCGTGATGATCTTCGACGAGTGCACCCCTTATCCGGCCACTTACGAAGAAGCGCGCAAGTCGATGGAGATGTCCCTGCGCTGGGGCAAGCGCTCCCGTGACAAGTTCGATGCGCTGGGCAATAAAAATGCCCTGTTCGGCATCATCCAGGGTTCGGTCTATGAAGAGCTGCGGGATGTCTCCCTCAATGGCCTGCTGGAGATCGGTTTCGACGGCTATGCGGTCGGCGGCTTGGCAGTGGGTGAGCCCAAAGAGGATATGCACCGCATCCTCGAGCACGTCTGCCCGAAAATTCCGGCCGACAAGCCCCGTTACCTGATGGGAGTAGGCAAGCCGGAAGATCTGGTGGAAGGGGTGCGCCGTGGGGTCGATATGTTCGACTGCGTGATGCCGACTCGCAATGCCCGTAACGGTCATCTGTTCACCACCGATGGGGTGGTCAAGATCCGTAACGCCAAGTATCGCACCGACACCAGCACCCTGGATGCGGATTGTGATTGCTACACCTGCAAAAATTACACTCGTAGCTACCTGTATCATCTGGACAAGTGCAACGAGATCCTGGGTGCCCGTCTGAACACCATTCACAACCTGCGTTATTACCAGCGAGTGATGCAAGGTTTGCGGGACGCGATCGAGCAGGGTAAATTAGACGACTTTGTAACTGAGTTTTACCGTCGGCAAGGGAAGCCTGTGCCTCCGTTAGCTGAAAATGACGTGAAATAACAACAGCGTATCAGCTCGTTATCTTTGTATATCTACATCAACAAGAGGTTGTTAAATGAGCATTATCTCCAAGGCATATGCAGAAGGCGCAGTTCCGGGTGCACAGGGTGGTGGTATGGAAATGATCATCATGCTGGCCGTGTTTGGCCTGATCTTCTACTTCATGATCTATCGTCCCCAGGCCAAGCGTGCCAAAGATCACCGCAATCTGATGAGCTCCTTGTCCAAGGGGGATGAAGTGCTCACCTCCGGTGGCCTGGTTGGCAAGATTGCCAAAGTGGCTGCAGATAGCGATTACCTGGTGATCGCCCTGAACGACCAGACTCAAGTCACCATCAAAAAGGACTTCGTCTCTGCCGTTCTGCCCAAGGGTTCTATCCAGTCCCTTTAATCTCCCAAGGAGCACAGCGTGTTGAATCGCTATCCGCTGTGGAAATACCTGATGGTGGTCCTGGTGATCGCCATCGGTTTTCTATATGCAGCCCCCAATCTTTACGGCGAAGACCCGGCCTTGCAGGTATCTGCCAGCCGTGGTGCCGAAGTCAAGCTAGAGACCCTTGACCTGGTGAAAGAGACGCTTGAAGCGGCCAATATCCCGGTTAAACATGCTGCATTTGAGCACGGCTTCATCCTGATCCGTTTCAAAAATACTGAAGACCAGCTCAAGGGCCGCGACGTTGTTGCCAACAAGCTGGGCGATAACTTCATTACTGCACTCAACCTGGCTCCTTCTACCCCCGCCTGGCTTGAAGCTATCGGTGCTGCGCCGCTCAAGCTCGGCTTGGACCTGCGCGGTGGTGTGCACTTCCTGATGGAAGTGGACATGGCCGAGGCGCTGACCAAGCAGCAAGAGCAGATGGTGCAGGATTTTCGTACCGAACTGCGCACCCAGAAGATCCGTTACTCCGGCGTGCGCCGGACCGGTGATCAGGTGCAGGTGATCTTCCGTGATGAAGCGGATCAGGAACGTGCGGCTTCTCATCTGCGTCGTCAGAACCCTGATTTGACCTTCACCACCGAGCAGAAAGGGGATGAATTCATCCTGCTGGCTGGTCTGAGCGAAGCGAAGATCAAGGAAGTGAAGAAGTACGCTCTCGAGCAGAACATCACCATCATCCGGAACCGGGTCAACGAACTGGGTGTGGCCGAGCCGCTGGTACAACAGCAAGGCGCCGAGCGCATTGTGGTTGAACTGCCCGGTATTCAGGATACCGCCCGCGCCAAGGAGATCCTAGGTGCAACCGCGACCCTGGAATTCCACATGGTCGATGAAACGGCAGATATCCAGGCTGCTGCTGATGGTCGTGTGCCGCCAAGTTCCAAGGTCTATAACGATCGCAACGGTCGTCCTGTGGTGCTGCAAAAGCGGGTGATCCTGACCGGTGACCATATCGTCGGTGCCCAGTCCGGTTTTGACGAGTACAGCCGTCCCCAGGTCAACATCAAGCTTGATGGCCAGGGTGGCAACAAGATGGCCAACTTTACCAAGGACAACGTCGGTAAAGGGATGGCGACCGTGTTCATCGAGTACAAGCCGGTGGGTCAGCCAGGTCCGGATGGCAAGCGCAAGTTCCGCAAGCAGGAGGAGGTGATCAACGTCGCCACCATCCAGTCGCGCCTTGGCAGCCAGTTCCGTATCACCGGTATCGACAACGCCAACGAAGCCCACAACCTGGCGCTGCTGCTGCGTGCCGGTGCCCTGATCGCCCCGATCCAGATCGTGGAAGAGCGCACCATAGGCCCGAGCCTGGGTCAACAGAACATCGACAGCGGTATGGAAGCCATCGGCTGGGCCATGCTGGTGATCGTGCTGTTCATGGGGATCTACTACCGTGCGTTCGGCTGGGTCGCCAACCTGGCGCTCTGTATGAACCTGGTGCTGATTGTCGGCATCATGTCGATGATCCCGGGGGCTACCATGACGCTGCCGGGTATCGCCGGTATCGTGTTGACGCTCGGTATGGCGGTGGATGCCAACGTGCTGATCTACGAGCGTATTCGTGAAGAGATCCGCAATGGTCGTGGTGTTCAGCAAGCGATCCATCTGGGCTTTGATCGGGCATTCTCCACCATCGCAGACTCGAACGTTACCTCGCTGATTACTTGCGTGATCCTGTTCGGTATCGGTACTGGCGCCATCAAGGGCTTTGCCCTGACGCTGGGCATTGGTCTGACCGCCTCCATGTTTACTGCCATCACAGTTTCCCGTGCCATTATCAACCTGGCTTGGGGTGGACGGCGCATCGACAAGCTGCCCATCTGAGGATAGAGAAATGTTTCAGATTCTACATTTTGAAAAACCGATCCCGTTTATGCGCTATGCCAAGCCGGGTGTGGTTTTCTCTTCCGTGCTGATGGTGATTGCCCTGTTCTTCCTGTTTGATCGGGGTCTGAACTGGGGTCTGGACTTTACCGGTGGTACTACCATCGAGGTGGGGTTCCAGCAGTCGGTGAGCCTGGACAAGATCCACGACGCACTGGAAGAGCAGAAGATTGAAGGGGCAACCCTGCAACACTTTGGCTCCAGCCGTGACGTGCTGTTCCGCCTGACCCCGAAAGAGGGGGTCAAGGTAGAGCAACAAGGTAACGAAGTGCTGGCGGCCGCCAAGTTGCTCGACGAGGGCGCTGTGCTCAAACGGGTCGAGTTCGTCGGCCCTTCCGTGGGCGATGAACTGGCGACAGACGGTGCGCTGGCGATGCTGGCCTCCATCCTCTGTATCCTGGCCTATGTGGCGGTGCGTTTCGAATGGCGTCTGGCGCTGGGGGGTATTCTCTCCCTGGTGCACGACGTGGTGATCACCCTGGGCGTGTTCGCTTACTTCCAGTACGAGTTCGATCTGACCGTACTGGCGGCGCTGATGACCCTGGTGGGTTACTCCCTGAACGATACCATAGTGGTGTTCGACCGCCTGCGGGAGAACTTCCGCAAGGTGCGTAAAGGGGATACCGATTACATTCTGGATCTCTCCATGACCGAGACCCTGAGTCGTACCATCATCACCTCCGGCCTCACCTTCATCGTGGTGCTGGCGTTGCTGCTCAAGGGCGGTGCGCTGATCCACGGTTTTGCCGTGGCCATGGTGATCGGTGTGGCGTTCGGTACTTACTCTTCCATCTATGTGGCGAGTGCATTTGCCATGTTCCTCGGCGTCAAGCGCGAGCACATGCTGCCAACCCAGGTAGAGAAAGAGGGTGCGGAACAACAGGAAATCCTGCCGTAACAGTGAAGGGCGCCGTAAGGCGCTCTTTTCTTATCTCCGTATGCCCCTTGCGGATGCAGAGGTTTCAAGCAACAGGAGTTTATGATGCAACACAATCCTCGTTTTTTGGCGCTGGTTGACGGGATCCGCTCCCGGGTTACCGAAACTGACGTTCACCAGATCAAGCGCTGGCAGGATGAAGGGCGCGCTTTTCATCTGATCGATGTGAGAGAAGAGAGCGAGTGGGCCAAGGGGCATTTGCCAAGCGCCCTCTATCTGGGGCGTGGAGTGATAGAGCGGGATATCGAGACCCGTTTCCCCGATCCCGACACCGAACTCTACCTCTATTGTGGTGGTGGTTTTCGCTCCATTCTGGCGGCGGATAATCTGCAACAGATGGGTTATCGCCGGGTAGTCAGTGTAGATGGCGGTTTTCGGGGTTGGCTGGAAGCCGGATACCCTGTCGAATCCTGATTTATTTGAGGCAGAGGGGCACAGCTACATGACAAAGTGGCGGTGGACCTTTACCATATGCGGGGTCAAGCGTAAGCGTCGGAGTGTTCATTGAACGTCAGGAAAGGGATTGGATACCTCCTTGGTATCCTGTTGTTGCTCCCCATGTGGGGTTGCAGCAGTAGCAATCAAGTTAACACCCCCAAGGTTCCCAAGCAGCAGCCTGCTTCACTGGTTTTGGCGACCCCCCTGCAGGTCTCCTACCAAAGTGAGCTGGCGCTGGCGCGACTCGGGCAGATGCTCGGTGAAATGGAATTGACCACCGAACAACGGGCCGAGCTGTTCTATGAGCGGGCCGTGGTATTTGACCGGGTTGGCCTGCGTTCCCTCGCACGGCTCGACTTTAACCGTGCCCTGCGTGAAAAGCCGGATTTTGCCGAAGCCTATAACTTCATCGGCGTTTATCTGGTACAGCAGCAAAATTATGACGAAGCCTATGAGGCGTTCGACTCGGCCCTCGAGCTGGCACCTGATTATGACTATGCCTATCTCAATCGTGGTATAGCACTCTATTATGGTAACCGTCCCGAGCTTGCCAGCGCGGACATGAAGCGCTTCTATGAAGCGCAGCCAGAAGATCCCTATCGGGTGATTTGGCTCTATCTGGCCGAGCAAAAACTCGATGCCCCTGCGGCCATGAGCCGGATGCGCGAACGACTTAACAAATACGATGACGATGCCTGGAACTGGGATCTGGTTCGCCTCTATATCGGCGAGATCAATGCCTCCCAGCTGATGGGCAACGTGGTGAAAGGGGTGAAGGATAACCGGGAGCTCGCCGAGCGTTTGTGTGAAACCTACTTCTATCTGGGCAAGTTCGAGTTGGCCAAAGGTAACCGCAAGGAAGCCATCAGCTACTTCAAGTTGGCGCTTTCCAACAACGTCTATGACTTTATCGAGCACCGCTATGCGTTGCTGGAGCTGGAGCTGATGGCGCGTAAACCCTTGCCACCGGGTGCCCAGAGTGCCCGCAGCAAGAGCGATAAGCCCTCCTGATCCACACGACAGCTGTAAAAAAGGCCTCAATCAGAGGCCTTTTTGTTAGGTGCGAGTCGGGATTATTCCACCAGACTCATGCCGGGGATCTGGCGCCAGTAGCCGTTGCAATCGCGATCCTGCTGCAGAACGAGGGGATGATTGCCCTGCTGGTTAGCCTTGAAGCGGGCCAGCATCTCCAGCGTCTCCATCCCTTGCGGCGAGAGCCTGACCACATCCACCAAGTCTTCCATGCCAGCGAGCTCGTTACCCAGGTTGTAGCAGTAGCCGGACTGGGTCTGGATCCCGTTGAGATTGAACACCCGCTGCCCTTCGCGGCTGTTGGCCAGTCGTCCGGTCGGATAGTGGATGCAGGCGAGTTCACAGTTGTCTTTTGGCTTGTCGAGGGAGCGGGCGGTGAAGCAGCGCGCCGAGTAGGCCAGCGGCAGATGGCCGTAGGCAAACACCTCCACCTCGAACCGGTCGCGCAGTGGGCCCAGATCCTGATTGAGCTGGATCAGCCAGTCGCGGGAGAGCTCCACCGGCATGACCCAGCGTTTCATCCCCTGTTTGAGCAGCATCCGCAGCACATCGGCGTTGTAGGCGTTGATGGCGGGGCCGCAGACAAACGGGATCCCCGCCTCCCAGGCAAGTTGCACCGTACCGAGATCGTTGGCTTCGACCATCAGGTCGCCGTTATCGACCAGCCGCTTCACCTCTTTGAGTTCGGAGGGGGCGGAGATGAGGGCGAGGGTAGAGAGCACCACCTGCTTGCCGGCGCTGGTTACCTGACGGGCCAGCGCAATCCAGTCATCGACTTTGAGTTCACGCCGCTTGCTGCAAACGGTCTCCCCCAGATAGATGATGTCGGCCTGGCTGTTGGCCGCGGCATGGTAAAAAGCGTCGGTATCCGCTTTGGGCCAGTAAAAGAGCACAGGCCCGAGAGAGAATTGCATGCTGTGGGCTCCTTATTGCCACTGACGATGATAGGCGCCGAGGGTGGTCTGGCTACCTTCGGAGACGCGGGCGAGCTGGGCATCCCACTCAGCTTTGACCTGATAGGCCTCGGGATTGGCCTGATAGGCATCGATGGCCGCACGCCACACTCGGGTCACTTGCTCCACATAAGCAGGGCTGCGTTGGCGCCCTTCAATCTTGACCGACTGGATCCCGGTCTTGAACAGCTCGGGCAGGAGACCCAGGGTATTGAGGCTGGTGGGCTCTTCCAGCGCGTGGTAGGTCTGGCCATCCACGTCGAAACGCCCCTTGCACAGGGTCGGGTAACCGGCATTTTCGCCCGGGCCATAGCGGTCGATCAGCACTTCGTTGAGTCGCGACTCGAGGCCGTTCGCGGTCTCTTCCCAACGGACGAACTTGGCCGGTGAGCAGGCGCCGACGGTGTTGGGGCTTTCGCCAGTCATGTAGGAGGAGAGATAGCAGCGCCCCTCGGCCATGATGCAGAGGCTGCCAAAGGCGAACACCTCAAGGCCCACATCGGTTTCGCGGGCCAGCTGTTTGACCTGATGCATGGAGAGCACCCGCGGCAGCACCACCCGTTTGACGTTGAATTGCTGCTGATAGAAGCGAATAGCGGCGGCATTGGTGGCACTGGCTTGTACCGAGACATGGAGCTCCATCTCGGGGTAGTGGCGGCTGGCATATTCCAGCACCGCCAGATCGGCGATGATCAGCGCATCAGCACCTAAGGCAACCCCGCGATCAACAGCTTGTTTCCATCGTGCATCGGCCCCCGGGTGGGCGAAGGTATTAATGGCAATATGCAGTTTGCGACCATGTTGATGCACATAATCCACCGCCTTTTCCAGTTTGCTGTCGGTAAAGTTGAGACCGGCAAAATGGCGGGCATTGGTGTCATCCTTGAAGCCGATGTAAACCGCATCGGCCCCGTTATCCACGGCGGTTTTCAGTGCCGGCAAACTGCCTGCCGGACAGAGTAATTCCATTGGTATGCTCCGAGAATGCATTATGAAGGGCAAACAAGGCCTGATTGTATGCATCAGTGCCGTCCGGTTTTTTGACCTGAGGCAGCTTTGTGTGGCTTTATCCTTCTTGAGGTAACCCTGCATAAGTTTGATTTCCAACAGGATCTTTGCAGTGGCCCTGTGTTTGAATGCGAAAAAAGGGAGTCTATTGTGTTTCAACAACTGCAACATCGCCTGGTCGAACAGGCTCCGCGCTTCTTGCGCCATCCCCTCAAGCTGGTCCCCTTCAATCTGCAAAAACAGCTGATGGAGAGCCTGTTGGCCCGGGTATTCAAGGAGGCCATCGAAGACGGCGACTTCCAGTTTTTGGCTGGCAAGTGGCTAAAAGTCGAGGTATCTGATCTGGAGCTGTGCTGGTTTATCAGCGAGCAGAGTGGCCAACTGGTGGTGGCCCGTGAGTGTGCCAAGGCTGATGTCTGTTTCAGCGGTACGGTCAACGATCTGATCCTGATTGCCGGACGTAAAGAGGATCCAGATTCGCTGTTTTTTCAGCGCAAGCTGAAGATTGAAGGGGATACCGAGCTGGGTCTGGAGGTAAAAAACCTGATGGATAGCCTGGATCTCGATGGCTTGCCGAGCCTGATGAAGTATCCCCTGATGGACTTGGCGACCTTTATCGATCGCGCCCGCGCCGAGTCAGCGCAGGCTCCGGTGCATGCGGCGCCGAGCCGGCTCCCGCTTTAAGTGATTGCTTACCACATGGGCATGGTGGCGATAACGATGCCGTGCCCAGAGGCAACGGCATGCCCACAAGCAGGGCACAAACGCTGCGAGCGCTATCGGGGCGGACAGTTGCGATATGACCAACCCCAGCGCAAGCAACACAAAGGGCTGGGCTTCATAAAGCCACTCGGGTTGCAACCAGCGTTTCGCAGGAAAGATGATGAGATCGGTACGACGATAGCTGGAACGCATCATCCAGGTCACTGCGCCCACAATAAATAGCAGGGCGCCAGCAAACCAGAGTAGTCGTTGCTCGTTGAGCATAATCAGGGCAACGGCTGCCAGCAGATAGAGGCTGGGTAATCTCTCATAGATAAATGGAGGGAGCATGGCTTGATTTCTCCGATCTCATAGAACAGGTATCCTTCAAGTTTAGTGTCCCACCTCGATTGCCTCATGCTTGTTTGTTATACAAATCGCCGCTTTTGTTCTGAAATGGCGCACCTTTTACGGTGCCAAAATAGCGATTGGTTATGTTACTATTACGCGCCATTTTTGACTGTAGATTGACAGGGCATGCTGGATCAAATTCGTATTATTTTGGTAAACACTTCCCATCCCGGCAACATGGGGTCTGCGGCGCGGGCCATGAAGACCATGGGGCTGACTCAGATGGTGCTGGTTGATCCACAAGCTTTGCCGGATGACAATGCCTTCGCCCTGGCGGCAGGGGCCAGCGATGTACTGGCCAATGCGCGCATTGTGTCGACGCTCGATGACGCGATTGCTGACTGTGGTCTGGTCATTGGCACCAGTGCGCGTTCCCGAACCCTGAGCTGGCCGATGCTTGATCCCCGTGAAGCGGGCGAGAAGTTGGTGCTTGAGGGGATGACGCATCCGGTCGCGCTGGTATTTGGTCGCGAACGTACCGGTCTCACCAATGATGAGCTGCAAAAGTGCCACTACCATGTGGCTATCCCGGCCAATCCGGAATACAGCTCCCTCAATCTGGCCATGGCGGTCCAGACCCTCTGTTACGAAATACGGGTGCACTGGCTGCAAGAGCAGGCAGTCGAACCAGAAGAGGAGATGGCCTATCCGAGTGCTGCCCAACTGGAAGGGTTTTATCAGCATCTGGAACAAACACTGCTAAAGACAGGTTTCATTGCCGATGATCACCCGGGGCATGTGATGAGCAAATTGCGCCGGCTGTTCAATCGTGCCCGGCCGGAAGCATCTGAACTCAATATCTTGCGCGGCATTTTGACCTCGGTTCAGAAAGTGAAAACACCGGATTAACCAACTGTTTTACTCAACCATAATACTTGACTGTTTTTGTCGGGTATGTGACCATGTGCCACATCAAATCGCTTCGCAAGACGGTAAGGCTCATGAGACTGACTTCTAAAGGACGTTACGCTGTAACCGCCATGCTCGACGTGGCACTGCATGCAGAGCAGGGGCCTGTGCCCCTTGCCGATATTTCCGAGCGTCAGGGCATCTCCTTGTCCTATCTCGAACAGCTGTTTGCCCGCCTGCGCAAGCATGGCCTGGTGAGCAGCGTACGTGGTCCGGGTGGTGGTTATCGCCTCGGATTGGCTCCCGACGAGATATCTGTTGGCCAGGTGATCACCGCAGTAGATGAGTCGGTTGATGCCACCAAGTGTCTCGGTAAGGGTGGCTGCCATGGCGGCACCCAGTGTCTGACCCACTCTTTGTGGCGTGATCTCAGTGAGCGAATTTCCAGTTTTCTCGGCGATATCACCCTGGCAGAACTGGTTCGCCAGGCCGATGTACGCCGGATTGCCGGCAAGCAAGATGAACAGATGAAAACCGCGTTGTCCCTGGTTGAACGGGCAGAACGCGGCAATGTGAGCTTGAAAGTCCAACTATAAACAAACGTGCTTTCCACAGTCGTTCGATGTGCGAACAAGGCTGTAACGGAGAAATACATGAAACTGCCTATTTACCTTGATTATTCGGCAACCTGTCCGGTGGACCCGCGTGTCGCAGAAAAAATGATGCAGTGTCTCACCATGGATGGCCTGTTCGGCAATCCGGCTTCCCGTTCCCACCGCTTTGGCTGGCAAGCCGAAGAAGCGGTTGATCTGGCCCGTAATCAAGTGGCAGAGCTGATCGGTGCAGACCCGCGCGAAATCGTCTTTACCTCAGGTGCGACTGAATCCAACAACCTGGCCATCAAGGGCGTTGCACATTTTTACGCCGGCAAAGGCAAGCACATCATCACCTCCAAGACTGAACATAAGGCAGTGCTTGATACTTGCCGCCAGCTGGAGCGTGAAGGGTACGAGGTGACCTACCTTGAGCCGATGCCAAACGGTCTGTTTACCATCGAACAAATCAATGCGGCTTTGCGTGATGACACCATTCTGGTGAGCATCATGCATGTCAACAACGAGATTGGCGTGGTGCAAGACATCGCTGCCATCGGTGAGCTTTGTCGTTCCCGCAAGATCTTGCTGCACGTGGACGCAGTCCAGAGCGTGGGCAAAATCCCGGTAGACGTCGAGGCACTGAAAGTTGATCTGCTCTCCGTCTCTGCGCACAAGGTATATGGTCCCAAGGGGATCGGTGCCCTGTATGTCCGTCGCAAGCCCCGTGTTCGTCTGGAAGCCCAGATGCATGGCGGTGGTCATGAGCGTGGTATGCGTTCTGGCACGTTGCCAACTCATCAGATCGTTGGCATGGGCGAAGCATTCCGTATCGCCAAGGAAGAGATGGTCAGCGAAGCGCCGCATATCATGGCACTGCGTCAGCGTCTGTGGGATGGCATCAAGGATATTGAAGCTGTCTACATCAACGGTGATCTGGAGCAGCGTGTGCCGGGTAACCTCAATGTCAGCTTTGCCTATGTGGAAGGGGAATCCCTGATCATGGCGCTGAAGGATCTGGCGGTTTCTTCCGGTTCAGCCTGTACCTCTGCCAGCCTGGAACCTTCCTATGTGTTGCGTGCGCTGGGTCTTAATGACGAGCTGGCACACAGTTCCATTCGTTTCAGCATGGGTCGCTTTACCACCGAAGAAGAGATTGATTACGCAGTCAAGCTTATTCGTGACTCCATTGGCCGTCTGCGCGAGATGTCTCCACTGTGGGAGATGTATAAAGATGGCGTCGATCTGAACACGGTCGAGTGGGCTCATCACTGATCCAACAGGGTCAGTGAACAACGGAATTAGCAGGAGTGAGATATGGCTTACAGTGAAAAAGTAATCGACCACTATGAAAATCCCCGCAACGTCGGTGGTTTTGACAAGAATGATCCCAGCATCGCAACCGGCATGGTCGGTGCGCCTGCCTGTGGCGACGTGATGAAGCTGCAACTGAAGATCAGCGACGAGGGCATCATCGAAGATGCCAAGTTCAAGACTTACGGCTGTGGCTCCGCCATTGCCTCCAGCTCGCTGGTGACCGAATGGGTCAAGGGCAAGACCCTGGACGAAGCGGCTGGCATCAAGAACACCGATATCGCCGAAGAGCTGGCACTGCCACCGGTAAAGATCCACTGCTCGATTCTGGCTGAGGATGCCATCAAGGCTGCTATCGCCGATTACAAGCAGAAGAAAGGTCTCTAAGCGCCGGAGAGCAGTATGGCTATTACCATGACAGATGCCGCAGCGGCACGGGTGTCTTCTTTTCTGACTAACCGGGGCAAGGGCATTGGCCTGCGCCTCGGCGTCAAGACCACTGGCTGCTCTGGCTTGGCTTATGTGCTCGAGTTTGTTGATGAGCTGGCCGAGGAAGATCAGGTATTCGAGCAGCAGGGTGTGAAAATTATTGTCGATGCCAAGAGTCTGATCCACCTGGACGGAACTCAACTGGATTTCGTCAAGGAGGGCCTCAATGAGGGCTTCCAGTTTAATAATCCCAACGCCAAAGGCGAATGTGGTTGCGGCGAGAGCTTTAATGTCTGACAGGGGTGACCTGAATGACGTGACGGTTGAACTGGCATCTGACCGCCAGTTCAACCGTGCTATTTCTGCCGCTATATCGAGAGTGGTTATGACGACCGTTGCCAAGAGGTTTGTATGAACCATTTCGAGCTGTTTGGGCTGGTTGAAGGCTTCGAACTAGACACCCGGCAGTTAGCGGATACCTACCGACAACTGCAAACCCGCTTCCATCCCGATCGTTTTGCCACTGCCCCCGAGCGGGAGCAGCTGGCATCAGTGCAGCATGCAGCTCAAATCAACGAGGCGTTCACCACCCTCAAAGCCCCGCTGCGCCGTGCGGAATATCTGCTCTCCTTACGCGGTACGGATATTCGTGGTGAGCAGCAAACACTGCAAGATACCGCATTTCTGATGCAGCAACTGGAGTGGCGTGAACGTCTGGCTGATTTGAAAGACGACGCTGACCCTGAGCGTGCCATCAAGGATTTTCGCTCTGAAATCAGGCATGATCATCAGCTGCTGATGCAGCAGTTGACCGCCTATCTCGCCGCAGGCGAAGATTTGGGAGCGGCTGACTGCGTCCGCAAACTCAAGTTTGTCGACAAGCTCCTCGAAGAGCTGGAACGATTCGAAGACTCGCTCCTCGAGTCTTGATCCTTTAACGCTGGAAGTTTGATTACCCATGGCATTACTGCAAATAGCCGAGCCCGGCCAGAGCGCTGTACCTCATCAGCACAAACGTGCCGTCGGCATCGATCTCGGTACCACCAACTCTCTCGTTGCTGCGGTTCGCAGCGGTCACGCCGATACCCTTTGCGATGAGCAAGGGCGCGATCTTCTCCCGTCGGTGGTGCATTATCAGCCGGATGCTATTCGAGTGGGTATTGATGCCAAGCGCGAAGCTGCCCTCGACCCGCACAACACCATCGTCTCGGTCAAACGGATGATGGGTAAGGCACTGGCCGATATTGACACCCGTCAGCAACCTTACCTGTTTGTTGCCGCCGAGAACGGTATGCCCCAGCTGCAAACCTGCCAAGGCTTGGTCAATCCGGTACAGGTATCGGCCGAAATTTTGAAAACACTGGCCGAGCGTGGCTCCGCCTCGCTGGGGGGTGAACTCGACGGCGTGGTCATTACCGTCCCTGCTTATTTCGATGATGCCCAGCGTCAGGGTACCAAGGATGCGGCCCGTCTGGCCGGTCTGCACGTGTTGCGGCTGCTCAACGAACCGACCGCGGCCGCCATCGCCTATGGCCTCGACTCCGGTCAGGAAGGGGTGATTGCGGTTTACGATCTGGGTGGTGGTACCTTTGATATTTCGATTCTTCGTTTGCATCGCGGTGTGTTTGAAGTGATGGCCACCGGCGGCGACTCGGCCCTCGGCGGCGATGATTTCGATCACCTGCTGGCTGACTGGATCAAAGCACAAGCCGGTCTGACTGGCGTACTGGATGCCCGTACCCAACGTGAACTGCTGGATGTGGCGGCACAGCTCAAACACGGTCTGACCGATGCCGAGCAGGTAGCGTGCACCTTCTCCGGCTGGCAGGGCAGTGTGACCCGCAGCCAGTTTGAGCAACTCATCACACCGCTGGTGAAGCGAACCCTGCTGGCTTGCCGCCGCGCCCTGCGCGATGCGGATCTTGAGCAGGTGGAAGTGCTGGAAGTGGTGATGGTTGGTGGCTCCACCCGGGTGCCCTTGGTGCGCGAACTGGTAGGGGATTTCTTCCAGCGTACGCCGCTGACCAGTATTGATCCGGACAAGGTGGTTGCCATCGGTGCCGCCATCCAGGCTGACATTCTGGTGGGCAACAAGCCCGATGCCGAGATGTTGCTGCTGGATGTGATCCCGCTGTCACTGGGTCTGGAGACCATGGGTGGCCTCGCCGAGAAGGTGATCCCGCGCAACACTACCATTCCGGTAGCCCGCGCCCAGGAGTTCACCACCTTCAAGGATGGTCAGACCGCCATGGCTATCCATGTGGTGCAAGGAGAGCGTGAGCTGGTCGCTGATTGCCGCTCACTGGCCCGTTTTACCCTGACCGGTATTCCACCCATGGTGGCGGGCGCGGCCCATATTCGTGTCACTTTCCAGGTGGATGCGGATGGTTTGCTGTCGGTCAGTGCCATGGAGAAATCCTCCGGCGTGCAGGCAGAGATCCAGGTCAAGCCATCTTACGGTCTGGCGGAGCAGGACATTCTTACCATGTTGAGCGCCTCCATCGAGAATGCCCAACAGGATATGGATGCCCGCATGCTGGCAGAGCAGCAGGTCGAAGCTGATCGGGTTGCCCTGAGCCTCAACGTTGCCTTGGCCGCCGATGGTGAGTCACTGCTAAGTGCCGCCGAGCGCGCCGAAATTGATGCTGCCATCGCCCACCTGCTGATCATGCGCAGCACGGGCACCACCAATCAAATCAAAGATGCCATTGAGGCGGCAGATGCTGTCAGTGGTGAATTTGCAGCCCGCCGGATGGATGCGTCCATCCGCAAGGTGCTGACCGGACAAAACGTCAACAAGGTGTAATATGCCAAAACTGATCATTCTTCCTCATCCTGTGCTCTGTCCGGATGGTGTCGCCCTTGAGGGGCAACGTGGTGAGACCATTCTCGACGTGGCGCTGCGTAATGGGATCGAGATTGAACATGCCTGCGAGAAGTCCTGTGCTTGCACCACCTGCCATTGCGTGGTGCGGGAGGGATTTGACTCTCTCGAGCCAAGCGATGAGCTGGAAGACGACATGTTGGACAAGGCGTGGGGCCTGGAACCGGAATCACGGTTGAGTTGCCAAGCCAGGCTGGAGGACGAGGATCTGGTGGTCGAGCTGCCCAAGTACACCCTGAACCTTGCATCTGAACGCCATTAATTACCCATGAGTGCATTGCGCGTGCAGCATCCCGTGGTGCTTCAGTGATATGGTGAAGGCCGTGCCCCTTAAAGGGCACGGCCTTTTTTGTATTCGTTATTCCCTCTTTGCCTATGAAGAGTGCTTATAAATCGTGCCAGTAAAAAAGGAAGCAAACACGATGGCTAACATGATGAACGTAGCGTTATCTACCCAGGCTGCTGCCGCCCATTGGGGCGAGGGTGCGCTACTCAGTTTTAATGGTGACAGAGCTGACATCCATCTGGGGTCGGTTAGTCAGGAAAAAGATGCACTGCGCGCCATCCAGCGTGCGGCCCGCCGCTTTGAGTCCACCGGGATCAAGCGGGTCAAGCTGGTCGGTGAGGGTTGGGATCTGGAACGCCGTTTTGCCTTCGCCCAGGGTTTTTATGCCGCTAAAGGAGTGCGTGAACTGGACGTTGGCCAGCAGAGTGAGGCGGATAGCTGCGAGCTGGATGCCTTGATCAAGGCGAGCTGCTGGGCTCGTGACATCACCAATGGCTGCCCGGAAGAGATCTACCCCATGAGTCTGGCGGAATCGGCCCTGCTGCTCATTCGCGGTCTGGCCGGTGATCTGGTGACCGCCCGTATCACTGCCGGCGAAGCGTTGCGCGAGTCGGGCCACATCGGGATCTGGTCGGTCGGTCGTGGCAGCGAGCGCGAGCCGGTGTTGCTGGAGCTGGATTACAACCCGACCGGGGATCGCCATGCGCCAGTGGTCGCTGCACTGGTGGGCAAGGGCATCACCTTCGACTCCGGTGGCTACTCCATGAAGTCCTCTGACAACATGCTGCCGATGAAGTCCGACATGGGCGGTGCAGCCATGGTGACAGGCGCGCTGGCGCTGGCTATTAGCCGTGGCCTGAACAAGCGGGTGAAGCTCATTCTTTGTTGCGCCGAGAATCTGGTCTCCGGCCACGCCTTCAAACTGGGCGACATTCTTACCTACAAAAACGGTATCTCGGTTGAAATCCAGAATACCGATGCGGAAGGCCGCTTGGTGCTGGCCGATGGTCTGATGGCCGCCTCCGAGAGTGGCGCGACCTACATCCTGGATGCCGCAACCCTGACCGGCGCCGCCAAGATGGCGTTGGGCCGCGACTACAACGCAGTGTTTGCCCTCGATGAGACCGAACAACAGCGTGCGCTGGCCGCTGCCAAGGCCGAAAATGAGCAGGCATGGGCGCTGCCGCTGGAACCCTGGCATGCCAGCCAGCTCACTTCGGCCTTTGCCGAACTGGGCAACGTGGCTTCTGCAGAAGGCACTGCTGGTGCCACCACTGCGGCCGCCTTCCTGTCCCGTTTTGTGCCCAATGAAGGAAAGGGGTGGGTACACCTGGATCTGGCAGCGGCATATCAGAAGTCGGGTAACGAGCTTTGGGCTACCGGTGCTAAAGGCCACGGAGTGCGTACTATCGCGCGCTGGTTACAGGAGGTAACTGCATGAATGTCTGGTTAAGTCGTGATTTTGCCCCGGCGGAATGGGGTGACGGGGCCTTGCTCTCATACCGTGCCGACGCTGTGGTGATCCACCTGATCACCGCTTCCCCACTGCTCGATATCCAGCAGGCGGCGCGCCGCCTCTGTCAGCAGGGGATCCAGAAAGTAGCGCTTGCAGGGCATTGGGATCGCGAGCAGCAGTGGGCCTTTGCCCAGGGGTTGCAAACCCCCAAGGTGGAGGTGCAACTGCAATGGGCCATGTCCTCGGAAGAAGACAGAGAAGAGCTGGAAGCGCGTTGGTTATGTGGGCGCTGGGTGCGTGAGATGACCAATGCCACACCAGAGCAATTGGGGCCGCTGGAGCTGGCGGTCGAAGCCGCTGCTTTTATTACCGAGCTGGCGCCAGACAAGGTGAGTCACCGTATTTTGAAAGGTGAAGCGCTGCAACAGGCAGGCTGGGTCGGCCTCTATCAGGTGGGGCGTGGCAGTGAGCGCGAGCCGGTGCTGCTTGAGCTCGATTTTAATCCGGCGCGCGATCCCAGAGCGCCGGTAGCGGCAGCGCTGGTGGGCAAGGGGATCACCTTTGACTCTGGCGGCTACTCCATGAAGAGCTCCGAGGGGATGCTCACCATGAAGTGCGACATGGGGGGCGCGGCAATTGTGACCGGTGCGCTGGCGCTGGCCATGCTGCGCGGCCTCGACAAGCGGGTGAAGCTCATTCTCTGCTGCGCCGAGAATCTGGTCTCCGGCCATGCCTACAAGTTGGGGGATATCCTCACTTACAAGAACGGCACCACGGTGGAGATTGTGAATACCGACGCCGAGGGGCGGTTGGTGCTGGCCGATGGCCTGCAACTGGCCAGTGACAGCGGCGCACCGCTGATCATCGACGCCGCCACCCTGACCGGTGCCGCCGTGATGGCGCTGGGTGGTCGCTACAATGCCCTGTTTGGCCTCGACAAGGGGCTGGTGAGCCGTGCCATGACCTATGCCGATGCCGAGCAGGAGCCTGCCTGGCCGCTGCCGCTGGAGCCCTGGCACCGTCAGCAGTGCCCCTCCCATTATGCCGACACGGCCAACAGCCGCCCGGTGAAGGGGGGCGGGCCAGGTGGCGCCTCCAACGCGGCGGGTTTCCTCTCCCGTTTCGTTGCCAACGAAGGGATGGGCTGGCTGCATATCGATCTGGCCGCCTGCTTTAGCGATAACGGTGATAGTTTGTGGGCGCCGGGGGCCAATACCCTGGGGATGCGCACCATAGCGCGCGCCCTGCTGGCGGAAGCCAAATAAGCGAGACAAGGCACCTTCGGGTGCCTTTTTCAGGTTGTTCAAATAGTGATCAAAAGATGTCTTTTTGGCAGCTTAAAAGGACTATCGTGCGCAAGCGCACATATTTTCCCGCACTGCTCAGCGAAGATGAGTGTTGATGTTGATTGCAAGGAGGTTATGTTTAATAAAAAGTTGCTTTTTTGTGTGTTTATCCGCTTTTTGTTTACGTATAATCGCCAGCGAACATGGATACTAACAATAAGACCCTGTAATTAAGGAAAGATACCAATGGCCATCGAACGTACCTTCTCTATCGTCAAACCGGATGCTGTCAGCAAGAACCTGATCGGTGAGATCTACCACCGCATGGAAAGCGCCGGGCTGACCATCGTCGCCGCCAAAATGCTGCGTCTGACCAGTGACCAGGCCGCCGGCTTCTACGCTGAACATCAAGGCCGTCCTTTCTATGATGCGCTGGTGACCTTCATGACCTCTGGCCCCGTGATGGTGCAGGTGCTGGAAGGAGAAAATGCCGTACAGCGTTATCGCGATCTGATGGGGCTGACCAATCCCGAGCAAGCGCTGGCCGGTACTCTTCGCGCCTGCTACGGCGAGAGCATCGATCGCAACGCGGTGCACGGTGCCGACAGCTTTGCCTCTGCCCAGCGTGAAATTGCCTACTTCTTTAATGAAGAAGAGCTTCACACCCGCGCCTGAGGTGTGGCTTGATAGACACAAGGGAGCCTCGGCTCCCTTTGTTGTTTTGCAGGCGTCACTTCTTTTTGCGCAATATCCCTCTATTCTCCAGGTGGAAAGCCAGCCCCATTATTTGTACAATGCCGCCCCCTGACATCGTCAGCCAATAATTGATGAAGTGTTTGAACTGAGGCCATTGATGAGCGAAACAAAAATCAACCTGCTGGATCTTGATCGGGATGCCATGCGTGCCTTCTTCGTCGAACTGGGCGAGAAGCCATTCCGGGCAGATCAGATAATGAAGTGGATCTATCACTTCGGTTGTGATGATTTCGATCAGATGACCAACGTCAACAAGGTGCTCAAGGATCGCCTTAAGGCGATGGCGGAGATCAAAGCGCCCGAGATCAGCCGGGAACAGCGCTCCTCTGACGGCACCATCAAGTGGGCCTTGCAGGTGGGTGATCAGGAAGTCGAGACGGTCTATATTCCCGAAGGCGATCGGGCCACCCTGTGTGTTTCTTCCCAGGTCGGCTGTGCGCTGGCGTGCAAGTTCTGCTCCACTGCCCAGCAAGGCTTTAACCGTAACCTGAAAGTGTCCGAGATCATCGGTCAGGTGTGGCGTGCCGCCCGCGTGGTCGGTGGCAAGCGTCCCATCACCAACGTGGTGATGATGGGAATGGGCGAGCCGCTGCTCAACCTCGCCAACGTGGTGCCTGCCATGCGTCTGATGATGGATGATTACGGTTATGGTATCTCCAAGCGTCGTGTGACTATCTCGACCTCAGGGGTGGTACCGGCACTTGACATGCTGGGCGACCAGATCGACGTGGCATTGGCTATCTCCCTGCATGCGCCGAATGACAAGTTGCGTTCCGAGATCATGCCGATCAACGACAAGTACAACATTGAGGATTTCCTCGCTGGCGTGCGTCGTTATCTCGAAAAGTCCAATGCCAATGGTGGCCGGGTCACAGTCGAATATGTGCTGCTCGATCATATCAATGACGACATGCAACATGCCCACGAACTGGCCAAAGTGCTCAAGGACACGCCGAGCAAGATCAACCTGATCCCGTTCAATCCCTTCCCGGGCAATCCTTATGGCAAACCGAGCAACAGCCGTATCGATCGCTTCTCCAAGGTGCTGATGGAGTACGGTTACACCGTGATCGTTCGCAAGACCCGTGGGGACGACATCGACGCCGCCTGTGGTCAGCTGGTGGGGGACGTAATTGACCGTACCAAGCGAACTATCAAAAATCGGATGCAACAGGATGGGATTTCCGTCAAAATGGTTTAAATGCTAAGCCATTGTATAGAAAGGGAATGGATACACGTACATTGATCGTAGTGGCAGCGCTATGCGCGCTGCCCGGCTGTGTGACCGAGACCACTTACGCTGGCCAGAATTCTACCCAGCGTGAAGTGGGTCCCGACCTTAAGGCGGCGGCCCAAACGCGCCTCGACCTGGGGATCCAGTACCTGCGTCAGGGCAATGCCGAGCAGGCCAAGTTCAATCTTGACCGCGCCCTCCAGTATGACCCCTCCAACTCTCAAATCCAGATTGGTTTCGCCTACTTCTATCAGACCGTAGGGGATTTCATTGCCGCTGAAAATCATTACAAGAATGCTCTTGCTATGGATCCGTCCAATGCTGACGCAATGAACAACTATGGTGCCTTTTTGTGTGATCGTGGCCGTTATGAGGAGGCGGATAAGGCCTTTAATCAGGCGGTGCAGCAGCCTGGCTACGTGAAAATCTCCGATACCTATGAAAATGCAGCGTTTTGCGCCCAGCAAAATCGCAGAAATGATAAAGCAAGCGAGTACTATCGCTTGGCCTTGGGGTATAATCCCCGCAACCCAAGGTTATTGCTGGACTTGGCCGAGCTTTCCATGAAAGATGGCAAGCTGCCTGATGTGCAGTCCTACCTCGCTCGTTTTGCCGATGCGTCAGACGAGAACGAGGACAGTCTCTGGTTGAGATTGCGGCTGGCACAGGCGATGGACAAACCGGCATTAATTCACCAATTCGGGACTGAGCTGGTAAGGCAATATCCCACTTCGCAACAAGCCAAGCGTTATTTATCCAATGACTACTGAACAGCCACACGATTTTCAAGACGACTCCCAGGCAGCAGGCCCAGGCCAATTGCTGCGCAACGCCCGTGAACAGCTTGGCTGGACACGAGAACAGGTTGCATCCCGCATTCACCTTCGTCTGACCCTGATTGCTGCTATTGAATCGGATACTTACGACAAGAACACCTCCCATACGTTTATCCGCGGCTATTTGCGCTCCTATGCCAAGCTGGTCGGGATCCCGGATGAGACTATTCTTGCCGCTTACGACAAGCTGGGTCTGACGCCACCTGATAATATCGACATGCAAAGTTTCTCCCGCCGTTCCCGCCAACAAGCCAATGACAGTCGGCTCAAGATGGTGACCTGGCTGGTGATCTTGGTGTTGATTGCGCTCTCCGTCGCCTGGTGGTGGCAGAGTACCGCCCGCCGTTCTGCCGGTGACGAAGCCCTTGCCGCAACCGAAATGAGCGCGACCGTCTCTGAGCCTGCAGCCGATCCGCAGCCCGAGATCATCAGCCCTGTGCTTATTGAGGGGGCTGAGCCATCTGCTGCCGTTGGCACTGATGTGGCTGCCCCGATCTCTGCTGCGGCTGGCACTCAAGCGGCAGCCTCTGTGGCTCCGGTGAATGGTGCTGTGGCTGATACCTCGGTGCCGAGTGCAGTGGCAGAACCAACAGCGGAAGTGGCTCAAGGTGAGCCAGCCAAGGCGCCGCAACTCAAGATGAGCTTCACCGCCGATTGCTGGCTGGATGTGAAAGATGGCAACGGCAAGACCCTGTTCAGCGGTCTGAAGAAAGCCAATGACGAGTTGGTGCTGGAAGGCGCCGAGCCCCTCAAGTTCACCATTGGTGCGCCGATGGCGGTCAAGCTTGACTACAAGGGCACTTCGTTTGATATGAGTCGTTATAACAACGGCCGTACTGCTCGCTTCTCATTGCCGCAGGAGTAACCTGTTTCCCATGTCTGTTCACGAAAAATCCGCTCACGAATCTCCCATCATTCGTCGTAAATCCAGGCAGATCATGGTTGGTAATGTACCGGTCGGGGGCGATGCCCCCATCACGGTGCAAACCATGACCAACACCAAGACCACCGATGTGGCGGCGACCGTCGAGCAGATCCAGCGGATCGAGCGAGTTGGTGCCGATATTGTCCGTGTCTCTGTGCCGACCATGGAAGCGGCGGAAGCCTTCAAATTCATCAAGCAGCAGACCCGTATTCCTATCGTTGCCGACATCCACTTTGACTATCGCATTGCGTTGAAAGTGGCGGAATATGGTGCCGATTGCCTGCGTATCAACCCGGGTAATATCGGCAACGAGCAGCGGGTACGTTCGGTGGTCGATTGTGCTCGCGATCTGAACATTCCGATCCGCATCGGCGTCAACGGTGGATCGCTGGAAAAAGATATTCAGGAGAAGTACGGCGAGCCGACCCCCGAGGCACTGGTGGAATCCGCCATGCGTCACGTCGAGTATCTGGATCGCCTTGATTTCCAGAACTTCAAGGTGAGTGTGAAAGCCTCCGATGTGTTCCTGGCGGTGGGCGCCTATCGCCTGCTGGCCAGACAGATTGAGCAGCCACTCCATTTGGGGATCACCGAGGCCGGTGGTTTTCGGGCTGGCGCGGTGAAATCGGCGGTCGGTCTTGGCATGCTGCTGGCAGATGGGATCGGCGATACCATTCGTATCTCCCTTGCCGCAGACCCGGTTGAAGAGATCAAAGTCGGGTTTGATATTCTCAAATCCCTGCGCATCCGCTCCCGTGGCATCAACTTTATTGCTTGTCCCTCCTGCTCCCGTCAGGAGTTCGATGTGATCGCCACCGTCAATGCACTGGAAGAGCGGCTCGAAGACATCATCACCCCGATGGATGTGTCGATCATCGGCTGTGTGGTCAATGGTCCAGGGGAAGCCTTGGTGTCCGATCTGGGATTGGCCGGTGCGGCCAACAAGAGCGCCTTCTACGAAGGGGGCCTACGGGTCGATCGGCTCGATAACAAGGATCTTATCCCGATCCTGGAACGGCGTATTCGTGCCAGAGCCGCCATGCTGGATCCCGCCAACCAGATCCTGGTGGGCAAGGATTGAACAAATTGGGGCCACCTTGGGTGGCCCTCGTTCCAGGTGACTGATTTTACATCCCGCATACGGATTCTCTGATTTTACCTCGGGGGTGAAAATCCCTATAATGCGGCCAAATTTTACCTCTTTTTCTCGAGTATCAACGTGGCAAAACAGATCCAAGCTATTCGCGGTATGAATGATTGCCTGCCGGAGCAGAGCCCGGTATGGCAGAAGGTTGAACAGATCCTGCGCCAGGTCGTTGCCAGCTATGGCTACAGCGAAGTGCGCATGCCGATTGTCGAGCAGACCCACCTGTTCAAGCGCGCCATCGGTGAAGTGACCGACGTGGTCGAAAAAGAGATGTACTCCTTTGATGACCGCAACGGCGACAGCCTGAGCCTGCGTCCGGAAGGAACTGCCAGCTGCGTCCGCGCCGGTATCGAGCACGGCCTGCTTTATAACCAGGAACGCCGGATGTGGTACATGGGCCCCATGTTCCGCCACGAGCGTCCCCAGAAGGGTCGTTATCGCCAGTTCCACCAATTCGGTGTCGAGCTGTTTGGCATCAACGGGCCGGATATTGACGCTGAGCTGATCATGCTGACCCACCGCCTGTGGCGCCTGTTTGGCATCAGCGATAATGTCACCCTGCAGCTCAATACTTTGGGTCAGAGCGCCGAACGTGCCGCCTATCGCGATGCACTGGTGGCCTATCTGGAGCAGTACAAGGATCAGCTGGACGAAGAGAGCCAGCGCCGTATGTACAGCAACCCGCTGCGGGTGCTCGACTCCAAAGACCAAAAAGTACAGGCCATTTTGGTTAATGCTCCCCGTCTGTTTGATCACCTTGGCGAAGAGAGTCTGGCTCACTTCGAGGGGCTCAAGCGCCTGCTCACCTCTGCCGGTATCGCGTTTGAAGTGAACGAACGCCTGGTGCGCGGCCTTGACTACTACAACCTGACCGTGTTCGAGTGGGTCACTACCAGCCTGGGTGCCCAGGGCACCGTCTGTGCCGGTGGCCGCTACGATGGTCTGGTTGAGCAGCTCGGTGGCCAGGCGACCCCGGCAGTTGGCTTTGCCATGGGCATGGAGCGTCTGGTATTGATGCTGGAGACCCTCGAGCTCAATGGCGATATCCGTCCTGCCGTGGATGTTTATCTGGCCATGGTGGGTGAGGGGACCGAGCAAGCGGGCTTCCAGCTGGCCGAGCGGTTGCGTGATGCGCTGCCAGACCTGCGCCTGATGAGCCACTGCGGTGGCGGCAACTTCAAAAAACAACTCAAACGTGCCGACAAGAGCGGCGCGTCTATCGCCCTGATCCTTGGTGAAACCGAGGTGCAAAACGGGGAGATCACTATCAAATACCTGCGTGGTCAGGCTGAGCAACAGACCGTCAAGGTTGACGCCGCCATCGCCCTGCTGGCAGCCAAAGGAGAGTAAGCTGTGGAAGTTTATACCACCGAAGAACAACAGGTTGAGGTTATCAAGGAGTGGTGGAAAGAGAACGGGACATCGGTGATCGCCGGGACCGTGATCGGCTTGGTCGGCCTGTTCGGCTGGCGCTACTACAACCAGCATCAACAAGAGTCCATGGAAGCTTCCTCCCAAGCTTACAACCAGGCAATTGAACAACTGGTCAAAGCTGATGCTGCCGGTTTCGAGCAGGCACAGCAGTTTGTCACTGCCAACAAGGGTGACTCCTACGGTGAGCTGGCCGCCCTGCAACTGGCGGCTGCTGCCGTCAAAGCGGGCAAGCTGGATCTGGCTGCCGAGCAGCTGACTCTGGTGGCCACCAGTGGTGACGAGAGCATTCGCCCCATCGCTGCTCTGCGCCTGGCCCGGGTGCTGAATGATCAAGGCAAGGCCGATGAGGCATTGGCCAAGCTTGGCACTATTACCAGTGATGCCTTCAAAGCCCAAGTCGCGGAAGTGCGTGGCGATATCCTGCAAAAGCAGGGCAAGAGCGAAGAAGCCCGTGATGCTTATCAGGCTGCTGCTGATGCCGGCGGCCTGCAAAGCAGCCAGGAGCTCAAACTGAAGATGGACGACCTGGCCTTGCCGGCCGTGGTAATGGGTGAGGCACCGGATGCGTAATCTATTCAAGATGGTAGCGTTGGGGGCCGCGGTCTCCTTTGCGCTGCAGGGATGCTCCCTGTTCAGTTCGGAAGAAGATCTCAACCCGATGGCACCATTGCCCCAGGTTGAATCTGCCTTCAGTGCTGACACGGCCTGGTCTGCGACGGTAGGTGACGGGATCGGTAACTTCTACTCCCAGCTCAAGCCGGTGGTGGAAGAGGATCGTATCTATGCTGCGGCTCGTGGTGGTGATGTCACCGCCTTCGATCGTGTCAGTGGCGATCGCCTGTGGACCGTTGATCTGGCGGATCTGCCGGTCAATGCCGATAAGCGCAGCGCTCGTCTTTCCGGTGGTCTGGTCTCCCGTTACGGCAAGCTGTTCCTCGGCTCCGAAAACGGCGTTGTCTATGCCCTGAACGCAGAGAACGGCGAGGTGCTGTGGCAGACCAATGTGCCCGGTGAAGTGGTTGCCAGCCCGGCGGTGGAAGATGGCCGTGTGGTGGTGCTGACCACCTCTGGCCGCCTGATTGCGCTCGATACCGATGAGGGCAAACTGCAATGGTCGCTCTCCGAAGAGCAGCCACCACTGACCCTGCGCAGTGCCGGTGCCCCGGTTATTACCAATGGTGCGGTGATTTACGGTCGTGCCGATGGCAAAGTGGGCATTGCCCTGCTGGCCAACGGTCAGCCGGTTCGTCAATCCAAGGTGGCGGATCCCCGTGGTGCCACTGAGCTTGACCGCATGGTCGACGTCGATGCCAGCCCGCTGATCGCCGGCGATGAGCTCTATGCCATTGCCTACAATGGTCAGCTGATGGCACGCAAGCTGATGACCGGTGACGAGGTGTGGAAGCGCAAGTATTCCGGCTATCGCGATCTGGCGATGACCGGCAATGCCATCGTGCTGACCGACAGCCGCAGCCACCTGTTTGCAGTCGATCGTCGCAATGGCCTGGAGTTGTGGTCTAATACCAAGCTGGAGAATCGTACCGTCACTGCACCTGTCATCTTTGGTGACTATGTGGTGGTGGGTGATGTGGAAGGATACCTGTATTGGCTGGATCGTACCGACGGTACCATCAAGGCGATGCAGCAGCTCGATAGCAGTGGTCTCTATGCCGCCCCGCTGGTGGATGGTGACACCCTGTATGTACAGAGCCGTGACGGCAAGTTGTACGCCCTCAAGCGTCCTTGATCGTCCGTTAATGTGAATATCCGGCTCCTGGCTTTTTGGCCAGGAGCCTTTGTCGTCTTGAGAATGAGGCTTTTATGACTCCTGTAGTAGCCCTGGTGGGCCGCCCCAATGTGGGGAAATCCACCCTGTTTAACCGCTTGACCCGTACTCGGGATGCCTTGGTCGCCGATTTTCCCGGTCTGACCCGGGACCGTAAATACGGTCAGGCGAAGTTGGGCGAGCTGGAATTTATCGTGGTCGATACCGGCGGTATCGATGGTTCCGAAGAGGGGATCGAGCTGAAGATGGCCGAGCAATCCCTGCTGGCCATCGAAGAAGCCGATGTGGTGCTGTTTATGGTGGATGCCCGTGCCGGTATGACTGCGGCGGATCAAGCCATCGCTGAACACCTGCGCAAGACCCACAAGAAGGTGTTCCTGGTTGCTAACAAAACCGATGGCATCGACGGTGATTCCGCTGTGTCCGAGTTTTACGCCCTGGCGCTGGGTGATGTCTATCAAATCGCCGCTGCCCACGGTCGTGGTGTGCTGAGCCTGTTCGAACTGGCGCTGGCTCCCCACTTGGAAACCCTGGTCGACGCCGCTACCGATGAAGATGCGCAGGAAGAAGAGGAGGACTTCGACGAAGAAGCCCTGCTGCGCATGGTAGCTGCCGGTGATCTGGATACCCGCGAAGATACCAAAGAGACCCCGTTTGCCGACTTGCCGATCAAGTTTGCCATCGTCGGTCGCCCTAACGTCGGTAAATCGACCCTGACCAACCGTATGTTGGGCGAAGATCGGGTCATCGTTTATGACATGCCGGGCACCACTCGCGACTCCGTCTATATCCCGATGGAGCGTGACGAGCAGAAGTACGTCATTATCGATACCGCCGGTGTGCGTCGTCGTGGCAAGGTGCACGAGACGGTGGAGAAGTTCTCCGTCATCAAGACCCTGAAAGCCATCGAAGATGCCAACGTCTGCCTGCTGGTGATCGACGCCCAGGAGACCATCACCGATCAGGATCTCAGCATCCTTGGCTTCGTGCTCCACTCCGGCCGCTCGGTGGTGTTGGTAGTCAACAAGTGGGACGGTCTGGATCAGAAAGTAAAAGAAGATGTAAAGAACGAGCTGGAACGTCGCTTGGGCTTTATCGACTTTGCCCGCGTCCACTTCATCTCCGCCCTGCATGGCAGCGGTGTGGGCCACCTGTTTGAGTCGATTCAGGAGGCGTACCAGTCGGCTACCCGTCGTACCAGTACCGCCATGTTGACCCGCATCATGCAGATGGCGCAGGAAGATCACCAGCCGCCGATGGTTAACGGTCGCCGCGTCAAGCTCAAATATGCCCACGCCGGTGGTTACAACCCGCCGCGTATCGTGATCCACGGTAACCAGCTGAACGACTTGCCCGATTCGTACAAGCGTTACCTGATCAACTACTTCCGCAAGTCCCTCAAGATCATGGGTACTCCGATCCGGGTTGAATTCCAGGAATCGGCCAACCCGTTTGAAGGCAGAAAAAATACCATGACCCTGAGTCAGGAACGGCAGCGTAAACGCCTGCTGAAGATGAAGAAATAAGCCCTGGCGGCTGCCCTCACCGGCAGCCGCTTTGTTATTCCCCCTGCAGTGGCGTTAGGTCAGGCGGGGAGGGGAACCCGCCATGGGCAAGCCCATCGCAGGTGCACTTTATGAGGAGTCGACAATGGAAGCCCTGCTTTGCCCATCATGCCAGGCTGGACTGGATGCCCGTAGCAAGGAGCAGACTTGTGGCCAGTGCCAGGCCCATGTTCGCGTCACGGCCATCTGCCCCACTTGCCAGCAGGAGCTGGAGCGTCTCCAGGCATGCGGAGCGGTGGATTACTTCTGCAACCACTGCAACTCGCTGGTATCCAAGCGGACGGTACAGTTCAAGGCTGCGCTGGTGTAAGACGTTAGTCAGGTGAGAATGGAGATAAAAAAACCCGGCGAATGCCGGGTCTATGCTGTTGGTTCTGCAATAAGCAAGGTATATGAACGATTTCTGCGCCACAGGTTGCGCTTGATGTCATTAAGCTTGAGTTTACGTCTGGGGCTCCAGCCGCTCTTTGCTTTTCTGACCAGACTGATTTTTCTACGTTTTTGCATCGTGGTCTCCTCCCAATCGGGTGGCCATCCTGGCCATGGGTCATTGATGGAGCCCATCAGAAATTGCTGTTATTGAAAATATCAAGATGATGAAAACAATGCGATTTCGGATAGGCTCCGATGTAATCAGATGGTAACAGAGAAGTTTGCCTGAAAATAGCCGAATAATGCCTTGTTAGCCCATGGTGATCTGGCGCACCACTTCGGCGATGACGGTGGGGCGCTCGGCAATTTCCGGCTCGCTGTCGTTGTCGAGACGTTCACGCTGATGGGCTTTCTGCTGTTCGTTATCGAGCCACAGCAGACTCTGGTAGTACTGGCGCACGTTATTGACATAGTTGCGCGCCTCGCTGCCACGGGCATAGCCATAACGTACCTTGCGATGCCAGCGTGCTTGTTGCAGCAGCGGCAGCACCTCTTTTACATCGCTCCAGGCATCGGGATTCTTGCCCAGATCTTTGGTCAGGCGGCGCGCATCCATCATGTGGCCGTAACCTATGTTGTAGGCGGTGAGCGCAAACCATACCTTCTCGTCATCGGGCACCGAATCGGGCACCTTCTCCATCATCTGTTGCAGATAGAGGGAGCCACCCTTGATGCTCTGTTCCGGATGAAGTCGGTTATTGACCCCCATCGCCTTGGCGGTAGGTTCGGTCAGCATCATCATGCCGCGCACGCCGGTGTAGGAGCGGGCCTGCGGGTCCCAGTGGGACTCCTGATAGCTGATGGCAGCCAGCAGGCGCCAGTCGATATTCTTGGCGTGGGTCTGGAACAGCGACTGGTACTTGGGCAGCAGGCTCTTGGCCCGCTTGAGGAAGGTGCGGGTATCGACAAAGTCGAAGTTCTGCACGTGGCCGAAGTACTTCTCGTCCAGCTTGGCGATGGCACCATCCATGAAGCGCTGACCGAAGAAGTCGATGACGCTGGCATAGAGGCTGTCATCGGGCAGCTTGCTCATGGCCCAGGCGACGGTCTGCTTCTGGGCCAGGGTCAGCCCCTCGGTCAGTTCGGGGTAGTAGCGCTGGGTACGGGCCAGCACGGTATCCTGCACCACTGTGTAGTCAATCTTGCCATCCACCACCTGCTTGAGCAGCTCCTCCACATCGGCGTTGTGGCTGGTGCCCCACGTCAGTTCGGGATTCTCCTTGCTCATCTCTTTGAGCAGGTCTTCACCGGTGGAGCCGGCGGCCACCACCAGCTTGCCCTTGATATCGTTCAACGAGGCTGGCTTGGGTTTGCCATTGCGATAGACCAGCTTGGGGGAGACTTGATAAAAGCCCGGGCCGAAGCGAAACAGCTCGCGCCGCTCGGGGGTGACCATGATGGCGGCAGCCGCCAGATCGAGCTTGCCCTTTTTCAGCAGGGCGACCAGTTCGTCAGTGGTATCGACCGGAATGATGGTGAGCTTCACCCCCAACCAGTCGGCATAGTTTTGCGCCAGCTCGTAATCGAACCCCTGGGCGAGGTCATCACGCTGGTAATAAGAGGTGGGGCCATAGATGGTGCCAACCCGGATCTCGCCGCGCTGGCGGATCTGCTCCAGCTGGCTGGAGGGGCTATAGAAGTCGCAGCCGACTAGCGTCAGCGTCAACAACAACCCGATAAACAGTCGAAAAATGCATCGCAAGTAGGTGAGTACCTTTGTTGAAAAAATCGGCATTTGTCAAAAAAGAGGCACCTTTATACCAGAGAGTGTGCGCCGAGTCACACAGCATGAAATGAGAAAAACGTTTGTCCGCTGTGAACCAGATCCCTATAATACGCGCGTCTCAATTCCCCCCCACTTTAAAACTAGGTGAGAAAGGTTATATGGATATCTTGCGTGGTGCCCCAGCGCTGTCTGATTTTCGTGTCCAAAAACTGCTGCAGCGCTTAGCGCAGATTGCGGCAAAAAGTGAACTGGAAAGTGGAAAAGAGAGTGGATTAGAGATAGAGGATGTCTATGCCGAATATGTGCACTTTGCCGAGCTGACGAGCCCCCTGTCGCCCCCCGAGCGAGCGAGGTTGGGCCAGCTCCTGCACTCTGGTGCACAACATGGCCCGACTATCCCCGCACATACCCCCAGCGGTCAGCTGTTTCTTGTTACCCCCCGTCCCGGCACTATCTCCCCCTGGTCTTCCAAAGCAACCGACATCGCCCACAACTGCGGCATGACCAAGGTCAAGCGGCTGGAGCGAGGTATTGCCTATTACCTGACTATCAAAGGTGGTCAGGGTGAGCTGAGTGCTGCCCAGCGCAGCGCCATTGCTGCAGAGCTCCATGACCGGATGATGGAAGTGGTGTTTGCCGAGATGGAGGCGGCGAGCGCGCTGTTTGCTCACCACGAGCCGCGCCCCTTCACCCAGGTCGATGTACTGGGTGGTGGCCGCGCTGCGCTGGCCGAAGCCAACGTGGCGTTGGGTCTGGCGCTGGCCGATGACGAGATCGACTATCTGGTGGAGAATTTCACCAAGCTTGACCGTAACCCCAACGACATCGAGCTTTACATGTTTGCCCAGGCGAACTCCGAGCACTGTCGCCACAAGATTTTCAACGCCGACTGGACCATCGACGGTGAGCAACAGCCCAAGTCGCTGTTCAAGATGATCAAGAACACCTTTGAGCAGACGCCAGATCATGTCCTCTCTGCTTATAAAGACAACGCCGCCGTGATGGAAGGCAGTCAGGGTGGCCGTTTCTTCCCGAGCCCCGCCAATGGTGAGTATCAATACCACCAGGAGCGGGTCGACATCCTGATGAAGGTGGAGACCCATAACCACCCGACCGCCATCTCCCCCTTCCCGGGGGCCGCTACCGGCTCCGGCGGCGAGATCCGCGACGAGGGTGCCACCGGCCGTGGTGCCAAGCCCAAAGCGGGTCTGGTCGGTTTCTCCGTTTCCAACCTGCGCATCCCCGGTTTCGAGCAGCCCTGGGAGCAGGATTTTGGCAAGCCGAGCCGTATCGTCAGCGCCTTTGACATCATGCAGGAAGGCCCCCTCGGCGGCGCGGCGTTTAACAACGAGTTCGGCCGTCCGGCCATTCTCGGCTACTTCCGTACCTTCGAAGAGGAGGTGCCGAGCCACAATGGCGTTGAGGTGCGTGGTTACCACAAACCGATCATGCTGGCGGGCGGCATCGGCAACATCCGCAGCGAACACGTGCAGAAAGGGGAGATCCCGGTCGGCGCGGCCCTGATCGTGCTGGGCGGCCCGGCGATGAATATCGGTCTGGGCGGCGGTGCCGCATCGAGCATGGCCTCCGGCCAGTCGGCCGAAGATCTCGATTTTGCTTCGGTACAGCGCGATAACCCCGAGATGGAGCGCCGTTGCCAGGAGGTGATCGATCGCTGCTGGCAGATGGGGGAGGCGAACCCTATCGTCTTTATTCATGACGTAGGTGCGGGCGGTCTTTCCAACGCCATGCCTGAGCTGGTCAACGACGGCGAGCGTGGCGGCCGTTTCGATCTGCGCGCCATCCAGAGCGACGAGCCGGGCATGAGCCCGCTGGAGATCTGGTGCAACGAATCCCAGGAGCGTTACGTGCTGGCGGTGGCGCAGGAGCAGTTACCCCTGTTCAAGGCACTGTGCGAGCGTGAGCGCGCCCCTTATGCGGTGATCGGCACTGCCACCGAAGAGAAGCATCTGACGCTGTCGGATGCACACTTTGACAACCAGCCCATCGACTTGCCGCTGGACGTGCTGCTGGGCAAGGCGCCCAAGATGCACCGCGACGTGGTGACCCTGCCTGCCCAAGGCAAAGCGCTCCAGCTCGATGGCATCACTTTGAGTGACGCAGCCGAGCGGGTACTGCGCCTGCCGACCGTGGCGGAGAAATCTTTCCTGATCACCATTGGCGATCGCAGCGTGACCGGTCTGGTTAACCGCGATCAGATGGTTGGCCCCTGGCAGATCCCGGTGGCCGATTGCGCCGTCACCGCCGCTACCTACGACAGCTATCACGGTGAGGCCATGTCGATGGGCGAGCGCACCCCGGTGGCGCTGCTTTCTCATGCCGCTTCTGCCCGTATGGCGGTAGCCGAGGCCCTGACCAACCTGGCACCGGCTCATATCGGTTCCCTGAAACGGGTCAAGCTCTCTGCCAACTGGATGTCCGCAGCGGGTCATCCGGGGGAAGATGCCGGTCTCTATGAGGCGGTCAAGGCGGTAGGCGAGCAGCTCTGTCCGGCCCTTGGTATCACCATTCCGGTCGGTAAGGACTCCATGTCCATGAAGACCCGCTGGCAGCAGGATGGCAAGGAGCAAAGCGTCACCTCGCCGCTCTCCCTGCTGATCACCGCCTTTGCCCGGGTCGAAGATGTGCGCAACACAGTGACCCCGCAGCTGCGTACCGATCTGGGTGAGACAGACCTTATCCTGATTGACCTTGGCAACGGCAAGCAGCGTCTCGGTGCTTCCGCTTTGGCGCAGGTTTATCGTCAGCTGGGTGACAAGGCGCCGGATCTCGACAATCCGGTGCAGCTCAAGGGCTTCTTCAACGCCATTCAGGCGCTGGTGGCCGATCGCAAACTGATCGCCTATCACGACCGCTCTGACGGCGGCCTGTTCGTCACCCTGACCGAGATGGCCTTTGCCGGTCACTGCGGCCTCGATATCCATCTCGATCGCATCGGTGGCGAGCTGCTGCCTGCGCTGTTCAACGAAGAGCTGGGCGCCGTCATTCAGGTACGCCGTGAAGACAAAGAGGCGGTGATGACTCTGTTGGCCGGTCATGGTCTGGCGGCCTGCTCCCATGTGCTTGGCACGGTGCGCGAGGGGGATCTCATCACCTTGCAGCGTGCGGGTCAGGAGCTCTATCGCGCCAGCCGTACTGCGCTTCGCACCATTTGGGGCGAGACCAGCTGGCAGATGCAGCGTCTGCGTGACAACCCGGCGTGTGCCGATCAAGAGCACGCCGCCCGTCAGGACGCCACCGATCCGGGTCTGCATGCCAAGCTCAGCTACAACCCGTCTGAGGATGTGGCGGCGCCCTATATCGCCCGTGGGGTATCCCCCCGTCTGGCGGTGCTGCGCGAGCAGGGGGTCAACTCCCACGTGGAGATGGCGGCGGCGTTCGATCGTGCCGGTTTCGCCGCAGTGGACGTCCATATGAGCGATATTCTCTCCGGTCGCATCAAGCTGGAGGAGTTCCAGAGCCTGGTGGCCTGTGGCGGCTTCTCTTACGGTGACGTGCTGGGCGCCGGTGAAGGCTGGGCCAAGTCCATCCTGTTCAACGACAACGCTCGCGCGCAGTTCCAGCGCTTCTTCGAGCGCGGCGATACCCTCTCTCTGGGGGTGTGCAACGGTTGCCAGATGATGTCCAACCTGCGGGATCTCATCCCGGGCGCCGATCTGTGGCCGCGCTTTGTGCGTAACCACTCCGAGCGTTTCGAGGCGCGCTTCAGCCTGGTGCAGGTGCAGGAGTCACCCTCTGCCTTCTTCGCCGGTATGGCAGGCTCCGTGATGCCGATTGCCGTCTCCCACGGGGAAGGGCGTGTCGAGGTGCGCGATGCGGCTCACCTGAGCGCACTGCAAGCCAGCGGTCTGGTAGGGCTGCGTTTTGTCGATAACCACGGTCAGGTGACCGAGCAATACCCGGCCAACCCGAACGGCTCGCCGGATGGCATTACCGCGGTGACCACCACGGATGGCCGCGCTACCATCATGATGCCGCACCCGGAGCGGGTGTTCCGCACCGTGGCCAACTCCTGGCACCCGGACAACTGGGGCGAGGATGGGGCCTGGATGCGGATGTTCCGCAACGCCCGGATCCGTCTGGGTTAATACGGATTACGCAAGAGAGTAAAAACAGAAACCGGCCAATTGGCCGGTTTTTTGATCTGCGGCGTTACGGCTTGCCGAGCGGTTGGGGGATAAAGTCCCCCCGGTCGAGGATCCGCAGACAGGCATCCACCACATCCGCATCGAGCTGGTGGCCGCGCATCTGGACGATCTGCTCCCGGGCCTGGGGAATGCCAAGGGCGGCGCGATAGGGGCGATCCGATGACATGGATTCGACGATATCGGCGACGGTGAGGATGCGGGCCTCCTGCAGGATCTCATCCCCCTTGAGCCCCTGTGGGTAGCCGGAGCCATCGAGATATTCATGGTGCTGGTGGATCATTTGGGCGATGGGCCAGGGGAAGTCGATATCCTTGAGCACCAGATAGCCGATGGCGGGGTGCTCCTTGACCAGCTCGAACTCGAGCGGTGTCAGGCGATCCGGTTTGGTGAGGATCTCGGCGGGCACCTGGATCTTGCCAATATCGTGCACCATGGCCCCCAGATAGAGTCCCCGCAGTTGCCTTTCTGCCAGCCGGAGCTCCCTGCCGATGGCCTGGGCCAGCCGGGCGACATGTTTCTGATGACCCGCCGTGTAGGGATCGCGCTGCTCCAGCACGGCGGCGATGGCCCCCAGTGCATCTTCCAGTGCCAGCTCCAGTTGGCGGGCGTGGAGGATCTTCTCCTGCTGCGAGTGCAGGTAGGCCTGCTGGGTATGGCGCGCTTGCAGGCCGTAGGCGAGGTAGTCGGTCAACTGGATAAAGAGCTGCTCCTCCTCCTGACTGAACAGCCGTTGCTGGTCGCTGTGAATGAGCAGTGCCCCCGGCTGTTCTCCCTGCAGTAATAGGGGGATCAGCAGGTGGGAGTAAAGTGGGTGGCGTCTGTGCTGCTGCGGCTCATGGCAGATGATCTGATTGAGGCTACGTTGGTGGAGGATGGCCGGTCCGAGGGCATCATCGGTCAACCACAGTGCCTGCTCTGAGGCGTCGGCACTGCCTGCCCGCGCCACGACCCGGGGTGGTTGGGCGGGATCCGGGGAACTCTGCAGCACCGCCACCAACGGAAAGCGGTCATCGAAGGCGATGGCATCACAAATATCTTGCAGCAGCAGATGTTCATCGCCCGGTTTGAGCAAGGCGTGATGGGCGCGACTGATCGCTTGCTGGGTCCAGCGGTACTGTTGCAGCTTCTCCTGCTGCCACTTCTGTTCGGTAATGTCTTCAAAGAAGATGCCGACCCCCACGATCGCCCCCGCTTTGTCGCGCAGGGGAAACTTGGTGGTGCTGAGCCAGCGGGACTCTCTGCCCTTGAGATAGGGCTCTTCGATGTGCTGATGTATGCCTTCGCGCATCACCCGAGTGTCATCCTCCCGATAGCGTCGCACCAGTTCGGGCGGAAAAAAATCGCTGTCACTCTTGCCTACCAATGCCTCGGGAGTCAGGGCCAGATCATCGGCCAGCAGGCGGTTGCCGGCGAGGTAGATGAAGCGAGTGTCCTTGAGCAGCACCCGGTAGGGGAGCTGGTCCATCACCTGAGTCAGCAACATGGCCGATGAGGGGAGGGCATCTGGCAGGTGATGGCGGGATGAATAGGGGGTGAGCAGTTCAGACATATTATCCCGCCTTGTGCATGACCTGGCTGATGGAGGGGCTGAAGCCGTAGCCGGTCTGCCACAGCTGGATGCAGGTATTGACGACCTGTTCATCGTAACGGATCCCGGCATAGCGGGTCAGTTCGGCAAAGGCGTCGCTCAGGGGCATGGCGCGGCGAAACGGGCGATGGGCCGTCATGGCGATCAGTGAGTCCGCCACCCGGATAATGCGCGCCTCCAGGGTGATGGCGTTGCCTGTCAGCCCCATCGGGTATCCGCTGCCATCAAGGTTCTCGTGGTGTTGCAACACTATGATGGCGATGGGCCAGGGGAAGTCGATCTGCGTGAGGATGTCATGACCTGCTTGCGGATGCTGTTTGATCAGCTCGAACTCCAACGGCCGCAGTTCTCGGGGGCGGGTGATGATCTCGGTGGGGGTCTGCAGCAGGCCGATATTGTGCACCATGGCGGCCAGCCCCAGCCCATCAAGCTGATCCTGACGCAGCTGCATGGCCTGCCCGATGGCCAGCGCCAGATCATGCACCCTCTGCTCATGGCCTGCGCTGTTGCGATCCTTGTGAGAGATGGCGCTGGCGAGGGCGCTGATGGCCTGGAACAGCAGGTCACGCTGGTGGCGTTCGCTCTCTTTAAGGCGGGTGATATCGACCAGGGTGCCGATGATGCCCGCGATCATCCCCTGATGGTCGTAGAAGAGATCCTTGAAACAGATGACGTTATAGCGCATGCCATTGCGATCGTGCAGTTGCAGCTCGAAGCACTGGGGCTGGTGGTTTCGCAGTAATTCGGTTTCCCGTATGGAGTACTCCTCAGCCATGCCGACGGGCAGCAATTCATGGGTCCGCTTGCCGAGTAGCGACTCTTTGCTGATCCCGATCACCTGACTGAAGGCCGGATTGCAGCCCAGAAAACGCCCCTCGATATCCTTGTAGAACACCGGGATCGGGATGGCTTTGAGCAGGGATTGGTTGAAGTGCTGCAGATCTTTCAATTCGGCTTGCTGGCGCTGGGCGAGCAGTTCGCTGTCTTTGCACAACTGAATGGTGCGCGCCAGATTGCCGAGCACCGGGCTGAACAGATGACAGACGGGCACCAGTTGCTGCTGTGGCTGGGGGGCGAGCAACAAGATGAGATAGCCCCCGTCGACCCTGAGGCGATAGGCAAAGCGGTAGGAATGGCTACCCGGTAGCGGGATCGTCTGCTGCAGCAGGCAGCGCGCCTCCTCGCTGACCCAAGCAGGCAGGGTCAGGGTGGTGCCGGTATGCTGGCACAACTGCTCGTCGCCAATCGCCTTGAGCAGGGTGTATCCCTCCGGTTTTTGTTGCAAGACCACGCCGACCGGCGTGGCGCAGTGATACATGAAACGCTGCAATACCTTGGTAAGCAGGGCGTCCAGCGTCACTTCGCGCCCGATACAGAGCGCCAGATCGCACACAATCGCCATGGCGTGATCGTTATTCATACCAATGCCCCGTTGCAGAGAATGGCGCCGTTATGAAACTGGGGATAATCCCCACTGCGGATGCTGCCAATTTCACCCAGTGAGAGTGCGCCTGCCAGCTCGCCCGCGCCCGAGTCGCTCAGCAGGGTGCGCAACTCGGTCACGGTTTGCTGGCCGAAGTGCAGCTGGCGCCCTGCGCAGTAGTAAACCTCCAGCAGATGCGCCCGGGTGAGATCCTGCTGCTGGCAGAGGCGTCGGGCCAGTGAGCAGGCATGATCGGTGGCACTCTCCGGCGCTTTCAGCAGCGTGAGAATGCTGTGCTCGGATACTTCGCTCGAGCAGATCAGGGCACCCTCATCCGTCACATCGAACGGGATCCTGACAATCACATCCCCATTGGCAAGGAGCAGGCCAAGGGGCATGTGTACCGCGAAGTGGTAGAGCTCCTCGTGCGTCAGCGTGTGCTGGAACTGCTGGCGGATCAGCTCCTGATAGGTGTGAAAAGCCGGTTGCCAGTCGATGTAGGTGATGGTGTTGGCGCCGCTGCCGGTCGCCAGCATTGGTTGGGCCGAGAGTTGATAGCCATGCTCCAGAAAGGGAAAGCTGTTGTTTGGCAGCAGCGTGCAGGTCACCCCGTAGGCAAGTAGCCGCTGGTTGTCGAACAGACAGGCAAGGGGGGTGAAGTGGCCGCTGCCCGCATTGGTGCCGGCATAGTTGACGCGATTGGCCAACTGCAGATAAAGCGCATCCAGAATGGAGGCAATATTGGGGATGAGGTTGTCGAAGGTCAGAAACAGGGTGGGTGGCGGCGAGAGGGCTGGCCAGGTGGCCAGCATGCTTGCCACCTGATCTGTGATCAGTCGGGCCAGCTGTACTGCATCCCCCTCTGGTGGCAGCGGTATCAAGGTTGCCTGATAGGGTTCCGGTCTGGGCAGTAACCATGCCCCCTGTGGTAGCAATCCTTGCGCGCCGAGCAGTTGGGGGAAAATGGCGCCATCGAGGGTGATCTCAAGGTCGTTGCACAACTGCTGCAACAGCGCGACCTGTGAACTTTCCTGTTCAGCCAGCAGTATGGTCAGTTTGCCGCCTTGATAGGGCCTGAGCGTAGCTGCCAGTTCTGTCGGGTTAAATTGGCAAACGTAATGTTGCTTCATCAATCTGAACTCCATTCCAGAATCTGATGACTATATCAATATGAGATTCATAAGGATATTTTTAATCCCTGTGACTGTGACTGAACACCAACTCGGGTGACCGGTACTCCCCTGTCGCAGGGTGATTGGGTGGCGAGTCCAAGAGAGCGGAAGCACGTTAATCGGGCTGGAAAGAAAAAACCGGCAGCCAAGGCTGCCGGTTTTGCGGGTAATGATGAGGGGTAACGACGGTAAAGGTTACTGCAACACCACGTGCTGGAACCCTTGTACCAGGCTGATGACCGGCTGCGGGTAGAGCCCCAGCAACACTACCAGTGCGGCAGAGAGCAGTACCACCACGCCACCAGAGGAGAGTGCCCAGTCGGCGCTGGCATCACGCTGCTGCATGCCCGGCTCGCGCATATAGAGGGTCACCATCACCTTGAGGTAGTAGTAAAGACCCAGTGCGCTGCCGAGCACGATGGCGCCGGAGAGCCACCAGAGCTGGGCCTCGACTGTCACGCCGATGAGGTAGAACTTGCCGATAAAGCCGAGGGTCATCGGGATGCCCGCGAGCGACAACATCATCACCGTCATTACGGCAGTGAGGTAAGGACGCTTCCAGAACAGGCCGCGATAGCTGTGCAGGGAGTCTGCATCCTTGCCGCGATAGGGGCTCGACATCATGCTCACCACGCCAAAGGCACCCAGGCTGGTGAAGAGATACATCAGCAGGTAGACCCCGGCCGCTTCCACCGGCATCTGGCCAATGCGGCTCGCCACAATCACCGCCAGCAGGTAGCCGAAGTGGGAGATGGAGGAGTAACCCAGCATCCGCTTGACGTTGGTCTGCACCAGTGCCAGCAGGTTGCCGACGAGGATGGAGATGACCGCCATGGCTGCCAGCAGCCAGTGGATCATGGGATCGCTCGCCGCCGGTACCGCCAGATAGAAACGCAGCAGCACGGCAAAGACCGCGACCTTGCTGACGGTGGCGAGGAAGGTGGCCACCGGTGCCGGGGCACCTTCATAGACATCCGGGGTCCAGAGGTGGAAAGGGGCCAGGGAGAGTTTAAAGGCAAAGCCGACCAGCATTAACCCCAAACCGCCCATCAGCAGCGGATGGTGAGCCGGGCTCTCGGCCAGGGTCTGCCCCAGGGCGGCAAAGCTCAGGCTGCCAGCCTGCGCGTAGAGCAGTGCCATACCAAACAGCAGGAAGGCGGTGGCGGCGGCAGAGAGCACCATGTACTTCACTGCAGCTTCCAGCGAGTGGCGCTCGCGGTAGGCGTAGCCCACCAGACCGAACATCGGCAGGGTCAGCATCTCGATCCCGATAAACAGGGAGGCGAGGTGGCGGGAGCAGGCCAGCACCAGACCACCGGCAGTGGCGATCAGCAGCAGCAGGAAGAACTCCTCCCGGTTATCCGGGTAGGCTTTCAGCCAGGATTGACCGAAGGTACAGGTTGCCAGCGCCCCGATCAGCACCAGACCCATGTAGAAAACGGCATAGCCATCCACTTGCAGCAGCGGGGTAACCCCCTGATCACCCTGCGCTATCACGATGGGCAGGGAGAACAGCGCCAGGTTGAGGCCAACAATGGTCACGGTAAAGGCGGTGGTGACACAGCGGCGCCAGGCAATGGCCAGCATCAGGGCCGCCATGGCCCCGGTGGTCAACAGCAGGGGAAGCAGTGCCAGCAGTTGGGCAGCGGTGAAAGTCATTGCAGGGCTCCAGCAGTCGGCAGCAGATACCAGTGCAGCACGTTGATGAGGCTGCTGCTGGCGGTATCAATCACGGGTTGGGGATAGAGGCCAAGCAGTACCAGCAGACCTGCGATCACCATCATCATGGTCAGCTCGCGGCGATCCAGTCCCTTGAGCACGCGCTCATCCTTGGCGGGGCCAAAGCAGGCGCGCTGCAACATGATGAGGGAGTAGACCGAGGCCAGTACCAGACCGAAGGTGGCGACCGCCGTGATAACCGGGGCAACCTGGAAGCTGCCGACCAGGATCAGGAACTCGCCGACGAAGTTGCCGGTGCCCGGCATGCCGAGCGAGGCCACCGAGAAGAACAGCATCACGCCGGGCAGATAGCGAAGCCGTCCCCACAGGCCACCCATCAGGCGCAGGTCGCGGGTGTGCAGCCGCTCGTAGAGCTGACCACAGAGGATAAAGAGACCGGCAGCAGAAAGACCGTGGGCGATCATCTGCACCACGGCGCCCTGCAGGGCCACTTCGCTACCCGAGTAGATGGCGATCATCACAAAGCCCATGTGGGAGATGCTGGTATAGGCCACCAGCCGTTTGATGTCGGTCTGGCCGAACGCCACGATGGCGCCATAGATGATACCGATCAGGCCCAGCACCATGGCGTAGGGGGCAAACTCGGCCGAGGCCTCGGGGAACAGCGGCAGGGCAAAGCGCAGCAGACCGTAGGCGGCGGTTTTCAGCAAAATACCGGCCAAGTCCACCGAGCCTGCGGTTGGTGCCTGACTGTGGGCATCCGGCAGCCAGCCGTGCAGCGGCACCAGCGGCATCTTGACCGCGAAGGCGATGAAGAAGCCCAGCATCAGCAACCACTCAACGCTGTTGCTCATCGGGGTGTTGAGCAGGTCCAGATAGTTGAAGGTGTAGACACCGGTGGCATGCTGGTGGGTCAGCACCAGCCCGATGATGGCTACCAGCATGATCAGGCCACTCACCTGGGTGTAGATAAAGAACTTGGTCGCGGCGTTGATCCGTGATTTGCCGTCAGTGACCGAGTGGCCCCACAGGGCAATCAGGAAGTACATGGGGACCAGCATCATCTCCCAGAAGAAGAAGAACAGGAACAGGTCCAGCGCCATGAAGACGCCGAGCACCCCGCCCAGGATCCACAGCAGGTTGAGGTGGAAGAAGCCGATGCGCTGCACGATCTCTTTCCACGAACAGAGGATGGCCAGCACCCCGATAAAGCAGGTGAGGATCACCATCAGCAGCGACAAGCCATCCACTGCCAGATGCAAAGAGATGCCAAAGCGGGGGATCCACGGCAGGCGCCACTCGGCGGCCCAGGCAGATGCGGCACCGGTGAAGCCAGCACTGTCGAGACCTGTCGTGGCAAGCGAGAAGTCACTACCCAGCCAGATGGCGCAGGAGAGCAGCAGGCTGGCGCTCATGGAGATGAGGGCTACCCAGCGGACAAACTGCCCGCCGAGACGCTCCATCTGCCAGCAGAGCAAGCCGCCGATAAAAGGAATTAGCAAGATCCAGAGTAAGGTCACGGTATCAGCTCTCGTTCAAGTTCATATGAGATTGCGCTCCCTGTTCCATCAGGGAGAGCAAACAGCCTGGCTGTATGATTGTCCGGTTGTTCATCGCGTTACCCCAGCAGCAACAGCGCCAGCACCAGTACGGCGCCGATCCCCATGGAGGCGGCATACCAGCGCAACTTGCCGGTCACGGTCCAGGCCAACAACTGGTTGCCACGCAGGGCAAACCAGGCGGGCAGCTCCATGGTGCGGTCCAGCGGATCTCGGGCCAGCAGCTGGGTAGCCAGCAGATAGGGTTTGACCCACAGCTGGTCGTAAAGCCAGTCAAAGCCCCAGGCGTTGAACCAGAGGGTGCTGAGCAGGCGGCCCGGTGCACTGTTGGCAATCGAGGTGGCCAGTCGGCGCTCGCCGAGGAACAGCAAGGCCGCCAGTGCAATCCCTGCGATGGCGATGATGCCGGAGGCTACCTCCAGTGCATGGCGACCCTCTTCGATATGATCCCCAGGGCCTGCCGGCAGTACCCCGGCCAGCGGCTGGGTGATCAGCGCCCCGATGCCGGTAGAGAGCACCAGCAACACCAGCAGCGGCAAGTGATGAGCCAGACCGTGGCCCGCGTGGGCTTTGGTCTGCTCTTTGCCATGGAAGGCGATAAAGATCAGCCGGAAGGTGTAGAGCGAGGTGAGGAATGCCCCCACCAGACCGGCCCACAGCAGCGCGCTTTGGCCCGAGGCTGCTACTTGCCACAAAATGGCGTCCTTACTGTAGAAACCGGAGGTGACCAGCGGCAGCGCCGCCAGCGCCGAGCCACCCACCAGGAAGCAGGCATAAACCAGCGGCAGGCTCTTGCGCAGGCCGCCCATCTTGAAGATGTTCTGCTCGTGGTGGCAGGCGACGATGACGGCACCGGCGGAGAGGAACAGCAGCGCCTTGAAGAAGGCGTGGGTCATCAGGTGGAAGATGGCCCCTTCCCATGCGCCGACACCGAGTGCCAGGAACATGTAGCCAATCTGGCTCATGGTGGAGTAGGCGAGGATCCGCTTGATGTCGGTCTGAACCAGCGCCGCAAAACCAGCCAGCACCAGGGTAATGGCGCCGACCAGCCCGACCAGATGTAGCACCTCAGGCGCCAGCAGGAACAGACCGTGGGTACGGGCAATCAGGTAGACACCGGCGGTCACCATAGTGGCGGCGTGGATCAGTGCAGAGACCGGGGTCGGGCCTGCCATTGCATCCGCCAGCCAGGTTTGCAGCGGCAACTGGGCCGATTTACCGACCGCGCCGCCCAGCAGCATCAGGCAGGCCAGCGACAGGGCAGGGGAGCCCTCGGCAAACATGGTCGGCGCCCGTACCAGCAGTTCGTGGATATTGAGGGTGCCCAGTTCCTGGTAGAGGATAAACAGACCGATGGCGAGGAAGACGTCACCCACCCGGGTCACGATAAAGGCCTTGAGGGCCGCCGCGCCGTTGTTGCGATCCTTGTAGTAGAAGCCGATCAGCAGGTAGCTGCACAGCCCCACCCCTTCCCAGCCGAGGTAGACAAACAGCAGGTCATCGGCCAGCACCAGAAACAGCATGCTGGCGATAAAGAGGTTGGTGTAGGTAAAGAAGCGGGAGTAGCCCTCTTCACCACGCATGTACCAGGAGGCAAACAGGTGGATGAAGAAACCCACCCCGGTCACTACCCCCAGCATGGTCAGCGACAGGCCATCCAGTGCCAGCGAGAAGCTCGGGGTAAAGTTGCCCACTGCCATCCATTGCCACAGGCGCTGGACATAGACGCCCCCCTCGGGCGGGTTGCTCAGAAAGTCGATGCCGACCCAGAGGGTGGTGAGGGCCGACAGGCCAATGGAGCCCACCCCGATCAGCGCCGAGGTACGCTCACCAAACCGGCCGAGGGAGAAGGCCAGCACCAGCCATCCCAACAGCGGAAATAGAAAAGTCAGGTATAAGAGGCTCATCCGCGCATCTCGCTCACAATGTCCACGTTCAGGGTGTGGTAACGACGATAGAGCAGCAGTAACAGGGCGAGGCCGATACTGGCCTCTGCTGCTGCCAGAGAAATCACCAAGATGTACATGATCTGGCCATCGGCCTGGGCCCAGCGGCTACCCGCCACCACAAACGCCAGTGCCGAGGCATTCATCATGATCTCGATACTCATCAGGATGTAGAGCAGGTTGCGGCGGATCAGCAGACCGCACAAGCCGATGCAGAACAGCACCGCGGCCAGCAGTAGGCCGTGCTCCATAGGGATTCCATTCATTGCTGATCTCCTTCTTGTGCAGAGCGGGATGCTGCGCGAGGGACCGAGAGCACTTCACCGTTCTTCTCTTCCCGACCCAGATGGTAGGCGGTCACCAGACCGGCCAGCAGCAAGATGGAGGCGAGCTCCACTGCTAGTACATAGGGGCCAAAGAGCTCGATACCGACCTGCTTGGCGGTCACCTCGGTCACCCCGATCAGGCCTCCGGTCACCCCGAGAATGCCGTGGGCCAGAAAGCCCAGCAGCACCAGCGAGAGCAGGGCAGGGCCAACCCAGGTCATGGGGGTAAGCCAGGTCTTCTCCTGCACTTGTGCGGTTCCCAAGTTCAGCATCATCACCACGAACACGAACAGCACCATGATGGCGCCTGCGTAGACGATCACCTGCAGAGCGCCCGCAAAGGCGGCGCCCAGGCAGAAAAAGATCATGGCCACGGCGATGAGGGAGATGATGAGATTGAGCAGCGCATGCATTGGATTGCTGGTGCTGATCACCCGCAGCGTGCTGTAAACGGCCACCAGGGCCGAGGCATAAAATGCCAGTTCCATGATTGACTCCTCAGGGCAGCAGGCTCTTGACATCGATGGGTTTGGCTTCATTCTCGGCATCCCCTTTCGGCTTGCCGTCGATGGCCATCCCGCTCATGCGATAGAAGTTGTAGTCCGGGTATTTGCCGGGCCCACTGATCAGCAGATCTTCCTTCTCGTACACCAGATCCTGGCGGCGATACTCACCCATCTCGAAATCCGGCGTCAGCTGGATGGCGGTGGTGGGGCAGGCCTCTTCGCACAAGCCGCAGAAGATGCAGCGAGAGAAGTTGATGCGAAAGAACTCCGGATACCAGCGGCCATCTTCCCGCTCGGACTTTTGCAGCGAGATGCAGCCGACCGGGCAGGCGACCGCGCAGAGGTTGCAGGCTACGCAGCGTTCGTCCCCGTCGGGGTCACGGGTCAGCACGATGCGCCCGCGGTAGCGGGGGGCCGCATAGACCGCCTCTTCCGGATAGCTCAGGGTTTCACGGGGCCGCCAGGCATGGGAGAAGACCATGGCCAGGCTGCGTAACTGGGTGCCGACACCCTGAATAATGCTAACAATTTTCATATTGAGTGCCTCACTGCGTACTTATCAGTACAACTGCCGCGGTGACCAGCATATTGATCAGGGTCAGCGGCAAGCAGACTTTCCAGCCAAACGACATCACCTGGTCAAAGCGCGGGCGAGGCAGGGAAGCCCGCAGCAGGATGAAGAACACCATGAAACAGGCTGTCTTCAGGGCAAACCAGATGAAGGGGGGCAGCCAGGGGCCGTGCCAGCCACCGAAGAAGAGGGTCACGATGAGCGAAGAGATCAGCACTATGCCGATATACTCGCCCACGAAGAAGAGACCCCACTTCATCCCCGCATACTCGATGTGATAGCCATCGGCGAGCTCCTGCTCGGCTTCCGGCTGGTCAAACGGGTGACGGTGGGTGACGGCGACACCGGCAAACAGGAAGGTGACAAAGCCCAGGATCTGGGGCACCACGTTCCACAAATCTGCCTGTGCCTCGACGATATCCCGCAGGTTGAAGCTGCCGGTCTGGATCACGATCCCCATCAAGGAGAGGCCGAGAAACACCTCGTAGGAGAGGGTCTGGGCCGAGGCGCGCAAGCTGCCGAGCAGGGAGTATTTGTTGTTGCTCGACCAACCGGCGAACAGCACCGCGTAGACCGCCAGCCCCGCGATGGCCAGGATGTAGAGCAGCCCCACGTTGAGATCCGCCACGCCCCAGGTGGGGGTGATGGGCACCACCGCAAACGCCAGAATAAAGGCGGTAAAGGCGATGATGGGAGCCAGGATAAAGATCCGGCGATCGGCGAACGGCGGGATCCAGTCCTCCTTGAAGAACATCTTGATCATGTCGGCGGCCAGCTGGAGCAGGCCAAACGGCCCGACCCGGTTGGGGCCGTAGCGATCCTGCCACAGGGCCAGCAGACGGCGCTCGATGAAGCTCATGAAGGCGCCAGCCCCCACGATCCCCACCAGCACTATCAGTGCCTTGCCCACCTCCAGCAACAGATCGATCAGCGACTCGCTCATGCGATCACCTCCTGCAGGTTAGTGATTGAGGCTTGTTGCAGGGCCGTCGGCAGGCCGTTCACCCCAAGAGGGAGCCCCACCAGACCGGCGCTCAGCTGTGCACTAAGACGCAGGCGTAACTGCCAGTGGCTACCGCCCCAGGAGAAGGAGACCTGACTGCCTGCATGGAGGGCCAGACGCTGCGCATCAAGGGGATTGAGCACCAGCTCGGGTTCGTTCATCCGGGCCTGGATCACCGGGCTACGGGCCGACAGCTCCTCGCCACCAAACAACTGGGCATAGTTGACCACCTGCAGCGCTTCTGCGGCCTTGAAGGGGGCGGGGATGGTGGCAAACCAGCCGAGTGGCTCTTTACCTTCTGTTTGCTGGTCGTTTACTTCCAGCAGACGGCGACCCGGATCGCCAGCGCGCAGATGACCACCGACTTCATCCTGGAACTTGTTCCAGGCGGAGGGGGAGTTCCAGCCCGGCGCCCAGGCAAAGGGCACTTGCGGCATGTTCTGGCGGGCACCGGCATACCCTTCCATGGAGAAGTTGAAGGGGGAGTCGGGATCCTGCGCCACCCGTGGCTCGCTGACGTTCTGATCCGCCAGCATAGAGGTGCGGCCGCTGTAGCGGTGCGGCTCACGGGCCAGCCGCATGCCACGGATGCGCAAGCCCGCGTTGGGCGCCGCTTCCAGCATGGTGGCCAGCAGCGGATGGCTGGTGGCGCAGTCATGGCTTATCTGTTCATAGGTCTGCCAGCGCAGCGGCTTGTGATCTAGCGCCCCTTGCAGCGCAGCCAGCCAGCGCCATCCTTCACGCACCTGAATGTCAGCGTTGTAGAAGGCGGGCGCATAGACCTGGAAGAAGCGTTGGGCGCGCCCTTCCATATTGACCAGGGTGCCATCGGCCTCGGCAAAACTGGCCGCAGGCAGCACCAGATCCGCCTTGTTGGCAGTCAGGGTCGCCTGATGGTCGATGACCAGCAGGTGCTGCAGTCGGGCCAGCGCAGCGTCCACCCGGTTGCGCGGTGCGCGGCGGTAGAGATCGTTCTCCAGGGTCACCAGCGCCAGCCCCTCTTCGGCCTCGATACGCTCGAGGGCGGCTTCGAGCGGCTTGGCTGACAATGTTTGAGCGCCGAGCATGGCCAGACCCAGCGAGTTGGCCTCCTGGCCAACCAGCGCGATGCTGGCTTCCTGGCCACGGCCTTTCAGGGCGCGGGCAATGTTGCTGGCCGCGTCGACCAGCGCCACATCGCGGGCACTTGAGCCTGCAATGATAAGTGGCTTTTTGGCGTTGCCCAGCAGCTCGGCCCAGCGAACCGCTTGTGCCTGTTGCTCGGCGCCGAGATCGGCCACTGCCGGTGCGCTCGGGTCGAGCAGGTTGGCGATGGCAAAGCCAAGGCGCGCCTGATCTGCGTAGGGGGCGTGCAGCTTGTCGGCCGCCACATCGTCAAGACGGGTGGTGTCGAGACTGGTGATGAGCAGCGGGTAGCGCTCGTTCTGCCCCAGGGTCTGAACAGCGGCGACTTGCCACAGATCCACCTTCATCTTGCGGGCCAGCTCGCGGGCCTTGCCCTTGACCGCCTGACGCAGCGCCAGCGCGATACGGGCGGCGCTCATGGTGACATCTTCGCCGAGCAGCAGAATGGCGTCAGCCTCTTCCATGTCCCGCAGGCTCGGGGTCGGCACGCCGCCCTGTTGCAGGATCTGCAGCATCTTCAGCTGACAGGCCCACTCGGCCTGCTCGACGCCTGCGTAGAAGTTGGCTTCACCCACCAGCTCGCGCAGGGCAAAGTTGCTCTCCAGCGAGGCGCGGGGCGAGCCGATGCCGATGAAGCCGCTGGCGGTGCGCAGGGCATCGGCGGCGCGGTTGAGGGCGCCATCTACCGTGATGGTCAGCTGGTCGCTGCCATCTTTGAGCAGCGGTTGGCGCGGGCGATCCGCCAGATTGACATAGCCATAGCCAAAGCGGCCACGGTCGCAGAGGAAGTAGTGGTTGAGGCTGCCGTGGAAGCGGTTTTCGATGCGGCGCAGCTCGCCATAACGCTCACCCGGGCTGATGTTGCAGCCCACGGAACATTGCTGGCAGATGCTGGGTGCAAACTGCATGTCCCACTTGCGGTTGTAACGCTCTGAGTGGGTCTTGTCGGTGAAGACGCCGGTGGGGCAGACCTCCACCAGGTTGCCGGAAAATTCGCTCTCCAGAGTGCCATCTTCGACCCGGCCGAAATAGACGTTGTCGTGGGCACCGTAGACCCCCAGATCCTCGCCACCGGCATAATCCTTGTAATAACGGACGCAGCGATAGCAGGCGATGCAGCGGTTCATCTCGTGATTGATGAAAGGCCCCAGCTCCTGATTCTGGTGGGTGCGCTTGGTGAAGCGGTAGCGACGGCTGTTGTGGCCGGTCATCACCGTCATGTCCTGCAGGTGGCAGGCACCCCCCTCTTCACATACCGGGCAGTCGTGGGGGTGGTTGGTCATCTGCCACTCCACCACGCACTTGCGAAACTCTTTTGCCTCTTCATCTTCGATGGAGATATAAGTGCCATCGGTAGAGGGGGTCATGCAGGACATGACCAGACGGCCGCGCTTGTCGTCGGCATTCTGATACTGCTTGACCGCGCACTGGCGGCAGGCGCCGACGCTACCCAGCGCCGGATGCCAGCAAAAATAGGGGACGTCCAGCCCTAAGGAGAGACAGGCTTGCAGCAGGTTGTCTGCCCCGTCCACCTCGTACTCTTTACCGTCTACATAAATGGTTGCCATACAACTTCCCTGAAACCTGTTTTGTGAAATCGGTGGTTTTTTTTTACCAGCGTTCGCCCAGCAGATTGGGCTGGATCCCTTTAAATGGCTTGTGGTTGTCACCAGCGCCCTTGATCCCGGCCTCGAATTCGGAGCGGAAATATTTGATTGCGCTGGCGAGCGGCTCGACGGCGCCAGGAGCATGGGCACAGAAGGTTTTGCCCGGCCCAAGGAAATTGCAAAGTTGCTCGAGCGTAGCTAAATCGCCCTCTTGCCCTTCACCACGCTCCAGTGCCCGCAGCAGTTTGACGCTCCAGGGCAGGCCGTCGCGGCAGGGAGTACACCAGCCGCAGGATTCGCGGGCGAAGAACTCCTCCATGTTGCGCAGCAGGCTCACCATGCTGATGGAGTCATCCACCGCCATGGCAAGACCAGTTCCCATCCGGGTGCCGACTTTGCCGATGCCGGCGGTATACATCCGGGCATCGAGGTGTTCTGGCAGCAAGAAGCCGGTACCGGCGCCCCCTGGTTGCCAGGCTTTCAGGCGATAGCCGCTCTTCATGCCGCCGGCATAGTTTTCAAACAGCTCGCGGGCGGGGATGCCAAAGGGCAGCTCCCAGACTCCGGGGTTGTTCACCTTGCCGGAAAAACCCATCAGCTTGGTGCCGTGATCTTCCGAGCCCGGCAGCGCCAGCCCCTGATACCAGGCCACCCCGTTGCCGATGATGGCGGGTACGTTGCACAGGGTCTCGACGTTGTTGACGCAGGTGGGTTTGCCCCAGACACCGGAGACGGCAGGGAAGGGGGGCTTGGCGCGCGGGTTGGCGCGGCGCCCTTCCAGCGAGTTGATGAGCGCCGTCTCTTCGCCGCAGATGTAGCGACCGGCGCCGGTGTGGACGAACAGCTCGAAGTCAAAACCCGAGCCGAGAATGTTCTTGCCCAGCAGACCGGCGGCTTTGGCCTCTTCCACCGCCCGGCGCAGGTTGATGGCGGCATCCACATATTCGCCGCGCAGGAAGATGTAACCGCGATAGGCCTTGAGGGCACGGGCCGAGATGATCATCCCCTCGATCAGCAGATGGGGCAGTTGCTCCATCAGCAGGCGATCTTTCCAGGTGTTGGGCTCCATCTCGTCGGCGTTGCAGAGCAGGTAACGGATGTTCATGCTCTCATCTTTGGGCATCAGCCCCCACTTCACCCCGGTGGGGAAGCCTGCGCCGCCGCGCCCCTTGAGACCTGCATCCTTGACGGTGCTGACAATCTCGTCCGGGCTCATCTGGCCGAGCGCTTTGCGGGCCGCGTCATAGCCCTGCTTGCTCTGGTATTCATCCAGCCAGACCGGCTGGCCGTCGTCCCGCAGCCGCCAGGTGAGCGGATGGGTTTCAGCCGCGCGAGCCGTGCGGTTGGCGGTGCCGAGAGAGGCGAGAATTTTGCTCTGAGGCTGGCTCATTGATACGCCTCCAGGGTTTTCAGCAATGTCACCGGATCGAGGCCGCCATAGGTGTCGTCATCGATCATGATGGCTGGCCCCTTGTCGCAGTTGCCAAGGCAGCAGACCGGCAGCAGGGTGAAGCGGCCATCTGGCGTGGTTTGACCCGGGCCGAGATTCATCACCTCTTTGAGACCGGCCATCAGCTCTTCATGGCCATTGATGTAGCAGACCATGCTGTCGCAGACCCGGATGATGTGGCGCCCCACTGGCTGGCGGAAGATCTGGCTGTAGAAGGTAGCGACCCCCTCCACATCGCTGGCGGGAATGCCCAGCTCGGCCGCGATGGCATGAATGGCACCGTCGGGTACCCAGCCGCGAGCCTGCTGCACGATCTTGAGCGCTTCGATACTGGCGGCGCGGGGATCTTCGTAGTGGTGTTTCTCGTGTTCAATGGCATCGCGTTCAGCCTGGCTCAGAGCGAAATCGCTCTGTTTGCTGCTGCAAGCCCCTTGCCCCTTTGGGGTCTGATTATTGTGACACTGACATTGCTGGCTCATGACTTGACCTTTTGTGGCTTGTCCTTTAACTGCGAGTCCTGTTGTCTCGTAATCCGTGGGTGTCCCCATCAGGCGGGGACACCCAGCGGTTACTTAACGGTCCACATCCGACATAACGAAATCGATACTGCCCAGGTAGGCGATGAGATCCGACACCATGCTGCTCTTGATCACCGAGGGGATCTGTTGCAGGTGAGCAAAGCTCGGGGTGCGGATCCGGGTCCGGTAGCTCATGGTGGAGCCATCGCTGGTCAGGTAATAGCTGTTGATCCCCTTGGTCGCTTCGATCATCTGGAAGGATTCTGCGGCTGGCATTACCGGGCCCCAGGAGACTTGCAGGAAGTGGGTGATCAGGGTCTCTATATCTTGCAGAGTGCGATCTTTAGGCGGCGGGGTGGTGAGCGGGTGATCCGCCTTGAACGGCCCCTCCGGCATGTTATTCACACACTGCTCTATGATCCGCAGGCTTTGGCGCATCTCTTCGAGGCGCATCATGCCGCGGTCGTAAACATCACCATTGGCACCGACCGGCACCTCGAACTCGAACTGATCGTAGCCCGAATAAGGGCGCCATTTGCGCACATCGAAGTTGAGGCCGGTGGCGCGCAGACCACCTCCGGTGACGCCCCATGCTAATGCCTGCTCTGTGGTATAGGGGGCAACGCCTATGGTGCGGCCACGCAAGATGCTGTTGCGCATGGCTGCCTTCTCATAATCCATCAGCCGCTTGGGCAGCCAGTTCAGCAGGTTCTCCTGGATGAGGCGAGCCCAGCCTACCGGCAGATCGTGCGCCACGCCGCCAATGCGGAACCAGGCCGGGTGCATGCGCGCACCGGTGATCGCTTCGATGATGGTGTAGATTTTTTGCCGGTCGGTGAAGGTGAAGAAGACCGGGGTCATGGCCCCCACGTCCTGAATATAGGTACCGAGGAACAGCAGGTGGCTCTGGATGCGGAACAGCTCCGCCATCATCACCCGGATCATATCGACCCGCTGCGGCACCTTGATGCCAGCCAGCTTCTCGACCGCCAGCACGTAGGGCAGGTTATTCATCACCCCGCCCAGATACTCAACCCGGTCGGTATAGGGAATGTAGCTGTGCCAGGACTGGCGTTCACCCATCTTCTCGGCACCACGATGGTGGTAGCCGATGTCGGGCACGCAGTTGCGGATCTCTTCGCCATCGAGCTGCAGCACCAGCCGGAAGGCGCCGTGGGCAGAGGGGTGGTTGGGGCCGAGGTTGAGGAACATGTAGTCCTCGTTCTCGTTACCACGGGCCAGGCCCCACTCTTCCGGTTTGAACAGCAGGTTCTCCTGCTCCATGTCCTGTTTGGCGGCATCGAGCATGAAGGGATCAAATTCAGTGGCGCGCGCCGGATAGTCTTTGCGCAGCGGGTGACCCTGCCAGTTCTTGGGCATCATGATACGGGTCAGATGGGGGTGACCGTCGAAGGTGATTCCCATCAGGTCCCACACTTCCCGCTCATACCAGTTGGCATTGGGGAAGTGGTTGGTGATGGTGGGCAGGTGCAGATCGCTCTCGGCCAGCGCCACTTTCAACATCACATCGGCGTTACGGTCGATGGAGATGAAGTGATAGAAGACGGTGAAATCGCTGGGGGGCATGCCGTCGCGATGGCTGCGCAGCCGCTCGTCGGTGGCGCTGAGATCAAACAGCATCACGAACGGAGAGGGCACCTTGCGCAGGAAGCCAATCACATCCTGCAGCAGTTCGCGAGGGAGCCAGACCACCGGCACGCCAGTACGGGTGCTTTGCACAGTGAAGTGCTCGGCGCCGAAGTGGGCAAACAGTTCGCCAATGATTTTGGCATCTTTGTGGTCGCTGGGTTGCCACTGGGCCATGGCGTAATTGCTGGGAAAATCACGAGTCAGTTTCATGGTCAGATCTCATCCGGCGTGCGCAGGTTGGTCACATTGATCCGTTCGCCGCGTTTGCGCTCTTTTTCGGCCTGCATCTGGGGACGGTAGATCCCCTGATCGCCTACCGTCCAGGAGAGGGGGCGGCGCTCTTTGCCGATGGAGTCCTGCAGCAGCATCAGGGCTTGCAGAAAAGCTTCGGGACGCGGTGGGCAACCCGGAATGTAGACGTCGACCGGCAGGAATTTGTCCACTCCCTGCACCACCGAGTAGATGTCATACATGCCGCCGGAGTTGGCACAGGCACCCATGGAGATCACCCACTTGGGTTCGAGCAGTTGCTCGTACAGGCGTTGAATGACTGGCGCCATCTTGATAAAGGGGGTCCCTGCAATCACCATGAAGTCGGCCTGACGGGGCGAAGCGCGAATAACTTCTGCGCCGAAGCGGGCCACATCGTGGGGGGAGGTGAAGGCGGTACACATCTCCACATAGCAGCAGGAGATACCAAAGTTGTAGGGCCAGAGGGAGTTTTTGCGGCCCCAGTTGACTGTGTCTTGCAGCACCTCCTCGAGGCGGCCCATCATGATGCCGCGGGTCGCTTCTTGCGCCAGCGGATCATCGACGGTCTGGCGCTGTTCCTGGGGGTAGCGCTCAACTGGCGCATCCGGGTCAATCCGGGTCAGGGTGTACTTCATGGTGCAACCTCAAGGAAAGGGTCTGTGGTTCAATCAGTTTTTTTATCGTTCAGCTGTGGCTTGCGTGGCGACCACTCCAGGGCACCGATGCGCCACAGGTAGATCAGACCGATTAAGAGCAGCGTGATGAAAATAGCGGCTTCAATAAAGCCGACCCAGCCGGTTTCGCGCACCGAGACGGCCCAGGCGAAAAGATAGAGTGCCTCGACGTCGAAGATGACGAAAAACATGGCAACCAGATAGAATTTGGCGGAAAAACGCAGGCGGGCAGTGCCAACCGAGTCAATGCCAGATTCGAAGGGCTTGTTTTTGGCACGACCATAGGCGCGTCCCCCCAGCAGAGCGGCGAGACCTATCATCGTCAAACAGATAGCTATGGCACCTATGACATAAATGGCAAAAGCCCAATGTTGAGCAGAAATATCAGCAAACATAGAGGTTTTTCCTAACCAAATTAATCACGCGACTTAACAATGACGTTACGCATTATGACACTTTCGCACTGATTTACATGCCATTTTTACGAGTTAATTATTAATCTGTTAACTGGAAATTAAATTCTGTTAAGGAGCGCACTTTTTTACTGGTTATGGCAGGCAGGAAAGGCTTGGAAAGAGTAGAAAGCTGCTTCTTGTCATCACCTGAAAGGGGTAAATATCGAGTGCGAAGCCGGGCTTGGTCGGCATCGTGGGCAGGAAAAGTCGGTGGGCGAGAAAGGTGGTGCGGGTAAGGCGAGCGCTATCACAAGGGGTAGTGGCCCAGTAACACTGGCCACGGTTTTATTTGAGCACTACAGCGCTGGTTGCGACAGCCTGCGTTCGCCAATCGTACATTCTAAGGGAAATGAGGACATTGTGGATGGCTGCAGTGCTGCCGGGCAACATTGACACAATTATTAATGGCGTAGGTATTACTGAATTATTTGTTTTTTAAAAAGAAGCTCCCGCGCGAGGCGGGAGCGGGGTGATCAGGGTTTGAGCAGTTGCAGCGACTCTTCTGCGGCCTTGCCTTGGGAGAGGGTGATATCGACCCGGCGGTTCGCCTGGCGATGTTCGGCGGTGTCATTGGCAAAACGGGGCTGGGTGTCGGCAACGCCCTGGGCAATGACCCGTTTGGCATCCAGCTGGGGGTTGGTCAGCATGGTCTGCACGATGGAGGAGGCCCGCAGTACCGAGAGCTCCCAGTTGTTGCGATAGAGTTCCACCGGCGCCTGTGAGTCATCGGTATGGCCGGTCACCACCACCTGTCCTGGGATGTCGGCCAGGATGCCGGAGATCTTGTGGACCAGCGGCACGAACTGGGGTTGCAGGAACGCTGAATCGGATGGGAACAATGCCTTCTCACCGATGCGGATCACCAGCTGACTGCCAAGCTGCTCGACCTCGAGATCCTTGGATTCAATCTGTGCCTTGAGCTGTTGATCCAGCTTCTGCTTGGTTACTTGCACCCACTCCTGTTCTTTGGTTTTGTGGGGCCAGGCTTCGGTGGCACTCGGTTTTTCCGAGGCGCCAATGGTTTCATTGAAGGGATCTGACGCCGCCATGGGTGCATCTTTCTCCAGCACCGTCTCTTTTTCCGAACTGCTGGGGCTCGTTTTTGATTCTGGTTCGAGAATACCTGTGCCGCCCTGCATCACTGGCGAACCGGCAGGCGGGGAGATGAGGCCAATTTTGCCCAGTGACTCGATAAAGCCCTGGATAAGCACCCGAGTCTCTGACTGCTTGGCCATGGCAAAGGAGTAGAGCACCACAAACAGGGCGAACAGCAGGGTCATGAAGTCGGCATAGGAGACCAGCCAACGTTCGTGGTTCTCCGGTGCTTCAGCTTTTTTCTTTTTGGCCACCATGGCCTCCGATAAATGGTTCGAGGGATACTTGCAGTCGCGCCTGTGACTCACCATCCACTATGCAGAGGATGCCGGTCAGGGTCATCTCCTTGTAGTGGCGGATCTCATGGGCAAATCCTTTGTAACGGTTGCCGAACGGCAAAAAGATCAGGTTGGCGGCGGCAACCCCGTAGATGGTTGCGATAAAGGCCACCGCGATGGCGCCACCCAGTTTGTCCGGTGCATCCAGCAGACCCATGGCGTGGATCAGACCAAATACTGCACCGACTATCCCCATGGTTGGGCAGTAGCCACCCATGGCCTCATAGAATTTGACCGTCTGTTCGAGATCCTCTTGTTCAAATTCGATCTCGTTTTCCAGCACCTCATGGATCTTGGCCTTCTCATAGCCATCGACCATCATCTGTACCCCTTTTTTCAAAAAGGGATCCTTGATCTCTTCGACCATGCCTTCGAGGGCCAGCATACCGCTGCGACGGGCATTACCTGCCATGGTCTCCAGCAACTGGGCCTGCTCCAGCATGTCGAGCTTGAGGGGGGAGAGCAGCCATTTGAAACGCTTGACGGTTTTACCGACCACGGAGAAGGGGAACTGGGTCAGTGCCGCGCCTATGGTACCGCCAATTACAATAAGAAAGGCGGGCAGATCGAGCAGCGCACTGGGATGGCCGCCCTCTATGATGTTTCCGCCAAGAATGCAGATCAGTGCAAAGACAAGGCCTATCAAGCTCATTTTTTCTACGTCCCTGAATATTGATAATGGCTAGTGTAGCTACTTAAGTATCAGTTTTTCAAAATGATATCCAATCGCCGAGGAATTAATGAGCGCTGGGCAGCGTTCGCAAGGGGTGGTGTGTGGCGGTAATGAGATTGCCTTGGCGTTGTTTCCCAAATCAGCCATCAGGTCACAACGTCCCCAGCCCCTGGTGACCGCTACACTCGGGGCTTTCTGACAGGTAGACCAAGGGTATTCAGTTTGTTTATAGCGCTGACATACGCCATGACTTCTCCCACTTGGCCGTTGTAGTTACGCAGACTGATTTTCCCCGCCAGCAACTGCTTGAACCGATACATCGCCGTCTCTGCCAGCGAGCGCCGGTGATATCCCGACATCTTCTTCCAGTGCGCTAGCCCCTCCTTGTGCATCACCAGCACCGCCTCATTTCTTGGGTGCCCCTTTTTCCATAACCCAGCGTTCTTGCGAGGCGGGA
>NZ_NKWE01000042.1:0-91368 GCF_006243315.1 Aeromonas sobria
GAGAGTAGGACACTGCCAGGCTTTAATTAAGCAACTACAGCGATGTGGTTGGTCGCGATACAACGTAAGGTTGTGTTGGACGGAAGATTTAGATAACGCACACAGTGTGTTCTTTACCGGTTAGTGTGCTGATATGGCTCAGTTGGTAGAGCGCATCCTTGGTAAGGATGAGGTCCCCAGTTCGACTCTGGGTATCAGCACCAGTATTAAGTAATAAAGCTTTTGCCTGACGGCAATAGCGCCGTGGAACCACCTGATCCCATGCCGAACTCAGAAGTGAAACGCGGTAGCGCCGATGGTAGTGTGGCATTCGCCATGCGAGAGTAGGACACTGTCAGGCACCTATTTAGAAGAGGCCTCCCATTCGGGAGGCCTTTTTGCATTTGCGCGTTCCAAAAATCCGCTCTGCTGCCGGCATTTTAGTAAAAATGCTGGGCTATCAAGGGATTGCCCGTTACTCTTTAGCCGTTACCGATTAACAAGTGATGCTGCCAGAGAGGTATTGATGGCTACGTTGAAGGAAATAGCACAGGAGGCGGGGGTTTCGCTCGCCACGGTATCCCGGGTACTGAACGAGGATCCCAGCCTGAGCGTCAAGGAAGAGACCAGGCAGCGGATCTTCGAGATTGCCGAACGGCTGGAGTACAAGACCAGCAGTGCCCGCAAGGGGGTTCACAAGAGCAAACTGCACTTTCTGGTGGTCTACTCCTACCCGCAGAGTACTGAGGTCAATGATCCCTACTATCTCGCCATTCGCTATGGCATCGAGACCCAGAGTGCCCGCCTCAATATCGAACTGACCCACCTCTACAATTGTGGTGAGGGACGCGAGCTGACCGCGGTGGATGGTATCCTGGTGGTGGGGAGCCTCTCTGCCGAGCGTCTGGCGCAGCTGCGAACCTGCTCCAGCATGCTGGTCTTTGTTGACTCCCGTGCCATGGAGGAGTTTGACTCGGTCGACGTGGATCTCGCTCTGATCAGCCAGCAAGTAGTGGATTACTTTATCGCTCAGGGACACCAGCGCATCGGCTATATCGGTGGGCAGGATGAGAACCCGGATCTGCGTGAGTTGGCCTTCCGGGATTATGGCCAGCGGTTGGGGGTAGTGCAGGAGAGTGATCTCTATCGCGGCGACTTCTCCAGTGCCTCTGGCTACCGCTTGGCAAAAGAGATGCTGACAGGGGATTGGCCCAAGGCGCTGTTCGTTGCCTCCGACTCCATCGCCATCGGGGTGCTGCGTGCCATCCACGAGAGGGGATTGGCCATTCCCCAGCAGATCGAGTTGATCAGCGTCAACGATATCCCGACCGCCAAGTTTACCTTCCCGCCGCTCTCTACGGTGCGGATCCACTCCGAGTTGATGGGCTCCCAGGGGGTCAATCTGCTGGTCGAACGGCTGCGTGACGAGCGTGACATTCCCCTGCGGGTACTGGTGCCGAGTCATCTGACCCTGCGTGGCACAACTCGTTAGTTTTACTAAAACCCTGCATTATCTTGGCTACATCATGGCATTCATGATGTAGCCAACCCCGCCTACATTCCCCACATCTATCAAATAAACCCCTTTATAATCAGTGAATTACCATCTGGATATAGTTAAATACATCAATAACCGTGCCATATCTGTTCTTGTCGGTGCGCTTTAAGCCAGTAATCTGAGATAGCTCACAAAGTGGGTCACCGGATGTGATCTGGTTAAAAGTTTACCAATCATTCGCTGATATTTAGTAAATGTTTATCTAGAGTTTACCCAGTCAAAGTTGCCTTGTTCCGGGAGGACATGTGAATAACTGGGAAAACGTTCAATTCGTTGGTGAAAACAGGCTGGCTCCGCGCGCCTACTTCTTCTCTTATGCCGACCACGCGCTGGCGGCCACCATGCAGCGCGAGCTGAGCCGCCGCTTTCTCTCCTTGAGCGGCCAGTGGCAGTTCAACTACTTTGCGCACCCCCTGCAGGTGCCGGAAGCCTTCTATCACAGCCCCATGAGCGAGTGGGGCCAGATCACAGTGCCCAACATGTGGCAGATGGAAGGGCATGGCAATCTGCAGTACACCGACGAAGGTTTTCCCTTCCCCATCGACGTGCCTTTCGTGCCGACCAACAACCCCACCGGCGCCTATCAGCGCAGCTTCACGCTGAGCCCGGCCTGGGACGGCGAGCAGGTGATCATCAAGTTTGATGGTGTGGAGACCTACTTCGAGGTCTATGTGAACGGCCACTATGTCGGCTTCAGCAAGGGCAGCCGCCTCACCGCCGAGTTCGACATCAGCGCCTACGCCAACACCGGCGAGAACCTGCTGTCGGTGCGGGTGATGCAGTGGGCCGACTCCACCTATATCGAAGATCAGGATATGTGGTGGATGGCAGGGATCTTCCGCGACGTCTATCTGGTGGGCAAACCGGCCGCCCATGTGCAGGACTTTTTCATCCGCACCGCGCTGGCCGATGACAATCAGATTGCCGGCCAGAGCGCTACCCTGAGCTGCGATATCCAGCTGGAAAATCTGGGGGCGGCTGCCCGTGATCACCGTCTGGTCTGGTCGCTGCTGGATCAGGGCAGCGAGATCGCCAGCGGTTCGCTCGATCATCTCGCCATCGACGGCAAGTGTGATTGCCGCTTCACGCTGGATCTGGCCAACCCTCACCTGTGGAGCGCCGAAGACCCTTACCTCTATCAGCTGCAACTCTCCCTCTACAACGGTCAGGGCGAGCTGCTGGAAGTGATCCCGCAGCGGGTCGGGGTGCGTGAAATCAAGGTCAAAGATGGCCTCTTCTACGTCAACGGCCACTACCTCAAGCTGCACGGGGTGAACCGTCACGACAACGATCACCTCAAGAGCCGTGCGGTCGGCATGGATCGGGTGGAGCGCGACATCGTGCTGATGAAGCAGCACAACCTCAACTCGGTGCGTACCGCCCACTACCCGAACGACCCGCGCTTCTACGAGCTGTGCGACCAGTACGGTCTATTCGTGATGGCGGAGACCGACGTGGAGACCCACGGTTTTGCCAACGTCGGCGATCTCAGTCGTATCACCGACGACCCCTTCTGGGAGCCGGTGTTCGTGGATCGCATCGAGCGCCACGTTCACGCCCAGAAGAACCACCCCTCCATCATCATCTGGTCGCTGGGTAACGAGTCCGGCTACGGCTGCAACATCAGAGCCATGTACCAGCGCTGCAAGGCACTCGACCCGACCCGGCTGGTGCACTACGAAGAGGATCGCGATGCCGAGGTGGTGGATGTGGTCAGCACCATGTATTCGCGCGTCTCCCAGATGAACTGCTTCGGCGAGTACCCGATGGAGAAGCCGCGCATTATCTGTGAATACGCCCACGCCATGGGCAACGGCCCGGGTGGCCTGAGCGAGTACCAGCAGGTGTTCGACCGCCATCCCCACATTCAGGGTCACTACATCTGGGAGTGGTGCGATCACGGCATTCTGGATCAGGACGAGCAGGGCCGCCCCGTTTACAAATACGGTGGCGACTACGGCGACTACCCCAACAACTACAACTTCTGCATGGATGGCCTCATCTATCCGGATCAGACCCCGGGGCCGGGCCTGCGCGAATACAAGCAGGTGATCTGCCCGGTCAAGGTTCGGGTCTTGGATCTGGCGAACGGCAAGCTTGAGCTGGAAAACCGCTACTGGTTCTCCAATCTCGACGACATCCGCCTGTTGGTTGAAGTGAAGGCCGAGGGCGAGCTGCTGGCCAGCCAGCAAATCCGGCTGGAAGGGGTTGCTCCAGGTGCCATCACAGAGTTGCAACTCGAGCTGCCCTCTCTCGATGGGCGGGAAACCTTCGTCCAGCTGCGGGTCATCAAGGCCACCGCCACTCGCTACAGTGCTGCGGAGCACGAGTTGGGCCAGTACCAGTTCCAGCTGAAAGAGTCGACTCGCCAGCTGCAGCCTTTTGCCAATCCCAACGCCACTCCGTTGCAGATTGCCGATGAGCGGCTCGACCTGACCCTGAGCGGCAGCGGCTTCACCCTGCGCTTCTCGCGCCTCGACGGCAAGCTGGTGAGCTGGCAGCAGGATGGCATCGAGCTGATTGAGCGGTCGCCGCGCCTCACCTTCTTCAAGCCGATGATCGACAACCACAAGCAGGAGTACGAGAGCCTGTGGCACCCGAACCACCTGCAGATCATGCAGGAGCACTTCCGCACTCTGAGCTGGCGTCAGCTGGGTGAGGCGGTCGAGGTGACGGTAGAGAGCCTGATCGCGCCGCCGGTGTTCGACTTCGGCATGCGCTGCCGCTACGTCTACACCCTGAGCCCGAACGGCCAGCTGCATGTGGCACTGTCCGGTCAGCCCTACGGCGGCTATGACGACATCATTCCCAAGATCGGCTTTGAGCTGGGTATTCGTCAGGATCTCGACCGGGTGCACTACCTTGGCATGGGTCCGGGTGAAAACTATCAGGACAGCCGCCAGAGCAACTGGATCGACCGCTTCAACAGCACGGTGGGCGAGATGTGGGAGCACTACCCCTTCCCGCAGGACAACGGCAACCGCCAGCAGGTGCGCTGGGCGACCCTGACCAACCGTCACGGTGCCGGTCTCTATGTGCGGCCCGATGCTCCCATCAACCTGAGCGTCTGGCCCTACAGCTGGGAGCATATCCACGGGGCGCAGCACATCAACGAGCTGGAGCCGAGCGGTTATCTCACCCTCAATCTGGATCACAAGGTGCTGGGGTTGGGCTCCAACTCCTGGGGCTCCGAGGTGCTGGACTCCTGGCGGGTGCGCTTCGAGCCGTTCAGCTTCGGCCTGACCCTGCTGCCCATCGCCCGCGGCAACCTCAATCCGGCTGCACTGGCCGGGCTCGATCTCACCATCAACGGCGGGAGGAACCTCGCATGATCACCCTGGACAACCTGACCCTGTTCAAAAACATCTACCGGGAGGGCAAGAAGTGGGGCCGCTGCGTGGAGGCCATCAACAATCTGGCCAACCTCAAGCCCGGTATCTGCCACTCCATCGGTGACTCCCTCACCTACCGCTTGCAGGAGGGGGCCAGCCCGGCCACCTCACTGTTCGAGGGGCAGCGTCGCTACTTCGACGTCCACTACTACCTGGAAGGGGAAGAGACGGTGGAGTGGGCTGCCAAAAGCGAGCTGGGAGTAGAGCAGGCCTATGACGACACCACGGATCGCGAGTGGCTGGCTGGTGAGGTGAGTGAGCGCCAGAAGGTCGGCAACGGTCAGGTGGTGATCTTCGAGAACGACGAGGCTTACCGGTTCACAGGCGACAGCCCGGTGCGCAAGCTGATCATCAAGGTCACCGTCGAAGGCGGCTACTTCAAGAACAAATAACACGCCGCTGGTTCTGCACTGATAAAAACCGGAAGGGCGGGGCTCACCCTACAACCCACGCCCCGCCCTTTCGCTGCAATAACTACAGGTCTGGAGATGCACCATGTCTGATTCCAAACGGAATACGATAGGCAAGTTTGGTCTGCTGTCGCTCACCTTCGCGGCGGTATTCAGCTTCAACAACGTCATCAACAACAACATCGAGATCGGTCTGGCCTCGGCCCCGATGTTCTTTCTGGCCACCATTTTTTACTTCATTCCGTTCTGCCTGATCATTGCGGAATTTGTGTCATTGAATAAGAACTCCGAAGCGGGCGTCTATGCCTGGGTGAAGAGCTCCCTCGGCGGGCGCTGGGCCTTTATCTCCGCCTACACCTACTGGTTCGTGAACCTGTTTTTCTTCACCTCGCTGCTGCCGCGGGTCATCGCCTACGCCTCCTATGCCTTTTTGGGCTACGAATACATTTTCACCCCGCTGGCGACCACGGGTCTGAGCATGGTGCTGTTTGCCTTTGCCACCTATGTCTCCACCAACGGCGCCAAGATGCTCGGCCCCATCACCTCGGTGACCTCGTCCCTGATGCTGCTGCTGACTCTTTCCTACATTCTGCTGGCAGGTGTGGCGTTAGTCGGTGGTGTACAACCGGCCGACCCCATCACGGTAGAGGCCATGATCCCCGATTTCAGCTGGGCCTTCCTCGGCATTACCACCTGGATCTTTATGGCAGCCGGTGGCGCCGAGTCGGTGGCGGTCTACGTCAATGACGTGAAAGGGGGCTCCAAGTCGTTCGTGAAGGTGATCATCATCGCCGGGCTCTTTATCGGGGTGCTCTACTCCATCGCCTCCCTGCTGATCAACGTGTTCGTGCCGAGCGATACCCTGCATTTCACTGGCGGCTCGGTACAGGTGTTCGAGGGGTTGGCGGCCCATTTCGGTCTGCCGGCCGTGTTTATGAACCGCTTCGTGGGTCTGGTCTCCTTTACCGCCATGTTCGGTTCCCTGCTGATGTGGACGGCTACGCCGGTGAAGATTTTCTTCTCCGAGATCCCGGCCGGCATCTTCGGCAAGAAGACGGTCGAGCTGAACGAGAACGGCGTGCCCGCCCGTGCAGCCTGGATCCAGTACCTGATCGTATTTCCGCTGATGCTGATCCCGACCCTGGGCTCCAACACCGCGCAAGAGCTGATGAATACCGTCATCAACATGACCGCTGCCGCCTCCATGCTGCCGCCGCTGTTCATCATGCTGGCCTACCTCAATCTGCGCCTGAAGCTGGATCACTTGCCACGGGATTTCAAGATGGGTTCGCGTACCACAGGTATCGCAGTGGTCTCGGTGCTGATCGCCATCTTCTCGGTGGGCTTCCTCGCCTCCACCTTCCCGACCGGCGCCGACATCATGACCATCATCTTCTACAACGTCGGCGGGATCGTGATTTTCCTCGGCTTCGCCTGGTGGAAGTACAACCGCTACGAAGCCTCCCTGAGTGCTGACGCGCGGGTGAAAGAGGCCCAGCCGACCAGCCAGATTTCCGTCCGGGCATCCTGACGATAACCCTGATCAAACCGGCCCGCGTGGCCAAGAGAGATCAACCGGGTGGCTGCGGCCACCCGTTACCCGTTGCACCATTGAGCACAAGAACTGAACACAAGGAGAAAGGAATGAGCGAGACGATCGAGTTTGCCGAATTCAAACGGGTCGAGATGAAGGTGGGCAAGGTGCTGGAGGTGGTGCGCCACCCCGGGGCCGACAAACTCTATATCGTCCAGATCGACGTGGGCGGCGAGCGGCCGTTGCAGACCGTCACCAGTCTGGTGCCCTACTACAGCGAAGAGGAGTTGATGGGCAGCGAGGTGGTGGTGTTGACCAACCTCAAGCCGACCAAGATGCGCGGCGAGCGATCCGAGTGCATGTTGCTCTGCGCCGAGACCCCGGACGAGAGCCAGAGCGTGCTGTTGCAACCGCGGGTGCCGATGGCGCCGGGTACCCCGATCGTTTAAGCGAGCGACTGATTTAACACCGGGGCAGCAGGGCTGCGCCTGTGTGCGCGAAGGGGCGCCATGAGCTGCCCCTCTGACCATAACAAGAGAGTAAACGGCGCGGCCAGCTGGCTGGTGCCGAACACATTCAGAGTCAAAGCGCCCCGTGCGAAGGGGCGTGAATCCACCGGAGGACATCATGTCTGAATCAGTACGCGGCACCATCGGCAAGTTTGCCCTGTTGTCGATGACCTTTGCCGCCGTGTTCAACGTGCGCAACATCGTCAACAACAACATCGAGCTAGGGCTCAGTTCTGCCCCCATTTTCCTGCTGGCGACGTTGGTCTACTTTGTGCCATTCGTCTTCATCATTGCCGAGTTCGTCTCGGCCAACAAAGATTCCGAGTCAGGGATGTACGACTGGCTGAAAAAGCCGCTCGGCACCCGAATGGCCTATCTGGGCTCCTTCCTCTACTGGTTCGTTAACCTGTTCTGGTTTATCTCGTTGCTGCCCAACGTCATCGCCTACGCCTCCTACGCCATGCTGGGCTATGAGTACAGCTTCTCGCCCATGGTGACGTCGATCATCTCCATCGTGCTGTTTGCGGCGGCGACCCATATCTCCACCAAGGGGGCGACCTGGCTCGGCAAGATTGCCGAGATGGTGGCCTACGGGGTGTTTGCCCTGTTCGCCATCTATGTGTTGGGTGCCCTGACTGCGCTCGGCGGTGACCATGTGGCGGCCCAACCCATCACCATGGCAGCCATGACCCCCACCATCAACTGGGCGACCCTCGGCATCATGTGCTGGATCTTCCAGGCGGCGGGCGGTGCCGAAACGGCGGCGGCCTATCTCAATGATGTGAAGGGCGGCCAGAAGTCCTTTATCAAGGTGATCATCACCGCCGGTATCGTCATCGGTGCCATGTATGCGCTGGGTTCCCTGCTGGTGAACGTGTTCGTGCCGCGTGAAAGCCTCACCTATGCCGGTGGCATGGTGGAGATCTTCACCGGCATGGCCCAGTACTTCGGGCTTTCCGAGACGTTGGTGGGTCGTGCGGTCGGTATCGTGCTGTTCATCGCCATGTTCGGTTCCATGATGATGTGGACCTCGGCGCCGGTGAAGATCCACTTCTCCGAGATCCCGCAGGGTGTCTACGGTGACAAGACCACCCGCCTCAACAAGCATGGCGTGCCGGTGCGCGCCGCCTGGTGGCAGTTTGTCTTCGTGTTTGTGATGCTGGTGGTCAACGGCTTTGGCTCCGAGTCGGTGCAGCAGATGATGAACACCGCCATCAACCTCACCGCCGGTACCGCCATGTTGCCGCCGATCTTCATCATGGTGGCCTACTTCGTGTTCCGCTGGAAACATGACGACACCCCCCGCGATTTTCGCATGGGATCGCGCAAGTTCGGCATGGCGGTGGTCTCGGTGCTGATCGCCATCTTCGTGGTGAGCATGAGCGCCTCCGCCTTCCCGAGCGGGGTGGATCTGGTGCGCGCCTTCTTCATCAACGTCTTTATGACCGCAGTCTTCTCGGCGCTGGCCTACTGGTGGATCTCCCGCTTCGAGAAGCGTCAGGCCCGCAAGCTCGGTGGTAGTGACAAGAAAAGCGGCAACGGCAAGCTGGCCAGTCAGCGCTGATCGGCTGACAGTCAACGGGAGACGGGCGGCCATGGTCGCCCGTTTTTTTATCCATTTCTCGCCGTTGGGGGGGGGCGGTCAGGGCAGTCTGGTCGTCAACTTTTGCTATTTGGCAGAGCAAAGACGTTAAGCATTGATTAACAATTAACCGCCGTGCAACGCCGCGTAACGTTGCGCCTCTTTGATATCGGGGTAAGCTGGAGGTTCGTTTCAACGGGAGGTGCCAGACACCTCCTGTTGTGTTTCTTGTCCTCCCCGCTCCTGACCTTCCGCCACGAAGGCAGGATGCCCGCTGATGGAGACTCCTTGTGCGTCTGGATCCCTTTACTGTTGTGCTGATTGCGGTGGTCACCCTGGCCTCCCTCTTCCCCTGCGAGGGGCAGGTGGCCGTCTGGTTCGGTCTGCTGACCAAGCTGGCGGTGGCATTGCTCTTCTTCATGCACGGCGCCAAGCTGTCGCGCCAGAACCTGCTGGCGGGCCTCGGCCACTGGCGGCTCCATCTGGTGGTGATGCTGAGTACCTTTGTGCTGTTCCCGCTACTCGGGCTGCTGCTCACCCCGCTGGTGCCGAGCTGGCTGAGCCCGGCCATCTACCTTGGCTTCCTCTACCTCTGCGCTTTGCCTGCCACAGTGCAGTCGGCCATCGCCTTCACCTCGATGGCGGGGGGCAATGTGTCGGCGGCGGTGTGCAGTGCCTCGGCCTCCAGCATCCTCGGCATCTTCCTCTCGCCGGTGCTGGTGGGGATGATGATCCACGTGCAGGGGGAGGGGATCGACACCTGGCACTCCATTCAGGCGATCATGGTGCAGCTGATGCTGCCGTTCGTGCTGGGCCATTTGTCGCGGCCGCTGATCGGCGGCTGGGTCGACAGCCATCGCCCGATGATCGGCAAGCTGGATCAGAGCTCCATTCTGCTGGTGGTCTACGTCGCCTTTAGCGAGGCGGTGGTGCAGGGGATTTGGCGTCAAGTAAGTTGGTACGATCTGGCCAGTATCGTGCTGCTGAGCTGCGTCTTGCTGGCACTGGTGCTCTGCTGGAATGTCTGGATCAGCCGTCGCCTCGGCTTCAACAAGGCGGACGAGATCACCATCGTCTTTTGCGGCTCCAAGAAGAGCCTCGCCAACGGGGTGCCGATGGCCAACGTCATGTTCCCCGCCGCCAGCGTCGGGGTGATGGTGCTGCCGCTGATGATCTTCCACCAGATCCAGCTGATGGTCTGCGCCGTGCTGGCCCGCCGCTACCACGAGCAGGGACATTGATACTCGCGCCGTTTTTGCTGCCATAACAAGAGGGAGGCCCGTTGGCCTCCCTCTTCACATCTGCATGCCGATCGGCGGGTTAGCGTTTGCGCCAGACGGTCAGCTGCGCCACCGTGTGCTGGTATTTGCGGGCGGTTTCGCGGATGACGAAGGGCACATCCTGGGGCGGGCAGTGTTCCTCGAACTCCGCTGCCAGCAGCCGTTGCAGCGCTTGATAGGTGGTGAGCGCTTCGCCGTTTTCACGAATGCCGCCGAGCCAGTTGGCGGGCGGGGTATATTCCGCCAGCCAGGTGTAGGGGCTGGTGAGCACCAGCAGGCCGCCGCTGCGCAGCCGGGGAGCGATATCCCGCAGGAAGCGAGCTGGCTCCCGCAGCCGGTCGATCAGGTTGGCGGCGAGCACCAGATCGTAGTGGTCATATTTGGGCTTGAGGTTGCAGGCATCCCCCTGACTGAAGTGGATGCGCTCAATCTCGCTCGCCCCCAGCCCATGGCTCGACAGGCGCGCCTCGCAATACGCCACCAGTTCGCCCTCCTGCGGGATGGCATAGCGGAAGCTCTCTTGGCTGGCGAGGGCCTGCGCCACATCGATGAAGCGGGCCGAGTAGTCCACCCCGTCCACATGCTGGAAGTGGCGGGCCAGCTCGAAGCTGGCGCGGCCGGTGGCACAGCCGATATCCAGTGCCCGCTGGTGGTTGCTGCACAGCTCGCTGGCCAGTTCGGCCAGGGTCTTGGCGTAGTTGGCTACCCCGAAGTGGCTCGGGCCGTACTGGAAGTCGAGGTACTGTGCGACCAGGGTGTCGGTTTCATAAGGATTCACGATAACGGGTTCCTGATAACGGGAGACCAGATAGCGGAAACCCGCATGCTGGAAGAAGTGACGCCGGAAAGCGTAACGGGATGATTTGAGCGCCTCGTTGCCGGTGCTGATCCAGCTGCCGCCCTTGATGAGGGTGTGTTTGCCATCAAAGGTGGGGGTGGAGAAGTCATCGTAGAGCGGATGGATCCGAAAGCCGTCGAAGCCATCAATGGCGGTGCTGGTCCACTGCCAGACATTGCCCACCAGATCGAAGAACTCCCCCTGAGGAGAGGCATCCACCGCACAGGGGGAGGCAAAACGGGCCAGATTGATATTGCCGGGGGCCTCCGTCCAGTCCGGTTGATCGCCGGGTACCTGCTTGCGCAGCAGCTGCCACTCTGCCTCGCTCGGCAGTTGGACTGGCAGACCGGTGCGGGCTGCCAGCCAGCGGCAGAAGGCGGCAGCTTCCAGTTGGTTTACCTCGGCGGGCCAGTCCCAGGGCATGGCGACCTGCTCGGTCATCAGCCGCAGCTGCAATTGCGCTGGTTCGGTGGGATCACCGACCCAGAAGGTGGGCATCTGCGCCTTGGCATACTGGCGCCAGCTCCACCCCTCCTCATCCCACCACTGCTGCTGGTCATAACCCCCCGCATGTACGAAGGCGAGGTACTCGGCATTGCTCACCAGCATGCGGCTGGCCTGAAACGGGGTCAGTTCGATATGGCGCTCGCCATATTCGTTGTCCCAGCCGTAGGTGGCGTCCTGTTTGCCAAGGCGCACCTTGCCGCCAGCTACCGGCAGCAGGCTGTTGGCGGGCACCTGGTCAATCCGGTGGCGCGCTACGGTGCAGGCGGGCCAATAAGGTTGTGGCCGCACCCAGGTCAGTGGTAGCTGGCGGATCAGCACGCTGGAGGTCTCGAGGTGGATGCGCTCGTGTTCTATCCCCATCAGGATCACCCATGCCGGGCTCTGCCAGTGGATGGGCAGGGTGATTGGCATCTGGCGGATGAAGTCGCAAACCAGCGTACGGACTTTGGCCCGATAGCTGCGCAGCTCGGTGACCTTGGGCCAGTCGTAGTGGGTCTCGTCCAGATCGTCCCAGCTCATCTCGTCTACACCGATGGCGACCATGGCCTCGATGCGGGCATTTAGCCGCTGGTCGATCAGGCGGGCTGCCAGCAGCTTGTTGATGAAGAAGGCGGCGGTGTGGCCGTAGTAAAAGATCAGCGGGTGGCGCAGCGGGATCGCCTTGGTGAACCAGGCACGTTCGTCAGCCAGGCAGTCGAACAGCGAATCGTAGAGATCGAAGGTCTGGCAGAAGTAGCTGAGCAACTCGCGCCGTTTCTGCTCGGGATCGCTGCCGGTCAGCAGCGGGGTGCGGGTCGATGCAGGCAGACCGATGGCAGTGGCATGGTGAGGGCTTGCTTGTGTCACGCTCTGATTCCTTTTGGCAGTGAGGACTGACAAGACAGTGGTAAGACATTACCGCTATGGAGAGCTTGGTACGCACGAGGCACCACTATTGGCTCAACAGACCGGTACGGCAATCAAAATATTACACGGCTTGTCAGCATAGTGAGCCGCGGGACGACCCGCCAACCCAGCATGAGGAGAGGGGTGAGGAAAGTGGTGAGGTGAGTCGAGTTGGCTGCTGAGCCGCCCCGATCATCATATCTGGCAAGCAAACAGGCCCGTGACGGGCCTGGGTTGATCAGAGGTGGCGGGCGTGAAAGCGCAGGTGCGCCTCGATAAAGCTCGCCACGAAGTAGTAGCTGTGGTCATAGCCCTCGTGGCGGTTGAGCTCCAGCGGCCACCCCTTGCTGGCGGCCGCTTCTGCCAGCGCATCGATGTGCAGTTGCTCGGCAAGGAAGGGATCATCCAGCCCCACATCCACCAGGGTCGGCAGCTGCGTGACCGGCTGGTGGCGCAGCAGCTGGCAGGCATCCCACTCCTGCCACAACAAGGGATTACTGCCGAGGTAGGCACCAAGCGCCTTCTGGCCCCAGGGGCAGCGGCTCGGGTGGCAGATGGGGCTGAACGCCGAGACCGAGCGGTAGCGACCCGGCTCCCGCAACGCGGCGATCAGTGCACCGTGACCGCCCATGGAGTGGCCGCTGATGGCGCGCCGGGTCGAGACCGGGAAGTGGGTCTCTATCACCTCGGGCAACTCGCGGGTGACGTAGTCATACATCTGATAGTGCGCCTGCCAGGGGCTCTGGCTGGCATTGACGTAAAAACCTGCGCCCATGCCGAGGTCATAACCGGGATCGTCGGCTACGCCGTCGCCGCGGGGGCTGGTGTCCGGCGCCACCAGGGCGATGCCGAGCTCGGCGGCGATGCGTTGGGCACCCGCCTTCTGCATAAAGTTCTCATCGGTGCAGGTGAGGCCGCTGAGCCAGTAGAGCACGGGCACCTTCTGGCCGGAGAGGGCCTGGGGCGGCAGATAGATGGCAAAATTCATCTCGCAGCCGAGCACGCTGGCGTGGTGGCGATAGCGCTTGTGCCAGCCGCCGAAGCTTTTGTTGCTGCTGATAATCTCCAGATTCATCGAAGAACTCCTGCACCCCGCCCACGATAGCGGGCGGGGCGATCATGCTCAGTAGTGGATGACGGTGCGGATGCTCTTGCCTTGGTGCATCAGATCGAACGCCTCGTTGATCTGCTCCAGCGGCATGGTGTGGGTGATGAAATCGTCCAGTTGGAACTCACCTTGCATGTAGCGCTGCACATAGCTCGGCAGTTCGCTGCGACCGCGTACCCCGCCGAAAGCGCTGCCGCGCCAGACCCGACCGGTCACCAGCTGGAACGGACGGGTGCTGATCTCCTGACCCGCTCCGGCGACGCCGATAATGACCGACTCGCCCCAGCCCTTGTGGCAGCACTCCAGCGCCGCCCGCATCACCTTGACGTTGCCGATGCACTCGAAGGAGAAGTCGACGCCGCCATCGGTCAGCTCGACGATCACCTCCTGAATCGGTTTGTCGTAATCGTTCGGGTTGATGCAGTCGGTGGCACCCAGCTTGCGGGCCAGTTCAAACTTGCTCTCGTTGATGTCGATGGCGATGATGCGACCGGCCTTGGCCAGACGGGCTCCGATCACCGCCGAGAGGCCGATCCCCCCCAGCCCGAAGATGGCGACGCTCTCGCCCTCTTTCACCTTGGCGGTGTTCATCACGGCGCCGATGCCGGTGGTGACGCCGCAACCGAGCAGGCAGACCTCTTCCAGCGGGGCGGCCGGGTCCACCTTGGCGATGGAGATCTCCGGCAGTACCGTGTATTCGCTGAAGGTGGAGGTGCCCATGTAGTGATAGATGGGCTGGCCATCCTTGGAGAAACGGGTGGTGCCGTCCGGCATCAGCCCCTTACCCTGGGTGGCGCGGATCTTCTGGCACAGGTTGGTCTTGCCGGATTTGCAGAATTTGCACTCGCCGCACTCGGGGGTGTAGAGCGGGATCACGTGATCGCCGACCTTGACGCTGGTCACCCCTTCGCCGATGGACTCGACGATGCCGCCCCCCTCGTGGCCAAGGATGCAGGGGAAGACCCCTTCCGGATCCTCACCAGACAGCGTGAAGGCATCGGTGTGGCAGACGCCGGTGGCGACGATGCGTACCCTCACCTCACCAGCCTGGGGCGGCATGACCTCCACTTCTTCGATGGAGAGGGGCTGGCCCGGTCCCCAGGCGATGGCGGCTTTACACTTGATGGTTTGAACCTGTGCCATGAATGACATCCTTCTTGTTGCGGTAGGTGAACAGAAATGAACTCAGGTATGCAGTGTAGTTTCTCTTCTATTTGGTGATAATAAGGCTAAATATCAAATCACTTTTACACACAGGTAATAATGCTCGGCTGGGAAGGGATCTGTGAATTTGTCAGCGTGGCGGAGCAGGGTGGCTTTACCCCGGCGGCGCGCAAGCTGGGGGTGTCGGTGGCGCAAGTCAGCCGACAGGTGGCGCAGCTGGAAGACAGGCTGCAGGCCAAGCTGCTGCTACGCACCACCCGTCAGGTGCGGCTCACCGAGCTTGGTGAGATCTACTATCGCCACTGCCGCCAGCTACTCGACAATCTTTACGAGGCGGAGCTGGCGGTAGGGCGCCATCAGGCGGTGCCGCAAGGGTCGTTGCGCATCACGGCCCCCGTCTCCTACGGCGAGAGCCGCATCGCCCCGTTGGTGAACGACTTCATGGTGCGCTTCCCCCAGCTGGAGGTGACCCTCAACCTCACCAACCAGCTGCTGGATCTGGTGCACGAAGGCTACGATCTGGCGCTGCGGCTCGGTCACCTCAAGGACTCCAGCCTGGTGGCGCGCAAGCTGGCGCAGCGGGTGCCCTATGTTTGCGCCTCACCGGCCTACACCGCCCGTCACGGCATGCCCAACAGCCTCTCCGAGCTGACCCGCCATACCTGTCTGGTGGGCAACGGCGACGAGTGGCACTTCACTCTGGATGGTCGCCCCCACAGCGTGCGGGTGCGCGGCCTGTTGCAGTGCAACAGCGGCCACGCCCTGCTGGATGCTGCGCTCAAGGGGATCGGCATCATCCAGCTGCCGGACTACTACGTGAGCGACCATCTGGCCCGTGGCGAACTGATCGAACTGCTGCCCGAACTGCGGGCCCCGGCGGAGGGGATCTGGGCCCTCTATCCCCACAATCGTCACCTCTCCCCCAAGGTGCGGCTGCTGGTGGACTATCTGTCCGAACGGCTGAGCGATCCTCACCAACCGGCGCTGGTGATGCCGATAGGCTAGGGCGCCCCTCGCTCGTTGACTCACCGGCGGTGGGCGACAGGTGCGCTATCGCTATGGCCGCAAAATAAAAGAGCCCTTGAGGAATCAAGGGCTCTTTTACAGGTAACAACCGGATAGTCAGCGACCCATCACTCGATGTTCTGGATCTGATTAGATGATGGATTGTAAATAACTATAAAAATCATAGGCATGATGAGATTTTTATTATTTTTTTAAGAAAAATCACCCAAAGTACTACCCAGACAATGGTGATAGCCCCCTATTTATGCTGAACCATCCCCACGCTGGCCAGGTAGAGGTGGGAAAAGTGGGAAACCGGGAAAACTGGGCCCGGATGTGAGGTGGCAATGGTTGGTGCTTATGTTTTGTCTCTGGCCAGGATTCATTTCACTTGGTTGACTACCGAGTTAAGCGCTGCGCTCTGGTGCTGAGCCCATCCAGAATCGAGTCCGCAATCTGGGCGGGAAATGTATCTGGTAACTGCTGACGGACGGCCAAGATCACTTCATCCACCCTGCTTGCCATTTCGTTTAGGATCATTTCCATTTGCACCTTTTCAAATCCCACCGCTTTGGCAGTCTGATAGAAATGGCGAGGAAATATCTGCCATGACTCATGGTACTGAAACTGATGGGCACCACTGGTAGTTTTGGTGAATGTGCCTACCCGATAGCCGTTCATGTAGACAGCCAGATGGGCCATTACCACTCCTCCTTCCAGCCCGATGCCGGACTATCGGATGACTCATTGCGGGGTTTGATATCCAGTGACAACTCGAGTGCTGCGAGGATTTTGAACAGGGTCTCCAGCTTGGTGGACTCAGGGTTGAGCTCGAAGCTGGAGACTGTGTCTTGCCTAATCCCCACTTTCTCGGCCACTTTGCCTTGAGAGAGCTTCTGAGAAAGCCTGGCATCCTTGATACAGGCGCTGAGCTGCTTGGCGCTGGTTACTTTCATGATTCGCCTACCTGGTCGCGTGCGTTCTTCCAATTTACACGCTATGGCAGGTATATCAATATTTACCTGTTACAGAGGGTAAGTATCATTTACACGCCATAGGCGGTATTTAACATTTATCAGCACAACATTAAGGCGTCATTGCCAGACGTTTCCTGGGCCAGAAGGCTCGCTATCAAGAGCAGCTCTCCTTGTTGCTTTATGAGTCTGAAATCAACAAAACCCGGCTGATTTTATGAGAGAATCTTGAGCAATATTGTCCCCCGACCGGAAGAGTGCTCATGGCCGAGATCAACAAAGCGACCCTCACCGAAGCCGACATCATCTCCAAATACTTGCTGCCTGCCATCAAGGCGGCAGGGTGGGATGACCTGACCCAGGTCCGCCAGGAGGTGAAGCTGCGGGATGGCAAAGTGGTGGTGCGCGGCCAGATGGCGGCACGTAAAAAGGTCAAATCGGCCGATATCGTGCTCTATCACAAGATGGGCTTGCCACTGGCGGTGATCGAGGCCAAAGCCAACAAGCATGAGATTGGCAAGGGAATGCAACAGGGGCTCGATTATGCCCGCCTGCTGGATGTGCCGTTCGTATTTGCCAGCAACGGCGATGGCTTCGTCTTTCATGACAAGACCAATCCGGCCAAGCTGGAATCCGAGATCGCGCTGGAGGAGTTCCCCGGCCCGGGCCAGCTTTGGGATAAGCTCTGCACCTGGAAGGGCTACACCCAAGCCCAACTGCCTGTCATCAGTCAGGACTACTACTCGGATGGCAGCGGCAAATCTCCCCGCTACTACCAGCTGCAGGCTATCAACAAGACCGTAGCAGCCATCTCGAAAGGTGAGGATCGGGTATTGCTGGTGATGGCCACCGGCACTGGAAAGACCTACACCGCATTCCAGATCATCTGGCGTTTGTGGAAGGCGGGCGCCAAGAAGCGCATCCTGTTTCTGGCCGATCGCAACATTCTGGTCGATCAGACCAAGATCAATGATTTTCAGCCCTTTGGCTCGGCCATGACCAAGGTCACCGGGCGAATGATCGACCCCGCCTATGAGATCCACCTTGCCCTCTATCAGGCGCTCACCGGGCCGGAAGAGTCACAAAAAGCCTTTAAGCAGGTCTCTCCCGACTTCTTCGACCTGATCGTGGTGGATGAGTGCCATCGGGGCAGCGCCGCCGAAGACAGCGCCTGGCGCGAGATCCTCGAATACTTCTCATCGGCCACCCAGATTGGTCTCACCGCCACGCCCAAGGAGACCGAAACCGTCTCCAGCACCGATTACTTCCGTGACCCTGTTTATACCTACTCCCTCAAAGAGGGGATCGAAGATGGCTTTCTTGCCCCCTACAAGGTGGTGCGGGTCGATATCGATGTCGATCTGCAGGGGTGGCGTCCCACCAAAGGGCAGATGGACAAACAGGGCAACCTGATTGAAGACCGTATCTATAACCAGAAGGATTTCGACCGCACTCTGGTGATCGACGAGCGTACCCAGCTGGTGGCTGAGACCATCACCAACTACCTCAAGAAAACCGACCCGATGGCCAAGACCATAGTGTTCTGCAACGACATAGATCATGCCGACCGGATGCGACGGGCGCTGGCAAACCTCAACCCCGAGCAGATGTTGAAAGATGACCGCTATGTGATGAAAATCACCGGCGATGATGACCTTGGCAAGGCCCAGCTCGACAACTTCATCAACCCGAAAAAGCCCTATCCGGTCATTGCCACCACTTCCGAGCTGATGACCACCGGCGTTGATGCAAAGACCTGCAAGCTGGTGGTGCTGGATCAAAACATTCAGTCCATGACCAAGTTCAAGCAGATCATCGGCCGTGGCACCCGTATCGACGACAAGTACGGCAAGCTCTGGTTCACCATTCTCGATTTCAAGAAGGCCACCGAGCTGTTTGCCGATCCCCGTTTCGACGGCGAACCGGAGCGCGTCATGGTGGTCAAACCGGCAGACATCAACAATCCGGATGAAGGCCTGGACGATATCATCGACGGAGCCGATCCACTGCCAGCCGATGAACCCAGCAACAATGACGATCCGCTTGCCCCCGGGGTTGATGAGCAACCCGGCACTTACACAACCGGTAGTGACGGTGGCCAGAGTGGCGCAGGGGGGCAGGGCGCAGGCCCGCTGGGTGGTCCAACGCCTGGAGTCAGCAAGTATTATGTCAATGGCGTGGCGGTCAGCGTCATTGCCGAGCGGGTGCAGTATTACGATGCCGATGGCAAGCTGGTGACCGAATCCTTCAAGGACTACACCAAAAAGACCCTGCTCAAGGAGTTTGCCACCCTCGATGCCTTCACCAAACGCTGGCAAGGCGCGCAGCGCAAGCAAGCCATCATGGATGAATTGGCTCAGGCGGGCGTGCTGTGGGAGGTGCTGGAACAGGAAGTGGGCAAGGAGCTCGACCCGTTCGACCTTATCTGCCACGTGGTATACGATCAGCCGCCACTGACCCGCCGCGAGCGGGCCAACAACGTCAAAAAGCGCAACTACTTCACCAAGTACAACGACACCGCCCAGCAGGTGCTTACCAGACTGCTCGACAAGTATGCCGATCAGGGGGTGACCGAGATTGAGACCAAGGATGCGCTAAAAGTCGCCCCTTTTACCGAGTTGGGGCGCCCGCTGGAGTTGGCCAAGAAGGGGTTTGGTGGTCCCAAACAGTTCGAGCAGGCTATCACCGAGCTGGAGCAAGAAATTTACCGTGAGCAGCAGAGCGCCTGACGCCGGGGCTGCAACAGAACAACAGTGCGGCCATGGCAATCATGGTCGCTTGTTTTATCGATATTCCTGACGCATTCGCCCCTGTTTTCGTCACCATTTTTGTAAAAAGCAGAGAATCCCATGTCATCCATCAGCTCAGTCATCAAATCCATTCAGGACATCATGCGCAAGGACGCCGGTATCGACGGCGATGCCCAGCGTCTTGGCCAGCTCTCCTGGCTGCTGTTTTTGAAAGTGTTCGACGCCCAGGAAGAGGAGCTGGAGTTTGAGCAGGATAACTACCGCTGCCCCATCCCCGAGCGCTTCCTGTGGCGCAACTGGGCGGCCGATAGCGAAGGGCTGACTGGCGATGCTCTACTTGCATTCGTCAACGATGACCTGTTCGACAGCCTGAAAAACCAGCCTGCCAATATCAGTCTCAACCCCCGTGGCTATGTGGTGAAAGAGGCGTTCAGCGATGCCTTCAACTACATGAAAAACGGCACCCTGCTCAAGCAGGTGATCAACAAGCTCAACGAGATCGACTTTACCGACAGCAGCGAGCGCCACCTGTTTGGCGACATCTACGAGCAGATCCTGCGCGACCTGCAAAGCGCCGGTAACGCGGGTGAGTTCTACACCCCGCGCGCCGTCACCCGCTTTATGGTCAACCGCATCGACCCCAAACTCGGCGAGCGGATCATGGACCCGGCCTGCGGCACTGGCGGCTTTCTCGCCTGCGCGTTTGATCATGTCAAAGAGCACTATGTCGAGACCTCGGCTGATCATCAGACCTTGCAACAGCAGATCCTGGGGGTCGAGAAGAAACAGCTGCCGCACCTGCTCTGCACCACCAATATGCTGCTGCACGGCATCGAGGTGCCGGTGCAAATTCGCCACGGCAACACCCTCGACAAGCCGCTGTCGAGCTGGGATAGCGATATCGATGTGATCCTCACCAACCCGCCCTTTGGTGGCACCGAGGAGGATGGCATCGAGCAGAACTTTCCCGCCGATCTGCGCACCCGCGAGACCGCCGACCTGTTCCTGCAGCTGATTATCGAAGTCCTTGCCCCTGCAACAAATGGCAAGGGCGGTCGCGCCGCCGTGGTACTGCCCGATGGCACCCTGTTTGGCGAAGGGGTCAAAACCAAGATCAAGCAACTGCTTACCAGCGAGTGCAACCTGCACACCATAGTGCGGCTGCCCAATGGGGTGTTTGCCCCCTATACCGGCATCAAGACCAATATCCTCTTCTTCACCAAGGGCCAGCCCACCAAGGATGTCTGGTTCTACGAGCACCCCTATCCGGCCGGGGTGAAGAACTACAGCAAAACCAAGCCGATGAAGTTCGAGGAGTTCGAAGCCGAGATCGCTTGGTGGGGTGATGAGGCTGACGGCTTTGCCGCCCGGGTAGAGAACGAGCAAGCCTGGAAGGTCGGTATCGACAACATTATCGAGCGTAACTTTAACCTCGATATCAAAAACCCCCATGTCGGCGAGCAGATAAGCCATGACCCTGACGAGCTGCTGGCGCGCTATGCCACAGAACAGGCTGAAATCCAGTGCCTGCGTGACCAGCTAAAAACCATTCTGGGTGACGCCTTGGGCAACAAGGCGCCGCTCGGCAAGGGCGAGGCAGGTCAAGACCATGAGTGACACGGCGCAACAGATTGCCATCTTCGAGGGGGAGAGCGGCGAGATCAACGTCACTTTGCAACAGGAGACCGTCTGGCTCAATCAGGCCCAACTGGCCCAGCTGTTTGCCAAAAACAAACGCACCATCTCCGAGCATATTCGCAACCTGTTTAAAGAGGGCGAGCTGGAAGAGAGCGCAGTTGTCCGGAATTTCCGGACAACTGCCAGCGATGGTAAAAGCTACGATACCCAACACTACAACCTCGATGTCATCATCTCGGTCGGCTATCGGGTCAAATCACCGCAAGGAGTGCGCTTTCGCCAGTGGGCCACCCGGCTGTTAAAAGAACACCTGCTCAAGGGCTACACCCTCAACCAGCAGCGCTTTGAGCAGAACGCTAGCGAACTGGTGGCAGAGTCGGCCCCGGCACAAAAAGAGACCCTGATCCGCCTGATTATCAATATGTTGACCCCCGCACTGACCGCGACCAACTTTGGAACGACCCCATGAGCCATCTCGATACCCTGATCACCGACCATCTGGATCTCTGGAGTGCGGCGGTGCGCCCGAAAAGCAGTGCCGGGCGCGGCAGCAATAGCAAGCTGGAGCTGACCGGCATCAAAAAGCTGCGAGAGCTGATCCTGGAGTTGGCCGTGCGCGGCAAACTGGTACCGCAAGACCCCAGCGATGAACCCGCCTCCGCCCTGCTGGAACACATCGCTGCCGAAAAGGCGCGGCTGGTGAAAAAGGAAGGACTAAGGACATCCGCCAATGAGGTTGTCGATATTGCTGATGAATATATTGAATGTCCAAGTCACTGGAAATGGGTTCGACTCGGCAATATAGCAAAATTTATTGATTACAGAGGAAAAACCCCAAATAAAATTGATGCTGGTGTTAGGTTGATTACTGCCAAAAATATTCGGTATGGCTACATTGACCTTGTCCCAGAGGAGTTCATTTCAGAAGCAGATTATGATCAATGGATGACAAGGGGATTTCCAAGGGTTGGGGATACACTATTTACAACCGAAGCTCCGCTAGGTAATGCAGCTGTAATTGATATAAATGAACGTTTTGCGCTTGCCCAAAGGGCAATTTGTTTTCAGTGGCATTATTCTACTGTTAGTAGGTTTATGCTTATTCAGATATTAGCATCACCATTTCAAAATCAGCTGATTGATAATTCTTCAGGGATGACAGCTACAGGGGTAAAAGCTTCACGGCTAAAAGAAATACCTGTAGTAATTCCTCCAGCTGAGGAACAACAACGTATCGTAGCCAAAGTGGATGAGCTAATGGCCCTCTGCGACCAGTTGGAGCTGCGTAGCGAATCACAGCTGGCGGCCCATCAGACGCTGGTGGAGACCCTGCTCGCTACGCTCACAGACGGTGCCGATGCCGACGAGTTGGCGCAAAACTGGGCGCGGCTAAGCACTCGCTTCGATACCCTCTTTACCACCGAGGCCAGTATTGACGCCCTGAAACAGACTATCCTGCAATTGGCCGTGATGGGTAAGCTGGTACCGCAAGACCCGAGCGATGAACCCGCCTCCGCCCTGCTGGAGCGCATCGCCACCGAAAAAGCGCGACTGGTCAAAGAGAAGAAAATCAAAAAAGAGAAACAGCTACCTGTTATCAGTGAGGATGAAAAACCATTTGAGCTACCGCAGGGGTGGGAGTGGTGCAGATTAGGTTCGCTGATGCCACAGTTTCAGAATGGAGCCTCTAGTCGTGGTGATAATGAAGGTATCCCAATCACGGTATTAAGACTGGCTGACATTAAAGATTGGAAAGTATCCCTTGTTGATACAAGAGAACTATCTATAGATTCCAAATCGATAGATAAATATCTATTAGAGAAAGGTGACACATTAATCATTCGCGTGAATGGTAGCTCTGATATTGTGGGTAGATTTATTGGTTGTGATGAAAGTTATGATGCAATTTACTGTGATCACTTCATCAGAATGCGTTTCTTGATAGAGGTGTTTAATACTAAATATCTATATCTACTTGGTTCTAGCAATATTGTCCGCGCTAAGATTGCGGATCTTTTTGTCAGTACTGCAGGGCAAAAAACTGTCAATCAAGGCCATATATCTTCAATTGTATTACCACTACCATCGATAACAGAACAGCATCGCATCGTCGCTAAAGTCGATGAACTGATGACCCTCTGCGATCAACTAAAATCTCGCCTGCAAACCAGCCAGCAGACCCAGCTTGCCTTGGCCGAGTCGCTGGTGGAAGGTGCTCTGGTCTGATAAGCCCCTTGCTGGCCTTCGCCCGATGATAAGAGGCATTGATGATGAAACTCAGTCGTAACGATCCTTGCCCCTGTGGTAGCGGTAAAAAATTTAAACGTTGTTGTATGACCCGCGAGGGCAAGCTGCATGCCGACGTGCAGGATGAGGTCGCCGCCATGTTGGCCATGAACCCACATTTGAGCCTGGCCGATCTCAATGTGGCGTTACAGCACAAAATGGCGGATCGTAATCATCAACCGCATCCCGATTTTTGTGGGGTGACGCCAAGCCAAATGGCCAATTGGCTTTATGCACCGTTCGATCAATTACAGTGGCTCACCATCAGCACCCCAGACAATCTTTCTGCCAGCCCGGTGATGCGCTATCTAGGCCTCATGCTTGATGAGGCCATGGCGCAAGAGGGGTCATTCAACGCCACCAGCAAAGGCAACTTGCCGACCAAATTAGTCAAACAGGCCTGTGCGTTATTGCCGGAGTTTGCCGTGGCGCAATGCATATCTGACCTCGGTATCTGTGAGTTTGCGGGCAATAACGAAGACAAATTCAATGCCCTGCACTACACCAGAGTGTTAGCCGAACTCAGTGGGATTATTTATCGCCGTAGCGGTCGCTATCATGTGAAAAAAGCAGCGCAAAAGCAGTATCAGGCGGCAGGGATACAGCCCTTTTTTAAACCTATGCTAGCGGCTGCCGTCAGCCAATATAACTGGGCGTATTTTGACCAACATCCATTCGATGTCGATGTGCGTATATTTTGGGTGTTTATGCTGTGGCGCCTGCAACACCACCACAGTGCTGCCGAGTTGGTGCAAGAGGTGATGACGGCGTTCCCCGATCTGCTCTTGACCATCCCTACCGACCATTACTTTTCACCGGAACAAACCTTATCCATGATCATCGAATCACGGTTTATTGAACGATTTTTACAATACTGGGGATTTGTGACGGTTGAGCCGAGGCGTTATATCAACGCTGAACCGGTCGCCAGAAGGGTTCATATCCAGCCTTTGTTGCAGCAAACCTTTCAATTCACCCTTAACCGATAGCAAGGTCATCGTGAGCGAATATCAATACTACAAATTTGAGCGTGTCGACGGGCAGTTAGCCCCTCACGCCCGCCAAGCACTCAGAGCCATTTCAAGTCGAGCCGAGATTACCGCGACCGCTTTTCAGGTCTATTACACCTACAGTGACTTGAAGGCTGAGCCTGCTGAGCTGATGTTGAAATATTTCGACATCGGTTTTTACTATGCCAATTGGGGCTCTATTTATGCTTATATCAAGCTGCCTGCCGGCACGATCCCCGATGCGTTACTTGGCTTTTCGCTCGATGGCCTTCATGTAGATGAAAGCGATGAATGGCAATTGCTGACTTTTTCCATCGAAGAGTATGGCGAATATTTTGACGATGAACAGGCTGACCACTTTTTCCAACATTTAGCCGCTTTGCGCAGTGCCTTAATTCAGGGTGATTGGCGTCTTATCTATTTTATGTGGCTGAAAGCGTGCGAATTTAATGAAGAAGTTGATGGGGTACCTTTAATTCATTTCGATTTTGAGCACCTCAGTGAGGAGCTGCAGGCGTTTGTCACCCTTTATGATATTCCCTTAGCTTGGGTTAACGCACTGGCGATGGTGCTGAAGGCACAACCCAGTCACCCAGCCAAACAGGCCGAGTTGCAATTTGACGGCTGGTTCCATCAGCTTATTGACGCGGAGAAACGGACGCTATTAAGCACGCTGTTTGAACAAGGCCAGTTAACCCGTCATCAAGCCTTGGCGATGACGCGAAAAGAATCGGCCAACCAAGACCCAGCCTATCACTATTGGTTAACTCCCGACGTGATCACTCCTTACGTTGCACAAGCGCAACGCCAATTACAGCAAGCGCAAGCCGACGCGCTCGCAAAGAAAATGGCGATTGAAAAAGCGGAAAAAGAGAAAGCATTGACGGATATCTACCATCAGCGCGAACACACTTGGCAGCAAGCACAAGAACAAGCGGATCGCACCTGCGCCAGTGGCTACGATGCGGCATCACGCTATGTGCATCAGTTATGCGAAGCCTATCAGTGCAAAGGCGATAGCCCCGCGTTTGCCCAGCGCTTTAAGCGATTTGTGGTGGCGAATAACAGCCGTAAAGCGCTGTTAACCCGGCTGAAAGATCTCCTGTAGGCGGGTATCCGGTTACGCAACATGAGCCTGAGTTGTTGCGTGATGTTCCCTGCCGCCATGGTGTTCGCCTCAACATGACCCCTGGCGGCGAGCTGGGAGCCATCATCGTCGAACAAAACAAGCAGGCGCGGCATGTCGGTTGTCACCGACATCTGCCACATCTATGTGGCCGGTAAAATGAAAAAGCCCTGTATCTACCCTGCTATTCACAAGGTAATACGGGGCTTTCAAGAGCTGCTTGGGCGGGTGAAAAAATTATTCGATGTTTTGAATTTGTTCCCGCATTTGCTCGATCAGGACCTTCAGCTCGACGGCGGATTGGGTCACTTCGGCGTTGATGGACTTGGAGCCCAAGGTGTTCGACTCGCGGTTGAACTCTTGCATCATGAAGTCGAGACGACGGCCACAGGCGCCACCTTTCTTCATGATCTTGATGGTCTCGCTGATGTGCATCTCCAGACGATCCAGCTCTTCGGCTACGTCGATCTTCTGGGCCAGCATCACGATCTCCTGCTCGATGCGGGCCGGATCCAGCTCCACCTTGGCTTCGGCCAGACGGTCGGTGAGCTTCTGGCGCTGCCACTCGATGATCTGCGGCAGGTGGACGCGCACCTTCTTCACTTCCACCTGAATGCCATCCAGACGCTGCTGGATCAGGTTCTTGAGGTTGGCACCTTCGCTGGCGCGGGAGGCGAGGAAATCTTCCATGGTCTGATCGAACCCGCCGAGCAGCTCGGTGGCGACCGCGTCCATATCCTGTTCGGCGGCGGCCATGACACCCGGCCAGCGCAGCACGTCGACCGGGTTGAGCTGGCCCTGGCCTGCTTCTTTCATTACCCAGTTGGCGCTGTCGATGATCAGTTTGGCCAGATCTTCATTGATGTGCAGCTGGCTGGCTGCGGCTTGTGCGGCTTCGAAACGCAGGTTGCACTCCACCTTGCCGCGCTGCAGCTTGGCGCGGAAACGCTCACGCAGTACCGGCTCCAGGCTGCGCAGTTGCTCCGGCAGGCGAATGTAGGTTTCCAGATAGCGCTGGTTTACCGAACGAATTTCCCAAACGGCTGTGCCCCAGTCGCCCTTGAATTCCTTGCGGGCGTAGGCGGTCATGCTGTGAATCATTGATTGTTCCGGGCTTGATGAAGTGTGCGGCCAGTATACTCAGCCCGGCCCTGCTCGTCAGCCGATGCCGTGGTTTTAGCGGCTGATATTTGGGGCCTAATGACTTATACTCCTTCGCCAATTTGAGCCAGCCCAGAGGTCCATTCCATGTCACGTCCAAGCGATCGCAGTGCCGCGCAACTTCGCCCGGTTACCATTACCCGCAATTTCACCAAACATGCAGAAGGCTCAGTGCTGGTGGAGTTCGGTAACACTCGCGTGCTCTGCACCGCCAGCGTCGACACCAGCGTTCCGCGCTTCCTGAAAGGCAAGGGTCAGGGTTGGATCACTGCCGAATACGGCATGCTGCCGCGCTCCACTCACTCCCGGATGAACCGCGAAGCGGCTTCTGGCAAGCAGAGCGGCCGTACTCTGGAGATCTCCCGACTGATCGCCCGCTCCCTGCGTGCAGCGGTAGACCTGACTGCGCTGGGCGAGCACTCCATCACTGTGGACTGTGACGTGCTGCAAGCAGATGGTGGCACTCGTACTGCAGCTATTACCGGTGCCTGTGTGGCGCTGGTGGATGCACTGAACTGGATGGTGGCACAGGGCAAACTGAAGCAGAGCCCGCTCAAGCAGATGATCGCCGCCGTTTCTGTCGGTATGTATCAGGGCGAAGCCATCTGTGATCTGGAGTACATCGAAGACTCCGCCGCCGAGACCGACATGAACGTGGTGATGACCGAAGATGGTCGGATCATCGAGGTGCAGGGCACCGCGGAGGCCGAGCCCTTCACCCATGAGGAGCTGCTGGCGATGCTGGGGCTCGCCAAGGGCGGCATTGCCGAGATCATTGCGCTGCAGAAGCAGTCACTCTCCTGATTTTAAAAACGCGGCATTGGCCGCGTTTTTTTATACCCCCACACAAGTAAACGACAAGCCAAGCAAGGAGCCAGAATGAAAGCCTACCAGCGTCAATTTATCGAGTTCGCCCTGGAGAAACAGGTCCTCAAATTCGGTGAATTCACCCTGAAATCCGGTCGTAAAAGCCCCTACTTCTTCAACGCCGGTCTGTTCAACAGCGGCCGCGATCTGGCCCGCCTCGGCCGCTTCTATGCCGCTGCCCTGATGGATGCCGGCATCGAGTTCGATGTGCTGTTTGGCCCGGCCTACAAGGGTATCCCCATCGCCTCCGCCACCGCCGTGCAGCTGGTGGAGCAACACGATGTGGATGTGCCCTGGTGCTTCAACCGCAAGGAGGCCAAGGATCACGGTGAGGGCGGCAATCTGGTGGGCAGCCCGCTCAAGGGTCGCATCATGCTGGTGGACGACGTCATCACCGCTGGCACCGCCATTCGCGAATCCATGGATCTGATCCAGGCCAACGGCGCCTCGCTGGCGGGCGTGCTGATCGCGCTGGACCGTCAGGAGAAGGGCAAGGGCGAGCTCTCCGCCATTCAGGAAGTGGAGCGTGACTACGGCGCCCACATCATCGCCATCATCCAGATGAGCGATCTCATCGCCTATCTGGAGGAGAAGCAGGCCGAACAGCCGGAGCTGGCAGCACAGCTGACCGCCATGCAGGCTTACCGCGCCCAGTACGGTATCTGATAAGCCCCGAAGCGAAATGAAGTGAAACAGGATGGCGCCACTCTCGCCGAGGGTGGCGCCATTTTTTATCCGCGTTTTTCCCACACATTCTTAAAAAGCGGCTGTGAACTGCTTGAGCTTGCCCTTAAGGTAAAGGTTAGGGTTTGCCGGTCGGCGTTTTTTGGTGCCGACGGGTTCCGGGGAGGAACAGCATGACGACTCAACAGCAACACCTCATTCATCTGCAATTGCCGCTCAGCGGCATGAGCTGCGCCAACTGCGCCAGCCGCATCGCGGCCAACCTCAACAAACTCGACGGGGTCGCGGCGACCGTCAACTTCGCGCTGGAGCAGGCGGCCATCGAGCTGACCAGCCCCGACCGTCTGCCTGTGGTGCTCGACAGCATCAAGAGTCAGGGTTACGACTACGGCCGCGAAACACTGTCTTTCCAGATCCGCGGCATGACCTGCGCAGGTTGTTCGGCGCGACTGAACAAGATGCTGGCAGCGCTGCCCGGCGTGATCTCTGCCGAGGTCAACTTTTCCATCGAGCAGGCCCGTATCGTGCTGGTGCCCGGTATGCAGACCCCGGCCGCATTACGCGAGCAGATCGAGGCGCTCGGCTTTGGCGCCCAGCTGGCACAGGGTTCGGCCAGCGGCCGCCGCCAGCAGTTGCTGGAGCGGGAAGCGCAGGATGCCGCCAGCGCCGGTCAGGCGCAAACCCGGGTCATCGTCTCGGCCCTGCTGACTCTGCCGCTGCTGGTGGGGATGCTGGCCATGGCCGGGCTGTTCCCCTGGCATCTGCCCGCCTGGCTGGAGCTGCTGCTCGCCACCCCGGTGCAGTTCTGGATCGGGGCCCGCTTCTATCGCGGCGCCTGGCTTGCCCTCAAGAACCGCGCGGCCAATATGGATGTGCTGGTGGCCACCGGCACCAGCGCTGCCTACTTCTACAGCCTCTATCTGCTGCTGACGCTGGGGATGGCCGCCAGCGGCAAGCTCTATTTCGAGGCGAGCGCCATCATCATTACCCTGATTTCGTTGGGAAAACTGCTGGAAGCGCGGGCCAGACGCAGCACCCAGTCAGCCATTCGCGAGCTGATGGCGCTGCGGCCGGAAACTGCCACCGTCTGGCATGGCGAGAGCTGGCAGAGCGTGGCCATCGACGAGGTGCTACGCGGCGATCGGCTGCGGGTGCTGGTGGGGGAGCGGGTGCCGGTGGATGGCAGGATAGTGAGCGGCGCCAGCGAGCTGGACGAGTCGATCCTCACCGGCGAGAGCCTGCCGGTGCCGCGCAGTGCGGGCGACAAGGTGCTGGGCGGCGCCATCAACCGCTCCGGTGTGCTGGAGATCGAAGCCACTACGGTGGGGGAGGAGTCCAGCCTCAGCAAGATCATCGCGTTGGTGGAGAGCGCCCAGATGGGCAAGGCACCGCTGCAACAGCTGGTGGACAAGGTTTCCGCTGTCTTTGTGCCGGTGGTGATGGCCATCGCCCTGTTTACCCTGCTGGTGTGGTACGCCATCAGCAATGATTTCGGTCAGGCGCTGCTGGCGGCGGTGGCGGTACTGGTGATTGCCTGTCCCTGCGCCCTCGGGTTGGCGACCCCCGCTGCCATCGTCACCGGCACCGGGGTGGCGGCCCGTCACGGCATTCTGATCAAGGATGTCGATACTCTGCAGAAGGCCCACGCCATCAAGGCGCTGATCTTCGACAAGACCGGCACCCTGACTCAGGGTCGGCCGCTGCTGGCGAGCTGGAGCGGCACTGCCGAGCAGCTGCACCTCGCCGCCGCCCTGCAGCAGGCGAGCGAACACCCGCTGGCGCTGGCGATGCGCGAGGCGGTCGGCAAAGGGCTGACGCTACCCCAGCCGGAGACGGTAGAGGTGCGGGTCGGTGCCGGTATTGTCGGTCAGGTGGCGGGCCACAGGGTCGCCATCGGTAATAGCTCCCTGCTGGCCCAGCTCGGCATTGCAGCGCCGCGACAGGATGAACAGCCCACCGACGGCGCAACGCGGGTCTGGGTCGCCATCGACGGCGTGGTGGCTGGCATTGCGGCACTGGCCGACACCTTGCGCCCCGAGAGTGCGGAAGCCATCGCCACCCTGCGCCAGCGCGGCATCGCCAGCTGGCTGGTGAGCGGCGATGCGCCAGCGCCGGTGGCGCACATCGCCGCCCAGCTGGGGTTGGACGGAGCGTTTGACTCGGTGCTGCCAGCCGGTAAGGTTGAAAAAGTCGAGGCGCTGCGAGTGCAAACCCGCGGGCTGGTAGCCATGGTGGGGGATGGGGTGAACGATGCCCCGGCGCTGGCGGCAGCAGACGTGGGCATCGCCATGGGCTCCGGCTCCGATGTGGCGATGGAGACCGCCTCCATCACGCTCATGCGATCTGACCCGCGGCTGGTGGCCGATGCCATCGACATCTCGGCGGCCACCTGGCGCACCATCCAGCAGAATCTGTTCTGGGCCTTCGTGTTCAATATCATCGGCATTCCGTTGGCGGCGCTGGGCTATCTCAGCCCCGAGCTGGCGGGGGCCGCCATGGCCCTGAGCAGCATCACTGTATTGAGCAATTCCCTGTTATTGAAACGCTGGCAGCCCAAGGCGGCGCACGGGCCAGCATCCAACCAGATCAGTAAGGAGGCATAAATGAACATCAGCAAGGTTGCCAAGGCCACGGGGCTGACCGCCAAGACCATCCGCTACTACGAGAGTATCGGTCTCATCAAGGCGCCAGTGCGCAGCGACAACGGCTATCGCAGCTATACCGAGGGTTCGCTGCGGGAGTTGCGCTTCGTCAAGCGGGCGCGGGAGACCGGCTTTAATCTGGAGGAGTGTCAGGAGCTGCTGGCGCTCTATCGCAACGAGCATCGCACCAGTGCCCAGGTGAAGAAGCTGGCACAGGAGAAGATCGTCGATCTGCGGGCCCGTATCAGCGGTCTGCAGGCGATGCTCAGCTCGCTGGAAGGGTTGGTCTGTTGCTGCCACGGTGACGAAAATCCCGAGTGCCCGATCCTCGACGAGCTGGAGCGGGGGTGAGCAAGGACTCACTGGCCAGCGTCGGAGAAAACGCCGATGATTGATTAAATTCTTAATAAACGGCGCTTTATTGTTGCTGGTCAGGGGGGAGTGGTAGACTGCTCGGCTCTTGTACAGGAGTACTCAGTTGACCCAGAGTGTGACACACCAGGTTAAGCAGGCCATCATGGCCCAGCTCTATACCCACGCATCCTTCAGTCTCCCCTGTTTGGGCGTGTTGGCATTTGGTTGGAGTCTGCTGTTTCACGACTATCTGCCCGCCAGCGAGGCGCTGGGCTGGTTGGCCGGGGTGCTGTTGCTGCTGCTCTGTCGGGGCTGGCACTTGCGCTGGCGGCAATCCCGCCTGCAACAGATACCGTTGCCGGTGCTGGAACGCGAGCTGTTTATCGGCGCCACCATCACCTCCATCGCCTGGGCCCTCGGGGTGCTGCTCTACATGAATGCGCTGCCCGATACCTACCGGGCCGCCATGATGATGCTCTCCAGCCTCATTCTCACCGGCAGCGCCATCATGCTGTTTGGTAGCCGTCGCACCCTCTATGGCGACGTGTTGCCGCTGGGCATGGCGATGCTGTTCGAGCTGGGCAATGGCAACGAGCAGGAGCGGATCGTCTCCTGCATGCTGGCGGGTTATCTGTTCGTCTTTCTGCCAACCCTGTTGCGGCGGATGCGGCGGGATCAGATCGCCTCGCTCCATCACCGTTTTTCCAACGCCGAACTGGTGGCCGAGCTGAAGGTGGTCTCCGAGCATCTGCGCCTCACCTCTCGTCTCGATGGCTTGACCGGTATCGCTAATCGCGCCCATCTTGATGACTGTCTGGAGCTGACCTGGCGTCGCTGCCATCGGGCCAAGGTGCCCCTGTCACTGGTGCTGGTGGATGTGGATTACTTCAAGCAGTTCAATGACCATTATGGTCATCAAGCGGGAGATGACTGTCTGCAACAGGTGGCCGCCTTGCTGGCCGAGGTGGAGCGGCGGGAGGATGATCTGGCGGCCCGTTACGGGGGCGAGGAGTTCGCGCTGCTGCTGCCCTGTACCGGCATGCAGGGGGCGTTGCAGGTGGCGGATCATGTGCGGCAAGCCCTCAAGGAGCTTGATATTCCTCATCAGAAGTCGCTGGTCTCCGGTCGGGTCACATGTAGTTTTGGTGTTGCCACACTGATACCGGATAACAGCATGAAAATCGCCGATTTGATCCAGAAAGCGGATGCGGCCCTCTATCAGGCCAAGCATAATGGGCGGGATCGAATCGAAGTAGCCTTGATGGGTAAGGTTGCCTGAGTTTAACGTGACAGATTAAAGAGGTTGTCTATGCAATGTCATCGTATCGAAGAGCTGCTGGAGTTGTTGCAGCCTGCCTGGATCAAGGAACAGGATCTCAGCCTGGTGCAGTTTGTAGCCAAACTGGCCAACGAAGCGGGATTTGAAGGTCCTCTGTCCGAGCTGACCGACGACATGCTGATCTATCACCTCAAGATGCGGGAATCCGACAAGCAGGCGATGATCCCCGGTCTGGCCAAGGATCATGTGCCCGATTTCAAAGAGGCACTGCTCAAGGCTCGCGGAATCAAGTGAACCTTTGTTGGAAGCGCACCACCCCGGGGTGGTGCGCTTTTTTGTTGCTAAAAATTGCGATCAAACGCCAATATTAGATACATCTAATCCACACAATTAGCATGCTGTTTAAGATATAATCCGCTCCATAACAAATAAGGGAGCGATGTCTTGCAATGGCCGACCACGACAAAATCGATATCAAGGACGTTACCGACAAGGGCGTAACCGGGACCTACAATCCCAACACGTTCAAAGCCAGCGACGACAGGTTCAACCCCGGCAACCGTATCTATGTGCGGGCCCAGACCGGAACATGGCAGCGGGTGCGCAAGGCCATGGGCTGGTTTTTCGTCGCCCTCTTTGTGCTGCTGCCCTGGCTGCGTTATGACGGCCGTCAGGCGGTGCTGTTCGATCTTGGCCATCAGCAGTTCCATATTTTTGGTGCCACCATCTGGCCGCAGGATCTGACCCTGCTGGCCTGGATCTTCATGATTGCCGCTTTTGCCCTGTTCTTTGTCACCACCTTTCTCGGCCGGGTCTGGTGCGGCTATCTCTGCCCGCAGACGGTATGGACCTTCACCTTCATCTGGTTTGAAGAGAAGCTGGAGGGGGCGGCCAACAAACGACGCAAGCTGGATGCCGGTCCCTGGTCGGCAGAGAAGCTGGCCCGCAAGGGGGCCAAGCATCTGGCCTGGCTGCTCATCTCGCTGGTAACCGGTCTCACCTTCGTCGCCTACTTCCAGGATGTGACTGAACTGGTGCCCGATTTCTTCACCCTGCAGGCGGGTGGCTGGGTACTGTTCTGGGTGCTCTTCTTCACAGTGATCACCTACGGCAATGCGGGCTGGATGCGCGCCATCATGTGCATCCACATGTGCCCTTATGCCCGTTTCCAGTCCGCCATGTTCGACAAAGACACCTTCATCGTCGGCTACGACAGCAAGCGTGGCGAAACACGTGGCGCCCGCTCCCGCAAGGCGGATCCCAAGGCGCTGGGGTTGGGGGATTGCATCGACTGCGACCTCTGTGTGCAGGTCTGTCCGACCGGCATCGATATCCGCGATGGTCTGCAGTACGAGTGCATCAACTGCGGCGCCTGCGTCGATGCCTGCGACCAGACCATGGAGCGGATGGGTTATCCGAAAGGGCTCATCAGCTACACCACTGAGCACAAGCTGGCCAACGACTCCACCCATGTGGCGCGGCCCAAGCTGATTGGCTACGGGCTGGTGATGGCGGTGATGCTGGGGGTATTTGTTTATAACGCCATGTCCATCATGCCGATGGGGCTCGATATCCTGCGGGATCGCAACCAGTTGTTCCGTGAAAACAGCGAGGGGCTGATCGAGAACACCTACACCCTCAAGATCCTCAACAAGACCCTGCAACCCCAGACCTACCAGCTGGATGTGGAGGGCTTGCCCGAGTATCAGTGGTTCGGGCCCCGTGAAGTGACCCTCAAGGCGGGCGAGATCTACACCCTGCCGGTCAGTCTGGCGGTTGACCCCTACAACCTGAAGCGGCCGACGCTGGACATCAAGTTTGTGCTGAAACGGGAAGGGGCGGCGCCTGATGACAGCAAGGGCAACCTGCGTCAGGGCAGCAAGTTTATCAGCCGCTTGTAATGTCCGCCGGTTGCCGTGGACTGCCCTCGGCGCCGGAGTTACATAAGTCCGGTCACCAGCGAGCAGGGTAATAGCGGGTAGTAGTGATAGAATGGGGCGCAACGGCGCCCCTTTCTTATGGTGGATGACATGCGTTTCAACTATTCCGATCTCACACCCGACCTCATCATGGACGCGCTCGACCTCAGCGGTCTGCGGCTCGACTCCGGTCTCATCGAACTCAACAGCTATGAGAACCGGGTCTACCAGTTTCAGGATGAGGAGCGTCGCCGCTATGTGGTGAAGTTCTACCGTCCCGGTCGCTGGAGCCGGGCCCAGATCCTCGAAGAGCATGAGTATGCTGCCCGGCTTTGTGATGCGGAGATCCCGGTGGCCGCCCCGATCGCCTTCGCGGGCGAAACCCTGCTGGAGCATCAGGGCTATCCGTTCGCCATCTGGCAGAGCGTCGGTGGCCGCCAGTTTGAGGTGGATAACCTCGAGCAGCTGGAGTGGGTCGGGCGCTATCTTGGCCGCATCCATCAGATTGGTGCCAGCAAGCCGTTTCACCATCGAGTGCGGCTCGATGTGGAGAGCATGCTGCACGAACCGCGTCAGCTGTTGGCGTCCGGCGAATGGCTGCCAAGCGGGCTGGCGAAGCAATTCTTCGGGGTACTCGACGAGCTGATCAAGCACGTTTGCGATGCCATGACCCTGGATGTGGCGCAGATCTCGCTGCATGGTGACTGTCATCCGGGCAACATTCTGTGGCGCGACGGCCCCATGTTTGTCGATCTCGATGACTGCCGCACCGGCCCTGCCATTCAGGATCTCTGGATGATGCTGAGCGGCGAGTGTCACGAGCAGCAGATCCAGCTCGATACCCTGCTGGCGGGCTACGAGGAGTTCATGGAGTTTGATTCGCGCGAGCTGGCGCTGATTGAGCCGCTGCGGGCGATGCGGATCGTCCACTACATGGCATGGCTGGCGCGACGCTGGGAAGACCCTGCGTTTCCCCGTCACTTTCCCTGGTTCAACACCGATCACTACTGGCGCCAGCAGATCGCCACGTTGCATGATCAGCTCGATGCATTGAAGGCACCGCCGTTGACCCTTATGCCGGGGTGGTAACTTATCCGGTGGCCAGCAGATCGCCCCACCTGCGGCACGATCAGCTGGAGGCACTGAAGGCGCCACCGTTGAGCCTGATGCCAAACTGGTGAAATTGAAGGGATCTTGCGTGGCAAGTGTGACTCGATCTCCGGCCCTGACCATTGACGTCAGCATGGCGAAACAATAGGCTTGGCACTGCTTCGGTTCGCCGGGCGTGCCTCACAGTGATCCCTTAACAGGAAACATCATGAAAAAAGTTTTATTTTTCCTCGCAGCCATGCTGATGGTCCCCATGGTTCACGCCGCCCCCGAATTCAAGGAAGGCGTCAACTACGATGTGGTCAAGCAGACTGCCTCTGCCAAGCCAGAAGTGATGGAGTTTTTCTCTTACTTCTGCCCGCATTGCGCGACGTTTGAACCGATCGTTGAGCAACTGCAGGCTGGCTTGCCAAAAGATGTGCCCCTCAAGAAGAACCCGGTGAACTTCATGGGTGGCGAGATGGGGCCAGAGATGCAGCGTGCCTACGCGGTTGCCACTTTGCTCAATGCAGAGAGCAAGGTCACTCCCGCCATCTTTAGCAAGATGCAACAGCGCCAGTATCCGACCAGCCGTGACGATGTGAAGAAAATTTTTGTCGACAACGGTGTTCCGGCCGAGGAGTTTGACGGTGCCGTCGACAGCTTCGCGGTTTCCGGCATGGTCTCCCAGTTCGATCGCAACATGCAGAGCTACAACATCCGTGGTGTGCCTGCGTTTTTGGTCAACGGCAAGTACATGGTGAAGATTGAATCCATCACCTCTCAAGAGCAGTTCAACAAATTGGTGCAGTTCCTGCTGACCAAGAAAGACTGATACCCCTTGAGTCGATAAAAAAGCCCGCCGGTGTGAACCGGCGGGCTTTTTGTTTTCTGGCAGCCTGGAAGATCAGACCCCGACGTGGAACGCCTGCTTGAGGTTGCGAATAAACTCCGCATCCCGACAGAGGGTCTTGCCCGGGCTGTCGGAGATCTTGGCAACCGGGCCGCCGTTGCACTCCATCAGCTTGAAGACGATGTTCATCGGGCTGACACCGGGCAGGTCGCAGGTGAGCTTGGTGCCGATACCGAAACTGGTATTGATGCGGCCGCGGAAGTGACGCAGCAGCTGTACTGCTTTGTCGAGATTGAGCCCATCGGAGAAGACCAGGGTCTTGTCGGTGGGGTCGATACCGAGGCGCTGGTAGTGGCTGATGGCCTTCTCACCCCACACCACGGGATCGCCGGAGTCGTGGCGTAGCCCCTGATAGCGGCTGGCCAGCTCGAAATCGAAATCACGCAGGAAGGCATCCATGGTGATGCAGTCGGTCAGGGCGATGCCGAGATGGTCGGTGAACTCTTCCAGCCAGCTGGTGAGGGCGGCGCGTTGGCTGTGTTCGAGCGGAAAACCGAGCTGCTGGTGGGCCTGGAACCACTCGTGGGCCTGGGTGCCCACGGCGGATAACTGGTACTTCTGGGCCAGCAGGTAGTTGCTGGTGCCGCGAAACGCTGGCAGCCGCTCCTTGAGGCGGCCTACCACCGCATCTTGCACCCCATGGGAGAAGCGGCGGCGGGTGCCAAAATCGATGAGGTTGAACTCGCTCATCTCTTCGGGACTCAGTTCCCGCTCCAGCTTGTCGAGCTTCTGGTCGAGTCGATCCAGCGCATGGCTGACGCCAAACTGGGGATAGCGGAAGCGGTTGCGCATCTCGCTGATGATGGCGAGCACCGGGATCTCCCACAGGATCACATCCTGCCAGGCCCCTTCGACCCGCACATTGATGCGGCCATCCTGCTCGAACACCTTGAGCAGGGAGGCATCGAGCGGCTTGCGACGGAGGTGGTCGAGGTAGTCAGGGGTGAAGAAGGGACGTTCGGCGAGAAAATCGAGCTCGGGTTTGGTCAGTCGCAGGGAGCCAGCGAGGCGCAGTTGCTCCTCGATCTGCCCCATCATGGGCAGCAGATCCTCTTCATTGCGGCTGTGGAATTCTGCCACCACCTCGGCATCCGGATAGCGATGGAACACCGCCTGCTGCATATGCAGCTTGTAGGCATCGGTGTCGAGCAGGCTGGTTAGTATGGGTGGCATATCAGACTCCCCGCAGGCGGGCGAACGCCAGTCGCATAGGTAGATTGCAGGCGCCGGTATCGAGCAGGCTGGTGAGGATAGGGGGCATATCAGGCGTCCAGCAGGCGTTGTACATCGATCAGGGTCTGAGCCAGTTCGGCGCCAGCCTCGATCATCTGGGTGTGGGCGCTGGCAACCGTCGCGGGAGCGATGCCACGGCAGGCATCGAGATGGACGATCACCCGGAAACCGGCGCGGCGCAGTTGCAGCACGCTGGTTTTGACACAGTAGTCGGTGGCGAGGCCGCCGACCAGCACGGTATCGACCTTGCGGGCTTGCAGAAATTCGATGAGTCCGGTGCTGCGCCGTTCGGCCAGGTCGTGGAAGCAGGTGCCGTAGGGATGCAGATCCGGCTCGACCCCCTTCCAGACGAAGAAGTCATAGTCGATGGGGGCAGGCAGGCCGTCGAGCAGTTCGAAGCCCTTGCTGCCCGGCACGCAGTGCACCGGCCAAGTGAGGTCGGCGTTGGGCAGGTCTAGCGGCAGCAACATGCCAGCGGGGTCACTGACGGCCCAGTCGGCATTGGCCGGGTGAGCGTCCTTGCTGCCGATCCGCAGCGTGGCGAGGGTGGCCTGAGCGTTGAGCGCGGCCACAATATCATCACCGCCCGCGACGGGCAGTTCGTTCGGGCAGAGAGGGGTAAAGCCCTTCTGCGCATCAATATCCAGGCTGGCGACGGTTCCCATGATTGGCTCCTGCACATACTATTCGTGTGATATTATCTACCAAACATTAATGGAAGGCGAGCAGGGCGATCGGCATGCTGAGAATGAGTCTGGATATGGTGGTGCTGCGGTTGCATGACGAGCGGCTCGAGCTGCTGCTCGAGACCCGTGATCGCCCCCCCTTTGCCCACAGTTGGCAGCTACCCGGCTTGCGCATCGATGAGGCACTGGATCGGGATCTGGATGCCGCCCAGCGCCGCCTGCTGGCGGAGTGGGGGCTCGGTCACTGCTACAGCGAGCAGGTCTGCACCCTCGGCAGTCTGGAGCGGGATCCCCGCGGCTGGTCCACGACCCTGGTCTATCTCTGCTTGGTCGATCCGGAAGTGGAGGCCATCCACGGCTGCTGGCATCCGCTCTGCAACCTGCCGGGGCTGAGCCTCGCCTTCGACCATGTCCAGCTCATCGCCAAGGGGCTGGAGCGGCTGCGGATCAAGAGTCGCTACAGCACCTTGCCGCTGCAACTGCTGGGGCCCGAGTTCACCCTCTCCGAGGTGCAGCGCGCCTTCGAAATCATCCTGCAAACCCCGATGAACACGGCGGCGTTTCGCAAGCGGATCCATCGTGCCGACATTCTGGTGGACAGCGGCCGCAAGCGCACCGGCAAACAGCGCCCCGCTATCCTTTACCGGTTGGAGAGTCCCTGCTGCGTGATGTTCGATCAGGTGATGCATGGAGCAGAAGCGTGAGTATCAATTCCGTTCGCGTGCTGGTAAGCGCTTGCCTGCTGGGCCAGCCAGTGCGTTACGACGGTCAAAGCAAGGGGATTGTCAGCGACTGGCTGAATGAACTGGGTGCCGAAGGGCGAGTGCTGGCCTTCTGCCCCGAAGTGGCGGGCGGTTTGCCGACCCCGCGCCCTCCTGCCGAGCGGCAAGGTGAGCGGGTGGTGACGGCGAGCGGGCTGGATGTGACCGCCGAGTTTGATCGCGGCGCCGAGCTGGTGCTGGAAATCTGTCAAGCGCAGGGCATTCGCTTCGCGCTGCTGAAAGAGGGCAGCCCCTCATGTGGCAGCGGCCGTATCTATAACGGCCGCTTCGAAGGGGTCTCTGTGGCGGGCGAGGGCAAGACCACCGCCCTGCTGCGCCGCCACGGGATTGCAGTCTTTTCCGAAGATCAGTTGGCCGAGTTGGCCTCGGTGCTCTCTGTGGATGCCTCTTGGTTGGATATCCCTTCGGTAGCAACCCGCAGCGGCGCCTGACCGCGCTGCCACCCCTCCAGCACCTCGTCCTTCTCCTGCCAGCGCTGGTTTAGCCACTCCTGAAAACCCCGTTTGAACTGCTTGTCATTGAAGTAATCACCGACCAGCGCCTCATCCACCGGCAGCTCCTCAATCCGCACCTGAATGCGCTTTACCCGTCCCATCAGGAAGTCCTTGAACGGGGTCTCGGCGTTGTCCGGATAGCGGATGGTGACGTTGATCAGGCTGTCAAACTGCTCCCCCATGGCCGCCAGGGTGAAGGCCAGACCCGCCGCCTTGGGCGGCATCAGATGACGGTAGCGGGAGCGGGCCGCGTCCCGTTTCTGCTCGGTGAAGCGGGTCCCTTCCACGAAGTTGATGACGGTGGTGGGGATGTGGCGAAACTTCTCGCAGGCATTGCGGGTGGTCTCGATATCCTTGCCGCGCAGGTGCGGGTTGCGTAGCAAAAACGCCCGTGAATAGCGGCGCATAAAGGGCATGTCGAGCCCCCAGCAGGCGAGCCCCAGCAGCGGGATGTAGATCAGCTCGTGCTTCATGAAGAACTTGGGCACCGGCAGCCGATCGCGGAACAGATGACCCAGCACCACTATGTCGGTCCAGCTCATATGGTTGCTGATGACGAGATACCAGCCATCCTTGCGCAGTCGGGTCTCATCTTCGATCTGCCAGTCGATGCGCATGGTGAGACGGATCACCAGGGCGTTGCAACCGAGCCACAGCCTCATGAAACGGTTGTTGAGCCGGCTGCAGGCGCGGCCAAAGGCCGGGATCGGCAGCAGCAGCTTGGCCAGCGACACCAGCAGGATCAAGCTGGCGCACAAGGCGGTGAACAGGATGGTCAGGCCCGCGCTGATGATCAGCACCAGCGGGCCGGGAAGCAGGGATAGCATGAATGTCTACTGCGCCTTGGTTGCCAGCAGTTGGCTCAGGGTCTGGTCCTTCTCGTGCCAGATCCCGTTCAACCACTGTTGAAACTCTTGTTGGAACTCGGGGTCATTGAAGTAATCCCCCACCAGCTTACGGTCGATCGGCAAATAGCGGACCTGAACCTTGATTTGCCCGACCCGGCCGCACATGAAGTCCCAGTAGCTGGGAATGCCGTCCGGATAGGCGATGGTGACATCAACCAGTTGCTGCAACTGGTCACCCATGGCTGCCAGGGTGAAGGCGATGCCCCCCGCTTTCGGGAGCAGCAAGTGGCGATAGGGCGAGCCCTGCTTCTGATGCTTGCTGCCGGTGAAACGGGTGCCTTCGACAAAGTTCATCACACTCACCGGAATATGGCGGAATTTGGCACAGGCCTGGCGCGTTGTTTCTATGTCTTTTCCCTTCAAATGTGGTCTTTTTTCCAGAAATTTACGGGAATATCGCCGCATGAAGGGAAAGTCGAGCGCCCACCATGCCAGACCGAGAAAAGGTACCCAAATCAGCTCTTTCTTGAGGAAAAACTTCAGGAAGGGGATTTTTTGGTTAAAAACCCGCTGCAATACCAGTATGTCGACCCAGGATTGATGGTTGGCAATCACCATATACCACTCATTCCGGTGCCCTTTGTCCACTCCGACCACCTCGAAAGGGGTCTGGATGATGGTTTTCTGGATCAGATTGTTGAAACCGATCCAGCAGCTGGCACAGCCATCCAGCAGAGTGTTGCAGAGGGTTCGCCACCCCTTGAACGGTAGCGGCAGCTTGAGCAAACCCAGCAAGAAGATGGGGACAAACCAGAAGAGGGTATTGAAAAAATAGAGCAGGGTAGAGAGGCTGCCGCGCAGTCGCTCTGTCAGCTTGTTGGGCATGAGTAAGGGTCCGTCTTGCTGTCGATAAAGGGCCATCAAGTGGTCAGATCTGTGGCCATAATATCAGCCGATGGCGCGCTAGACCATGCAGAGGGCGTTTGGCAGCAGGAAACCCTCGTTTCGTCATCTTGCAGCTTCAGCCGTTACGTAGCCGCGACAGCAGCCGATCCATGGCGCGATAACCGAGCGCCTCGATAAGATGCTCCTTGCCGATGGCCGGTTGCCCCGCCAGATCGGCGATGGTGCGCGACACCCGCAAAATGCGGTGCCAGGCCCGGATGCTGAGCCCCAGCTTCTGGATGGCGTTTTCCAAAAATTCGGCATCTTGTGGCGATAGTCGGCAAATATCTTCTATCTCGCGACTATCCAGCAGATTGTTGAGTTTGCCGTTACGGCCAAGCATGCGCTCCCGCGCCGCCAGTACCCGATCGCGGATCTGCTGGCTCGACTCTCCCCGCTCCGCCTTGCCGGTCAGGCTCCCCTTGGGCAGCAGTGGCACCTCTACTGTCAGATCGAACCGGTCGAGAAAGGGGCCGGAGAGCTTGCCGAGGTAGCGCAGGATCTGATCCGGGCTGGAGCGGGTCTGGCCGTCGCCATAGTGGCCACAGGGGCTGGGGTTCATGGCGCCCACCAGCTGGAAGCGGGCGGGAAAATCCACCTGACGGGCGGCCCGACTGATGGTGATGTGGCCCGTCTCCAGCGGTTCGCGCAGGGAATCGAGTACCTTGCGTTCGAACTCCGGCAGCTCGTCGAGAAACAGTACCCCATTGTGGGCCAACGAAATTTCGCCGGGTCTTGGGTGGCTGCCGCCTCCCACCAGCGCCACCGCCGAGGCGCTGTGGTGGGGCGTGCGATAGGGTCTGTGGTGCCAGCGTCCGGCGCGCGGGGTCAGGCCACCGATGGAGTGGATGGCGGCAGTCTGCTGCGCTTCCTGTTCGCTCAAGGGCGGCAGAATGCCGGGCAGGCGGCTCGCCAGCATGCTCTTGCCGGTGCCGGGCGGGCCGATGAACAGCAGGTTGTGACTGCCGGCGGCGGCGATCTCCAGCGCCCGCTTGGCCTGTGACTGGCCGATCACATCTTGCAGATCCGGCACGTCGGGCAGGCTCTCCGCGCTTTGGGGATCAGGCAGTGGCAGCTCGTACTGGCCTGCCAGCCAGGCGGTGACGGCCAGTAGCTGGTGGGCGGTGCGCACCTCCGCATCCTGAATGAGGGAGGCCTCCGGGCCGTTCTCTCGTGGCACCAGCAGGGTGCGTCCCGCATCGCGGCAGGCGAGCACCGCGGGCAGCACTCCAAGCACGGGACGGATCTCGCCGGTCAGGGCCAACTCCCCCAAAAATTCATGATCGAGCAGGTATTTTGCCGGTATCTGCTTGGAAGCGGCGAGAATGCCGATGGCGATGGCCAGATCGAAACGGCCGCCCTCCTTGGGCAGATCGGCGGGGGCCAGATTGACCGTGATGTGTTTGCTCGGGAACTCGAAATTACCGTTGAGCAGAGCGCTGCGCACCCGATCCCGCGACTCTTTCACCGAGGTTTCCGGCAGGCCGACCATGTTGAAGGCGGGCAGGCCGTTGGAGAGGTGAACTTCCACTGTAACTTGCGGGGCCGCGATCCCGAGGCTGGCACGGCTATAAACCACAGCTAATGACATAAATCCCGTCCTTGAGTTGATATATGTTCTGACTAACTGCTTTTTGTTGGTTTTTTATTCCAGAGTTCCGGCTGGGGAATAGCCAAAATCAGTGGGTTGTCACAGAAAAAATCCTTGCCCAATAAAAATCACCGTGCTAGTTCTAATAGCCATTCGCGGTGCAAACCGCCCCAATTTCACAGGATTTCCGGTTGTAACTATGAACATGGCCTCCCGTTTCGTCAGCATTATTGTGGTCCTAGTGGTGATTATTATCTCACCGCTCGGGGCTCGTTTAGCTGCACGGAACAAGGGATAGACCCACCACCGGACAGAACGAAACAAGCGACCCCCGAGCCTCACAGCTCGGGGGTTTTTTTTCGACCAAAGGACAGGATTCTCCACATGAACGGCGCGCAGTTTTTGGTACAGGCTCTCAAGAAACAGGGTGTGACCCAGGTGTTTGGTTACCCGGGCGGGGCCATCATGCCGGTCTACGATGCCCTGTATGACGGTGGTCTGGCCCATCAGCTCTGCCGCCACGAGCAGGGCGCCGCCATGGCGGCGGTCGGTTATGCCCGCGCCTCCGGTCAGGTGGGGGTCTGCATCGCCACCTCCGGCCCCGGTGCCACCAATCTGGTGACCGGTTTGGCGGAGGCGCTGCTTGATTCCGTGCCGCTGGTGGCCATCAGTGGACAGGTGCCCTGTTCCGCCATCGGCACCGATGCGTTTCAGGAGGTCGATGTGCTCGGCATGTCCCTCTCCTGCACCAAGCACTCCTTCATGGTGACGGATGTGGCGGATCTGCCGCAGGTTATCGCCGATGCCTTTGCTATCGCCAGCGAGGGGCGTCCGGGGCCGGTATTGATCGATCTGCCCAAGGATGTGCAGCTGGCCGCCGTGACTACCCAGAGCCCGCTGTTTGCGGTGGCAGAGCCAGAAGCGCTCAATCCTTCAGAATTGGCCGCTGCCCGCACCTTGCTGGCTGCTGCCGAGCGCCCGCTGCTCTACGTCGGTGGCGGGGTGGGCATGGCCAATGCCGAGCAGCAGTTGCGCGACTTTGCCGCCGTCACCGGCATGCCTGCGGTCACCACCCTCAAGGGGATTGGTGCGCTCGACCCCGACAGCCCCGTTTATCTCGGCATGCTCGGTATGCACGGCACCAAGGCCGCCAACTACGCGGTGCAGCAGTGCGACCTGCTAGTGGTGGTCGGTGCCCGTTTCGACGACAGGGTGACCGGCAAGCTGGAGGAGTTCGCCCCCGAGGCGAAAGTGATCCATCTGGATGTGGATGCTGCCGAGTTCGGCAAGCGCCGCGCCGCCGAGGTGGGCATCACCACGGATCTCAAGCGGGTGTTGCCCGCCCTCGCCATGTCCCTCTCCATTGACCCCTGGCGTGAACACTGCGCCGCCATGGCCCGCGAATATGCGTTTCGCTACGACCACCCGGGGCAGGCCATCTATGCGCCGGCGCTGCTCAAACAGCTATCCGCCAAGCTGCCGGAGAGCAGCGTGGTGGCCTGCGACGTGGGTCAGCACCAGATGTGGGTAGCCCAGCACATGCGCTTCACCAGCCCGCGCAACCACCTCTCCAGTGCCGGTCTTGGCACCATGGGCTTCGGTCTGCCCGCCGCCATCGGCGCCAAGATGTCGCGCCCGCAGGATGAAGTGGTGCTGGTGAGCGGTGATGGCTCTTTCATGATGAATGTGCAGGAGCTCGGCACCATCCGCCGCGCCCAGCTCAAGGTGAAGATGGTGCTGCTGGATAACCAGCGCCTCGGCATGGTGCGTCAGTGGCAGGAGCTGTTCTTCGACGGCCGCTACAGCGAGACCATCCTCTCCGACAACCCCGATTTCGTCGCGCTGGCTGCCGCCTTCGGCATTCCGGGCGAGACCATCACATGCAAGGAGCAGATAGCCGGTGCCCTCGACCGCCTGCTGAAGAGCGAAAGCGCCTATCTGTTGCATGTGGCTATTTCAGAGGAAGAAAACGTCTGGCCCCTGGTTCCGCCGGGAGTCGCCAACCACAAGATGATGGAGCAACGCCCATGAACCCGCACACCCTTGCACAGCCAGCATTTGCACAGCACACCCTGCATATCCACGCCCAGCCCAGGCCCGAAGTGATGGAGCGGGTGCTGCGGGTGGTGCGTCACCGCGGCTTCAATCTCTGCGCCTTGAATATGGAGCAGGATTGCCAACAGCTGCGGATCACGGTTACTGTCGAGTCGGCGCGTCCTATCCAACAGTTGTGGAGCCAGCTGGTGAAGCTGGTGGACGTCTCCCGGGTCGATGCACTGGAACAGCAACCCCGGATCAGAGCTTAAGGAGCAAAGCCAATGTCACAGCCTTCCCAATCAGCCACTCACCCACAATACATCTGGTTCAACGGCAAACTGGTGCCCTGGCAAGATGCCCAGGTACACGTCATGAGCCACGCCCTGCACTACGGCTCCTCGGTGTTCGAGGGTGTGCGCGCCTACGATACCCCCAAGGGCACCTGTATCTTCCGCCTGCAGGAGCACACCCGCCGCCTGTTCGACTCCGCCAAGATCTACTGGATGGATGTGCCCTACAGCGAGTCTGACGTGAATGAAGCCTGCCGCACCGTGGTGCGCGAGAACGGCCTGAAGAGCGGCTATCTGCGCCCGCTGGCCTTTGTCGGCAACGTGGGGCTGGGGCTGCATCCGCCGCTGGATGCCAAGGCCGACCTGATGGTGGCCGCCCTGCCGTGGGGCGCCTATCTGGGTGAAGAGGGGCTGAAAAACGGGGTGGATGTCTGCGTCACCTCCTGGAGCCGGCTTGCTCCCAATACCATTCCCACCGGCGCCAAGGCGGGCGGCAACTACCTCTCTTCCCAACTGATCAGCCGTGAGGCCAAACGCAACGGCTTTGCCGAGGGGTTGGCACTGGATGTGAACGGCTATCTGAGCGAAGGGGCGGGGGAGAACCTGTTTCTGGTGAAGAATGGCGTGCTGTTCACCCCGCCTGCCACCGCGGCCATCCTGCCCGGCATCACCCGCGACACCATCATGACGCTGGCTCGTGATCTGGGTTACGAGGTGCGTGAGCAGGCGCTGCCCCGCGAGGCGCTCTACGTGGCGGACGAGATCTTCATGACCGGCACCGCCGCCGAAGTGACCCCGGTGCGTTCCGTTGATCGGATGAAGGTGGGCGCTGGCAGCCGTGGCCCGGTGACCGAGCAACTGCAAAACGCCTTTTTCGGCCTATTCAATGGCCAGACCGAGGACAAGTGGGGCTGGTTGACGCCAGTTAACGACTGATGAGAGAGGGGAGGTGATGTGCCTCCCCGAGTCGCTTCTGGTGAGAGCTTCCCAGAGGAGCCTTCACCAGGATCGATTCCGATCCACTCGTATCATCACCGCATAACGCATCGAGCCCATATGGGCATTCAGGGAGTAGAGACAATGCCGAAGTTGAGATCCGCCACCACCACCCACGGACGTAACATGGCCGGGGCCCGCGCCCTGTGGCGTGCCACCGGAATGACTGATCAGGATTTTGGCAAGCCCATCATCGCCGTGGTCAACTCCTTCACCCAGTTTGTACCGGGCCACGTCCACCTCAAGGATCTGGGCCAGCTGGTGGCGCGGGAAATTGAAGCCGCGGGTGGCGTTGCCAAGGAGTTCAACACCATAGCCGTGGATGACGGCATCGCCATGGGCCACGGCGGCATGCTTTACTCCCTGCCATCGCGGGAGCTGATCGCCGACTCGGTGGAGTACATGGTCAACGCCCACTGCGCCGATGCCATGGTCTGCATCTCCAACTGCGACAAGATCACCCCAGGGATGCTGATGGCGGCTCTGCGTATCAATATCCCGGTCATTTTCGTCTCCGGCGGCCCGATGGAAGCGGGCAAGACCAAGCTCTCCGACCAGATCATCAAGCTGGATCTGGTGGACGCCATGATCCAGGGCGCCGATCCCAAGGTCTCCGACGCCCAGAGCGATCAGATCGAGCGCAGCGCTTGCCCCACCTGCGGCTCCTGCTCCGGCATGTTTACCGCCAACTCCATGAACTGTCTGACCGAGGCGCTTGGCCTCTCCCAGCCGGGTAACGGCTCCATGCTGGCGACTCACAGCGATCGCGAGCAGCTGTTCAAGCTGGCGGGCCAGCGCATCGTGACGCTGGCCAAGCGCTGGTATGAGCAGGATGACGAGAGTGCCCTGCCGCGCAATATCGCCAACAAGGCAGCGTTCGAAAACGCCATGGCGCTGGATATCGCCATGGGCGGCTCCACCAATACCGTGTTGCACCTGCTGGCGGCGGCGCAGGAGGCTGGGGTGGACTTCACCATGGCCGATATCGATCGCATGTCGCGCAAGGTGCCGCAGCTGTGCAAGGTGGCGCCCTCCACCCAGAAGTACCACATGGAAGATGTGCACCGCGCCGGTGGTGTGGTCGCCATTTTGGGTCAGCTGGAAAAAGCGGGTCTGGTGCATGGCGATACCCGTACCGTGCTGGGTTGTTCGCTGGCCGAGCAGCTCGATGAATATGATGTCAGCCGCCAGCCGAGTCAGGCGGTGGTGGACTTCTACCGCGCTGGCCCAGCTGGCATCCGCACCACCAAGGCCTTCAGCCAGAATTGCCGTTGGGATGAGCTGGATGTGGATCGCGCCGGGGGCTGCATCCGCTCGCTGGAGCACGCTTACAGTCTGGAAGGGGGCCTTGCGGTACTTTCCGGCAATCTGGCCCTTGATGGTGCCATCGTAAAAACGGCCGGGGTGGATGACGAGAACCTCACCTTCCGCGGCCCGGCCCGGGTGTTCGAGAGTCAGGATACGGCGGTCGCCGGCATTCTGGACGGCACGGTCAAGGCCGGTGAGGTGGTGGTGATCCGCTATGAGGGGCCAAAAGGGGGCCCCGGTATGCAGGAGATGCTCTACCCCACCACCTATCTGAAATCCATGGGATTGGGCAAGCAGTGCGCCCTGATCACCGATGGCCGCTTCTCCGGCGGTACTTCGGGTCTCTCCATCGGCCACGTATCACCAGAAGCGGCCTCTGGCGGCACTATCGGTCTGGTGGAGGATGGCGACATCATCAGCATCAACATCCCGGCCCGCAGCATGGTGCTGGAGGTGGCCGACAGCGTGCTGGCCGCCCGCCGCGTTGCCGTCGAAGCCCGTGGCTGGAAGCCGCTCGATCGCCAGCGTCAGGTCTCCTTTGCCCTGCGCGCCTACGCCATGCTCGCCACCAGCGCTGACAAGGGCGCGGTGCGTGACCGCAGCAAGCTGGAGGAGTAAACCATGGTCTCTGCGGCTGATTATCTGCGCAAGGTGTTGCTCTCCCCCGTCTATGAGGCGGCGCGGGTGACCCCCTTGCAGACGCTTAAGAAATTGTCCGAGCGGCTCGGCAATCACGTCAGTCTGAAGCGGGAGGATCTGCAACCGGTTCACTCCTTCAAGCTGCGCGGCGCCTATCACAAGATTGCCACCCTGACTCAGGAACAGAAGGATCACGGCGTTATCGCCGCCTCTGCGGGCAACCATGCGCAGGGGGTCGCCCTGTCTGCCGCCAAGCTCGGCATCAAGGCGATCATAGTGATGCCCAACACCACGCCGGACATCAAGATCGACGCAGTGCGCCGTCAGGGCGGTAACGTCATGCTGTTTGGCAACAGCTTCGACGAGGCCTATGCCGAGAGCCGCCGCCTCGCCGAACTGGAGGGCTATACCCTGATCCCTCCATTCGACGATGTCGAGGTGATAGCCGGGCAGGGCACCATCGGCAAGGAGCTGCTGGATCAGGACATCCACCTTACCCACGTCTTCGTGCCGGTGGGGGGCGGCGGTCTGGCCGCCGGGGTAGCGGTCTACATCAAGCAACTGCTGCCGGATGTGAAGGTGATCGGGGTGGAGGCGGAGGGCTCCGCTTGCCTCAAGGCGGCCATGGCGGCGGGCGAGCCGGTCAATCTGGAGCGCGTCTCGCTGTTTGCCGACGGGGTGGCGGTCAGGCGCATCGGCGAGGAGACGTTTCGGCTGTGCAACCAGTATCTGGACGAGGTGGTGACCGTCTCCAACGATCAGATCTGCGCCGCACTGAAAGATATCTTCGACGACTGCCGCGCCATCGCCGAGCCATCGGGGGCCCTGTCGTTGGCGGGGCTCAAGGCCTACAGCGAGCGGGAGCAGGTCAAAGGGGGGCGGATGGCGGCCATTCTGTCGGGTGCCAACGTCAACTTCCACAGCCTGCGCTACGTGTCGGAGCGCTGCGAGATCGGCGAGAAGCGCGAGGGCATGCTGGCGGTGACTATCCCCGAGCGCAAAGGGGCCTTCCTCGACTTCTGCCGTCAGCTTGGGCCCCGCATGGTGACCGAGTTCAACTACCGCTATTCAGATGCGGTGCAGGCGTCGCTGTTCGTCTCGGTGCGTCTCACCGGCGGCGACCAGGAGCTGGGCCAGATCATCGATCAACTCGGCGGCAACGGCTATCCGGTGGTCAACATGACCGAGAGCGAGCTGGCCAAAAACCACGTACGCTACATGATTGGCGGCCGCCCGGCCCGGCCTTTGGGTGAGCGTCTCTACAGCTTCAAGTTTCCGGAGCAGCCGGGCGCCCTGATGCGCTTTCTCGAGACCCTCGGCTGTCGCTGGAACATCAGTCTGTTCCACTACCGCAACCACGGCGCCGACTACGGGCGGGTGCTCTGTGCCTTCGAACTGCCGGACGAGGATATCGCCGCCTTCCACGACTACCTGCGGGAGATTGGCTACCGTTGGAAAGAGGTGAGCGACGATCCCGCCTACCGGCTGTTTCTGGCCAGTTGATGGGGATGAAGAGAGAGGGAGGCTGTGGCCTCCCTCTGTTTTTCAGGCTGTTGCTAGCCACCTTCGTCTGAGCCATTGAAATCCGTTGGCCAGCACCATTAGCAGCAAAGTACCGGGCAGTACTGTCTGCCACAGGAACGCCGGCTCTTGTCCTGTCATCAGGATCAGCAAGGGATTGGCGCCTGCCGGAGGGTGGATGACATTCAGTCCCTGCATCAGGGCGATGGCCAGCCCGGTTGCCAGAGCCATCTGCACTTCAACGGGGAGGGGAAGCAAGCCGATGAGCAGCCCGATGCTGGCCGTCAGCAGGTGACCACCCAGCACGTTTTTGGGGCGCGCCAGTGGACTATCGGGCAGGGAAAACAGCAACACGCAGCTGGCCCCGAAAGGTGCCATTATCAGCGCCACCTGCCAGCTCAGATTGAGCCATTCCAATATGCCGATGGTGAGTGCAGCGCCCACGCCTGCCCATAATGGGCCATACCATTTTGTCATCATGTTTTCCTCTTGGTTTGCCAGCACTGATTAGGCACATTAGGTAGACAGATCGGTGTACTTCAAGAGGAAAATCATGAGCGAGAAGCGTCAACAGCTGGTGGCGACGGCCTACCGTCTGTTCAACCGTCATGGCTTCCATGCCACCGGCATAGATCGCATCTGGGCCGAAGCGGGCAGTACCAAACGCACCCTCTATCGCCACTTCCCGACCAAGGATGCCTTGATTGAGGAGGTGCTGCTCGCGCGTGACCGGGAGTTCTTCGCCCTGCTTGAGCAGCGGCTGGCCGGCGTGACCGGACGCGAGGCTCGCCTGCAGGGGCTGTTCGATGGTTTCGCAGAGTGGTTTGGCCGCTCTGATTTCTATGGCTGTAACTTCATCAACGCCAGCGCCGAGTTTGCCGAGCCGCGCCATCCGGTGCGCAAGCTGGTGATGGCGCACAAGCAGGCGTTGCTGAGCTGGGTGATGACCCAGCTCGAGTGCTCTCTGGCTCAGGCGACCGGGCTTTGCCTGTTGCTGGAGGGGGCGATTGTGATGGCTCACAGCTATCAGCAGCCGCTGGCTCTGGAGCAGGCCAGAATGCTGGCAAAGAGCATTTTGGCCGACGATGCCGTGATAATGCTGGCCGCTTCACACTCCTGAGCTGCTGGTCATTTGAGGCTGCGTTCGGATGGGATACTCTGGAATGCGGGAAGCTGCCTGACGGCTTCACACAGGGAGAGTGCGCACTCAGGCGCCCATAACGACTTATTGCAGAGGCGAAAATATGAATAAATCCATGCTTGCCGTATTGGTCAGTGGTTTGCTGGCGGCCGGGGCCGTGCAGGCCGCCGCGCAGGACAATACGTGGTATGTCGGTGGCAAGGCCGGTTGGTCCAATTACTATGGCGTTGATTACAACCAACAAGTTAAGGATGTAGTCGATTTTGTATCACCCAGTGATAAACAAAGTGATCTCGGTTTGGGTGGTTTTGTCGGCTATCAGCTTAATCAGAACTTGGGTTTTGAGTTGGGTTATGACTGGCTTGGTAAGTACCAGCTTGATAAAACTGCGTCCTTGGGAACCCTGTCTGCCGGGTTGCATGGCGAAGCTAAAGCGCAAATGATACAGGCCACCATGAAGATTAGTTTCCCTGCTACATCTGTATTGGATGTCTATGGTCGCTTGGGCGGCGCGTATGCCTGGACGGAGAGCTCTTATTCCGGTTGGTATAAAGATTCCGCTGCTCCAGCCAACGATGCTTCATTTGACAATAATGGACACAAATACCATGGAGCTGCGTTTGTTGGCGCACTTGGTGTTGAATATGCCATCGATAAAGACTGGGCTGCTCGCCTTGAATACCAATACACCACCCCGTTGGGCAGCACATCTGAAGATCGTTCCGGTATAGAAATGGATAATGGTCTGCTCTCTGTTGGCATGCTCTATCGCTTCGGTCAGCAAGGTGGCGAGGTTGTCGTGCCTGCGCCGGCACCAGCAGTTGAACCAGCTCCGGTAGCCGTGGTTGAGCCCAAGACCTTCAGTTTGAGTTCCGATGTGCTGTTCGAGTTCAACAAGGCGACCCTGAAGCCTTCGGCCAATCAGGCGCTCGACGCCCTGTTCAGCCAGATTGTGGCGGCCAATCCGAAGGATGGCGTCGCGACTGTCATCGGTTATACCGACCGCATTGGCTCCGACAACTACAACCTGGCCCTCTCCGAAAAACGGGCCCAGAGCGTGGCCAGCTATCTGGTCTCCAAAGGCTTGTATGCCGACAAGGTGCGGGTCGAGGGGCGTGGCAAGGCCAATCCGGTCACTGGCAGCAACTGCGCCAGCAACTCCAAGCAGGAGTTGATCGCCTGTCTGGCACCGGATCGCCGGGTGGAGATCAATCTGGAAGGGGTCTCCCAGCCAGTCCAATAAGCAGGGCGACGGGATCGATAAATACAACAACGGGAGGCCTGGCCTCCCGTTTTCTATGGTGCGTTTGCGATATCGCGTGTCAGAGCCCGAACAGCGGGCGCAGGCGAATGCCGATCAGGCTGCCTGCCAGTGCCATCAGCATCCAGACCCAGCCGTGCAGGCTGCCAGACGCAGTGCCATCGAAGAAACCGCCGAGGTTGCAGGCGGCGTACATGGCCCCCATCCCCATCAACAGGCCGCCGATGATGGATGCCAGACTGTTACCGAGTCGCATCGGGGCGAAGTTGCCACCCCCGCTGATGCAGCGCGCCAGCATGGCCCCCAGAATGCCAAGCCAGAACATACCGACCATGGGGTTGATAAAGAGCGGCTGGGCCAGTTTCGGGTTCCCCTCGAACAGGCCAAACAGGGAGGCGCCGCGCAACGCCATGTCATAGACGGCGCCGGTAATGGTCCAGGCCGAGCCGTGCAGGGCGACCACGGTCGAGTTGAGCACCGCGATGATGATGCCACCGGTCAGCACGGTGAAGCGGCCATCGCGCCAGAACAGGTTGCCGCCGCTGAAGAGGGGCTTGAGTTCGCCGGTGCGTTTGAGCTCGCTGTTGCGAAACAGCAGGAACAACACGGCGACCAGCGCCAGGTTGAGCAGCATGCCGCTCCAGATATTGCCGGTCAGGTCTTTGGCCAATACCACATGGCTGGAGAAGGTGGCGGTCAGTTCTGGCCGGAACTGGTTGCTGATGAGGGTGCCGATGCCGTAGCAGATCAGCACCAGCCAGAAGCGGGGTTGCCCCTCGCCACAGCAGTAGAGAGTACCGGTGGCGCAGACGCCCGCCAGTTGCATGCCGATGCCAAACAGGAAGGCACCGCCGATGAAAGGAATGCCGATAGCCATCACGTTGCCCACCATGGCATCGCCAAACAGGGCGTGGCTAAAGGAGAGGAAGCAGGTGAACAGCAGAATTTCGATGGCGATGGTGAGCAGGTGAACCCGCACGTAGTAGCTGTTGCGCTTGGTCAGCATTTCGCGCCAACCGAAGACGATGCCGAAGCGGCTGAAGGAGAGGGTGAAGCCGAAGCCGAATCCGATCAGGGCCATCAGAGCCCATTTCATACCAAAGGTGTTGCCAAGCCAGAGTAACGCTCCCCCCGCGAGTGCCACGATGGGGAGCGACCATTTTCGATTCATGTCAGTTGATCCTTGCAATTGGTTTTTTAGAGGGGCGGATCCTATTCCCTCATGGAGTCCAATGCTACCCATTTTGCCAACGCAGCGGAAAATGGGGGCGCTGACTCCCGTCATCGCCGCAGATCAGTGGTGGGTGGTGTCGAGATGGAAATGGTGAGTCTGCTTGGTCAGGATGCGGGCATGCTGGGCGACCATGGTCGCCTCTTCGGCGGCGTGGCTGGCGCTCTGGTTGACCTCGGCCGCCAGCCGGGACATCTCACCGACCTGATGATTAATCCCCTGAATGAGGCGGGTCTCATCGCTCATCAGCTGATCGACCTGAGCGATGCGCTGGTTGATCTCCTCGCAGCTCTGGCCGATCCGGGCGACGCTCTGGCGAGCTGTCATCGCGTGGGCGACCGCCTGTTCGACCCGGGCCAGCTCGGCATCCATCTCGCTGGCGGCGCGCAGGCTGACATCCTGGATCTTGCCGATGATGGTGTTGATCTCGGTGGTGGCGCTACCGGTACGGGTCGCCAGCGAGCGGACCTCATCGGCCACCACGGCAAAACCGCGCCCCTGTTCGCCCGCTCGGGCGGCTTCGATGGCGGCGTTGAGCGCCAGTAGATTGGTCTGTTCCGCAATGCCGTGGATAGCGCCCGCCAGCCCGGCAATTTGCTGCGAGAGTCCGGTCAGATCCGAAATGGTGCGAGATACCCGCTTCACCCCCGCCGCTTGCTCCTCGATCACCTGTTCAACGGTGTGCATGGCGTGCGTGGCTTCTTGTGCGCGGGTGGCGGACTGCAGGGTTTGCTCCCCCACTTGATGCAGCTGGCTACCCGCCTGCTCGATGGCGTGGGTGAGTTGCTCTATGGCTTGTTCAATATGTTGGGCTGCGCCGACCTGTGCCTCACTGTCATTGGCGTGGCGCTGTGCCATGGCTGTCAGGTTGGTGGCGCGATCATCCAGGGTGCTGGCGCTGCGCTGCAGCGATTCCACCAGAGTGGCAAGCTGGTCGCGCATTGCCCCGATCTGGTGGATCAGTTCACCGATGGCATCAAGACCCGGCTCCGGCATAGGGCTGTTTAGCTCTCCTTTGGCGATGGCGGCGGTGGCTTTGCCGGCGGCCAGCAGTCGCTGCAGGGTGGGGCGTCCCAGCCAGAAGATGAGCCCGGCGCCCAGCAGTGCGGCGCACAGCAGCAGGCCATAGCAGAGGCGAGTGGTGTCGGTCAGATGCGTCATCTGGTCGGCGGCATATTGGTTGCCGCTGATGACGGTGGCGTCCACTCCCAGCCGGTGGGCGTTATAGAGGGTGTGCAGGCGCGCGGCAATCGCTCCCGCCTGCGTCAGATCGCCCGCCTTGATGGCGGGGACAAACTTGGCGTTGAGCAGTTGCCAGAACAGCTCCCCCTGTACTTTTTGCTCCCCCAGCAGCAGCTCCCTGAGGGGCTCGTTCAGATTGCTCTCTTGCCAGAAGCGGTTGCGGCTCTCGAACTCTTGCTGCAGCCGGGTGAGGGTTTGCAGCAACGCTTCCCGCTCCTCCGGTTTGGCATGGAGCAGGGTGTAGACCTGCAACTGGGATTCGATGAGGTAGAGGGGCGGCGGCAGAATATCGGCCACCACGTCCTTCCCCTGTCCCATCTGGTCGGCTGCACTCCGGACCGAGTAAAGCCCGAAAAAGCTGATGGAGATCAGCGTGATAATGACCATGATCCCCAGAACCTGGCCAAAAAGCAGGGATCTGTCGTGAATTTGCTTGAGCATGTTGCCTCCATTCGGCTCCGTTCATGGATAGCATAGCTCTCTGTGAGGAGGATATGACTCGGATGTGGCCTTTGGAGCGTCAGGTAGCCGGTTGTCGGCTCTGATGAGCGTCAAGGGGGGCTGGCGGCGCAAAAAAGAACCCCGGCTGATGAGCCGGGGCAGAGGGTCGGTGGCGTTATGCCTGTTTTGGCGCGGCTCTGCCGCTGCGCAGCCCATCCAGACTGAACAGCACCAGCGCGCTCCAGATGCAGGCAAAGGTGAGCAGTTTGTCCATCGCCAGTGCTTCCCCATAGAGGGTGACGGCGAGGATGAACATCAGGCTGGGGCCTATGTACTGGAAGAAGCCCAGGGTGGAGAGCTTGAGCCGGGTCGCGGCGGCGGTGAAGCAGAGCAGGGGGGCCGTGGTGACGGCGCCTGCGGCGATCAGCAGCAGGTTGAGGTGCCAGTCGTTCTGGGTGAGATGGCTGGTCGGACTGTCGGCAAAGCCCCACAGATAGATGGCCGCTGGCGGCAGCATGATCATGGTTTCGATCAGCAGGCCGGTGAGGGCATCGAGGGCCAGTTTTTTGCGCATCAGACCATAGATGGCAAAGCTCGACGCCAGCACCAGCGCAATCCAGGGGAGCGAACCAAAGGCGATGAGCTGGATCGCCACCCCGGCAAAGGCCAGTGCGACGGCCCACCACTGCAGGCGGCGCAGCTTCTCGCTCAGAAACACCATCCCCAGCAACACGTTGAACAGCGGGTTGATGTAGTAGCCGAGGCTGGCATCCAGCATGTGGCCGTTGTTGATGGCCCAGATAAACAGCAGCCAGTTACCGCCGATGGTGATCGAGGTAAACGCCAGGGTCAGCAACACTTTTGGCTGGCGTAGCACCGCTTGCACCTTGTGCCACTGGCGACCAAGCAGGGTCAGCACCATCAGCAAGGCGCAGGACCAGATCATCCGGTGGGTCAGGATCTCGGCGGCCGGGACGGCAGAGAGGGTCTTGAAATAGACAGGGGCTATGCCCCAAAGGGTATAGGCGCACAGGGCGTAGATGACGCCCTGACGCTGGATCTGTTGCGGCATGGGGATGACCTTTACTGAAGCGTTGGATGCGGGAAAACATCGCAAAAAATCAGTGTAGCGATCCTTTTGCGGGGAAAGAAGCGAATAAACGAAGTTTGAGGGGAAGCGAGTGGCTGGCTGGTCAGTCAGCCTTTACCGCGGCGGATCTTGTCGACATCCATCAACAGCCACAACATCAGGGCGATGGCGGAGATCCAGGGGCCCCAGGTCACGTAGGCCTCGCCGTGCCCCAGCACGAAGAACAGCAGGGGCAAACCGATCACCAGAAAAAGTACGCTTCCCAGAAAAAATAGCATTTTTGTCTTTATATTTAACATGTTGGCTTTTTTATCATTATAAGGATTGAGCCCGGTGATGGAAGGCCAAAAATGCAAAAGGGGGATTTCTCCCCCTTTTTGATCCGATAGTGCTGCTTTGTCGTGTTAATCCAGCTGAATCCAGGTGCTTTTCAGCTCGGTGTACTTCTCCAGCGCATGAAGTGACTTGTCGCGACCGTTGCCGGACTGTTTGAAGCCGCCAAACGGCATGGTCATGTCACCACCGTCCCAGTTGTTGACGAACACGGTACCGGCGCGCAGGGCGCGCGAGCCTTTCACCGCCTTGTTGAGATCCGCCGTCCAGATCGCCGCCGCCAGCCCATAGTCGGTGTCGTTGCCCAGCGCAATGGCTTCTTCCAGGGTATCGAAGCCGGTCACCGCCAGCACAGGGCCGAAGATCTCCTCGCGGAAGATGCGCATCTGCGGGGTCACGTCGTCGAAAATGGTGGGTTCGATATAGAAGCCGCCACTCTCCATATTGGTGCGGTTGCCGCCCAGCAGCAGCTTGGCCCCCTCCTGCTTGCCAATCTCGATATAGCGCAGCACCTGCTCCATCTGGATGTGGTCCACCATGGCGCCGATGCGGGTGGCAGGATCGAGCGGGTCGGCCGCAATCCACTCCTTGGCGTGGGCCAGCAGCCGCTCCATAAATTGCGGCTTGATGCTGTTTTGCACCAGTAGGCGAGAGGCGGCGGTACACACCTCGCCCTGGTTGTAGAAGATGGCGCCAGCGGCGCTCTTGGCTGCGGCGTCCAGATCCGGTGCATCCGCCAGTATGATGTTGGGGCTCTTGCCGCCGCACTCCATAAAGGCGCGCTTGAGGTTGGACTTGCCGGAGCACTGCACCAGATGCTTGCCGATCTTGGTGGAGCCGGTGAAGGTGATGCAGTCCACATCCATGTGCATGGCCAGCGCTTCACCCACGGTATGGCCAAAGCCCGGCAACACGTTGAACACCCCATCCGGAATGCCCGCCTCTTTGGCCAGACCCGCGATGCGCAGGGCGGTCAGGGGGGATTTTTCGGAAGGTTTGAGGATCACCGAGTTGCCGGTGGCCAGCGCCGGACCCAGTTTCCAGCAGGCCATCACCAGCGGGAAGTTCCACGGCACTATGGCGGCGATCACCCCGAGCGCCTCGCGGGTCACCAGTGCCAGGGCGGACTCCTCAACCGGGGCGACTTGATCGTAGATCTTGTCAATCGCTTCGGCGTTCCAGGCGATGCAGTTGGCAGCGGCGGGGGCGTCATAGCCCATGGCATCGCCGATGGGTTTACCCATATCCAGCGACTCCAGCAGCGCCAGCTCCACCTTGTTGAGGCGCATCAGCTCGGCGAAGCGCTGCATGATCAGTTTGCGCTGTTTCGGGGCCAGCCCGCTCCAGCGTTTGTCGTTAAAGGCGTCACGGGCGGCCTGCACCGCCAGTTCGGCATCGGCGGCATCGCAGGCAGCCACCTTGGTCAGCAGCTTGCCGTTGGCCGGGTTGATGCAATCGAAGGTGGCGCCATTGACGGCATCCCTATAGCTGCCGTTGATAAAGGCTTGCGAGGGCAGGGTCAGATGGGCGGCCTTGTGTTGCCACTGGGCCAGGGTCAGGTCACTCATGTTCACTCCTTGAACCGGCAAAAGTCAGTTTCCGCGTATCAATATGCTAAACATCCTGCCGCTTGTAAATCCATCTTGTAACAATTCATTAAACATTCGCTCCCTGCCAGACTCGCGTCTGGATGTCAGAAGCTGGCGGGGGTGTTGGCTGAAATCAGCATGCACTCCTGCTCGCCACTATTGCGAAAACGGTGGGGTGTGCGGCTGTCGAAGTAGTAGCCGTCCCCGGCGCCCAGCAGGTAGATCTGTTCGCCCACGGTCACTTCAACTTCGCCCTTGATGACGATGCCGCACTCTTCACCCTCGTGGCTCAGCATGTCGTCGCCGGTGTCGGCGCCCGGTGGCAGTACCTCCTGCAACATGCCGATGGCGCGGTTGGCACGGCTATGCCCGACCAGCCGGTAGCTGATGGGGTGAGTGCCGAGATCCGGCATATCGGCGGCACGGAAGATCACTTCGGTGCTCATTTCGGTCTCTTCGGTGAAGAAGCTGGCCAGCGACATGGGGATGCCTTCCAGCACCTTGCGCAGGGAGGAGACAGAGGGGCTCACCTGATTTTTCTCGATCTGGGAGATAAATCCGTTGGTCACACCGGAGCGCTTGGCCAGCTCGCGCTGAGAGAGGGCTGCCGTGGTGCGAACCGCCTTGAGGCGGTGACCGATATCCATCTATAGACACTCCTTGACTGTTTACTATTATTAAAATTGTGTTAAATATCTTATACCACCCTGTTGATGCGTCTAGCTAGGGGTGGCACCAGACAGGGCGATAACGGGCCCTTTTTTATGGATTCAGGTGTTTAATTTAATAGGCATTGGCCGACAGTTGCTAAACACCTTAAGGATGAGGTGACCATGAAACCGATCAGCGACATCAATACGCCCTCCGACATGTCCGCGTTCTGGATGCCGTTCACCGCCAACCAGCAGTTCAAGGCGACGCCGCGCATCCTGAAGTCGGCAGAGGGGATGTATTATCACTCAGAGGATGGCCGCAAGATACTGGATGGCACAGCCGGACTCTGGTGTTGCAACGCGGGCCATGGTCGGCGCGAGATTGCCGAGGCGGTCTCCCAGCAGATTTCCCACCTCGATTTTGCCCCTACTTTCCAGATGGGCCACCCCCTGCCGTTCGAACTGGCCAACAAACTGGTGGAGATTGCCCCCAAGGGGTTTGGCCACGTCTTCTATACCAACTCCGGCTCAGAGTCGGTCGATACTGCGCTGAAAATCGCGTTGGCCTGGCAGCGGGCCCGCGGTCAGGGCACTCGCACCCGACTGATTGGCCGCGAGCGTGGCTATCACGGGGTCGGCTTTGGCGGCATCTCGGTGGGGGGCATTCCCGGCAACCGCAAGTGGTTCGGCTCCCTGCTGACCGGGGTGGATCATCTGCCGCATACCCTCAACATCGCCAAGAATGCCTTCACCAAAGGGCTGCCCGAGGAGGATGTGGCGCTGGCCGACGAGCTGGAGAAGATCGTCTTCCTGCACGATGCCAGCAATATCGCAGCGGTGATCGTCGAGCCCATCGCCGGCAGTACCGGCGTGCTGATGCCCCCCAAAGGCTACCTCAAGCGGTTGCGGGAGATCTGTACCAAACACGGTATTCTGCTGATTTTTGACGAGGTGATCACCGGTTTCGGTCGTCTCGGCTCCCCCTTTGCGGCACAGGAGTTCGATGTCATACCCGACATGATCACCTGCGCCAAGGGGCTCACCAACGGCGCTATTCCGATGGGGGCGGTGCTGGTGCAGAAGCACATTTATGACGACATGATGGCGGCAGGCAAGGGGGCTATCGAGCTGTTCCACGGCTACACCTACTCGGGCCATCCGGTGGCGGCGGCAGCCGGGCTGGCGACACTCGAGATCTATCGCAACGAGAACCTGCTCAGTCGCGCCGCCGATCTGGCGGGCTACTGGGAGGAGGCGGCGCATTCGCTGAAGGGCTGCAAGCATGTGAAGGATGTGCGCAACTACGGGCTGGTGGCGGGTATCGAGCTGGAATCGATGCCGGATGCGCCGGGCAAGCGCGCCTATGAGGTGTTTGTGCGCTGCTTCGAGAAGGGTCTGCTTATCCGGGTGACCGGCGACATCATAGCTCTGTCGCCACCCCTCATCATCGAACGCAGCCAGATCGACGATCTCTTCACCCTGCTGCAGGATGTCCTGCAGGCACAACCCTAACCCATTTGATGGCCCCGCACTGGCGGGGCCTTGCGTTGGCGCACATCGGCAAGCGCAACGCAGTCACCACATCAGTTATCACGGAGGATACATGACATACAGGGTCAGCAACTTCATCAATGGCCAGCTGCAGGAGAGTCGCAGCGAGCGCCAGGGTGCCATCTTCAATCCCGCCTGCGGCAAGCAGCAGGGGAGCGTCGGGCTGTCGAGCGCCGCCGAGTGTCAGGAGGCGATCGCCATCGCCGAGCGCGCCTTTGCCGACTGGTCGCAAACCCCGCCGCTGGTACGGGCCCGGGTCTTGTTCCGCTTCAAGGAGTTGATGGAGCAGCACAGGGACGAGCTGGCCCAGCTCATCAGCCGCGAGCATGGCAAGGTCTTCTCCGATGCGCAGGGTGAGCTGACCCGTGGGCTGGAGGTGGTGGAGTTTGCCTGCGGCATCCCCCATCTGCTCAAGGGGGAGCACTCCCTCAACGTCGGCCGCGGGGTGGATAGCTACTCCATGATGCAGCCGGTGGGGGTTTGCGCCGGTATCACCCCGTTCAACTTCCCGGCCATGGTGCCGCTCTGGATGTTTCCGGTCGCCATCGCCTGCGGCAATACCTTTATCCTCAAACCCTCCGAGAAGGATCCCTCCCTCTCCCTGCGGATGGCCGAGCTGCTCAAGGAGGCCGGTCTGCCGGACGGCGTGCTCAACGTGGTGAACGGTGACAAGGAGGTGGTGGATGTGCTGCTGACCGACCCGCGAGTGGGTGCCGTGTCGTTTGTCGGCTCCACCCCCATCGCCCAGTACATCTACGCCACCGCCTCGGCCCACGGCAAGCGGGTGCAGGCGCTGGGTGGCGCCAAGAACCATATGCTGGTGATGCCGGATGCGGATCTCGATCAGGCGGTCTCCGCCCTGATGGGGGCCGCTTATGGGGCGGCGGGCGAGCGCTGCATGGCCATTTCGGTGGCGGTGGTGGTGGGTGACGAGACCGCCGATGCGCTGGTGGCCAAGCTGACGCCGCTGGTGGAACAGCTGCGAGTCGGCCCGGGGCTGGGCCAGAGCCCGGAGAACGAGATGGGGCCGCTCATCAGCCGGGAGCATTTGGCCAAGGTGCGCGGTTATGTGGATCAGGGGGTGGCCGAAGGGGCCGCGCTGCGGGTCGATGGCCGCACGCTGAACCACGAGGAGGGTTACTTCATCGGTGGCTGCCTGTTTGACGAGGTGACGCCAGAGATGCGCATCTACCGCGAGGAGATCTTCGGCCCTGTGCTCGCCATCGTGCGGGTGCCGGACTACGAGACGGCGCTGCGGCTCATCAATGAACATGAGTACGGCAACGGCACCGCTATCTTTACCTGTGATGGGGATACCGCGCGGGACTTCACGGCGCGGGTGCAGGTCGGTATGGTAGGGGTGAACGTTCCCATTCCGGTGCCGATGGCGTTTCACAGCTTTGGTGGCTGGAAGCGCTCCATCTTCGGGCCGCTCAACATGCACGGGCCGGACGGGGTTCGCTTCTATACCCGGATGAAGACGGTGACGGCGCGCTGGCCCCAGAGCCTGCGCAGTGGTGCCGAGTTCTCCATGCCGACCATGAAGTGACGCGCTGGCGCGTGCTCATGGCCTAACCTTCTTGCCCCCGCCAGTCGTTGATTGGCGGGGGCGAACTCTGTAAAGGAACAACAGATGCGATTGGGAATTCTCGATTGTGACCGGCTCGATCCCGATCTGGCGGATCGTTTTGGCCCCGTTTACTCCGAGATGTTTATCAGGGGCTTTGCGGCCCTGGCCCCCGAACTGGAATTTCGGGTCTGGTCGGCTCTCGATGGGGAGCTGCCGGAGGATCTGCACGAGTGCGATGCCTGGCTCATCACAGGTTCGCGCCACGATGCCTACAGTGACATCCCCTGGATTCAGGCGCTGCGGGCGTGGATCCGCCAGGCGCACGATGCCGACGTCAAGCTGGCCGGTGTCTGCTTCGGTCATCAAGTGATCGCCCAGGCGTTGGGTGGCGAAGTGGTGAAGTCCACCAAGGGGTGGGGGCTGGGGGTGGCGGTGCATCCCATGCTGGCGGATGCCCCCTGGATGGCGCCGGCGCGGGATCAGATCCGCATTCTGGCCAGCCATCAGGATCAGGTGGCCCTGCTGCCGCCGGGGGCGACCCGACTGGCGGGCAACGATTTTTGCCCCAACTTCATGTTTTTGCAGGGGGATCACATAGTCGCCATTCAGGGGCACCCGGAGTTCTCGGTGGAGTACAACCGGGCGCTGATCGAGCGGCGGCGGGGCCTGTTGCCCGACGAGCGTTACCGGAGCAGCCTCTCTTCGCTGGAGGGAGAGGTGGATTCCGCCACCATGATGCAGTGGCTGCTACAGTTTTTGGGGATTTTGTCGCTGCAGGCTGGCGCGGCCTGAACCCGGTTTGTGGTTTGTCAGCCCCCTCTTCGGGTGCTAGATTCTGTAGCAAAATGAAGGACCAAGCACTGCGATGTCGGGATCGGGTGATACACTGGCCACCCTTTGTGGCGGCCAGTTTGTCTGGCTTGATCGCCGCACCAGTCTGAGCCAACCCCGCCTGAGCACAGAGAGTGAAGCCGTGAAACTACAGCAGTTAAAGTATTTGATCGCGATCCGGGACCACAACCTCAATGTGTCCGTGGCATCTGATGCGCTTTATACCAGTCAGCCCGGGGTCAGCAAACAGATTGGCCTGCTGGAGGGCGAGCTGGGGGTGCGGATCTTCGAGCGCCGCGGCAAGCACCTGCACCGCATTACGCCGGTGGGGGCAGAGATCATCAAGTGTGCCGAGGCGATGCTCAACATCGAGAGCAAGATCAAGGCGATCTCCCGCGAGTATTTGGACCCGACCGTGGGCACCCTCAATATTCACACCACCCACACCATAGCCCGCTATCTGCTGCCCAAGTCGGTCACCTACTTCACCAAGAAGTACCCCAAGATTTCGTTCCACCTCCATCCGGTGATGTCGGCGAGCAAGGAGCAGATCAGCAAGGGTTACTCCGATTTTTCCATCGTTGCCCACGAGATTGGCTGTGACAAGGAGCTTATCGCGCTGCCCGCCTATCTTTGGACCCTCTCGCTGGTGGTACCGCAGGACCACTCGTTGGCCAAGGTGAAGAAGCCGACCCTGGAGCAGCTCTGCCACTACCCGATCCTCAGTTACGAGAGTGGAGCAACCGGTCGGCAGGTGCAGGACGAGGTGTTCCATGCCGCCGGTCTCACCCCGAGCTACTACATGACGGTGATGGATGCCGGGGTGATCAAGCGCTACGTGGAGTTGGGCTTTGGCATCGGCATCATCTCCTCGCTGGTGGCCAATGACACCGATGCACCCGGGCTGGTCTCCATCAATCTGGAGCACCTGTTCAAACCCTGCCCGGCGCAGATCTGTTTCAGCAAGAGCATACTGCTGCAAAACTATATGTATGACTTCATCAGCTCCTTCTCGCCTCACCTCACCAAGGAGGTGATCCAGAGCGTGATGCAGCAGCCGAGTCAGGCGCGCATCGACGAGCTGTTGACGGGGGTGGAGCTGCCCATCTATTGATCCCGATCGGATTCCCGATCGCCGCCGGTTGTCTCTTCTGTCAGGCTGGGCTCTACTCGGGGTTCAGCCTTCTTTTCTGGGCTATCTCCATCGTCCGAGGTCTCTATGTCCCGCATTCTGCTGCTTGCCAATCTCAACTGTGATCATGTGCTCTCCCTCTCCGAACCGCTGGTGGCGGGGGCCCGGCTGCAATATGTGGATCAGGGACGCAGGCTGGGCGGCGGCGCCGCCAACACCGGCATCGGGCTGGTGTGGGCGGGCCACGAGGTGACCATTGCCTCCCGCATCGGACTGGATGAGGCCGGTGACTGGCTGCTGGAGCAGGCGGCCGGTTACGGGCTGGATTGCAGCCATGTGGAGCGTTTCGGCGGCGAAACCGGCGAGCTGCTGATTCTGGTGGACTCCACCGGCGAGCGCACCATACTGCGCCGCCCGCGGCGCCCCGATCTGCCCGGCGATCTGCCGCTGGAGGGGGTGGATTGCCTCTATGTGAACTATCCCGGCACCGCCATCATCAGCTATATGCGTCAGATGCTCGGCAAGAGCTTCGTGGTGGCCCAGTATCCCAAAGGGGGGCAGGCGCGCCGCCCCTGCCATGTGCTGGTGGCCTCCCGCTCCGATCTCGGGGAGGTGAGCGACCCCTGGCAACATGCCCGTCAGCTGGCGGGGGAGCAGCTCGAATGGCTGGTGCTGACTGAGGGCAAGGCAGGGGCCGTTGCTATCCACGGTGACGAGCAGATCCGGGTTGCTGCCCGGCCGGTTTCGGTGGTCGATACCACCGGGGCGGGGGATGCCTTCGCTGGCGGTCTGATCCACGGGCTGGCGCGAGGCATGGCGATCAAGGATGCCCTGCAGTGCGCGGTGGATTGGGGCGCGTTTGCTGTGGCATCCGAGAGCTCCATCCCCTCGATTGCCCTGAAAAACTGGCTGAAACAGCCCCACTGAGCCACCTCGCTGGCGGTCGATTGAGGATCGGATCGCGGGCCATATGGCTGCTCGTAGAGGGGGCTTGGCGAGGGGGACGGTTCGGGAGATTTACCCGCAATAAAGCGGGTAAACGTTGGGTTAACCCGGCAAGTTTGCGATCAATCAAAGAAAGTGTCGATTTATGTGCATCTTCATCGACACCCGCTGGTGCTGCTCTTAACCTGTCACTCCGCAACTCAGATTAAGAGACAGGTCCCCTTGGTGAACAGGGACGATCCGGTTGTCTCCTGCCTCTTAGCTCAATGTTGTCGTCCTGATTCCTGGCTTGTAGTAAGAGGCAAGTGAGACCATGCAACTGACACGATTTACCGACTACGCCCTGCGTACCCTGACCTTTCTGGCGATTCAGCCAGGGGATCGCCTGTCGACAATTACCGAAGTGGCCGACACCTTTGCGATCTCGCGCAACCATGTGGTCAAAATTGTGCACCAGCTTGGCATCAAGGGGTATATCGAGACGGTACGTGGCAAGCACGGTGGCATCCGCTTGGGTCGCTCTGCGGTCTCCATCAATTTGCGGGATGTGGTGATGGACATGGAGCACGTGCTCTGCCCGGTCGACTGCAAGCGCGAGAACTGTCGTCTCTCCGGTGGCTGCCGCATTCAGGGCATTCTGCGCCGCGCCATGAATGCTTTCCTCGAAGTACTGGGTGAATACACCCTGGCCGATGCGGTGCGTGATCCTAATCGTCTCTGCCACCTGCTGGGTATCGAGCAGGATCCCATCGTGACCATGGCCTGACGGGGCGGACAATAACGAACAAGATATGAAAGGGGCCTGATGGCCCCTTTTGCTGTTGTGCACAGCTGGTTTTTAACGACTGCCCGGCTGGCGGATCAGGGTGATGGCGCCGTGCAGGCAGGCGAGGCCGCAGGCACCGCAGCCGTTGCAGGCATCCATGTTGACGTTGATGCCATCGGCGCTGGCCTTGATCGCCTGCTGGGGGCAGGCATCTTCACAGAGCAGGCAGTAGAAACCCTGTCTGGCCTGACAGCTCTCCTCGATCTGGACCCGGGTCTGCACCTGACGGCCCAGTTGCAGATCGAGGGCGCCGGTGGGACAAGCTCTGGCGCAACTGCCGCAGTAGCTGCACTGGCCGCAGGCGAGATCGAGCACCGGGGTGCCCTCAATGGGGCTCCCCTCGTACTCCTCTTGGGTGGCCGGTTTGAGCAGGCCGCGCGGGCAGGCCTTGAAGCACTCGCCGCAACGGTTGCACAGCGAGAGGTACTGGGACTCCTCGATGGCCCACGGCGGGCGCGCTTCATGGCAAACCACGGCGGGCTTGCGGGAAGCTTGCCAGCCTTGCGTCAGCCAACGGAGGAAATAGTGAGTCATGCGCGCCCCTGATACCTATTAGGGGTTAATTTTATCGAAGTTTCGGCAAGCAGGCCAGAGAATAGCGGCCGCCAGGATCGCAAGCGCAGTTGCCCTTGTGTAAGCTAGGCGGGTCTTTTTGCCTGGTTGAATGAAACATATGTGGTTATTTCTCTGGCGTGCTTCCCTGCTCTACGTCTTTCCGCTGCTGATGTGGGCCTATTGCCGCATCAAGGATATCGAGTTCGCCGAGCTCGATACCGGCGTCAACAGCCACAAGTGGGTGGTGCTGGCCGCCTACCTGATCTACGTGGTGCTCTGGATTTTGGCTAACCGCTATCTCGAGCTGTTCTTGCGTCAACGGAGTCGCAAATGATCGACCCCGGGCTCTGGGGGATCTTGCTGCCTGCCGCCGTGCTGGCCCTCGGGCTTGGTTGGCTGGTCGGGCGGCGAGCGGCCACTGCGCAGGCTCAGGAACTGATGCTGGTGCAGGAGCGCCATCAGGCGCTGCAAGATCGCTTCGACGAGTTGCAGGAGGAGCGGATGCAGGGCCAGCAGAAGCTGGATCAGCAGCAGACCCTGTTGATCAAGCTCACCGCTCGCCTCAAGGATGCGGAGGCGACCCTGCGCAGCGAGCGGCTGGCCGCCGCCGAGAAGCTGCAACTGCAACAGGAGGCGGAACAGCGCCTCAGCCAGCAGTTCGAGAATCTAGCCAACCGGATCTTCGAGCAAAACTCCGGTAACTTCCGCGAACTGAACCAGAACAGCCTGGATCTGCTGCTCACCCCGCTCAAAGAGCAGTTGGAGGGTTTCCGCCGTCAGGTGGGAGAGACCCACGCCCAGGAGACGGTCCAGCGCCACAGCCTCAAGTTCGAGCTGGAGCGCCTCGCCGAGCTCAATGCCCGCATGACCGAAGAGGCGGCGGCGTTGACTCGCGCCCTCAAGGGGGACAGCAAGCAGCAGGGCAACTGGGGTGAAGTGGTGCTGGCGCGGATCCTCAGCGAGTGCGGTCTGCGCGAGGGTCACGAGTACCACACCCAGGTCAATATCGAGGTGGAGAAGGGCAAGCGCTACCAGCCCGACGTGATCGTCCACCTGCCGCAGGAGAAGGACATCATCATCGACGCCAAGGTGTCGCTGACCGCCTACGAACGCTGGTTCAACGCCGGGGATGAGCTGGAGAAGGCGGTAGCGCTCAAGGAGCACGTTGCCTCGGTGCGCAACCATATCCGCGAGCTAGGCCGCAAGGATTACCAGCAGCTGCCCGGGGTGCGCACCCTCGACTATGTGCTGATGTTCGTGGCGGTGGAGCCTGCCTTTTTCACCGCGCTGGAGGCCGATCCCTCGCTGGTGCGTTACGGTCTTGACCACAACATCCTGCTGGTGAGCCCTACCAACCTGATGGTGGCGCTGCGCACCATCGAGAACCTGTGGCGCTATGAGCGGCAGAACCAGAATGCCCGCCAGATTGCCGAGCGGGCCGGTCGCCTTTACGAGAAGCTGCGGCTGTTTGTCGAGGAGATGCAACAGATGGGCGGCAGCCTGCACAAGGCGCAGGAGAGCTACGACAAGGCGATGGGACGGCTGGTCAACGGCCGCGGCAACCTGATCGCGCAGGTCGAGCGCTTCCGCGAGTTGGGGGTGGAGGTGACCAAGAGCCTGCCCGAGCCGCTGGTGGAGCGGGCGCTGGAACGTGACAAGGATCGGGAGTAGTTATTTCCCTGCGCCGCCCTCAGCCAAGGCCCAAACCCGGTTTGGGCCTTTTGCTATCTGCCAGTTGGCCCCGTGCTCACTTGTCATCAGAAATCCGAAAAGCAAACGGCCCACCGAAGTGGGCCGTTGTTATTTGCAGTGCCGGTGTGGATCAGCGGCTGGCGGCGCGGGCGCTCAGCGCTGCTTTCTCGCTATCGCTCAGGAAGGCCAGGGTCAGGCCGTTCTGCTGGGCGGTGCGGATCTCGCTCGCCGTCATGCCCGCGGCCGGAGCGGCCACCTCATATTCGTGGGGCAGGTCGATGCCCTCTACCGCCGGATCGTCGGTGTTGAGGCAGGCCAGTACCCCGGCAGCCAGGAACTGGCGGATCGGGTGGTCGGTCAGGCTCGCCACCGTGGTGGTCTGGATGTTGGAGGTGAGGCATGATTCGATGCCGATGCGGTGCTCGGCCAGATAGGCCATCAGGGCCGGATCCGCAATCGCCTTGACGCCGTGGCCGATCCGCTCGGCGCCTAGCTCGCGAATGGCTTGCCACATGCTCTCGGGGCCAGCGGCTTCACCGGCGTGCACGGTGACACGCAGGCCGGCATCGCGCACCTTGCGAAAGTGCTCGGTAAAGAGGGTGCCCGGGAAGCCCAGCTCATCACCGGCCAGATCGATGGCGACCAGCTTGTCGCGAAGGGCCAGACAGGCGGCCAGCTCCTGATTGCACTGCTCGGTGCCAAAGGTGCGGCTCATAATGCCGATCAGGTTGGTCTTGATGCCGAAGTCACGGCTGCCAGCGGCCACGCCGTCGATGATGGCTTCCACCACGCCCTGCGGGTGCAGCTTGTGGGCCATCGCCATATAGGCCGGGCTGAAACGCAGCTCGGCATAGTCGATACCGGCGCGTAGCAGATCTTCCACGTTCTCGTAGGCGACCCGGCGGCAGGCGTCATAATCGGCCAGCACGGCAACACCCCAATCCAGCTTCTTCAGGAAGGCAACCAGACTCGGCTCGTTCTCGACGATCTGCACGTGAGGGCGCAGCGCTTCCAGCTCAAAGGCGGGCAGCTGGATATTGTGTTGGCGACCCAGCTCGAGGATGGTTTGCGGGCGGATGTTGCCGTCCAGATGGCGGTGCAGGTCGGTCAGGGGGAGAGATCTGTCAATCATGGGGGCGCCCTCGTCGAGTCAGGTTTGAAAGCCTGCCATTCTAGGCGGGGCTTTCAAAAAAGATACCCCGTTTACGGCTAAACGGGGTTCTGGCATGCGGTGATTTGTCAGGGCGTGATGGGAATCGTTTTTCCCCGGGACTCATGAGAGATCGAGTTCCTTCAGCTTGCGGGTCAGGGTGTTGCGACCCCAACCGAGCAGGCGCGCCGCCTCCTGCTTGTGGCCATGGGTGTGCTCCAGTGCCGTCTCCAGCATGATCCGCTCGAACTGGGGCATGGCATCGGCCAGGATGTCGGTCTCCCCCAGCGCCAGCTTGGCGGCAATCCACTCCTGTAACTGCTGTTGCCAGCAACCGGGCATGGCCGGTTGGCCCGGTTCGGCACTATTGCTGATCGGGGTCAGCAGTTCGGCAGGCAGGTCGCCGACCAGCACCTCCTGACCAGAGGCCATCACGGTGAGCCAGCGGCAGACGTTCTCCAGCTGGCGCACATTGCCCGGCCAGGGCAGACGGCTGATATAGGCCTGGGTGTCCGGGTGCAGGCTCTTGGCCTCCACGTTCAGCTCTTTGGCCGCCCGCAGCAGGAAGTGGTGGGCCAGCTGGGGAATATCCTCGCGGCGCTCCCTGAGGGCCGGGATGTGGATGCGGATGACGTTGAGACGGTGGAACAGATCCTCGCGAAACTCGCCATCGGCCACCCGTTTTTCAAGATTCTGGTGGGTAGCGGCGATGATCCGCACATCCACCTGCACCGGCTGGTGACCACCGACCCGGTAGAACTGGCCATCGGCCAATACCCGCAGCAGCCGGGTCTGCACATCCAGCGGCATGTCGCCGATCTCGTCGAGGAACAGGGTGCCGCCGTCGGCCTGCTCGAAGCGGCCGTGGCGGATATTGTTGGCGCCGGTGAAGGCCCCCTTCTCGTGGCCGAACAGCTCCGATTCGATGAGATCTTTCGGAATAGCGGCCATGTTGAGGGCGATGAAGTTCTTGTGAGCGCGCGGGCTGTGCTTGTGCAGCGCATGGGCGACCAGCTCCTTGCCGGTACCGCTCTGGCCGTTGATCAGCACAGATATGCTGGAGCGCGACAGGCGACCGATGGCGCGGAACACCTCCTGCATCGCCGGTGCCTCGCCGATGATCTCCGGTGTGGCGGTGGTCTCCTGCTGGCGTACCTTGCGCTTGGTGCGCTGCTCTTTGAGGTGATTCTCGGCGCGGCGCACCAGGGTCACTGCTTCGTCGATATCGAACGGTTTGGGCAGGTACTCGAAGGCACCGCGCTGGTAGGCGTTGACCGCGCTGTCGAGATCCGAGTGGGCGGTCATGATGATGATGGGCAGATCGGCCTGACGGCGGTGGATCTGCTCCAGCAGGCTGAGGCCATCGATACCGGGCATCCGGATATCGGAGAGGATCACATCGGGCGAGCGCAGCTCAAGGGCGTGCAGCAGCGCTTCGCCATCGGCAAAGCTCTCGCAGTTGAAGCCTTCGCTGCCGAGGGTGCGCTCCAGCACCCAGCGGATAGAGCTGTCGTCATCGACGATCCACACTTTGGCGGTCATGGGGTTCCCTTACTTGCGAAGCGGTAGAAAAATGGTGAATTCGGTGTGACCCGGCCAGCTGATGCAGTCAATCCGCCCCTTGTGCTGGTCGATCAGGTTCTGGGCGATGGAGAGGCCGAGCCCGGTGCCCCCCTCCTTGCCGGTGATCATCGGGTAGAACAGGGTGTCGCGGATGGCATCGGGAATGCCGGGGCCGTTGTCGATGATCTTGATCTCCGCCGCCAGCCGGTAGCGCTGGCCGTGGATGGTGATCTGGAAGGCGGTGCGGGTCTTGATGCGGATAAGCCCGGTCTGATCGCCCAGCGCTTCGGCGGCGTTGCGCACTATGTTGAGAAACGCCTGCTGCAGCTGGTCCGGCTCCATCTCGAATTCCGGGATGCTGGGGTCGTAATCCCGCTCGATGCGTACCGTGGGCGGCAGCTCCAGCTCTACCAAGCGACGCACTTGCTCCAGTACCGAATGGACATTGTGCATCTGGTGGCGGCCGGGGCGCTGGGGGCCGAGCAGCCGATCGACCAGTACCCGCAGCCGGTCAGCCTGTTCGATGATGATGCCGGTGTATTCGCGCAAGGCCGGGTCCGGCAGCTCTTTTTGCAGCAGTTGGGCTGCGCCGCGCAGGCCGCCGAGGGGATTCTTGATCTCGTGGGCCAATCCGCGCACCAGCTCCTTGGCAGCCAGTTGCTGGGCATGTTGCTGCTGCTCCTGGCTGATCTTCTTCTGCTGGTCGATTTTACGCAGCTCCACCACCATCAGTCGCTGCTCATGGTCGGCGAGCGGGCTGACGCTGATCTCCACCAGTCTGGGTTCTCCCTCCACCACCAGGGTCACTTCGCTGTCGGTAAAGCCTTGCCCTGAAACGAGGCAATGCTTGAGCCGCTGCAAGTCGAGGGAGATATGCTCCAGCAGATGGGGCAGTTCGATGCCGATCAACCGGCGTTCACTGAGGGAAAGTAGCTGTTCCGCTGCCGGGTTGACGAATTGAATGCAGAGCCGCTCATCCATCAGGATCACGGCGGTAAATAAATTATCCAATAGGGTCTTGGCATTATCCGAGCGGGTTGGCACAGGTTTCTCCCTAAAACGGTGCTATGCACCTGTAATGCACCGACATGGTGCATTGAGTTTACCCGCATCGGTGCGCTATATCACCCCTAGTCGGCCTTGGGGGTGGGTGTGGGAGCGGGAGTCACGCTTGCTCTATGCAGGTAAAAGGTGACTGAGCTGGATTTAGCAAGGATCGTACCGTCTTTGGCGAGCAGCTCGAGCTGCGCCTCGTGGGCACCGCGATCGACGTTTTCTACCCGGATCGACAGGCTGTTGCTGACGATGGGGGCGGCTTTGCCATCCAGGGTCAGGCGCACATCGTACTGGGTGGGTGGTTTGGGGCTGATGGTGCCCTGAAAGACGATGTTGCCGGTGTTGTCGCGCAGCGTACTGCCCTGCTCAGGGGAGAGCAGTTCAATCGCCAGCTTGGCCGCCTCTTTTTCCTTCTTGGCATCGGCGCCGGTCAGGCTGTTGAAGTTGTCCACCTGTACCGAACGGGGCGAGCTACCGATGAGGGGGGCGACCCGCAGATCGACCTCTTTGGCACTCTTGCCCGGTGGTGGTGCATCTGTGTAGTGGGTGACGCCACTGCCATCGACCCAGGAGTAAACCTTGGCCGCATCTGCAGCGAACGAGGTCAGCAACAGGAGGGCGAGAGTCCCTATGCCATGTTTGTTGTTCATCCATCTCTCCTTGACGGTATCTCGCTTAATCCTATCAGAGAAAAAACCCGCCAGATGGCGGGTTTGGTCACGATTAAGCAAGCTGGCCGGATTTAAACGGGCAGGCTGTTCTGACTTAAACGGAGTAGTACAGTTCGAACTCCAGCGGGTGCGGGGTCATGCGCACACGGTCAACGTCATGCTGCTTCAGCTCCAGATAGGAGTTGATGAAGTCATCGCTGAACACGCCACCACGGGTCAGGAACTCGCGGTCTGCATTCAAGGCTGACAGCGCTTCGTCCAGAGAGCCAGCAACGGTCGGCACTTCTGCGGCTTCTTCCGGCGGCAGGTCATACAAGTTCTTGTCCATGGCATCGCCCGGATGGATCTTGTTGATGATACCGTCCAGACCGGCCATCAGCTGGGCTGCGAAGGCCAGGTACGGGTTGGCGGCCGGATCCGGGAAGCGTACTTCGATACGACGGGCTTTCGGGCTCGGTACCACCGGGATACGGATGGAGGCAGAGCGGTTGCGGGCAGAGTAGGCCAGCATGACCGGTGCTTCATAACCCGGCACCAGACGCTTGTAGGAGTTGGTGGTCGGGTTGGCGAAGGCGTTGATAGCCTTGGCGTGCTTGATGATACCGCCGATGTAGTGCAGAGCCATCTCGGACAGGCCGCCGTACAGGTCGCCTGCAAACAGGTTGACACCGTTCTTGGCCAGCGACTGGTGGCAATGCATGCCGGAGCCGTTGTCACCGAACATGGGTTTCGGCATGAAGGTGACGGTCTTGTTGTAGGCGTGGGCCACGTTGTGGATCACGTACTTCAGTACCTGTACTTCGTCAGCCTTCAGGGTAAGGGTGTTGAAGCGGGTAGCGATCTCGTTCTGACCGGCCGTGGCCACTTCGTGGTGGTGAGCTTCAACGACCTGGCCCATCTCTTCCAGCACCAGACACATGGCGGCGCGGATATCCTGGGAGGAGTCGACCGGTGCAACCGGGAAGTAGCCGCCTTTTACGAACGGACGGTGGCCCTTGTTGCCGTGCTCATACTCGGTGCCGGAGTTCCATGCAGCCTCTTCAGATTCGATTTTCACGAAGCTGTGGCCCATGGTGTTGGAGAAGGTGATGTTGTCGAACATGAAGAATTCCGGCTCCGGCCCGAACAGCACGGTGTCAGCGATGCCGCTGGACTTCAGGAAATCTTCGGCGCGCTTGGCGATGGAGCGCGGGTCACGGTCGTAGCCCTGCATGGTGGCAGGCTCGAGTACGTCACAAACGATGTTCAGGGTGGTCTCTTCAGTGAAGGGATCCAGCTTGGCGGAGGCTGCGTCCGGCATCAGTACCATGTCGGATTCGTTGATACCTTTCCAGCCGCCGATGGAGGAACCATCGAACATCTTGCCGTCTTCAAAGAAATCTTCGTTGACCTGATGAGAAGGGATGGATACGTGCTGCTCTTTACCCTTGGTGTCGGTAAAGCGCAGATCAACAAACTTGACTTCGTGTTCCTGGATCAGGGCCAAAACGTTCTGGGCTGACATGCTAAGTAACCTCCGGTGTTAAAAATCTTTGGGTGAATGCGTCATCGTATTCACATAAGCCAGTATCGTGCCAAGTTTGTGGCAGCGTGATTTCAGCGTCATCCCGCAGGAGACGTGCCCCAAAATCAGGCGGTCATGACTGGTAACGCATCAAATTAGTGCAACGATGGATCGTTTTGGTGCTCTAAAGTGGTGCATATCATACGGTCACTTCCCATCTAAGCAGGGTTTGTCGGGGCGGTCTATGATCCAGATCTGTTGTTGTGCGTGAATGGACTGCAATTCTGCTAGGCAGATCACAAAGGCGAGAGTACAATTAGCGCCCAATTTTACCCGGTGATTGAGGCGAGAATGTTAGAGAATTTACGCAATATTGCGATTATTGCGCACGTAGACCACGGCAAAACTACCCTGGTTGATAAGCTGCTGCAGCAGTCTGGAACCCTGGACCGTACCACTGATGGTCAAGAGCGTCTGATGGATTCCAACGACCTGGAAAAGGAACGTGGTATTACCATTCTCGCCAAGAACACCGCGATCCGCTGGAATGACTACCGCATCAACATCGTTGATACCCCGGGTCACGCCGACTTCGGTGGTGAGGTTGAGCGTGTTCTGTCCATGGTTGACTCCGTGCTGCTGCTGGTTGATGCCGTTGACGGCCCGATGCCACAGACCCGTTTCGTGACCCAGAAAGCATTTGCCAAGGGTCTGAAGCCGATCGTGGTTATCAACAAGGTTGACCGTCCGGGCGCTCGTCCTGATTGGGTTATGGATCAGGTGTTTGACCTGTTTGACAACCTGGGTGCCACTGATGAGCAGCTGGACTTTAAAGTTGTTTACGCCTCTGCGCTGAACGGCTGGGCCTCCATGGATCAGGACGTTGAGTCTGACAGCATGGAGCCGCTGTTCCAGGCTATCGTTGATAACGTGAAAGCACCGAACGCCGACCCTGAAGGCGGCTTCCAGATGCAGATCTCCCAGATCGATTACAACTCCTACGTGGGTGTTATCGGTATCGGCCGTATCAGCCGTGGTCGCGTCAAGAGCAACCAGCAGGTTACTGTTGTTGGTGCTGATGGCAAGACTCGTACTGGTAAGGTTGGTCAGGTACTGGGTTATCTGGGTCTGGCTCGTACTGAAGTTGCAAGCGCACAAGCGGGCGACATCATCGCTATCACCGGTCTGGGTGAGCTGAAAATCTCCGACACCATCTGTGATAACAACGCAGTTGAAGCCTTGCCGGCGCTGTCTGTTGATGAGCCGACCGTGAACATGACCTTCCAGGTCAACACCTCACCGTTTGCCGGTAAAGAAGGTAAGTTCGTTACTTCCCGTAACATCCGTGAGCGTCTTGACCAAGAGCTGGTTCACAACGTGGCCCTGCGTGTTGAAGACACTGATGACCAGGACAAGTTCCGTGTATCCGGTCGTGGTGAACTGCACCTCTCCATCCTGATCGAAAACATGCGTCGCGAAGGCTACGAACTGGCGGTATCCCGTCCAGAAGTTATCCTGCGCACCATCGATGGCGTGCTTCACGAACCGTATGAGACAGTCACTGTCGATGTGGAAGAAGCGAACCAGGGTTCCGTGATGGAGCAACTCGGCCTGCGTAAGGGTGAGATGACCAACATGACTCCGGATGGCAAAGGCCGTGTGCGTCTTGACTTCATGATCCCGAGCCGTGGCTTGATCGGTTTCCAGACCGAGTTCCTGACCATGACCTCCGGTACCGGTCTGCTGTATCACAGCTTCGACCATTACGGTCCGCACAAGGGTGGCAGCATCGGCGAGCGTCAGAATGGCGTGCTGATCTCCAACGCAACCGGTAAGGCTCTGACTTTCGCCCTGTTCGGTCTGCAAGACCGCGGTCGTCTGTTTATCGGTCACGCTACCGAAGTGTACGAAGGCCAGGTGATCGGTATTCACTCCCGTTCCAACGACCTGACAGTTAACTGCCTGAAGGGCAAGCAGCTGACCAACATGCGTGCCTCCGGTACCGATGAAGCTCAAGTGCTTACTCCGCCGATCCGCATGACCCTGGAACAGGCTCTCGAGTTCATCGACAACGATGAACTGGTAGAAGTTACTCCTAAGGCAGTCCGCATTCGTAAGAAGCTGCTGACTGAGATGGATCGTAAGCGCGCAGGTCGTGCTTAATCCAACGGCTTGAGCTGTTGATGGTCGTCACTGACTGCTAATGGTTTATTGCAAAACACCCCCAAGCCCCTGGCTTGGGGGTGTTTTTTCATGTCTGGCTATCAGGAGATGGCGCTCAAGCCAGCTGGCTGTCAGCCGATGGGTCGATGGTTCTGTGCCCTATATGAAAAAGCCGCAGCGGGTGAACGCTGCGGCTTTTTGCTGGCATGCAGAGAGGAGTTACTGACGCCAGAAGGAGGGGAAGAACAGCACGGCGACCGTCAGGATCTCCAGTCGGCCCAGCAGCATGCCGAACGACAGCAGCCATTTGGCCGAGTCGGGCAGGCTGGCGAAGTTGGTGCTGGGGCCGACTACGGGGCCCATACCCGGCCCTACGTTGGCGACGGCGGTGATGGAGCTGGAGATGGAGGTCAGGGGGTCGAGTCCGATGGCCGCCAGCAGCGCCGCAATCACCAGAATGATGGCGAAGTAGGCTAACACGAAGGAGATCATCGAGCGGATGATGGCGTCATTGACCGTCCGGCCGTTGTATTTTTGCGGGAACACCGCAGAGGGGTGCATCAGCTGGCGCATCTGTTTTCTGAACAGGGCAAATGCCACCTGTACCCGGAAGATCTTCAGGCCACCCGCGGTGGACCCGGAGCAGGCGCCCAGTGCCAACAGCACGATGAAGACGATGCTGGCCAGCGGCCCCCAGGTGCCGAAGTCACCGAGACCGAAGCCGGTGGTGGTGAGTACCGAGACGATATTGAAGCAGCTGATGCGCAAGGCATCCATAAAACTGAACAGGTCCCGCTGCCACAAATAGAAGGTCATGATGGCCGTCACCCAGACGACCAGCCAGAAAAAGCCGCGTACCTGGGCATCCTGGAACAGGCTGTAATCCTTGTGGTTGAGGCTCTGCACGTAGAGCAGGAAGGGCAGGCCACCGAGGAACATGAACAGGGTGCCAATCCAGTGTGCCGAGTTGGAGAAGTGGGACATGGATTGATCGGAGGTCGAGTATCCACCGGTACTCAAGGTGGTCATGGCGTGGTTGATTGCCTCGAACATGTTCATGCCGCTGGCCCAGTAAGCCATGAAGCAGAGCATGGAGAGCACCAGATACACCACGACTATGTTGTTGGCCACCGTTTTGGCTCGTGGCGCGCTCTTGTCAGACCAATCCGAGCTCTCGGTCTGGAACAGCTTCATACCCCCCACGTTGAGGTAAGGCAGGATGGCGACCGCCATGACGATAAAGCCAACGCCTCCCAGCCACTGCAGGATAGATCGCCACAACAGGATGCTGTGGGCCATATTGTCGAGCCCGGAGAGCACCGTAGACCCTGTGGTGGTCACCCCTGACATGGTCTCGAAATAGGCGTCCGCAAAGCCGATGTGATTGATGAAGACAAAAGGCAGGGCGCCAAAGATACAGGCCACTACCCAGACTGAGGTGGTGAGCAGGAACATCTCCCGCACCCCCAGATGAAATTCTGCCTTGCGGCCATAGTGCAGGCAGAGCAGCGCAGCACCGTGGGTGATCAGCACCGATTTGAGAAACTCGACGAATCCTTCAGAGCCGGTGAGTAGCGCCAGCAAGGTGGGCAGCCACATGAAGAGCGCCAGCTTGGAGAGCACCAACCCGAGGGTGAAGATAATGGGACGCAGCTTGATCATGTTCGATAACCTGGTCGTTGATTAAAAAAGACCCGGACAATTCCCTTCAGGGAGCCGGGTCTGGTTTGACAGCCTGTGCGCATCAATACGTTACAGGAAGAAAGGACTTGGCTGAAACAGCCGTTCCACTTCAGGGATGTACTTCTTGTCCACCAGGAACATGACGACGTGGTCATCCTGCTGGATTTTGGTGCGATCGTGGGCGATCAGCACCTCATCCCCGCGAACGATGGCGCCAATAGTAGTACCTGGTGGCAGCCTAAGTTCACCCACTGTCTTGCCGACCACCTTGGAGGTATTCTCATCGCCATGGGCGATCGCCTCAATGGCCTCAGCAGCGCCACGGCGCAAACTGTAGACGTTGGCGATGTCTGCCCGGCGTACGTGAGTCAGCAGGGCTGAAATGGTGGCCTGCTGGGGTGATATGGCGATATCGATCGGACCACCTTGCACCAAATCCACGTAGGCACCGCGCTGGATCAGCACCATGGTCTTCTTGGCGCCCATCTTCTTGGCGAGCAGTGCCGACATGATGTTGGCCTCGTCCTCGTTGGTCACCGCGATAAAGACGTCGATCTGATCGATATGCTCCTCGGCCAGCAGTTCCTGGTCTGACGCATCGCCACAGAAGACGATGGTGTTTTCCAACAGCTCGGAAAGCTGTTCTGCCCGCTTCTGGTTGCGCTCAATGAGTTTGACGCTGTAACGCTTCTCCAGCTGGCGTGCCAGACCGGCGCCGATATTGCCACCACCGACGATCATGATGCGGCGGTAGGGGCTCTCGAGGCGCTGTAACTCCGACATCACTGCGCGGATATGGCCTGCCGCCGCCACAAAGAACACCTCGTCATCCGCTTCGATGATGGTGGTGCCTTGCGGGCGGATCGGGCGCCCCTGACGGAAAATGGCCGCTACCCGGGTCTCGATGTTGGGCATATGTTCGCGCAGGGTGGAGAGGGCATTGCCCACCAGTGGACCGCCGTAGTAAGCCTTTACCGCCACTAAACCCACTCTACCACCTGCAAAATCAACCACTTGCAGGGCACCCGGATACTCGATCAGACGACGGACATAGTCGGTGACCAGTTGCTCGGGGGCGATTAGGTGATCGACCGGCACAGATTCAGGCAGGAACAGGCGGTCCCGCTCGCTGAGATAGGCAGGGGAGCGGATCCGCGCCACCTTGTTCGGGGTGTTGAACAGGGTGTAGGCCACCTGACAGGCAATCATATTGGTTTCGTCACTGTTGGTGACGGCTACCAGCATGTCAGCATCTTGCGCTCCCGCTTCGCGCAGTACCTTGGGGTGAGCACCGTGGCCGTTGACCACCCGCAGGTCAAACTTGTCCTGCAGCTCGCGCAGGCGTTCGCTGTCGGTATCGACGATGGTGATGTCGTTGTTCTCCCCGGCCAGGTTCTCGGCCAGGGTGCCGCCGACTTGGCCGGCTCCCAAAATGATAATTTTCATAGGGAACGTCTACTCACATTGGTGCAGTAAAAGGGGCAGCCAGCGGATGTCTGGCTGCTTTCCTGAACGAGGGGCGTCATCTCAGGTTCAGAGCTTGATCAGTTTGGCGTAGTAGAAGCCATCCATCTCGGCTTCACCCGGCAGGAACTGACGACCCGGGCAATCCGGGGTGTCTTGCGGGTGCAGCGGTACCAATTTGGCACCTTTGGTGGCCGCAAGGAAGGCGCGGATCTGCTCGCGGTTCTCTTCCGGCAGTACCGAGCAGGTGGCATAAAGCAAGGTGCCGCCGCTTTTCAGCTTGCCCCAGAGGGCATTGAGAATGCGGCGCTGCAGTTCGGCCAGCTCACGAATGTCCTGATCCCGGCGCAGCCACTTGATGTCGGGATGACGACGGATCACGCCAGTGGCGGAGCAGGGCGCATCCAGCAAAATGCGGTCGAACTGGCCCTCTGGCCACCACTGATCCGGGGTGCTGGCATCGCCATGGATCACCTGAGCGGTGAGGCCGATGCGAACCAGGTTCTCTTGCACCCGTTTGAGGCGTTTTTCGTCAGCATCGACGGCAACTACACCGGCAAGCTTGGGCTGACGCTCCAGCAGGTGGGCGGTTTTGCCACCGGGGGCGGCGCAGGCGTCGAGTACCCACTCACCCGGTTGGGGGTCGAGCAGTTGTGCGGCCTGCTGTGCGGCGCCATCTTGTACCGAGCAGTCACCGGCCTCGAAGCCGGGCAGCTTGGTCACATCGCAAGGGCGTTCCAGCAGGATGCAATCTTCCCCTTCCTCGCCGGCTACTGCATTGATGCCCACTTCGGCCATGCGGGCCAGCATCTGTTCGCGGCTCTGGCGCTGGCTGTTGTTGCGGATCCACATGGGCGGGCGCTGGTTGTTGGCCTCCATGATCAATTCCCACTGATCAGGGTAAGCCTGGCGCAGCCGTTTGGTCAGCCACTCTGGATGACCGAGGCGAATATTGGGGACCCGGTCGATGCGCAGCAGGATGACTTCAGCGCTGCGCTGGAAGTTGCGCAGCACGCCGTTGATCAGGCCACGCAGGGAGGTACCCTTAAGCAATTTGACGGCATTGACCGTCTCGGCCACCGCGGCGTGGGCCGGAATGCGGGTATAGATGAGCTGATAGAGGCCGACCAGAATGAGGTAATGAAAGATGCGGCTCTTGTTCTTGAGCGGCTTGTCCATCATCTCGCTCACCGCCGCATCGAGGCGGGGTAGCCAGCGCAGGGTGCCATAGCAAAGTTCTTGCAGGAGGGCGCGGTCGCGAGGCGCAACCTTCTCCTGGGCAGCAGGCAGAACAGCGGAGAGAGATTGACCCTGATCCAGCACCTGTTGAATAACGAGAGCAGCCTGTGCGCGTGTTTTCATAATGTTACCTTAGATGCGCAAGTCGGGGCCTTGGCCCCGCTTGTGTCAATTCAGTTCAATTGCGTGCCGGGTTCAAACCAGTCGCGGCGAGAGTTCAGCAGATCTGCAACCGACATGGCTTTTTTGCCGGGTGGCTGCAGGGCCAGCAGGCGCAAGATGCCTTGGCCGGTGGCGATGTCGATCCCCTGTTTGTCTGCGTTGAGCAGGGTGCCGGGTTGCTGACCGTGCTCGCTGGCGATGACCTCTGCTTGCCATACCTTGATGGTTTGGTCAGCCACCTCAAACCAGCTGATAGGCCAGGGGTTGAAGGCACGGATACAACGCTCAATCGTCACTGCGTCCATTGACCAGTCGATGCGAGCCTCCTCTTTGGAGAGCTTCTCGGCGTAGTTGGCCAGCGCATCATCTTGCGCGTCGGCGGCGGTTTCACCGGCCGCCATGGCATTGATGGTATCGACCAGTGCCTGCGGGCCCAGTTCCGCCAGCTTGTCGTACAGGCTGGCCGAGGTGTCGTCGGCCGAGATGGGGCAGTGTACCTTGCGGATCATGGCGCCGGTATCGAGCCCCACATCCATCTGCATAATAGTGACACCGGTTTCGTCATCGCCCGCCCAGATAGCGCGCTGGATCGGCGCAGCACCGCGCCAGCGTGGCAGCAGCGAGCCGTGGACGTTGATGCAGCCCAGCAGGGGGGTATCGAGCACAGCCTTGGGCAGGATCAGGCCATAGGCCACCACCACCATCAGGTCGGCACTCAAGGCGGCCAACTCGGCTTGCGCCTCTTCTTTGCGCAGGGAGGCTGGTTGGTAAACCGGCAGATTGTGGGTCAGGGCCAGCTCTTTGACCGAGCTGGCGGTGAGCTTCTGACCGCGACCGGCAGGCTTGTCAGGCTGGGTATAAACGGCAACGACCTCGTGGTCGGAAGACAACAACGCCGCCAAGTGACGGGCGGCGAAGTCGGGAGTACCGGCAAAAATCAGTTTCAGTTTCTTCAATGCAACAGGTCCTCAGAGGGCTTTGCGATCTTCACGGGCCATTTTTTCCAGCTTCTGACGAATGCGCTGGCGCTTGAGTGGGGACAAGTAATCCACAAACAGCTTGCCGACCAGATGATCCATCTCATGCTGGATGCAGATAGCGAGCAGATCGTCCGCTGCCAGTTCGAATGACTTGCCGTGACGATCCAGAGCCCTGATGGTGAGCTGTTCGGCGCGAGGCACCAAGGCACGATGTTCCGGAACTGAGAGGCAACCCTCTTCAATGCCGGTACTGCCGCTCTGCTCGAGGATCTCCGGATTGATCAATACCAGAGGATCTTCACGGTTTTCAGAGACATCGATCACTATGATGCGCTGATGAATGTTGACTTGAGTTGCGGCCAGGCCAATGCCTTCCTCCGCATACATTGTTTCGAACATATCATCTACAATGTGTTGTAACTCGGGTGTAAAGGTCTCGACAGGGGCTGCTACAGTGCGCAGACGTTCATCGGGAAAGCGCAATACATCTAGAATGGCCATAGTTTTTTCTTTCGTTTCGTATAAATGCAGTCAAATATTGGCGTAATTCTAGTCATTTACGCCGACAAAAAACAGCAACACTTTGCGTGCAGAAGTAACAGGGAGTGTTATGTATCTGAAGCAAACCATCTTCGCCTGCTTGTTGGTGACAGTGGGCCAGTCAGCCTTGGCCGAGCCGTTGCAGCTGAAGCAGGGTTATCCCGACAGTTATGTGGTGCAAAAAGGCGACACCTTGTGGGATATCTCCGGCCAGTATCTGGCAGAACCCTGGCTGTGGCCGCGCCTCTGGAACATTAATCCGCAGATTGCCAACCCGCACTGGATCTATCCCGGCGATGTGCTGCATCTGACCTGGGTCAACGGGGAGCCCCGTCTTGGCAAGGAGATACAGGGGGGCAAGCAAGTCATCCGCCTTAGCCCCAAAAACCGCTATGAGAACAAGGCCAACCCTATTCCGACCTTGCCCATCAGCGAGATCGGCCCTTTCTTGCAAACCGACCATATTTTGGCAGACAGCCAGCAGCAGAAGACTCTGCCTTATCTGCTGGGATCGGACCAGAAACACATAGGCATGCTGGAGGGGGATACCCTCTATGTGCAGGGTTCACTGACGCCGGGGCAGGTCTATGGCATCTATCACCCCGGGGTGATCTACAAGGATCGTGAAACCGGTGAACTGCTGGGCCAGGAGGCGATCTTCGCCGGTGTGGTGCGTGCCGTGGCTCGTCTTGATGGCGACCGGACCAAAGTAACCCTGACCCACAACCAGCGCGAAGTGCTGCAGGGTGACAAGGTGATGCCATTACCCGCTCAGGAGAACATGCCTGCTGTATTTATGCCCCGAGCCGCGCCTGCTATTGCCCCCGGTTACATTATCGGCTTGCCAAACAAGACCCGTGGAGGGGGCAAGTTTGATGTGGTGTTGATCAATCGGGGTGCCCGTGATCAACTGGTCGCTGGGGATGTGCTGGATGTCAAACGCCCAGGGGCCGCGTTGGTAACCAAAAATGGCGATGTGCAGTACAAGGAGCTGTCGTCGGTCTTTAACCGGGTGTTTTACAGCAGTAATAACAAGGCACCGCTGCCTTCCGAAGCGATTGCCCGAGTCATGTTGTTTAAGGTCTATGACAAGCTGAGCTACGGTCTCATCATGCAGAGTAATGACATGGTGAGCTCGGGTTATCAGGTCACTCATTTCTGACGTGACTTATCCAGATGAGCGTCTGGCGCTCTGGCTGACCCTGGATGCAGTCGCCGGTATTGGCCCGGTGACTGCTGCCCGCCTGCTGGAGCGGGTTGGGAGAAGCATTGATGCGCTGTTTCAGTGCGACGAAACAGAGCTTCATGGCTTGGGGCTATCCTCGGAGCAGATAAGGCAATTGCGGTGGCCATCACCAGTTGTCGAGCAGAGCCTGGCTTGGGCGGCACTGTCCGGTAACGCCCTGATCCCGCAAGATCATCCGGTTTATCCTCCCTTGTTACGTGAAATTCCCGCCGCCCCTTTGCTGCTCTACTGTCGCGGCGATCTTGCTGCCCTGTCACTGCCTCAGTTGGCGATGGTCGGGACGCGCCATCCTACCTATGCCGGCAAGGATAATGCGTCCCGTCTCTGTGGCGAGCTGGTTGGGTATGGGTTGGCCATCACCTCGGGCCTTGCGCTCGGTATCGATGGTGTCTGCCATCAGCAGGCGCTGGCTTGTAGTGGCATCACCCTTGCGGTGTTGGGGTCGGGTCTCGACAGCCTCTATCCCAAACGCCATCAGGGGTTGGCCGGCCAGATTCTGGAGAATGATGGTTTGCTTATCTCCGAGCTGGCGCCCGAGAAAGGGCCGCTCGCTGAACATTTTCCTCGGCGCAACCGTATTATCAGTGGACTCTCTCTGGGCACCCTGGTGGTGGAGGCGACCGAACAGAGCGGTTCATTGATCACCGCCCGTTATGCATTGGAACAGGGGCGCGAGGTGTTTGCGGTGCCCGGCGCGCCACAAAATGCCCAAGCCATAGGGTGCAACAGATTAATTCAGCAGGGGGCCAAACTTGTGCTGAGTGCGGCCGATATAGTGGAAGAGCTGCCTGAGTGGAGCGTTCGGTCGCAGTGGCCGGCTGCATCATCTGAGCAACAGCATAATAGCGAATTGCCTTATGCCGATTTGTTGGATAACGTAGATTATGAGACCACGAGCGTGGATACCGTTGCCGAGCGGGCCCAGCTTCCTGTCGAAGTGGTATTAGGCAGGTTGGTAGAGCTGGAGCTGGCCGGTGCAGTGATGGCGGTAGCCGGTGGATACGTCAGAGCGAGGAGGGCGAATCATGTTTGATGTATTGATGTACCTTTTCGAGACCTACATCCACAGCGATGCAGATGTGATGGTCGAGCAGGATGAGCTCAGCGACGAGTTGACTCGGGCCGGTTTCGATAAAGATGAAATCGACAAGGCACTGAATTGGCTGGAGCGACTGGCCAACTTGCACGATAGCGAACGGGAGATCTATGTCACCGCCAGCGCGCAAGGCTCGATGCGTATCTATGCCCCGCAGGAGCTGGCTCGCCTCGGCACTGAGTGCCGTGGTTTCCTGCTCTTCCTGGAGCAGGCTCAAGTATTGAATGCCGAAACCCGCGAGATCTGTATCGAGCGCCTGCTCGAGCTGGATAAGCCGGATATCGAGCTGGATGACCTGAAGTGGGTCGTCATGATGGTGCTGTTCAACGTACCGGGCAGTGAAAATGCCTACCAGCAGATGGAAGAGCTGGTGTTTGATGAGTCAGACGGCGTCATTCACTGACAGTCCGGTGCCGCGCTGGTAGAATTCAGGCCATCTGGATTTCAAGGCGCGGCCCATGTCAAAAATCGATCATCACCTCTTTTCAGCCCACGAACATGCCTTCGAGCGCGAGCCGTGCCCGCAGTGTGGAGCCGAACTGGTGATGCGCCAGGGCAAGCATGGCCTGTTTCTTGGCTGCTCCACGTACCCTTCCTGTGACTATATCCGCTCCCTGACACCATCCGGCCGCGACATCGAAAAGGTGCTTGAAGGCTCTGCCTGTCCCGATTGCGGACAGCCGTTGGCGATCAAGAAGGGGCGTTACGGTCTGTTTGTCGGCTGCACCCACTATCCGGCCTGTCAGCACATCGCATCCTTGCAGGAGAGTGACGATACCCAGATCCTCTGCCCCGCGTGCGGCAAGGATCATCTGGTGAGCCGAACCTCCCGCTATGGCAAGCAATTTTACTCCTGTGATGGGTATCCCCATTGCAAATATGTGGTGAACGACAAGCCGATCCCCATGCCGTGCCCTGCGTGTGGTTGGGGCATCATGGTCGAGAAAAAAGTGCGGGGAAATCTGCGCTGGGTCTGTCCGCAAAAGAAATGCGGCCACCAAAGTGAGCGGGTATAATCGCGCCGCCGCAAGCAGATAAAAACGTTTTCGGTGAACATCATCCCCCACTTGGAGTAAGGACATCTTCACCATGAGTAAACCCTTTGTTGCCGTCTTGATGGGCTCTGATTCTGATTTTCCGGTGATGCAAACCACCCTTGAGGTGCTCAAGTCGTTTGATATCACTGTGGAAGTTAAAGTGACCTCCGCGCACCGCACTCCGGCAGCGACCCATCAGTATGTGACTGATGCCGAGGCCCGTGGCTGCAAGGTCTTTATCTGTGCGGCCGGTCTGGCTGCTCATCTGGCTGGTGCCGTTGCTGGCATCACCACTCGCCCGGTGATCGGCGTGCCTATCGATGGCGGCCCGCTCAAGGGGCTGGATGCGTTGCTCTCTACCGTGCAGATGCCGGGCGGTGTACCGGTGGCGACGGTGGCAATCGGCAAGGCCGGCGCCAAGAACGCAGGTTACCTGGCCGCGCAGATGCTGGCGGTGGCTGATGATGAACTGGCGGTCAAGGTTCGTGCTGAACGGCAGAAGAATGCCGAAGAGGTAATGGCCAAGGATGCCGCTCTGCAGGCTCTACTCAAATAAGTCGGTTGGTCGCGATCTGAAGATGACGTATTTTTCTGTGCTTCAGCCAGCACGTCTATCCGCCATGATCGCTGCCACCTTGATTCAATTTGCAACCAAGTGATGAGGCGGCAGCCAGACTGCCGCATTTTTATATGCCAAACAAATTTGAACTCGCAGTTACCGCTCTCCAGCAGGATGGGGTGATTGCCTACGCAACCGAAGCCGTGTTTGGCTTGGGTTGTGATCCTGACTCCGAGGTTGCGGTGCAGCGGCTGCTGGCCATCAAGCAACGCCCGGTGGAGAAGGGACTGATCCTGATCGCGGCAGATCTGGAACAATTGCAGGATTATATCGATTTGAGCCTGCTCACCTGCGAACAGCTGGCACGGGTTGAGGCTAGCTGGCCCGGCCCTTTCACCTGGATCATGCCGGCCCGTGCGACGACACCGGCCTGGCTGACCGGACAGTTCGACACCCTGGCGGTGCGCGTCACTGCCCATCCTCAGGTACAGGGGTTGTGCCGCGCCTTTGGCAAGCCGCTGGTCTCCACCAGTGCCAACCTGACCGGTGAGGAGCCGGCCCGCCGGGTGGCCGATATCGGTGAGCTGCTGGCAAGCAAACTGGCCTACATCCTGCCCGGCGAAGTCGGAGGGAATGCCAATCCGTCCGAAATCAAGGATGCGCGCACTGGTTCCATTATTCGCCCCTCCTGAGCGGGCGGGGCATGCTGATTTACCGTCATGGTGATGAGATCATGACGTGATACCACAACAAAAATGGACAGGACGTTCAAGATCCTGCCTGACTGGAGACAAGATGAGCAAACCGGATGTGGCCCAGGTCAAGGCCTTCCTGTTGCAGTTGCAGGATGAGATCTGCCGTGGTCTGGAGCTGGCTGACGGCGGCGGACACTTTGTGGAAGATAGCTGGAGCCGTGAAGGCGGTGGCGGCGGCCGCACCCGGGTGCTGCGTCACGGTGCTGCGATCGAACAGGGGGGCGTCAATTTCTCCCATGTCTATGGCGATGCTATGCCTGCCTCTGCTACGGCCCATCGCCCCGAGTTGGCCGGTCGCAAGTTCGAGGCGATGGGTGTGTCGCTGGTGATTCATCCGCACAGCCCCTATGTGCCGACCAGCCATGCCAACGTCCGTTTCTTCATTGCCGAGAAGGAAGGCGAAGAGCCGATCTGGTGGTTTGGCGGTGGTTTCGATTTGACGCCCTTCTACCCGTTTGCCGAAGATGTGCAGCACTGGCATCAGGTCTCCCGTGATCTTTGCCAGCCTTTTGGTGATGAGATCTATCCCGAGTTTAAATCCTGGTGTGATCGTTACTTCTTCCTCAAGCATCGCAACGAGACTCGAGGGGTCGGTGGCCTTTTCTTCGACGATCTGAATCGCTGGCCCTTTGCCGACTGCTTCGCCTTTATGCAGGCGGTAGGTCGGGGTTATCTCGATGCCTACCAGCCGATCATTGAGCGACGCAAGGCGCAGCCCTTTGGCGAGCGGGAGCGGGAGTTCCAGCTCTATCGCCGCGGTCGTTATGTGGAGTTCAATCTGGTGTATGACCGGGGCACCCTGTTCGGCTTGCAGACCGGCGGACGTACCGAGTCGATCCTGATGTCGATGCCGCCACTGGCACGTTGGGAGTATGACTGGCAGCCGGAAGTGGGCAGCCCGGAAGCCTTGCTCTACAGTGACTACCTCACGCCACGAGAGTGGTTGTGACCCGAGGGGCCATGATGGCCCCTTTTTGCTGGCCGATATTCGGCTTGTTCCTGAGTGCGAAAACCCGTTAAATCGGAATATTGCCCTCTGATGGAACTCTTTGATGGATCGTTATCTGGTTTTTGGCCACCCGGTGCGCCACAGCAAGTCCCCCTTCATTCATACCCTGTTTGCCAGACAAACCCAGCAAGAGCTGGAGTATGGGCTGGCCGAGCCTGCCGTCGACGAGTTTGCTGACACCCTGCACAGCTTCTTTGCCGAGGGAGGGAAGGGGTGCAATGTCACCGTGCCCTTCAAGGAGCAGGCATTCGCGCTGGTCGATCAGTTGAGCCCGAGAGCCAAGCGGGCGGGCGCAGTCAATACCATCAAGCTGACCGATGATGGCGTACTGCTGGGCGACAATACTGATGGCGCAGGACTGGTTGCCGATCTTAAAGCTCATGGTGTGACGTTGGCGGGCAGCCGGATCTTGCTGCTGGGGGCTGGTGGGGCGGCCCGCGGTGCATTGGCGCCGCTGCTGGCCGAGAAGCCGAGTGAGCTGGTGATTGCCAACCGTACGCACGGGAAAGCGCAACAACTGGCTGCCGAATTTCACGATCTGGGTACGGTCACTGCCGAGACCTATGAGTTATTGACTGGGCGATTCGATCTCATCATCAACTCCACTTCGGCCAGTTTGCAGGGTGAGCTGCCGCCGCTGGCTCCCGCCATTATCCATGCGGATATTGCCATCTACGACATGATGTACGGTGCAACGCAGACTCTTTTTATTCGCTGGGCCAAACAGCATGGTGCACGGCTGGCAATGGATGGACTCGGCATGCTGGTGGAGCAGGCAGCGGAAGCCTTTACCGTGTGGCGTGGAATCCGTCCAGGGACTAAACAGGTATTGAGAGAGTTGAAACGTAATCTGGGGATCCTATGAACCAAAGCATTTTGTTTCCCGACCTGATGGAGTGGCAGGCTAGCGAACAGCGGGTGCGTTTTCCCGCCCAGCAAATGGGGGCGCTGATAGATTGTTACATCAGCCAGCGGCGACTGGAGAAAATGACGGGTCTGGTGTTGACCAAGGAAGATGACATCGTCAGAGCCTTCGAAAGTGTGCGCTTTGACATCGAGGATGTTGCAGAAAAACTCATTGAAGAACAAGAGTTTGCTGAGGATGGCGCCATCTACCTCTGATCTTTTAAAGTTTTTTTGTTTTGTAGCGGAACTACTTTGAAATGGTGCTGACTAACTAGATAGTTGAGGTAGTGCTAGCTAGTCACCTTTATAACTCCCCGGTATTCGTACTGGGGATTTTTTTATCTGCATGAAAATAAAAGATTTTTTCTTAACCTGTGAATTGTGAAACTAAATTACAGAAATTACTTTCACTTTCTGCTGCTTTGTCGTACAGTTATCTGCGTAGGGTACAGAGGTAAGATGTTCTATCTTTCAGACCTTTTATTTCACGTAATTGAATGTAGCTGAATAGCTGCCCCGGTGAGGTTCTCGTCGGGGTATTTTTTTATGGGTGGCGTTTAGAGTAAATGCTTTAAAATACTGGTGCGTTTGATAGAATAAGGCTGCTGCTTGAGGGATACCTGTCGTCTGGTACTCTAAATTCAGCTTCTTCTCAATTTTTGAACTTATTGTTTCAGGCTGGATGGCATCACTGTCGTCCGGCCTCATTTTTATCCGTCGCTTTAAGTTGTGTAATTTAATTTCATATTTTGAGATTTTTTGTTATTTGGCTTGGTGTTAAAAGAACAAAGTTGAAAACGCTATCAGCATAAAATCATGTTAATTCTCGATGCGAAATTTTAATCTAACCATATGAAAAATATGAATTAATTTGTTTTTATTGGATTTTGGAATTGAGATGATGCCGCAATAACAATGAAAGCGGCAATCTGAAACCCTTTCAATCAGCGGAGGAGTACTCCGCTAATTGCAAGGACGGCGAGGAGTAGATTATTCCCCGGCGGGTTCGTGTTGATCGGCGTCTGCGAGTTGTTGATCATCACCGCTGAGATACCATTCGGTGAGAGTTTGTTCCAACTTGTCCAAACCAATGTTGGTAGTAGACGAGAAGGCGGCCACCTGGATCTGTGAGCCCAGATTGGCAACGGCTTGGCGCACCTTGATCACCTGATTATTGCGCGGACCCGGACTCAGTTTGTCGGCCTTGGTCAGCAGCAGCATCACAGGTAGATCACGGTGGGAGCTCCACTCCAGCATGTTCATGTCGGTATCTTTGAGCGGGTGGCGAATATCCATCAGGATCACCAGACCTTTCAATGATTCACGACACTGCAGATACTCTGCCAGTGACTTTTGCCACTTGAGCTTCATTTCTAGCGGAACTTGCGCATAACCGTAACCCGGCAGGTCGACCAGGCGCTTGCCCGGCTCCAGTTCAAACAGGTTGATTAGCTGGGTTCGACCGGGTGTTTTACTGGTACGAGCCAGGTTCTTGTGTTTAGTTAAGGTGTTCAATGCAGATGACTTACCGGCGTTGGAACGGCCGGCAAACGCGATCTCGACACCCCCATCATTTGGCAGGTGGCGGATGTCGGGTGCGCTGGTCACAAAATGCACCTTATTGAAATTCAGAGTTTGTGTATCCAACGTAAATTCCCCATGGAGATAGAGGGTTATAGAGTTACTTTTTTGTAAAATGGTGTAAAATAGCGTCGCTTAAACGCGTTTATTTTAACATGCCTTCAGCGGCATGGGATCTGGAAGCCTAATAACGAAAAGTTGGAACGCCATGAAGAACCTAGTCATTACTCTTGCTCTGATGGTTGGCGTAACGGGGATGGCACAAGCCAAGGGCGATGCCGCTGCGGGACAAACCAAGGCTGCCGTTTGTGCGGCGTGTCATGGACCGGACGGAAACAGCCTGATTGATATGTACCCCAAAATTGCTGGTCAGCATGCATCATATATCAAAAAGCAGTTAGTTGAACTGAAGGCTGCCGCTTCTGGTCAAATTGGCCGGGTTGCACCTGTGATGGGGCCCATGGCATTGCCCTTGTCGGAACAGGACATGGACGACCTGGCGGCTTACTTCTCCAGCTTGAAAGTCACCCCGATAGCCGTGCCTGACGACGTGGTCGAAGCTGGCAAGGCGCTCTATATGGGTGGTGATATGAGCCGTGGTTTGGCGGCCTGTACGGCTTGCCATGGCCCCCGAGGCTCGGGTGTCGAACAGGCCAAGTATCCAAGCCTGTCCGGCCAGCATCCTGCTTATATCAAAGCTCAGCTCACCGCATTTCGTGCAGCTGCGCGGGATAACGACCCCAATGGTATGATGCGGGACGTTGCCAAGAAGCTGACTGATCAGGATATCGAAGTCCTGTCTAAATATGTGGCGGGTCTGCACTGATACCGCCGATATGGTCGATTTGAGTTGAAACGGGGAGCCTTTGCTCCCCGTTTTTTATGGCTCTGTCCCAATTATGTGTTGAAAGGCTAAGCTTGAAGTAGGCCATCACCTTGAGGTCTACCATCATGGATACCCCAGCCTTTCAACACCTGTTGTCTCTCTTTCCACAGCTTACCCTGCGCCAACGCCGTGTTGCCCGGCAGGAGCTCACTGCGCCCCACGCCATTACCTCACTCAATACCCAGTTACCGGCATGCTGTGGCTGCCCACATTGTCAGGCCG
>NZ_NKWE01000043.1:0-58038 GCF_006243315.1 Aeromonas sobria
ACTTCACCAGGAAGCTAGCTCATCAGTCCGGCGTGTTCCGCCGTGCTGGTAGGGGCGCATTATAGGGAGCCACGCCGGGATGACAAGGGATTTTTTGAAGATAATCACGAAATCTTCAAATTATTCAATTAGAAACAGCTTATTCAGTGTATATATACAATGTTATCCACAATCTGGCTGTTTCACTCCCTTTTTAGCGTCATTTTGTCGCCATTACCGGCCTATGGAATGCCATACTGGAGCCGATAACCTCTCCCGAGTGGTCCATGGTAGCGCCAATCAGGAAAGCTGGTTACCATGGAGGTGAATATAGTGTTGCACCTTTTTTGCTTTCATTTACAAAAGGTCTTTTAAGATGAATTTATCCAAGTTTCCCGTATATATGCAGGCCGCAATCCTTGCTCTGATATTGGCAGTGGTTGGTTACCTGGTAGCCCAGGCCCTGCACTTCTCTTTAAAAGCAGAAGTGATTTTTGCAGCAGGTCTGGCCATCGGCGGTTTTGTGGTACCGCTGTTCCTGAAGCGAACCCAGGCTGATGCCGCTGAATCGATCACCAGTCAGGAGACTTGCACCTTATATGTAGGCAACCTGCCCTATCGCGCCAACGAGATTGCAGTGCGCGAATTGTTTGCCGAACAAGGCCAGGTGATATCCGTGCGATTGATGAAGGACAAAGCCACCGGCAAGCGCAGAGGTTTTGGTTTTGTTGAGATGCCCGCAGCAGATGCCGCCAGAGCGATTGCTGCATTGAATGACAAAGAGTACCAGCAGCGTACCCTCAAGGTACGTGAAGCGAATGACAAGCGGGATAAAGAAGAAAGGGAGGGGAGTGAAGCGGAGATCTAATCCCGCGTCAGACCCTGACCTCTTCCAGTGATGAGAGCCCCCATGCTTGCAAGGGGGCTCTCAGTTTTTGAGCCGTCTCATCAAGCCGGGTGCAGTAAGCCTTGGCCATCCCTTCATTCGATGGCACTGATACAGAACTGGAGTTCACCCCACTGGCCAGCAGCCAGGCCACCCGTTTTGCGACGGCACGGCCTGAGTCAATCAACTGACACTGCGGCATCAGTTGCTGGATCTCTTCATTGAGTAGCGGGAAATGGGTACACCCCAACACCAGCGTATCAGGCACGCTTTCCCCTTCCAGCCAGTCAGCCAACACTTCTTGCAGCAGCGCCATATTGACCGGCAACCCCGCCAGCTTGTGTTCTGCTTCTATTACCAACTCGGTGGTGCCTTTAAGCAATACCCTCTTGCCAGGTGCAAACTGGGCAATCAACTCATGGGTATAATGTCGGCTCACCGTACCCGGCGTAGCCAGCAGACCGATACAGCCATTGCGGGTCTGGGCCGCGGCCGGTTTGATGGCGGGCACCACCCCCACCACCGGAATATCCAGTGCCGCGCGCAGTGCTGGCAGGCAGATAGTGCTAGCGGTATTGCAGGCAATGACCACCAGATCGATATGATGACGGGACACCATGGTAGTGACCAATCGGGAACAAGCGGCAATCAGGGCCGGTTCGCTTAGCTCACCATAGGGGAAGTTGGCGTTATCGAAACAGTAGAAATAGTGGTGTGCCGGCAGCGCGCGGCGGATCTCGCGATAGATGGTCAAGCCACCCATACCGGAATCAAACACGAGAATATTGGCCACTTGAGCTCCCCTTTGGTGCAAGGCGGCGATCATACTCCCGCCTGTGCCCAATAGAAAAGGCCCCGCATATGGCAGGGCCTGGGTTTTTCAAAGATGAACCAAATAAAGCATCAGAAGCGATAGTCGGCTGTCACTTTGAACTCGGTACCCGGTGATGCATAGCCATAAGCGGGTGCGTAATCACGATCGAACAAGTTATCTATACGCCCCCCCAAGGTAAATTGCTGGGTCACCTCGTAACTAGCAGCCAGGTTTAACAGCGTATAGGCACCGAGTTCTACCCGTTGGTTTGTCGCCCAGTTATTGTCATAGCGCTTGCCCACATAGAGCAGCTCAGCAGTCAGTGTTGCTGCATCGAATCGGGTATCTGCGATCCAGCTGCCTTTATGCTCAGCTCTGCGCAGCAACTGCAAATCCTGATTACCCGTATCTTTGGCTCTGGTGTAGTCGTAGCTCAAACGATGATGCACTGGCCCGGTGTCGATGCCGAGCTCCGTTTCCACCCCTTTGATATCCGCCGTGGTATTTTTGGGATTGCAGGTGTAGCTCATGCTGGTCAGGCAATAAATCAGATTGTCGATGCGGTTGTGATACAGGTTCACAGACCAATCCCATGCTGAATAGCGACCAGACAGACCCAACTCCAGGTTTTTGCTCTCTTCCGGCTTTAACTCAGCTGGCACGCCATAGTAAAGATCCATAAAGCTTGGGGCCTTGAAAGCAGTCCCATAACTCAAACGTACGTTGTGGTGCTCATCGATATCCAGCCCACTGGCGGCAGACCAAGTGTTATGGCGGCCATATTGCTGGTTATCATCTGTTCTGCCAGACAATTCAAACAGGAACGGACTCCAAACATAGCTGCCAACAACAAAGGCTCCGGTATTGTCTCGATCAGGAACAGTAAAAGGCTGCCCCCCAGATCGTGAGTCCGACTTCATCTGCTCCCGCTGCCAATCAACGCCACCGGTGAGGTTCAGATCCTCAATACCACTCCAGCTGTTGATCCAGGATATGTTGGTCATTCCAGTATGAGTCGGGTCAGCACTGGATTTCCCCTTGCTTTCCTCCCAACTCTTCGATGCGTTCTCACCATAGCTAGCTTCCAAGCGGCTGGTTAGCGCCTTGCTCTGAAACTTAAGCCCACCATCGTACTGAAATGTGTCTACCTGTTGTTGATCATAGCGGCCATCGAACTCGGTCAGATTCTGATACCGTTGGGCATTGAAATCAGCACTCCATGCATCGTTGAATGTATGGTTCAGTCCGAGCTGACCATTCTTGCTATTAAAGCCATCCCGATCCGGCTGTTTGGTATTGGCTACGACATCAAAACCATCGGTACGCTCGTAGCCGATCAGCATATTCATATCGGTTTTTTGGCCCAATGACTGAACCGTCCTTAGCTCACCCTGGCCATAGCCATTGCTGCCAGCACCGCCCTTCAGATGTGTCTCGCTGCCATTCTTGGCGGATGTTTTGGTGATGAGGTTGATAACGCCGCCAATGGCATCGGAACCATACACCGCCGCTCGTGGGCCACGGATATACTCGATGCGCTCGATATTGCCGAGCGGGATTTGGCTGAGATCGGGCGTGCCCGCCACCATGGCGGCAATCGGGCGACCATTCATTAAGACCAGAGAGTGGTTGGAGTTGGTTCCACGGACAAACAGGCTGCTGATATGGCCCCGGCCTCCCAGAGTCGCCATCTGCACACCGGGCAGGGTTTTCAGCAGATCAGGCAAACTCTGCACCTGACGAGATTCAATCTCGGCGCGATCAATCACTACCACGGGAGCCAGCACCGAGCTGACTGGTTGTTCCACGCGATTGGCAGTGATCACCAGCGTTGGATTGATAGGGATGGTGGTTTGGGCAAACGCCGCCGTCGGCAACAGGGCAGCCGCCACCAATAATGTCTTGGACATGAGAGATCCTTAAGTTCGCGTAAGTATCTACTTCGTGGCCGGTTTCTCTCGGCACGAAATACGAACTTTGGCAGGTCTTCGGGCTCGGGGGCTAATAACCTACGGCGACGGCTTCCCACCTGACGGCAGTGCCCTGATGTCGCTTCGCTCCCCCTTACCGCTGCGCGCCAGCTCCGGATTTTCACCGGATTCCCTATTAAGCATGATGCGCCAAAGCGCGGAGATTATAGGCAGAGCAACGCTGGATGTATAGCCATCCAGATTTCTATGTATGGCCACCCAGCGCTGCCAGCCGCTGCTGTGCCCCCGCCATCACCGCCTGCACCCCGGGATGGGAGAGATGGCGCCCCGCCGAGACCAGATAGTAGGAGAGCGTCACCTCGGGCAGGGTGGCAATGCGTTCCACCCCGTAGAGACGCACAATCTCGTCGGCCATGGCCAGTGGCGCGGGAAAGATCCCCATCCCCGCCTTGCCGAATGACTTCATCAGAGTGGAGTCGTCAAACTGACCGACCAGATGAGGATGGATGCCCTGCTGGCGATACCACGCCAGCAACCGGTCGTGGGTGGCCGATTTGTCGCCGGGGATCAGCAACGGCAACCCCTCCAGCGAGGCGGGAAAACCAGCCCGCGCCCGCGCGGCCAGCTCGGGTGTGGCAAACAGCGCCAGCGGGCTGCGTCCCAGTTCGTGGTTATAACCGCGCAGATTGCTGTCGGCTGGCAGCGGACGATCGATCAGCACCATATCGAGCTTGTGACGGGCCAGTTCACTGAACAGCAGCTCGGCCCGCTCTTCGTGGCATATCAACCGCAGCGGTGTTGCCAGCGCCATCGCCGGGGCCAGCAGCTCGAACGCCAACGCTCGGGGCACCGAGTCAGCGATCCCCACCTGCATGGTCAGCTCCTGACTGGCGTGGCGCAGGGAGTGTTCCAGCTCGGCCCCCAGCGAAAAAATCTCCCCCGCCTGCTCCTGCGCTTGCCGTCCGGCAGCCGTCAATTCAAGGCGCCGCCCTACCCGGTTGAACAGCGCCACCCCGAGGGAGCTCTCCAGTTCGGCAACCTGACCGCTGATGGTTTGTGGCGTGAGATGCAACTGTTGCGCTGCCTGCGTCACACTGCCGCAGCGCGCCACATGCCAGAAGTAGTAGAGCTGTTTGTAGTTGAGCATGCCGTCCCCTATCAGTTTTTACCGAACAACCATCAGTCAGAATCTGATTTTATCGAAACATCGCGGGCTCTAGCATGCAACCATTATCTCCACTCCAACCCGCGAGCCCTCATGCTGGATGTTGTTGTTCTGTTCTTTCTGTTTGGTCTGTTGGCCGGTTTGGTGCGATCAGAACTGAAACTGCCGCCCGCGCTCTACGATACCCTCTCCCTTTTCCTGCTGCTGGCTATCGGCCTCAAGGGCGGCATCGGTCTGGCCCAACAACCCTTGTTACCCCTGCTACCACAGCTGGCGCTGGTTATCCTGCTCGGGGTGGTGCAAACCCTGGCTGGCTTTGCCCTGCTGCGGATCAAGATGAACCGGGTGGATGCCGCCGCCACCGCCGCCCATTACGGCTCGGTCAGCGTGGCCACCTTTGCGGTCGGGGTGAACTGGCTGACCGAGCGCGGCATCAGCTTTGAATCCCAGCTCTCCATCTTCCTGGCGGTGATGGAGATCCCGGCCATCCTGGTGGGAATCGTGTTGGCTCGTGGGGTCAGTCGCCAGACTCAATGGCGCATGCTGGCCCACGAGACCTTCCTCGGCAAGGGCGTCACACTGCTCATTGGCGGCATGGCCATCGGCTATCTGGCTGGCCCGGATGGGGTTGCCCCGCTCAAACCGCTGTTCGTCGACCTGTTCAAGGGGGCGCTGGCACTGTTCCTGCTGGAGATGGGGCTGATCGTCGCCCGCCAGTGTCAGGACTTGCGCAAGCATGGCTTCTTCCTGCTCGGCTTCGCGCTGTTGATGCCGCTGGCTTCAGCGGGACTAGGATTGGCAGCTGGCCAGCTGATGGGGCTCTCCCTCGGCGGCCTGACCTTGCTAGCCACCCTGGCAGCCAGTGCCTCCTATATTGCCGTGCCAGCCACCCTGCGCATCGCCCTGCCCCAGGCCAACCCCGGTTTGTCCCTTAGCGCCGTGCTGGGGGTTACCTTCCCGTTCAACATCATGCTGGGGATCCCGCTCTACCACAGCTGGGCCCACCACTTCATGGAGTAGCCACATGCAGACCGAGACCCGCACCCTGCTCACCGTCATCACAGAGGCGAATCTGGAACCCACTCTGCTGCGCACCCTCACCACAGAGGGACTGCGCGGCTACACCATCACCGATGCCCGCGGCCGAGGTGATCACGGCGAGCGTAACGCCAGCTGGAGCGAGAGTGGCAATATCCGACTGGAGGCGATCTGCAGCCGCGAGCAGGCAGAACGGCTGCTGGCCCATCTGCAGAGTCGCTACTACCCCGATTACGCCATGATCGCCTTTCTGCAACCGGTCGAAATCGTGCGACCCGAGAAATTCTGAGCCGGCTTGCCAGCTCTTTTTGTTCACTTAAAGCAAACGTTTAACAGCAAGGAACCAATACACATGAACACCCCTCCGCTGATCGGCCTGGTGATGGGCTCCGACTCCGACTGGCCCGTGCTGCAAGCCGCCGCCCGCATCCTCAAGGAGCACGGCGTACCCTACGAAGCGCGCGTAGTCTCGGCCCATCGCACCCCGGATCTGCTGTTCGAGTATGCCGCCACTGCCCGCGATCGTGGCCTGCGCGCCATCATCGCCGGGGCCGGTGGCGCTGCCCACCTGCCAGGCATGGTCGCAGCCAAGACTACCCTGCCGGTGCTGGGGGTACCCATCCCCTCCCGCCATCTCAAGGGAATGGACTCCCTGCTCTCCATCGTGCAGATGCCCAAAGGCGTGCCGGTCGCCACCTTCGCCATCGGCGAGGCGGGAGCCGCCAACGCCGCCCTGTTCGCGGTCTCCCTGCTCTCGGTCGCCCGGGATGACGACGCCCCCCGCTACCGGCAGCAGCTCGACGACTTTCGTACCCACGAGCGCGACCGGGTGCTGGCGCTGCAACTGGAGGAGCCGACATGATAGTGCCCCCCGCCACCCTCGGCATGCTGGGGGGCGGTCAGCTCGGCCGCTACTTCGTGATGGCCGCCCACCGCCTCGGCTACAAGGTGGTGGTGCTGGATCCCGACCCCGCCAGCATCGCCGGTGCTGCCGCCGATCACCATATTGTCGCCCCCTATGACGACCACGCCGCTCTGCACGATCTGGCCAGAAGCTGCGCCGCCATCAGCTGCGAATTCGAGAACGTGCCCGCCGCCACTCTCGCCCTACTGGAAAAACAAAAACCGGTGCGGCCAGCCGCCAGCGCGGTGCGCATCTGTCAGGATCGCCGCGAGGAGAAGGCCTTTCTGCGCGGGGCTGACATCCCGGTCGCCCCCCATCTGGCGCTATTGCCAGAAGAGCCTATTCCCGCACAGGCCAGTGCGCTGTTCCCCACCATCCTCAAGACTGCCCGCGAAGGGTACGACGGCAAAGGGCAGTGGCAGGTGAGCAATCTGGATGAGCTGGCGAGCGCGCTGACTGCCAGCGGCGTACCTTGCGTACTGGAAAAACGGCTGGCGCTGGAGGGGGAGTTTGCCCTGACCCTGGCCCGCAGCCCGAGCGGCGCCATCAGCGCCCTGCCGCTGGTTGAGAACTGGCACAGCGGCGGCATTCTCGATCAGACCCGCTCACCGGCCAATGTGCCCACGCTGGAAGCCGAAGCCAAAGAGATCGCCGAGCGGCTGATCGCTGCCCTCGATTACGTCGGGGTGCTGACGGTGGAGTTCTTTCTGGTGGAGGGGCGGCTGCTGGTCAACGAGCTGGCGCCCCGCCCCCACAACTCCGGCCACCCCAGCCTCGACAACGCCGCATGCAGCCAGTTCGAGTTGCAGGTGCGCGCCCTGTGCGATCTGCCGCTGCCAGAGCAGATCGCCGTGCGCCCCGCCCTGTTAATCAACCTGCTGGGGGATCTCTGGCAAAACGGCACGCCCGACTGGGCCGCCTTGCTGGCGCTGCCCGGCCTGCATCTGCACCTTTATGGTAAAGGCGAACCCCGCCCCGGCCGCAAGATGGGCCACATCACAGTAACCGGTGATGAGTGGTCAACTGTGGAGGAGACCTGCCGTCAGGCCCGCCAGCTGCTGGGGCTAGCGCCGCGCTAAACTGCCGACGCAAAGTTAAGTCGGCACAAAAACAGAGACCCGGGCATGGCCCGGGTCTCTGTTTTTGCTTGCTGTGGCAGGGAGGCTGATCAGGCCCGCTCCACCGCTACCGGCGCCGGCAGGCGGATGGTGAGGGAGAGCACCAGCGCCACCACCAGCAACACCAAGATCAGGTTGAAGGTCGCCATAAAGCCGCCAAACAGGGAGGCCACGATGGAGCCGATGATGCTGCCCAGGCCAAAGCCCAGATAGATGACGCCGTAGTTCTTGGTCAGGTTGTTGAGACCGAAGAAGTCGCTCACCAGCGAGGGGTAGACGGTGATGGTGCCGCCGAAGCTGAACGCTACACAGGCGACCGCCACGAAGAAGAGGTTGGCGTTGAGCGGCACGAACAGCAGCAATCCCATACCACCGAGCGTGATCAGCTGGGCGATGGTGATGACCCTGATGCGGGACATCTTGTCGGAGAGGATCCCCAGCACCAGACGGCCACCCAGGTTGGCCATGGCGATGATGGCAACGGCATTGGCCGCCACCGCAGTCGACAGACCGACCATGCTTTCACCGATGTCTTTGGCGACGCCGATGACGTAAAGGCCGCTCATGCAGGCGGTGAGAAACATCAGCGCCAGCATCCAGTACTGTGGCTTGCGCATCGCCTCAGCCAGGGTGAAGTCACGACTCTCGCTCTGTTGCAAAGAGGCGGCCTGCTTGGGCGCATCCTTCATCAACATGCCGCCCACCAGCACCATGGACATGGCGATCAAGCCCCACAGCTGGAAGGTGGTCTCAAGACCCGCGCTAGAGAGCAGCAGCAAGTTGATGTATTTGAAACCGAGACTGCCGAGGCCATAGGCCCCGATGGAGCAGGCGGAGATCAGCCCCTTACGCTCCGGGAACCACTTCACGCAGTTGGAGAGGGTCATCAGGTAGCCGGTGCCGTCGGCAAACCCGACCAGAATACCGGCGCAGAGGTAGAGCATCGCCAGATTGCTGGCGTGGGCGGTGAGAAAGAAACCGATGCCGAGCAGCACGCCAGCACCCAGCGTGACGTTGCGCACCCCGAACCGCTCCTGCAGCTTGCCCGCCATGGAGGAGGCGACTGCCAGCGAGAGGCTGAGCAGACCAAAGGCGAAGGCCACCTGACTCACCGGCTCGTCCAGCTTGTCGGAGAGCTGGGCGTTGAACAGACTCCAGGTGTAGACAGAACCCAGGGCGAACTGGGTGATGATGGTACCGATCAGTGTCAGGTAGCGGGTGCGATTCATCTCTTTGGTCATGATGCGTCTCGGTCGATGGCCTTCAGGAAATTGAGGCCACTATAGGCAAGACGCAGCTCGCGCCGATCGATTAAGGCATGAAATGCAGATCGGCGGGAATGAATGACAATCAGAGCCGCATCAGCTGACGGAACGCCTTGATGTTGCTGCGACTGACCGGCACCTCGAACGGCAGATCATGGAGCCGGATGAGATAGGTGCTGTTGAACCAGGGGACTATTTCGCGGATCTTGTTGATGTTGACGCAGTAGGAGCGGTGGCAACGGAAGAACCCCTCGGCAGGCAGGCGGCTGACAAACTCGCTGATGGTCATGGTCATCACATAGCGGTCATCGCGGGTGTAAACATAGGTGAGCTTCTCGTCCGCTTCCGCGTAGTAGATCTGCTCGCAGGGGGTGACTATGATGCGCTCCCCCTTCACCAGATTGACGGTGCGATTCTGCGGGCTGATCACGTCGCCGCTCGCCTCCCCCGTGGTGGCTGGCTGCGACCTGCCCGCATGCTCGAGCTTTTGCAGCAGATTGATGATGCGCGGCTCGTTGTAGGGCTTGAGGATGTAGTCGAATGCCTCCAGCTCGAACGCCTCCACCGCAAACTCCTTGTAGGCGGTGACAAAGACGATGTGGGGCGGATGGCTCGACTTGTGCAGATTCTTGGCCAGCAGCAGGCCATCGATGGAGGGGATCTGGATGTCCAGAAACACCACATCCACCTCGTGATCCTGCAGGTATTTGAACGCCTCCAGCCCATCCTCGAAGCTCGCCACTATCTCGATGGTGCTGTGCTGATTCACCAGATAGATCAGCTCCTCGCGGGCCAGATATTCGTCTTCCACTATGATCGCTTTCAGCATGACATTGCCCCCTGAAGGAGCGCAGGAGAGGCCAGCTCCTCCCGTATCAAACATTCGTCTTCCACAATAATGGCTTTCAGCATGACAACACCTCTCGCGGCACACACTTATCCTCAACCATGATGGCACTCAGCATGGCATCGACTCCTGATCCGGCAGATAGAAACTCACTTCGGTACCCGGCTCCAGCCGCTTGAGGTGCAGGCCGTCACCATAGAGCAGCTTGACCCGCTGATGCACGTTCATCAGGCCGATGCTGCGGCTCTCCACCCGACCGGCGGCCACCCCGTCGATCACCGCCTGACTGATGCCGTAACCGGTATCCCGCACCGCTACCCGGATGCCGCCCGCCAGCTGTTTCACCTCTATGGTGACCCGACCCGGCGCACTGCGGGGCTGGATGCCGTGCAGGATGGCGTTTTCCACCAGCGGCTGCAACAGCAGGCTCGGCACCTGAATGTGTACGTCGTCCACCTCGAACACCACCTCCAGCTTGTCGCCGAAGCGGGCCTGCTCGATGGCCACGTAGTCGCGCACCTGCTGCAACTCCTCCTGAATGTCGATCAGCTCATCCCCCTTGTTGAGGTTGTAGCGCAGATAATCCGCCAGATTGGCGATCAGCTGGCGCGCCTGCTGGGGCCGGATGCGGATCAGCGATGAGATGGCGTTGAGGGCATTGAACAGGAAGTGCGGGTTGATCTTGCTCTGCAGTGCGGTGAACTCCGCCTTGCGGGTCATCTCCTTGAGCTGCTCGATGCGTGACACCTCCATCTGGGTGGAGATGAGTTGGGAGAGGCCCACCGCCATCTCCCGCAGCGAGCTGGTGATGCTGTGGGTGCGGCGGTAGTAGATCTTGAGGGTGCCGCTCACCGAGCCGTTTTCCCGCAGTGGAATAATGATGACCGAGTGGAAATCGGAGAGGTGATACTGGCGCAGATCGTTGTTGATGATGATCTGGTCGAGCAACACCGCCTGCTGGGTCATGCCGCTGATGGCGTGGTGCTCGTCCAGCTCGTAATAATCCTTGCCCACCCCGACATAGGCCAGCACGTCATGGGTATCTGTGATGGCCACCGCATCGGCACTGATATCGCGCCGGATCACATCGCACACCTGACTGAGGGAGTGGCGATCGATGTTCTGGAAGAAGGGCAGCGTCTTGTTGGCGATATCCAGCGCCAGCTTGGCCTGCTTGGCGGCAATCAGCTCCTTCTCGTCATCCAGATCCTGCACCAGCTTGATGATAAGGCCGATACAGAGCGCCCCGGCGATCATCGGATAGGCGATGTGGCTGACGATCTCCACCCCCACCGAGTGGGGCTCGGTCAGCTGCCAGATCAGCAGCATGGTCAGCCCTTCGCACAGCATTCCCGCCAAAATGCCGTAGAGCCAGAGCCGCGACTTGCGGCAGCGCAGGTGCAGCCAGGTGGCGAGCAGACCGGCGATGATGCTGGCGATGAGGCAAGGGATGGAGGTGTGACCATCCATGTCGATGAGATAGCGATGCAGGCCGGAGATGACCCCGGCCGGAATGCCGACCCAGGGGCCAAACAAGATGCCGCCGGAGATAATGGCGATGATCCGCACGTTGATCAGCGCCCCCTCCACCGGAATGCCGGTGTAGGTGCTGAACACCGCAAACAGACAGAAGATGGAGGCCACCAGCACCAGCTCGGCCGGGGTGTGATCCCGCTTCTGGAACAACCGCTGGAACGGCCGGGTGCGAGTCAGCAAGAACAGGGTCATCAGCATCAGCGCCGCCCGTTCGAACACCGCCAACAACATCATCTGATTCTCAAGCATCTGCGCCCCCTTGCGGCAACCCGACCGATCACCATAACCCTGACCAATAAATCGGGGCCGGATAAACCAGCCCCTGTGACATTGTGTAGTGACAATAAAGTTTGTACACTACAGCTCGATTTTGACAATAAAGTTTGTACACTAATTGAAGCGTGAATGTCTGTATGTAGACTCTATGTGCAAAAACTAGATCCCATGAAAAAGGAATTTTTTGGCCCTCTACTACGTTAGATCAACCAATGCTTCTGCTGCTAGCCTTAACCGTGATTCACGCTCTTTTCGATATGGGCCCAGCCCCCCAGAGGCGTGAATCTCCCTACTTCTTTCTATTGCGCCCCGTACAAATCGTTCACCATAATCAACTTTTAGCCGTTTTTGATATGACTCTACTCCTCTCTCTATATCATGCAAAAATTTATCGCATATATTTTCCTGTTTAGGAAATACTCTAGCTGGATAACTAATAATTCCAGCTGCTAAGCATGATCTAGAGTCAATGGGGTTATTCATCAAACAATCTAAACATTGCTGTCTTTTCGATTTCATAACATAACGTTCAATGCCAAAACAAACTACTCTTTTGTGTTCAATAAAATCATTACAATGCTCTATAAAAGATGAGTAGTTATTTTCCAATTCATAGTTATAGGCGTCTTCGAGCTGTTCTTTCAGAAAAACCATTCTCTTTTTCATAGAAAGAAAATATCTATCACGTTTAGATAAGAGTCCATAGTCAGCTACTGAAAACAATCCACTTGGATAATACTCTGTTAACTTCATAAAATATCCAGTCAGCTCTCTTTTAGCACAAGCTGTAAAGCTAATAGCCAGCATTTTCTTTACATCATTGTAACTCGATTCTTTGCCAACAACCGTCGGATGAGATACTTCAGCTGAAACTAAATCTGTGATTTTACTCCATTCAGCGAAGATAATTGACTTCAGCGTATCTCTAGTTTTTGAAAAGGATAAATCATTTCTTATTTTATGAAGGGGAACTAAATGAATATTACAAAAAATTGCATTCAACCAATCTAACTTAAAATACGAAAAACCCTGCTCAACCAGCTGAGCCTCAATGCAGCAATGGCAAAATCTCAATGGAACTATACTTCCACAAGAGCTTTTTTTCTTGTCCGGAAAAAAAGCATCTCTGAATAGTCTTGTATGTGAAAATACGTTATCAAACAGACTCAAATTTCTTCCTATATAGAATTGCCTTTCAAACAATTCAAAAAGATGGCGCCTGTCATATGAATTAGTTTCACACCTAAGCTCATAAGGTATAGATGGGGTGTTTCCCCATCCGCCATGTGTTATAATAGTTGAAAAATCCTCCCAGCCAGTCCGAATAATTACTCTGAGAAAAAAGCTATGAATTGATTCATCAATTTTAGGTGATATTCCAGTGCTAATATTCATTTAATTAACATGGTAAATTGTCAAACAATCAAAATTATCTTTAGTTTTCTCTCACCTAGGCATGACCTAGTATCTTCCGATAAATCCTGGCTAGGTGAGGTTTGCAACGTATGTAAATAAACATCATCACGCTGCAAACCCATTGACGCAGACGGCCTGTTACGGCAACAAAGGCAGACCCAGTTCCTTCAGGTACTCGTTGTGCCGCTGCTTGGCTTCAGTGATCTTGCCCTCGATGGCTAGCAGATTGGCGTGCACAGCGGCAAGATCGATCTCCTCTTCAGACTCGACCGTGCTCACATAGCGCGATATGTTGAGGTTGAAATCGTTCTTCTCGATTTCTTCCATGCTCACCCGCCGCGAGTAGCGAGTCTCTTCCCTGCGGAACTGGTAGGTATCGATGATTTTTTCGATATGCCCGATATCCCCGGTAGGCATCTCGTCTGTTCTTAGCAACTGGCTTTGCCGCTTGTCTTTTTCATAGTGTTCTGCCGCGTTGATGAACAACACGTCGCTGGGCTTCTTGCACTTTTTCAACACCAGGATACAGACCGGGATACCGGTGGAGAAGAACAGGTTGGCTGGCAGGCCGATCACCGTGTCGATGTTGCCATCTTTGAGCAGCTTGGTACGAATGCGCGCCTCGGCCCCACCACGGAACAGTACGCCGTGGGGCAGAATGATGGCCATCACGCCATCTTGCTTGAGGAAGTGGAAGCCATGGAGCAGGAAGGCAAAGTCAGCGGCCGACTTCGGCGCCAAGCCATAGTTTTTGAAGCGAGCGTCCTGACCAAGCGCCTCATTTGGTTCCCAGCGGTAACTGAATGGCGGATTGGCAACCACCGCGTCGAACCTAGGCATCTTGGCCGGGTTGGTTTCACGCAGCATGTCCCACTCGTTAAGCAGGGTATCACCATGGAAAATCTCAAATTCTGAATCCTTCACCCCGTGCAACAGCATGTTCATGCGCGCTAAGTTGTAGGTGGTGATGTTCTTCTCCTGTCCGTGAATCTTGCCAATGCCGTGCGCCCCCATCCGGTGGCGCACATTCAACAGCAAGGAGCCAGAGCCACAAGCGAAGTCCAGCACACTCTCCAGATGCGAGCGCGTGCCCGTAGCGGGCTCCTGACTGTCTAAAGTGACAATGGCTGACAAGATGTCCGAAATACGCTGTGGTGTATAAAACTCACCGGCCTTCTTACCCGATCCTGCCGCGAACTGCCCGATCAGGTATTCATAGGCATCGCCCAACGTGTCGCTGTCGGTGCTGAATTGCATCAATCCTTCGGCAATTTTGCTGATTATTTTGCCCAACTGGGCGTTCCGCTCAGTGTAGGTTTTACCCAGCTTGTCAGAGGCAAGATTGACCTCCGAGAAGAGACCCCGAAAGGTACTCGCGAAGGATTCGTTTTCAATGTATTTAAAACCCGCTTGCAGTGTTTCCAACAGACCAATGTCTTGGGTACGGGCAAGTTCAGAAATACAGCTCCACAGATAGTCAGGATGAATTACATAATGCACCTTACGGCGCATCTGTTTTTCAAACTCTTTTGCATCATTAGCGTTTTGTTCATACCAAATCGCCAATGGCGTACGATGATCATCTTGCTCTAGTGTTGGATAGTCCGGCCCCAGTTCTTTCTGCGCAGCAGCTTCATAGTTGTCAGATAAATAGCGTAGGAACAAGAAAGCCAACATATAGTCACGAAAGTCGTCCGCATTCATTGCGCCACGCAACTGATCCGCGATGGCCCAGAGGATTTTGCCCAGTTTTTGTTTTTCGAGATCGGTCATGGTGTACCTGTTGTTTCAGCCTCAGTACTCTGAGGTAGCAAATCTGGATTAAAGGGGTAGCGATTCAGGAACGCATCCAGAATCTTTTTGAAGTAGGCCTTGTTCTCTTCCAGCATCGGCAGGGGCTCGAACAATGAATAGTTACCATGGCTTAAGATGTTGATGAGGCGCGCATGTAGCACGCCGTCCGGATCGTCAGCATCATCCGTTGGGATGCAGGCAGAAAAATTAGAGAAACCGTGAAAGCTCGCTGATTTCTCCAGTACAGAGCGCAGCATATTAAAGTGATAGGTGTACAACTCCCCAGACTGCTCGGCCTTGTACAGCTCGGTCAGCACGGCCACATGGTGGAAGAACGGCGTTGCCCCGGTGTAAGCCAATGAATAGGAGCCATCAGTCTTGGTTCGCGACAGGAAATGTCCCGACACTTTCTTCGACTTATGCGCCTCCAGTTCGTTGTGCATCACGTTGAAAAACAAAGGATGATGAGATGAGATCACCACTTTCAGCCGGTTTCCCGCCTTGTTCAACACTTGTGCCAAGTGACTGCCCACGGTAATAGCATTGTGTTCGTCAAGCGATGAAATGGGATCGTCGATATAGAGGTACTTCACCCATTGATAAGCCTCAATGTCCGGGTCCATCGCCAGTTCGAGCACAGCCAGAAAGAAGCACCAGATGAAGATGTTTTCTTCGCCCCGTGATACCTTGATGTTGTCGACGATCTGCCCGTCCACCAAGCGCGAGAAACGCACGGTCCACTCAGGCCCCTGCGTGTCGATGCGAAAATCGAAGTCTGCATAACGCCGTAACAACGGACGGATGCGGTTGTCCATTTCCAACTCGAACAGGCCAAAGAAAAAACGTGAGTCCTTGTTGAGCAGCAAGCGGCGATCCGCATCACCTTCTAGATCATTGTTCCAGTGAAACATGTCTTCGGTGAATGCGTTGAAGTACAAGGTATCGCCAATCGTTTCAGTAATTGTGAGCTGCTGTCCGACATGATCACCAACTGAAAAAGGACGCTGAATCGTGCTCTTGCCCGCGTCCTTGAAAGCCATTGACAGCCGCGTCTTACCGGTGCCGTTGTAGGCGTAGAGCAGAACTGCTTTCTTGCTTTCCAATTCGTCGCGCAGATGGGCAGCCAGCGCCGGAAGATCTGCGAAGGTTCGTCCTGATCTCATGCCGACACCTCATAGAGTCTAGGGAAAAGTCGCTGCATCAGACCCTTCTTGTGGATTTTCAGAGCCTCGATTTTCTGAGTTTGTTCGATGATAAAATTATCAAGGGAGATGAGGCAGGTGATAATCGTCCGTTGCTCTGCGGGGTTCGATGGATAGGAAAATGAAATCACACGAATCAGTCCTTGGCTTAGATTCTCCTGCCCACCGCTGTTGCTCAACAGTCGCAGCTCCTCGTATCGATCTGCCAAATTTAAAAATACGAAGTATGGATCGATTTCCTTTCGAGGAAGGATAGCCGCACATGCCTGATTGGTCGCAGCTTCAATACCCAGTAGTGCCACCTGGCCACGGGTTTTTCCTTGCCCATACATCGCAATCAGAACCGTCCCTTGGGGGAATCGTTTTGCTGAAGAATTTTTCAGACCTTCTTCGCTGATGAACTCATCGGCATTGGTGATGATGCGGAAGTCCACCAACGAGGTTGTGATCCAAGGAATATCACCATCCCAATATTCTTTTACGGAACGACTAGGGGTACCGCCGGAAGTAGTTTCAAAAATATTCCCTAGGAAATCAGATTTCCACTCCTCCTCATCCCGAAACTCCGGAAACCGAAACTGTGGTATGGTTTCCCTTTTGCGAGGGAAAATTTTTCGCATCAGGCCCTTTTTGTTAATCTTGAGGACATCCAGTTTCAGGCTTTCCGCCGCGATCAAATCATCGAGGGATGATAAGCAGTCGGCGATTTTTTGTTGCTCTGCATGACCTGGCGTTGGAATTCTAACGCCCCAAAAGGCATTTTTGCTGATATTTAGAAGCCCATTACTTCTCGCGCCGCTTGTAATGTACTTTCTAAGTTGAGTGCCATGAGCATTACCCTCAAAACACTGGCGATAAAAACCATTCTCATATCCATTTTTTAGGCGAAAACAGATAAAAACATTGGGCGCTGCGACTTCGCCCCAGCCTTGAAGGTCGTACACACAGCCTTGTGGAAATTTGAGAGAGTTTCCTTTGTTATAAACAAAGTCACCATCCCGAACCACGGTATATAGCTTGTATTGATTTCCGGAGATATCTCGTCCGAACTTCTCGGCTTGTGGCACAAACCCAATTCCTGCTGAGATACTTACTGGAGTTAGTTGTCGCTCCCCAACTCGTTCTTCAACGGGTTCGGAAATTTCTCCCAAGGTAGGACTCCCCCATTCTCCAGCATCTTGAAATTCCGGAAACCTCAGCCGTGGTACCAGCGGACGCTTATCATTTCCACTCATGCGGCTTACTCCTGAGGCCATGCAAAGATGGCTTTGAACAGATTACCTGCTCGATATTGCAGACAGGCGCGCGGTATAAGAACTTGGTTATACTCATCATCGGCCCTCCTCATAAGCAGCCAAACCGGCAATCTCTCGGCCTTGTGCGAGCTTGTGTAGTAGTGGTGTCAGCTCTTCCATTAGCGCCAGTTCCTTTTGCGTACGAGCCTTCCAGCCCAGATTCAACGGCACCATCAATTCGGAAAGACGCTCGCCGTCGAAGATACGGCGGCGCAGGATTTCATCGACAAAACCTTGTAGGGCAGAAGGTTCAAGCCCATGGCGGTTGGCAATGTTAATGAGTTCCCGAGCCTTTTTCTCTGCCTTGAAGCGATCAAATCCGGCGCGGATTTGCTTTTCGTTCAAGGCTTCATTGACCGGCAGGCCACGGATGTAATCAGCAATGTCCTCGCGCTCGTCTATAAACTTGGCATCGGATTGGATCAAGCCAATGAGCTGATCCCGGTTCAGGGTGAGTTTGCCAGGCTTCTGCTGTGTCAACTTCGCAATGAGGCCCATGATGTAGTCGTAGTCGATCACCGCCGACGCGAAGAGCACAAACTCGAAATCAAGCTGCTGCACTTCGGACGGGGCTTGGTCTCGGTCTTGTTGATCCTTCAGCCGTTTGGCCGTCTCCAGATACACCCCTTTGAATCCTTGCAGCTGATCAGGCGGCGTAATCTGAGTGATTAGTGCTTTCTGTTCTTCAGAAAGGTCAGTGTACTGATCGAGCTGGGTCTTGAGACGCTGCACTTCCTTGAACAGGTTGACGAACTGCGCCCGAGCGGCATCGCCCTTCAAGTTGGCAACCTCTTCCGGTGCATTGGGCACACCTTGCGAGTGCATGAATTCGGCCAGCTTCTGAGTGGCCGTCTGCAAGCAGTCGATCACCTTGGGAGCTGGGTCTACTAGCCAGATTTCGCGCGGGTTATCGATTTTCTCGCCGGAAAAGAGTGCAATCGCTTCTTCCACCGGTTTTTGTTGCTGGCGGAAATCGAGGATGTTGCCGTAGGGCTTGCTGTCGTTGAGGACGCGGTTGGTGCGCGAGAACGCCTGGATCAGACCGTGGTGCTTAAGGTTCTTGTCCACGTACAGAGTGTTAAGGTACTTGGAGTCGAAACCGGTGAGCAGCATGTCCACCACAATGGTGATGTCGATTTTTTGCTCGGCAGGCAGATCGGTATTGGGGTATTGCTGGTCCTTGATGCGCTTCTGCACGTCCTGATAGTACAGGTCGAACTCACCGATACGGTGGTTGGTACCGAAGCGGGCGTTGTAGTCAGTAATGAGGCGGTTGAGCGCCACTTTCTTGCCCTCCGGGTCCTGCTGGTTGTCTTCTTTTTCTTGCGGCAGGTCTTCCTGTATCTGCTGCACGTCCTTGTTGCCCTCGGCTGGCGGGGAAAACACGCAAGCAATGTTCAGCAATCGGAATTCGGGGTTTTGCTCCGCTAGTTGCTTCTGAATGTTGGCAAACAGACCGAAGTACTCGATGGCATCATTGATGCTGGCGGTCGCCAGAACGGTATTGAACTTGCGCCCATTGGTGGCAGCATCGTGCTTCGCCAGAATGGTCTCGATGACCTTCTGCTTGGCCAACCCTTCGCCAGGCTTGGGTGGGTTCTTGCCCTCAGGCTTGAAGTAATCCACGTGGAAGCGCAGGACGTTGCGGTCTTCAATGGCGTGGGTGATGGTGTACTGGTGCAGGCAACGCTGGAACAAGTCGTCAGTAGTGCGATAGCTGGCCTGCTGTCCTTCGATCTGCTGATAGCTGGCATTATGCTCGAAGATCGGCGTGCCGGTGAAGCCAAAGAGTTGAGCGTTGGGGAAGAACTCTTTGATGGCTTTGTGGTTCTCGCCAAATTGCGATCGGTGGCATTCGTCAAAGATGAACACCATGCGCTGGTTGCGTAGCGGCTTCAGGCGCTCTTTGTAATTGCGCTTGTTGGTGCCATCCAGCGCCAGACCTAGCTTCTGAATGGTAGTGACAATGACCTTATCGGCATACTCATCTGACAGTAGCCGACGTACCAGAGTTTCGGTGTTGGTATTTTCCTCGACACAGCCTTCCTGGAAGCGGTTGAATTCCTCGCGGGTTTGGCGATCCAAATCTTTGCGGTCCACAACGAACAGACACTTGTCGATATCCGGATTGTCCTTAAGCAAGGTGGACGCCTTGAACGAAGTCAGCGTCTTGCCTGAGCCTGTAGTGTGCCAAATGTAGCCATTACCACAGTTCTGGTGGATGCAATCCACAATGGCCTTGACGGCATAGATCTGGTATGGCCGCATCATCATCAGTTTCTGCTCGCTGGCCACCAAAACCATGTAGCGGCTGATCATCTGGCCTAAAGTGCACTTGGCCAGGAACTTCTCAGCGAAGCTGTCGAGTTGTGTGATTTTCTTATTGTCGTCGCTGGCGAACTGGTAGACAGGCAGGAAGCGCTCATCAGCGTTGAAGCTGAAGTGTCGTGCGTTATTGTTGGCGAAATACCAGGTATCAGTGCGATTACTGACAATGAAGAGTTGCAGGAAGCACAATAGCGTTTTGCCGTAGCCGTTACCGGGCTCAGCCTTGTAGTCGACGATCTGCTGCATAGCTCGACGCGGGCTGACAGTCAGGGTCTTCAGCTCAATTTGCACCACTGGCACACCGTTGATAAGCAACATCACGTCATATCGGTGATGACTGTTTTCGGTGTTTATGCGTAGCTGATTGATAACTTCAAAATCGTTTTTGCACCAATCTCTGATGTTCACCAAGCTGTAGTTTAGCGGCGTGCCGTCATCACGCTCGAAGCTGTTCATGTTGCGCAACGTTTGGGCGGAGTTGTAGACATCTGGGGTGATGATGCTATCTAACAAACGTTGGAACTCGCTGTCGGTCAGGTGGACTCGGTTGAGCGCCTCGAACTTGACGCGGAAGTTCGCTTCCAGCGAGGAGCGATCTCGAATGTCTGGGCGGTAGGTGTACTTGAGGTCGCCAAGCTTGGCGATTAGATCGATTTCGATTTGTTGTTCTGATGTCATCATGAATCTTGCCCCAAAAAACCGAAGGGCTTGTTATGGCCGCTGCTCGGACTGATAAAAGCGGTGCTGTTCATGTGTGCTGGCCTCCAGGCTCACTGGCATCTTCGTCAGCCCCACCTGCACGCACCCACACATCCACTTCGGACAACTGAAATTTCCACAACCGCCCTACGCGATGCGCGGGAAGTCCTTTACGCTCCCTCCAGCGATAAACGGTGTCCTTGGCGACACCAAGATGCTGGGCAACGAGTTCAGCGGTAACCCATGGCTCTGTATTCATGTCGATTTCACTCTAATGTAATATGCTAGAGTCGTTTAAAGTCGTTTTGATTTTATCATGGGTATTTCTCGAATGCATTTTGCTTGCGCTTCTATTCTGCTGTTACTGACACCTAACTTTTTACTGACCACATCCGGTTCTTATGTCCCATCTCTGGCTATAGGATTCGTGTCATTCATTCGCTTGGCGAGTGAGCAAAACGCTGAATTCTGATGCTTAGTCCGTTCAGGATTGAATCCGAAATCTGGGTGGGAAATGTGGCGGGTAGCTGCGCACGAACTCTCGATATCACCGCATCCAGATGGCCGGTGAACTCTCCGATAATCCGTTCCATCTGTGCCTGCTCAAAGCCAACGGCCTTGGCCGTCTGGTAGAAATGGCGGGGAAATATCTGCTCTATCGCGTATTTTTTGCCCTTGGTGGCGGTAAGTCCCATGGCCAGCCTGGCATCACGAGGATGCAACCCTTTACCATCAAAAACGGGGTACATAGAGAGGATGTCGTAAAACGGTGTTAGCCGGAAGCGCCCCTCTGACTCGATAAACACCGAAAAATTTTTGGCATGGCCATCGGTGGCGGCCAGTAACCAGAATAGCACCTGAGACTTCATAAACAGGTAACGATCTTGCTCTGGCGTGACAGACCCCAGCAGGGTTGCCATGATGTCAGCAATACCTGGTCCACCATGGCTCTCGTACTTCCGTGCTGACGGTACATTCAGCACCTGACAGAAGTCTTCCTGGGGCAGCCGCATGATCCAGCTGCGATCAAAGGCGTAGCGTCGATCGAAGCGTTCCACTGCCAGAGCCTTGACCTTGCCCTCTTGCATAATGAAACAATGGGGGACGGGAAGACCAAACTCTTTGGCAATCAGGGTACAGAGATACTCGTTCTCCACGCTCTGGGAGAGATCTATCGAATAGGTGTGGCTCTGGATCTTGCCGATGGGTAACTTGATGATGTGGGTGGTTGGGGTCGCCGCGCTCGGTAAGCACCAGCGGTTGTTTAAATAGAGCAGCGCGGTCTTTTCCTGGGCCCCGCTGATGGAAATCCGGAAATTATCCACTTCCCTGATCATCCCAAGAGGGATCCCTTGCTGGTAACTGGTCAGGATCTGCTCCAGTTCAGCATCAGAGAGCGGCTTGTACTCGATACGCCTGACGTCTGGCACTGCCCCCTCCTGAGCCACCAGTTGCAATGCCCCCACACAGTCCTGACCAATGCAACTAAGTAGGTCAAAAGGCTGGATTGAGTCGGCTTGATAACGAGCCACCACACGGTTTCTCACTTCTGAATTATCCGGCAACAAGTTGCCGAAAAAGTTATAGGCCTCATCGCCTCGATAGCACTGCTGCCGTAACGGCATAGAGTGAGAGATCGGGCGACTACCAGGCAGTTTCACCCAAGACTCATCGTACTGAAATTGGTGGGCACCACTGGTTGTCTTTGTAAAGGTACCCACCCGGTAGCCATTCATGTAGACCCACAGTCTGGCCATTACCACTCCTCTTTCCAGCCTGACGAAGGGCTATCCGGTGGATCGGTGCGAGGTTTGATATCGAGGGATAGTTCCAACGCGGCGAGGATCTTGAACAAGGTATCCAGCTTGGTTGACTCGGGATTGATCTCAAAACTGGAAACTGTGTCTTGCCTGAGCCCCACTTTGTTAGCCACTTTGCCTTGGGAAAGCTTTTGTAAACGCCTAGCATCCTTGAGACAGGCGCTAAGCTGCTTGGCACTGGTTACTTTCATGATTCGGCATACACGGTTGCTGACATCTTTTCAATTTACACGCCACAACAGGTAAACACAAATTTACACGCTATAGGCAGTAAATATGTTCTATCCCCCATAACAGATACTGACTCCGATAGATGTAGCTGATGTTGTGCCAGAAACATCACGTTTAGCATCTACTCATCCATCAGGAACAAGCCCCGTGTTTTGATCGCCTTGGACAGCAGTTGTAAATTCGCACTTTGAATCATCGAGCAATACAGCTATGCTTTACCTGCTGCCCTAGGTTTAGTCCTCTCCCAACCACCATACTGGTGATGACACTAGGTTCGTTCTAGCTTTGTTATACAAAACCACACTGCTATTTCCCATATTTATTTGAGCCAACACCCCGGTAAATTTGGTAACTCCCTTGTGGGTCCAGCCAATAAATTCGACGTTATCTAAATTTACCGACGGGCTTCATTGGCTCGGGTAAAGCAGAGTCTAGCCAGACAGGATCGTTCAGATATAACCAAAAGAACGCTGCATTACACTGAACTTTGCAATCCTTTCGGTGCGCTCTAGGATGCAATTTTAGATATTTAGTAATCTCAAGCCGACAGCGTCGACGCTTGGATTCCCAATGACAACGCTTGCGATGTTTGACAAGTCCAGGCTGGCTAGATATAACCTGCTCTACTGAGCCAATACCGACACCGCACCGCTCCGATATCGCCTTTCTGTGCATCCCCGCGTAGGCTAACCCGATAATCTTTTTTTGACATTCCCCAGTCAGTTTCTTGGGTTTAAGTTTGAGTGGAATATCATTTAGTAGAGCAAGTCGCTTGAGGTAGCAGCGGCTTTTACCGGTAAGGTGATAAATCTCAATCAATGAATATTGTTGTCGAAGAAGTTGTAGACATTGCTGCTCTGTACTAATTCCTCCTTCTAGACTTTCCAAAAACATTGGCTGTAATGATTCTGCACAAATATGCTTGGTAGAAAGCATTTGTTGAGGCTCTTTAAATAGCCAATAGGCAAACAGGAGGTGTCGAAATGGGTGGTGACTGGTATTAAAATCCAAGAGCTGGGATAAGTATCGATAATCATGGGGATGGCGAGGGAATGGAGTATCAGGGCCTGGACGGTAGTATTTTATATCAACACAGAATTCCTCCATTAAAGTTTTACGCCTTACTCGATGCTGCATTGTAATAAACCCCAACTCAGACAGCTTCGAGCGGTATGTTAATGCAGTGTCAACACGAGGGATTCCGCCCGTGATCACTTGAAGAAGTTTGAAACCAAACCTGGCTACCTGAACCTCAACATCAAAAGCGGCTCGTGGCTGGTCGATAATAGTGGGGAGTAATTCTGCAATTATCCTCTGTCTCCTAACCAGCTCCAGTGTCTCCAAGAGTACGGGATGAAATACACAAGCCGTTACGCCAGGGATCTGGTGTGACCGGTGCCAATAGGCAACACCGTACTGACGCAAATCTTGTTGAGCACACACCGGGCACCATTTTAAGCAAAGCGAATTGCCGCAGCCAAATAAAGACAACTGGCTTGCTCGATGTGCCTCTGCGCCATCACCGACCAGCATGGAACGCTTAAGCCTATCAGCATAATTCGGGAGGAAAAAAAGAAACAACGGGGCCAGCGTTTGCTGAAACAACATTACTTCAGCACTTTCAAGACCCCATCTGGCCAACTGCTCAAGCCTCGCAGTCAGAAAGGGATGAATGGATACCTTTCTTGATCCAAAGGCCCTGCAAGCAACGTTATCCCCTTTATCACTTGAAACTGTAACATAGCGAATCAAGCGACTTAATAGTAATTCATCGGGTAGGCTTACGGGCAATTTCATGTGGTACGCCCTTAGTATTTTTACGCAAATACATTCAGCGGGTGTTCGCAGAAAATGCCTTCTTGCCGCAACAATTCCAGAGGCTTATCCTCAGCCGCAGCATGCTGCATTAGATCTGGATTACTGATTCGCTCAAAAAGATCATCCGCTGTTTGCAATATGGTAAGCGCATCGACAAACTCAGGATGGTGAGGTCTGCTCAGATCACCAGGTATTGATTGAAGCACTCCTTCAATAGCAACCAATTCCGTTATTTGTGTACGACCCATACCTGCGCTGGCCGGAAGTGAAGCAGTGCTCCTCTTTCTTTTCAATGCAGTAATTGAGCATTCTCGCCTGATTTCATCGGTAACTGCCTTGGATGCCTTGATAGCAATACTCGCGGCATGTTCAAGCAACTCTCCTGTGATGCGTTCATCGCCACAACCTATGATATAACGCTGTGCTTCACGGAAGATGCGAACGGCCAGATCCATGTTGCCAACAGATAGCTCATAAAGCTTGTCATTCAACTCTCCAGTTAATGGAGTCTTTACGTTGGTCCATTGAAGCCCCCATAACTCCTCTATAAACAGTTCCCATACACTGTCATTCTCCATCAGTACGACATCGAAGTAACCATTACTTTCTGCCCGCCGTGCCGCTTTAAGAGTTCTACTGAGCAACAGATTGAATGGTGGGTTGGCACAGAACAGGATAGGAATACCGAGATTGTTAACCAGATTGTGGATGAAACCTAGCAAACGGTCGGCACCACCGGTTTTTGCCAGATTCAGATTCTGCATCTCATCAATAACCAAGATCCCTAAAAAGCTGGATTTGATACGAGCTTCGATTTGGTCTAGCAGAAGAGGGATTGTTCCGGCTCGCTTAGTCGGCTCAAAGCCAAGCTTGAAATCCAACTCGGACAGAATCTTGTGGCACAAAGCTCTAACACTGGAGTCATCAGGGCAATCAACTTTGATCCATACCACTTGGCGTAATGGCATAGAATGATTTTTATATTGCGAGTGCTCAATAGTGTCGGGGAAACATCCTAATATCTGTTCGAGCATACAGGTTTTTCCAACACCACTTTCACCTATTACCGTAATCCCACATCCTTTTGGCTTGAAATACCCAGTTCTTGGTTCAATATTTGGACGACGATCTATTGGATAGTGAAGGTAATTCATCGTCGTCGGTGAAAGCGGATTCTTGACCGAATAACCTTCCTTTATTGCCATTTCCACCGCTCTAAAACAATCCAGATAAATGGGTAATGGTTGCCGTAGATCTTTCAGTCTCGTCAGATACTCAACTCGTTCGAAGGGAGCTAGTTGAGTTTCATCAAAAGAGTGCGGCGGATAAAAACCGAGTTTCTCTACAAGCTCCTCATCGGTATGCTTCGCTGGTAGCGCCTCAATTAGCGGGTTGCCTTGATGCTCGGGGAGAATCGTAGGCCGGTACTTTGCTTTCTCAAGTCTCACTATTAGAACTCCGCTCCCTCTTCAGCAATGATACGACCTTGTTGGCTTTATCAGCAGTTAATCTATCAACTGATGACTGACTTTCTGAAGGCTCCGCATAGCTACTATCATCGCTGGAAATTCTAGCTTCTATTATGGCTTCTCGTCGATGTTCCTTTATACCAAGTTTTTTTTCTGCCTTCTTTTTTAGAGTAGGCTCTTTTTTAAGCTCTTCCGTAGCATTCGCCGTGATGGTTTTTCTTCGATTGTGCCTCTCAATGGATTTACTCGTTGGTTTAGAACGTTTTTTAGCAACCTTTTTCCAATCCTCAAAATACAGTACATCTGCTATATGACGTTCGTCAAAATTAGACGAGCGCGACATCAGTGTACAGCGAGTAAAACCTTCACTTGGGCGAAGACGTACATAGATAAAGGAGGCGTTATCTTGGTCAATCCTGGCCTCCAGTTTCCAGCTCCCATTCGAGCGAGCTATAACCTTCCAATCTTCAAACTCTGCTCGGTCACATTCATAATACATATCATCATTAAGGCGGATTCCTTTACTGGTCATAGAAACCAGCTCAACGGGAAGCAGTCGGGCTCTGATATCTGCTTCATCCGCTTTATTTAATGCATGGCGGTGTCTTTTTAGATGTGTATTCCAGTAGTTCAGTGGCGTAGGGGAAAGCCCTGACTCCACTAACAGAGGTGTTTGGCCAGCCAGTCCATCAAAAATAGAGCTGTTGTGCTCTAAAACTTGGTCAATGAGAAGCTTGGTTACCTCAGAAAGAGTCAAAGTGGCGTCCAGCCTAGGATCCCGGTCTCCACGAATATAATGGCGCCCTCTTGTCGTCCCCATCAACTCATGGACAAGCTTTTCGTTCAGAATCTGGAATCGGTGCTCGACAATACCTTTCAAATCTGCGCGGTATGGAGGAGCGATGCTCAGATGCCCTATCAATGGGACAGCAAGCTCTTCCGGCTTATTACAGATGAATTCCCCTCGGTCACACAGGAGGCGCTGGGGAATGTGGTGACAGGGCCATTCCGATTCTTCAATTTCGATACCAAAACGAGCACAATAAGCTTTCTTTGAAGTAAAACTATTCACCAGTGCCTGCCTTCCTGCTCGCCAAGAAGCATACTCCATGGATACATGAAGACCGACTATCATTCGGCTCTCTTTATCCACCAGACAGTAAACTGTAGGACGCCCAAGCACATGGTTGCGGTTAAACTCTGAAACTACATGGACATCAAGAACTGTCGCATCCAGCTCAAAGCAACTACCAGGCACTTCCGTATGATCCGTGGCCGCTCCTCGAAGACCTCTCCTGTTTCGTTTAAAGTCCCCAGCCGTCGTTTGCTTACGGATCAACTCGGCTTCAGGAATCAGCTTTTTAATCCAATAGCGAAATGACCTAAGGCTAGGGATCTCAGGATCTCGATTTTCTTTTTCGGCTGCTTGGAGCTCATCAACATAGAACTCTTTAAGCATTTGTTCATATACACGATTTAGAGAGACCTTCCTTCCCTTCAGTCCATACTTTTTCATGCCTAAAAGAAAATTAGCCTTATCTTCTTCCGTTGTGTTCATTCCCAAAGGAACCACCATACTGGGTGTCGAGAGTTGAATCGGTGCTCCTCGTTTCGCTTTACCGGACAACCGGGGTTTACCTAAGCCACCACAGTGTTTATATGCTGGCAGTAGTGCATTAATTTCCTGACCGTATCGCCAGAATTGATTTAGCGAACGATAGATTTTTTGGACATAGACACCTCGTTCCTTGGCATGATTAGCTACGATCTTACTACGCTGACTTAATACTACATCATGCAAAAATTCTGGATTACTGATCAAATCATGTATCAACTCGAAGCGCTCATTCCGCTTATCCCGGTGAGCAGGGGAGATATCTTCCTCAGATATTAGTTGGTAAAAAGGTATTGAATAGCCAGATGTTTTGCTGTTTCCACATTTTGCAGACTCTAAAAATATGGAAAACTCTACTGGAACTGGTTTCTCCAGACCACTTCCATCATGCAACCGAAAAAGAATCAAGAGGTCATTATTTGCATCATGTTCAAGAACTCTGTACGTATCGTCCTTAATGCCATCAATTCCAGTGACCTGCCACACACTGTTACGCTCAACTTGCATGATTCCGCACCACTTTAAAATCTTGAACTTTGACGATATTCAAGATACCGGTATCAGCTATAGGCTTATTGAGATCAACATAAACCATCTTGGTCGCAATCAAGGTTTTTAACAGGACTAAAGCATCGTCATGCTCAATTTCAAATTCTCGAACGAATTCATCGCATATCTCCTCTGTTAACATGGTTCCTGGAGAGATGAGTGATAAGGCACTTTCGATTAAGTCAGTTGGAAATTTTCGGCCTTGCCGAACAGGAGCCGTTACCCATTGAATATTTTTTGACTGGATTTGATTTTGTTTGGTCATTACGAATAGATGGTACGGAACTCCCTGCAACTGCCACCAGTTACGCTCGATATCCAGTTTCTCCGCAACCCTTTTATCGGTCAGCTTCGCTGCCGGTTTAACACTCACAGCTTCATACCAAATTTTAACACCGTCAGTGCGAGTCAAGACAAAGTCTGTGGTCATAACATTCGGCGACTTAGAACCTGGCACTATGGGATGGGTCACCCCAAAAGTTTTGGCAATTTTTACCGATAGGTCTAGAGGTAAAAGTGGGAACTGCTCCCTGATATCTATGACGGAATCGCAAAACTCGGCAATATAGAAAAAGCAACTTTCGTGCTCAGAAAGCATATGATGCTCTCGGTTGATCTTAATGCCCTGAATCTTTCCGCTATTACCCTGAGAGCGAACATCTTGTACCCGAAGCCATGGCTTGTAGCTGTCACCTTCGCCAAGACCGTATTTGTTCCTTAGTGCTCGCTGAAAATCAGCCAGACCTTCTAACTTTCTACCTCGGCTCAAGGAATTTCACTCCAGTACAGAAATCATCATGGAGTATAGATTAGTGTACATACTTTATTGTCACAAATTTTCATTGTGTACAAACTTTATAGCTAATGTACAAACTTTATTGTCACTGCACAGACATCAACAGTACTGCCCAGCCACCCAGCCGGAGGACCAGGCCCACTGGAAGTTGTAGCCACCGAGCCAGCCGGTCACATCCACCACTTCACCGATGAAGTAGAGGCCCGGCACCTTGCGCGCCTCCATGGTCTTGGAGGAGAGCTCGTTGGTATCGACGCCACCCAAAGTCACCTCGGCGGTGCGGTAGCCCTCGGTGCCGTTGGGCAGGATCTGCCAGTCACCCAGTAGATTGGCCACTGCTTCCAGCTCCCGCTCGTTGTACTGGCGCATCGGCTTGCTGACTAACTGGCCCAACTCCAGCAGCTTGTCGACGAAGCGCTTGGGCAGCTCGCGCCCCAGCACGGTTTTCAGCTCCTGCGCCGGATGCGCCTGTGCCCATTCGCGCAGGGCGGCCGGAATATCCAGCTCCGGCAGCAGGTTGATGTGGATCTTCTCACCGGCATGCCAGTAGGAGGAGATCTGCAGGATGACGGGGCCGGAGAGGCCGCGATGGGTGAACAGCATCGCCTCCTTGAAGCGGGTGCCATCCTCGGCGGTCACCGCTACCGGCAGGCTGATGCCCGCCAAATCGGCGAACGCCTCTTTCTCCGCCTGATGGAGGGTAAAGGGCACCAGCCCGGCGCGGGTCGGCAGCACGTTGAGGCCGAACTGTTCCGCCAGCTTGAAGCCGTAGGGGGTAGCCCCCAGCTTGGGCATGGAGAGACCGCCGGTCGCCACCACCAGCGAGTGGCAGCTGATCTCACCCTTGCTGGTGGTCAGCACGAAGCCCTCGTCCTGTTTGCTGACGGTGAGGATCTCGGTCTGGAACTGCAGGGTGACACCGGCCCAGTCGCACTCGGTGAGCAGCACATCGACGATCTCCTTGGCGCTCTCGAGGCAGAACAGCTGTCCCAGTGTGCGTTCGTGATAGTTGACCCCGTGGCGGTCCACCAGATCGATGAAATCCTGCTGGGTGTAGCGGGCCAGCGCCGACTTGCTGAAATGAGGGTTGGCGCAGAGGTAGGCGTGGGCGCCCGCCTGATGGTTGGTGAAGTTGCAGCGGCCACCGCCACTGATGAGGATCTTGCGGCCCGGCTTCTTGGCGTTGTCGAGCACCAGCACAGATCGACCCCGGTAGCCCGCCTGCGCCGCACACATCAGTCCGGCCGCACCGGCCCCAATCACCACCACATCGACCTGCTTCATCATCACTCACTTATCAAAAGAAAAACGGCACCTGGCCAGAACCGCGATTGCCTCTGGCGGAACACAAGGTTGGTTTCGCATCAGAATAAACAACGGCCCTTAAAAGGGCCGTTATTGTACTGGCTGAACACTAAGTGTCCACGACTATCAGGCGTTGCTGTCCATGATGCTGGCAGGGGCGCCCTTGGCCAGTTCGGCCAGCTCCTTGTCGATGAAGTAGAGGCCTTTGCCATCTTCACCCACCAGACCGAGACGGTCGACGATGCTCTTGAACAGCTTCTCCTCTTCATGCTGCTCGGCCACATACCACTGCAGGAAGTTGAAGGTGGAGTAGTCCTGAGTGGTGAAGGCCACGTGGGCCAGCCCATTGATGCACTTGGTGATGTGGTATTCGTGCTCAAGGGTGGAGCGGAACACGTCCCCCAGCGACTTGAACTCATAGGGAGGGGCATCGATGGCACCCAGACGCGGCATGGCACCGGTCTCGCTCACATAGGTGAACAGGCGCTCCATGTGCTGGCGCTCCTCAACCGCGTGCTGACGCAGGAAGGTCGCCGCCCCTTCAAAGCCCTTGTCTTCACACCAGGCACTCATCTGCAGATAGAGATTGGAGGAGTAGAACTCCAGGTTAATCTGCTCGTTCAACTTTTCGATCATGGCTTGGGCCAGCATCTTGTTTCTCCTCAGTGATGTGGTATCGATTGTCGCCACACTCCGGCTGCGAATCAACCCATCAACGAGAGGGAGATCCCGTTTCTTTCAGCTCAGGGGGTCAGTTCGCCAAGGGAGGCGACATCCACCGGCGCAGCGTAATCGACTCCCGGCAGCTCGAAGCCGTTGAGCTGCATGAAATCCTGCCGCAACCCGGCAAAGTCCCCCAGCCCGTGGAAATTCTCCGGCGTCACTTTGGGCCAGAGCGCCGAGACGGCGGCCTGAATGGCCGGGTCGAGCTCGTGATCATCCATCCGGATCAACCGGTTGCCATCGGCCACCACCCCATTGGGCCCGTACATTTTGGCGGCAAACAGTCGCTGCATCTGCTCGATACAGCCCTCATGGACGCCGCGCTCCTTCATCACCCCCATCAGCAGGCCCAGATAGACCGGCAGCACCGGAATATAGGCGCTCGCCTTGGTCACCAGCGCCTTGCAGACCGACACCCAGGCGTGACCGCCAATCCCGGCCAGCTGCAGGTTGATGGTCTCGGCGGTGGCGTGCAGATGCTCCTTGGCATAACCGATGGTGCCATCCCGATAGAGGGGATAGGTGGATTCGGGGCCGATATAGGAGTAGGCCACGGTCTGGACGCCAGCGGCCAGACAATCGGCCTGCTGCAACGCCTGCATCCAGAGCTGCCAATCCTCGCCCCCCATCACGGTGACGGTATCGCGGATCTCCTCTGGCGTTGCAGGCGCCAGCGACTGCTGCACCAGGGTGTCCTGTTCCAGATCCAGCCCCCAACCGCTGAACGGCTGGCCGGTGGTCTTGAGCACCGAGCGCACTTGCATGCCGTCGGGCAGCACCCGAATGCCGCTCGCCAGCGAGTAGATCACCAGATCCACCTGCCCCAGCTGCTGGCGGATGGTGTCGATGGCCTGCTGGCGCATCCCGTCGGAGAAGGCATCACCGATCAGGTTGATGGCGATACGCCCCTCTTGCTCCGCCGCCTGCCGAAACCAGATGTTGTTGTACCAACCGGCGCTGCCCTGCCCCTTGTCGGAGGGGCCGCGCTCGAACGAGATACCTATGGTGTCGGCCTGCGCGCCGAAGGCGAGCGCAATGCGCGAGGCCAGCCCGAAACCGGAGGAGGCCCCCAGCACCAGCACCCGCTTGGGCCCGTTGAACGGGCCAGCCGCCTTGATCCGTTCGATCTGCTGCTGCACGGCGGCGCGACAGCCGATGGGGTGACAGTTACGGGCAACACAGCCTTTGATCTGTGGGTGAATAATCATGAATGAATCTCCAAGGCATCAAGGCGATATGAGGGGCGACCGTTGCGGGCAAACCCGCACCACACCTGAATCTGCGGGTGAATGATCATGGGAGGGCCGCCAAAGAAACTGGCTACAGCATAACCAAATCGCGGGAGATTAACTTGATGCCGGATCGCTATCAGTAACAAAGCGGCAGGAAATGAGGCAGAAAAACAAAAGGGAGCACGAGGCTCCCCAAAGCGGTATTCAGATGCTTTTTATTGTTTTGTGTTCATTGCGAAGCACGGGCCCATCCTATGCCTCTCCCCCCGGATCAGCAAGCCGGGGGGTGTGACCGGCTTCAAACTCTTGTTTGATTTATAGGCAAATGGTGGTTAATAACTGAGTGGCTCACCCTGTGGCACATGAAATTAAACTCATTTAAATCCGAAAACTGTGCCTGAGACACCATTTTAGTTTCAGCAGAGATGGGTATAGTGGGCGAAAGGATCGGTAAGGAGATACCCCATGAGTGGAACAACCTATTACAAGCATATTCTGGCCGCGATCGACCTCTCTGAAGACAACCGCAAGGTGATCGACAAGGCGGTGGACAGAGCCCGTTCCAACGGCGCCAAGCTGTCAGTTATCCATGTCGATGTGGACCTCAAGGATCTCTACACCGAGATGATCGATATCGACATCGACAACGTGCAGGATCAGGTGATCGCTGAAGCGAAAGAGAAGCTGGAGGCATTCCTGGCCTCGGTGGACTACCCCATCGAGAAGAAGCTGGTGATCTGCGGCGATCTGAGCGAGCGAGTCAATCAGGCGGTCAAGGAGTATGAAATTGACCTGCTGGTGTGCGGCCATCGCCAGAGCTTCTGGAGCCTGCTTACCTCGAGCGCCCGTCAACTGATGAATACAGTGCCGTGCGACCTGCTGGTCGTCCCCTTGCAGAAGTGATGAAACCGGCGTAGTTTGATTTGCTATGAATATGACCGCATTCAATCACAACTACTGGTGGTGCTGCTCCTAAACAGGCGGCACCGCGTTTCTATTCTAGATTTCCCAAAGAAAACACCGTGACCGCCGAGAGGCGGTCAACTGTTTTTATCCCTTTGTCGCCTCCCGGCTCACCCAACTGGAGAGAGTGACATGCACAACCCCGTTATCCTGACTGGCGATCGTCCCACTGGCAAACTGCACATCGGCCACTACGTCGGTTCCCTGCGCCAGCGCGTCGAAGCCCAGCACCACTACCGTCAATTCGTGATGATCGCCGACTTGCAGGCGCTGACCGACAACGGCCACAACCCGGCCAAGGTGACCGACAACGTGCTGGAGGTGATGGCCGACTATCTGGCAGTCGGCCTCGATCCGGCCAAGACCACCTTCTGCCTGCAGAGTGCCCTGCCCGCCCTCGCCGAGCTCACCTGCTACTACCTCAATCTGGTCAGCGTCGCGCGGCTGGAGCGCAACCCCACCGTCAAGGCGGAGATCCAGCAGAAAGGGTTCGAGCGCACGCTGCCAGCCGGTTTTCTGGTCTATCCGGTCAGCCAGGCCGCCGACATCACCGCCTTTCGCGCCAGCCATGTGCCGGTTGGGGAAGATCAGCTGCCGATGCTGGAGCAGACCAACGAGATCGTCCGCCGCTTCAACACCTTAGTTGGCAAGGAGGTGCTGACCGAGTGCCAGCCGATCCTGAGCGACACCGGCCGCCTGCCCGGCATCGACGGCAAGGCCAAGATGTCCAAATCCCTCGGCAACACCATCGAGCTCGGCATGTCGGCGGAAGAGGTCAAACAGGCGGTGTTCGCCATGTATACCGACCCCAACCACCTCAAGGTGAGCGATCCGGGTCAGGTGGAGGGGAATACGGTGTTCGCCTATCTGGATGCCTTCCATCCCGACAAGGCGCTGGTGGCCGAGATGAAGGCCCACTACCAGCGTGGCGGACTGGGGGACATGCGCTGCAAACAGGTGCTGAACGACTGCCTGCAAACCCTGCTCGCGCCGATGCGGGAGCGCCGTCAGACCGCCATCGCCGACAAGGACAAGCTGCTGGCACTGCTCTATCAGGGCACCGAGCAGGCCCGCATCATCACCGATGAGGTGTTGGCTGAGGTGAAAAACGCCATGGGGTTGGACTACTTCGCCAGACTGCGTTGAGCCGGTGAGCCCAGCGCATCGGCACCATAGAGGTCAAACACCAGCTGGTGCAGCAGGCTCTTGAACCAGCCGATCGCCTCGTCATGGGCGGTGAGCGGGTGCCCCGCCATCAGGTAGATGATGGGGATGGCGGGATTGAGCTGATGCATCCGTAGCGGATAGTAGCGGCAGAACAGGCGCCCGATCATCTCGGGCACCACCACCAGATAGCGACCACTGGCCATCAGTGGCGGCACCGCCATAAAGCTCGGTAATCTGACCCCCAGCTCCCGCGCTACCCCGAAGCGGGCCAGCCAGAGCTCCACCATCGCCTGACTGTGGCCCCAGCTGGAAGTATGAATATGGGGCCGACTAACCAGCTCGGCGGGCCCCAGCACATCGGGTAGCTCGCTACCGAGCGGTGACAGGCAGACCAGCGGATTGTTGAACCAATCCTCCCGCCACAAGCGGGGCGAAAGGTGGTTGGCACCGGCAAAACCGATCACCAGATCCAGTTCTCCCTTCTCCAGCTCCCGCTCGTAGTCGCTGTCAGCCAAGTCGCACACCTCCAACCGACAGTGAGGCGCGAGTCGATGGAGCCAATCCACCAGCACCGGCACCACCCCATGCTCCACCGAGCCCGGGGTAGCGATACGAAAAATCCGCCGCGCGGTGGCGGGATCAAATCCCTTGGCCTGGCGCAGCCCCTGCTCCAGCATCGCCAATGCCTGCCGTACCGGCCCGGCCAACGCCTTGGCCCGCTCGGTCGGCATCATCTCGCGCCGACTCATCACAAACAGCGGATCATCCAGTGCCACTCGCAACCGCCCCAGCGCGTGGCTGACGGTGGATTGGGAGAGATGCAGCCGATCGGCCGCACGGGTGACGTTGCGCTCCTGCATCAGCATGTCGAATACGGCGAGCAAGTTGAGGTCGAGGCGGGCCAGTGAGCTATCCATCGATATTAACCATAGTGGGATGCCAACAATTCATTTTCGCCATACTAGCAGATTCCCTAGAATGCACAGCTCAATACATCGGAGATTAACATGCGTAGCTATCTGTTATTGCTGGCCATTGGCCTGCTGTGGGGTTCCCAGTTCATTTTCATGCATCAGGCCGTTGCCGAACTGCCCCCCATCATGGTGGCTGCCGGTCGTGCCTTGTGTGGCAGCCTGATCCTGGGCCTGCTCTGCCTGTTTATGCGTCTCAAGAGTGAGCACACCCCGTGGCGTACCTATATGTTGATCGCCCTGATGGATGCGACCATGCCCTTTATCATGGTCGCCTGGGGTCAACAGCATGTTGATAGCGCCACTACCGCCGTGCTGATGGGCTGTATCCCGTTTGTGACCATTCTGGCCGCCCCACTGTTTATTGCCGGTGAACGCATCACCAAGAGCGGCCTGCTCTCTGTCATCATCGGTTTTGCCGGTGTCTTGACCCTGTTCTGGCCGAATCTCTCCCAAGGCATGAACGCTGGCCTGATGGGTGCCATTGGCATACTGTTTGGCGCCAGCTGCTTTGCCATCGGTCTGCTGATGATCAAGCGCTTTGCCAAGGATCACCCTGTGGTGGTTGCCCGCAATATCCTGCTTTGTGCCGCAACCCAACTGCTGATTGCAACCCCGTTTATTACTGACCTGAGCACCTTGGCCATGCCAAGCGGCCAGGCGCTGAGTGCCATGATTGTGCTGGGTAGCCTCTGTACCGGTCTGGTTTACTTCCTTTACATGGTGCTGATCCAGAAGGCTGGCCCAACTTTCGCCTCCCTTAGCAATTATCTGGTACCGCTGTTCGGCGTGATGCTGGGTGCCCTGTTCCTCGGCGAGCAGATCCACCCAACCACCGGTATTGCACTGGCGCTGATCCTCGGTTCGGTTGCCATGAACCAGTGGGCGCAGCAGCGTCGCATGCAGCGCGAGAGCTCACTGTGTCAGGCATCCTGACCACACTGTGCGGTGGTCTGGTCGTGATTGCTGGTTGGCAATATCGCCAGCGACTGGCTGGCATGCTGGGGCTGCTGATGGTGCTGCTGCCCTGGCTGTTCGATAGCAAGCTGCAAGCCATGCTGAGCTATGCCATCCATGCCTGAATGCAAGATCTGAGTGTGTGAAGAGAGCGTATCGCTCCTGTTTGGGGACCTTTTTTAAATAACCTCCGATTGTCTCCCGCTACCGGCGCTCTGCGCCGGTTTTTTTATGCCTTGAGTCTGGTCCTCTAATCCCCTGTTGTAATAGGGGTAGCTGGGCTGCTATGCACCATTACCAACAATCATCACGCTCTGAAGAACTGGGTACAGATAAATAACCCTTTCTGATGAGAAAATTCATATGCCTATTTTTGCTGTTCTATCACTTCTTCACACTCTGGCCACAAACTCTCCAGTAGAAAATTTGTGCTTTATCGGGGCGGTTCTTGCGCTGTCAATGCTGGTCAACGCTATCGCAGGGCTACTTAACACATAACATACAAAGCATGTCTTCCATGTGAGACTGATGATGGTAAATCAGACCCAGGCTGTGGGCACATAACATGCAAACTATTCCAATGCATTGGACTGATTGGTTAAGAAAACCAATAACGCCACTTGGCACTCAAACCGAATAGCAATAGCTCAACTGCTCGTTTTTGCGCGGGCCGGTGATCTGCCAGCTCAGCAGAAAACCGCCGTCGATCTCGGTCAGCTCGGCGCTGTAGTGATCCGCCCCGCACAGATGGGGCTCGGCGGTCAGCCAGCGGCCATCCCCTTGCGGCAGCAGCTCGAACAGCGCCACCGGCTGCTCATAGCGTAGATGGGAGAGGCGGATCCCCCGCGCACTGCGTTGCCACCAGAAGCGGTTGTGCATGGCAAGCTGCCGCCCGTGAGGCGTGGTGTAGCGGCCCTGCTCGCTAAACAGCCAGCCACCCTGATGATCGGTCACCTGCACAGTTCCCTCACCGCGCCCATTCCAGTCAGTCTCCGACCCAACCCCATTACTGGCGGTAAAGGCAAATGCTCCGACCTGTGGCAATCGCGCCCATAAACGCTGGATTGCCGCTTCCATCTCGGCCATCATAGCCCCCTTAAAATTGACAACTGACGATAAATCAAACACATGAACTACTTGATAGGGGTCACCCTGCTCTGGTCATTTTCCTTTAGCCTGATCGGGGTCTACCTCGCTGGCCAGGTGGATGCCTACTTCTCGGTGCTGACCCGCATCGCTCTCGCCACTCTGGTGTTTCTCCCCTTCCTGCGTCGCCGCTGGCTGCGCCCCGATCTGGTGGCCAAACTGATGGCCCTCGGCGCCATCCAGCTCGGCATAATGTATCTCTTCTACTACCACTCCTTCCTGCTGCTGACGGTGCCAGAAGTGCTGGTCTTTACCATCTTCACCCCCATCTACGTCACCCTGCTCCACGATCTGCTGGAAGGCCGCTTCAAGCCCAGATATCTGTGGGGCGCCCTGCTGGCGGTGATCGGGGCTGCCGTCATTCGCTTCGACGGCCTGACCGAAAGCTATGTACTGGGATTTTTGGTGGTACAGGGGGCCAACCTCTGTTTCGCGCTGGGTCAGGTGGGCTACAAGGTACTGCTGGCACGGGAGGCGGAGCAACCGCCGCAACTGGCGGTGTTTGGCTGCTTCTATCTGGGCGCCCTGCTGATAGCGCTGCCCGCCTGGTGGCTGCTGGGCAAGCCGCAATATCCGACCTCCGGGCTGCAGTGGGGCATTCTGCTGTGGCTGGGGGTGGGTGCCTCCGGCCTCGGCTACTTCCTGTGGAATAAGGGGGCGACGCTGGTCAGCAGCGGGGTGCTGGCCATCATGAACAATGCGCTCATTCCGGCCGGCTTGCTGGTCAATTTGCTGTTATGGGGCAAGGATACCGATCTGACCCGGCTGGCGATTGGCGGCCTGCTGATGCTGGCCTCCCTTTGGGTCTGCCAGCGTCACAAGGTCAACCAGCACTGACCCACGGTCAGCCGACCACAGCGTTGCGCTCCCGTCTGGCCTGACCGTGACAGGTGGCCAGTCGGGCCAACAGGTGGTCGAGCTGCTCACCGGGCTGGCTCTGCACCAGCCCGATGCTGACGGTCACCGGCCGCTGGGTCAGCAGGCTGGCGTCGGCAATCTCCAGCCGTAGCCGTTCGGCTATCTCCAGTCCGCTCATCCGCTCGGTCTGGGAGAGCATCAGGATAAAACCGCCCTCATCCCAGCGGGCGAAGGGATCTTCTCGCCGCAGCTCGTGGCGCACAATGCGCGCCAGCTTGGCGATCATGGCATCGCAGGTTGCCTCGCCAAACAGCAGCTGGATTTTGGCCATGTGGTCAACGGAGAACTGCAGCAGGCTGAAGCTGCCACTCTCGGTTGCCAGCCGATCTTCAAGCAGTTGCTCGAAGCGACCGCGACTCTCCAGACCGGTCAGGGGATCGGTGCCGTGCCGCTCTTCCACCAGCACCACCACAGGATCGAGATGGCGGACCACCCCCAGCAGATGGCCTCGCTCGTCACGGCGGATGCGCTCTTCCAGCCGGATATAGTGGCCATGATGATGGAGAATGCGGTATTCGAGGCGCAGACCACTGCTGCTGCCGCTCTGGCAGGCCAGCAGGGAGTCTTCCAGCCGGGAGAGATCGTCGGGATGGACCCGATCCAGCCAGCCGAGCTCGTCAGGCCAGTGATCCCCCAGCCCCAACAACCTCAAGCAAGAGGGATCGCGGCGCAACCCCTGTGGCGCGGACCAGGTCCAGATCCCCGCCTCCAGCAGCGCCATCGCATCAGCGAGCAGACCCGGATCAAGCCGGGCAGTCACATCGACTGGGGATGTCTTGAGCATTTCCATGAGGCGCCTCGAAACAGGATCTGAATACCTGCTCAATAAGTAACATTGGCTCTCACGCCGAGCAACAGGGTCAGATCGCTTTTGTGTGATACCCGTTCATCAGGGTCTGCCAGTTCTCCGGAACGAAGTGGAAGCTGGTATGCAATTGGGCCTCTTTATTAAAAGACCGCTGCAACCGTTCCAGATTGGCCTTCTGCCACTCACCGGGGGAGCGGATCGCCCCCTTGTCAAAATCGATCACCCACACCTTGTTCTCTTTATCTATCAGCAGGTTGTGGCTGTTAAGATCGGCATGATAGACCCCGGCATCGTGAAACTGGCGCACCGTCTGGCCAATCTTGTGCCACACCTCGGCCACCACAGGCCCCTGTTTGAGCAGGGCCACCATGTCTTTGGCGCCGCGAATCCGCTCGATCAGGATATCGGCGCGATAGAAGGGGCCCTGTTTGACCATGCGGGCACCAAACGGACGCGGCACCGGCAGCCCCAGCTCGCATAACTTGGCGAGCAGAGTGTATTCGGCCATGGCGCGGCTCGACTCGACCCCTTCGAACCAGAAGCGATCCCGCACCACCTTGCCCACCATGCCGCCACGATAGTAGTGGCGCAGCACCAGATGGCGGGACTCATCCTTGACGAACCAGGTCACTCCCCGACCAATGGCGGTACCCACCACCTGCCGGTTGTTCTGCCACCAGGCAGGATCGAATAACTGGGGAGAAGGGTCGCGAAAGGCCCCTTCGGCATACCAGCAGATCTGGTTGTGTTCGGTCTGTATTCGCATTATGAAGATCCCGCTCGGTGGGTCATTGATCGCTTGCGCGATGAGGCTGCCGCTCTGGCATGCGCGCAATTTTACAATCCGCAGGGGAGTTTGCATAATGCCATCCACCCTTTTTGCCAGCCGTGCGCCACAACATGCCGCTATTTCAAACGCCACCCTCCTCCATCTGCATCCTGCGGCTCTCCGCCATCGGGGATTGCTGCCACGCACTGGCGCTGGTGCGGGTCATCCAGCGGGAGTGGCCACAAACCCGCATCACCTGGATCACCGGCAAAATCGAGGCAACCCTGTTTGCCGATCTGCCCGGGGTCGAGGTGATCCCCTTCGACAAGAGCAAGGGGTGGCGCGGCTATCGCGATTTGTGGCAGACCCTCAAGGGGCGCAAATTCGATGCCCTGCTCCATCTGCAGGCCGCCATGCGCGCCAGCATTGCCACCCTCGGCATCCGGGCGAACATCAAACTCGGCTTTGACAAAGAGCGGGCCAATGACGGTCAGTGGCTGTTCACCAACCACAAGGTGCCATCCCCTGCCTCCCCCCATGTGCTGGATGGTTTCCTCGCCTTCGCCCAAGAGCTCGGTATCAAGGATCTGACTCCGGACTGGCAACTGCCCATCAGTGCCGAACATCAGGCATGGGCAAAGGAGAAGATTGGCGGCAAGCCGACCCTGCTGATCTGCGCCGCCGCCAGCAAGGCGTTCAAGAACTGGACCGCAGCTGGCTATGCCGCGCTGGCGGATCACGCTGCCAGCAAGGGTTTTCAAGTCTACCTCTGTGGCGGGCCGGCCAAACTGGAACGGGATCTGGCCGCCGAGATCCAGCAACTCAGCCACAGCAAACCGGCCGATCTGGTGGGGCAGACCAACCTCAAGCAACTGCTGGCGCTGATTGGCGAAGCGAGTCTGGTGCTGGCCCCCGATACCGGCCCCACCCACATGGCAACCCTGGTCGGCACGCCGGTGATCGGCCTCTATGCCCACCACAATCCGGCGCGCACCGGCCCTTACCTGTGCCGTGACTACGTGGTCAGCGTCTATCAGCAGCTGGTCGAGCAGGAGACCGGCAAGCCGCTGGCCGAATTGAGCTGGCGCACCCGCCTCAAGGACCCGGAGGCCATGCGCAAGATCACCCGCGAGCAGGTGATCGCCGCCTTCGACCGCCTCTGCGCCGATCGCCAGTTGCCGCACTGAAAGGGCAACTCGGAAATTCCGAGCCATCAGGCAGGGATAACCTGATGGCCCCCGCCCACCCTCACAGGCACAATACTGGCTGATGTGGGTTACGCTCCCGCAGCAAGCTACGAATACTTTGATCGGCTGGAATATGATTCCGGCCGTTTTTTTATTCGCCGTATTCTGGTAAAATTCGCCGCCTTTACATCCCCCTAATTCAAGAATTTTCCGCGTTTTGCGTTTGGCTGTCTCCCTTTCGGGCACAAGACGGCGGCCTCTGCTACAACCAAAACACCGGTTTCGATTAAAGGTAATAACATGGCGCAACAAGGCACTCTCTATATCATCTCTTCTCCGAGCGGCGCGGGTAAATCCAGCCTGCTCAATGCCTTGCTGACCAAACCTAACGCCGCAGGCAAGATGCAGCTGTCAGTTTCCCATACCACTCGCGCCACCCGCCCGGGCGAAGAACACGGCGTGCACTACCACTTTGTGCCGGTGGAAGAGTTCAAGGCACTGATCGAGCGCGGTGATTTTCTGGAGTGGGCCGAAGTGTTCGGCAACTACTACGGCACCTCCCGCGCCGCCATCGAAGCTTGTCTGGCCAAAGGGATCGACGTATTCCTCGATATTGACTGGCAGGGTGCCCGCCAGATCCGCGAGCTGATGCCGACCAAATCCATCTTTATTTTGCCCCCCAGCCGTGAAGAGCTGGAGCGCCGCCTGATTGGGCGTGGTCAGGACAGCAGCGAGGTGATCGCCGGCCGGATGGCGAAAGCCATTGCCGAAATGGTGCACTACGACGAGTATGACTATGTCATTATTAATGAAGACTTTGAGCAGGCACTGCTCCAGCTCGGGTCCATTATTGAGTGCCAACGGCTGGAAATGCGTAACCAGCAACAGGCTCAAAAAAACTTGCTGCAACAGCTACTGGCAGAGTAAGCCAAAAACAAGTAAACTTTTGCGTCATTTTTAAACACTGCTTTTCTAAATACAGAAAGCCCAAACACTGGAGTCCTGCATGGCACGCGTTACTGTAGAAGATGCTGTAAAACAGGTAGGTAACCGTTTTGACCTGGTGCTGGTCGCCGCCCGCCGCGCTCGTCAAATCGCGGTACAAGGCAAAGATCCCCTGGTCGACGAAGAGAACGACAAGCCGACTGTGATCGCCCTGCGTGAGATCGAACTGGGTCTGGTAAACAATCAAGTGATGGATACCCAGGACCGCTACGAACAGCAAGAGCAAGAAGCCGCCGAGCTGGCTGCCGTTGCTGCCATCGCCGAAGGTCGCGGTTAAGTAATTTCTCCGGTTGGCACCCGCCCGGGTGCCGACTGTTCATCCCCATTTACAACCGCTCGAAAACCTCGCAAACTCAGGGCTATACCTCAATTCCACGAATTGCCGTTTCACCGCTGCGGGGACTGTCTTGTATTTATTTGAAAACCTTAAAGAAATAGCCAGTTCCTACCTGCCGCCAGAGCAGGTCGAGAAGCTCAAGCAAGCCTATGTGGTGGCCCGTGACGCGCACCAGGGTCAGATGCGCTCCAGTGGCGAACCCTATATCACCCATCCCGTTGCCGTAGCCCGTATCCTGGGCGACATGCGTCTCGACCATGAAACCCTGATAGCCGCCGTGCTGCATGATGTCATCGAAGACACCTCGGTGACCAAGGTCGACCTGGCCGAGCAATTTGGCAGCGCTGTTGCCGAGCTGGTGGCCGGGGTATCCAAACTCGACAAACTGAAGTTTCGCGATCGCAAAGAGGCTCAGGCCGAGAACTTTCGCAAGATGGTGATGGCGATGACCCAGGATATCCGGGTCATCCTGATCAAACTGGCCGACCGCACCCACAATATGCGCACCCTGGGTTCGTTGCGTCCGGACAAGCGCCGCCGCATCGCCCGGGAAACCCTCGAAATCTTCGCCCCCATCGCCAACCGCCTCGGTATTCATACCATGAAGAACGAGCTGGAAGAGCTCGGCTTCGAGGCACTCTACCCGATGCGATCGCGGGTGTTGCGGGAATCGGTACGGCGGGCTCGCGGCAACCGTCGCGAAATTATCGATGCGATCCAGAGCGAAATCAGTGGTCGTCTGCATGAAGCGGTGATCGAGCATCAGGTCAGCGGGCGCGAGAAAAACCTGTTCTCCATCTACAACAAGATGGAGAAAAAAGAGCTGCAATTTCATGAGGTAATGGATATCTACGCCTTTCGGGTCAAGGTGAAGGACATAGATACCTGTTACCGGGTGCTGGGGCAGATGCACAGCCTCTACAAGCCGCGCCCCGGCCGCTTCAAAGATTACATCGCCATCCCCAAAACCAACGGCTACCAGTCGCTACATACCTCGCTGGTAGGCCCCCACGGGGTGCCGGTGGAGGTACAGATCCGCACCGAATTTATGGATCAGATGGCCGATAAGGGGGTAGCCGCTCACTGGACCTACAAACAGGATGGCGACAGCTCCGGCACCACGGCACAGATCCGCGCCCAGCGCTGGATGCAGAGCCTGCTGGAACTGCAGCAGAGCGCTGGCAGCTCCTTTGAGTTTATCGAGGGGGTTAAAACCGACCTCTTCCCCGATGAAATCTACGTCTTTACCCCGGAAGGGCGGATCATGGAGCTGCCCACCGGCGCGACGGCGGTGGACTTTGCCTATACGGTACACACAGATATCGGTCATGCCTGCGTTGGTGCACGGGTCGATAGACACCCCTACTCCCTCAGCAGCCCGCTGCATTCTGGCCAGACAGTGGAGATCATCACGGCGCCGGGCGCCCGCCCCAATGCAGCCTGGCTTAACTTCGTGGTAACCACCAAGGCACGTTCCAAGATCCGCCAGTTCCTCAAGAATCTGCGTACCGAAGAGTCGGTGGTACTGGGTCGCCGCCTGCTCAACCATGCGCTCGGCGCCAAAAATATCGAAGATATTTCCGAACCGCGCATCAAACAGGTGCTGGCAGATACCAAACACGAGAACCTGCAGGGGTTACTGGCCGATGTGGGTCTGGGCAACGCCATGAGTGTCATGGTGGCCCGTCGCATGCTGGGTGATGAGCTGCCGCCTGACGAACAACCCAAATCCAGCAGCAAGAAGATGCCGATCAAGGGCGCCGACGGCATGCTGGTCACCTTCGCCAACTGCTGCCGCCCGATCCCGGGAGATGCCATCATTGCCCATATCAGTCCGGGCAAGGGGCTGGTGATCCACCAGGAGTCTTGCCGCAACATCAAGGGCTACAGCAAAGAACCGGACAAGTACCTGCCGGTGCAGTGGGAACTTGACAAGGATCAGGAGCAGGAATTCCGTAGCGGCATCAGTGTCGAGATCGTCAATCATCAGGGTGCGCTGGCGGAGCTGGCCAACGTGATTGCCGCCACCGGCGCCAATATTCACGCCATCAGTACCGAAGAGAAGGATGGCCGGATCTATCTGGTCAGCCTGCTCATCACCACTAAAGGCCGGATCCATTTAGCCAATATCATGCGCAAGATCCGCGTAATGCCCAACGTGCTCAAGGTGAGCCGACAAAAGAACTGAACACAGGCGGCGCAAGCCGCCTGCTGCTTTTATAGCGACAACCATTGCCCGGCATGCTGCCGCGCACCATCGTCATGCAGGCCCAGTGTCAACTCGCTTTAACCGCCTGTATGCACGAGAAGAGTGCACAAACCTCACCGAATAGACATTGATATGACCCCTGAACGCTTTAAACGAATCTCCGACATGCTGGCCCAGCGCCAGCTCGATTTGACCGTCTGCATGGAAGAGGTCCACAAACCTCACAATCTCGCCGCTATCGTGCGCACCGCTGATGCCATCGGCATCCACCGGGTTCACGCCGTCTGGCCCAAAACCTGGATCCACAAACGCAAGGGCACCGCCCGCGGCAGCCAGAACTGGGTGGATGTAAAACTGCACCCGGATATCGGCAGCGCCGTTGCCGAGCTGAAAGCCTCCGGCATGCAGATCCTGGCGACCCATCTCTCTGACAGCTCGGTCGATTTTCGCGCCATCGACTACACCAAACCGACCGCCATTCTGGTGGGTCAGGAGAAGCACGGCATCGGTGAAGAGGCGCTGGCGCTGGCCGATCACCATATCGTCATCCCTATGGTCGGCATGGTGCAGTCCCTCAACGTCTCGGTGGCTGCTGCCGCCATCCTCTACGAGGCCCAGCGCCAGCGCGAGCTGGCCGGTTGCTATCAGCGCGGCTGCCCGCTAACTCTGGAAGAGCAGAACAGCATACTGTTCGAGGGGGGCTACCCCATCTATGCCCAGCTTTGCAAAGAGAAAGAGATGCCCTACCCCCAACTCGGCCCGGCCGGTGAAATTGTGGCGGACGAGGCGTGGTGGCAGCGGATGCAACTGACCCGTAAAGGCTGGGCACAGCAGAGCGAGCAGGACGATTCGCAGGAGGAGTGATGGAGAACCCTTTTGGCAGCTGGCTGGAGTCCCGCATCATCCGGGATCACCTGAGCAACCCGAACATAGAGGCTGGCGACTACAGCTACTACTCCGGCTACTACCACGGCAAGCCGTTCGAGGATCACTGCGTCCGCTACCTGCTCGGCGATGGCTCGACCCGCGAAACCTGGGAGAGCGGCCTCTGGGGCGAGGTGGATCGGCTGATCATCGGCAAGTTCTGCTCTATCGGCTCGGGCGCCACCTTCATGCTGGCAGGCAATCAGGGCCACCGGCTGGATTGGGTCTCCACCTTTCCGTTCAATCCCGACACCTTTGGCGAAGGGGCTCGCAGCGGCTTTCTGCGCAAGGGAGACACCCGGATTGGCAACGATGTCTGGATCGGCTCGGAAGCGATGATCATGCCCGGCATCACCATCGGTGATGGCGCCGTCATCGCCACCCGTGCCGTGGTGACCAAAGATGTGGCCCCCTACACCATCATGGGCGGCAACCCGGCCCAACCGATCCGCCGTCGCTTCAGCGATGAGCAGATCGGCATGCTGCAAGAGATGCGGTGGTGGGATTGGCCCCTGCCCCGCTTGCAAGCCAGCATGGCGCTGCTCTGCTCGGGAGATATCGCCGCCCTTTATCACCATTGGCAACAGGAGTGTGCCTGATGAAACCCCTCTCTCTTTCCCTGTTGGCCCTGACCCTGTTTTCTGCCGGAGCCCTAGCCGTGACCAATACCTATCCGCTCACCAGCGAAGCCGATGTGCCCACCCTCTACCAGCAAACCCTGCCCGACTTCTGGCGCCAGCATGCGGTTGAAGGGGAGTTCAAGGGCAAGGATGGGATCACCATCCGCTATGCCGCGCTGCGGCAAGCCAAGGTCGATCGCGCCATCCTCATCGTTAATGGCCGGGTCGAAAGCTATCTCAAGTATCAGGAGCTGGCGTGGGATCTCTGGCGTCAGGGCTACAGCCTCTATCTCATCGACCATCGCGGTCAGGGGATGTCTGGCCGGATGCTGGCTGACCAGCAGAAGGGATATGTCGACCAGTTCGACGATTATGTGGTCGATCTCAAGCAGTTTCACGACCAAGTGATCATGGCGGATCAGCCCGCCAAGCTGTTCTTGCTGGCCCACTCCATGGGCGGCGCCATTTCGGCCCGCTATCTGGAGCACTGGCCCGATGATATCAAGGCGGCCGTGCTCTCCTCCCCCATGCTGGGCATCAATCTCGGCGGTCTGCCCAAGTGGCTGGCCAAAGGATTGGCAACCACCATAGGCACGGTCGGCGGCTGGATTGGCGAGCCCCCCTACGGCCCCGGTCAGGGCGGCTATCAGGATCACGGCTTTGCCGATAACGAGCTGACTCACAGCCAGTCCCGCTATCAGGCCTTCCGCCAACTCTATGAGCAGCACCCGCAGATCAAGCTGGGGGGCGCCACCGCTCACTGGATTTATCAGGGTATCACTGGTGCCGATGCCGCCATCGCCGATGCGGGCGCCATCAAGACCCCGCTGCTGGTACTGCAGGCAGGCAGCGACAGCGTGGTGGACAATGCCGCGCAGGACCTCTTCTGCACCCTGGCCAAATGCGAAGGGGGCAAACCGCTGCGCATCGAGGGGGCCTGGCACGAGCTGTTTATCGAATCCGATGACAAGCGCCAGCCAGCCATGACCGCCATGGCCGACTTTTTCGCCCGCTTCTGAGCTGGCTATTTTTTGTAACCCTAAATAAATGGGGTGACAGTGCGGGCTAAGGTAAACTGCCCCTGTTTTCAATTGATGCCGAGGTAATGATGTTCAAGGTTGTTGTATCCGATCTCGATGGCACTCTGCTCAACAAGCAGCACCAGATCTCTTCCCGTACCCGGGAAACCCTGCACCGCCTGGTAGAACAAGGTGTAAAGTTTGTGGTTGCTACTGGTCGTCACCACGTTGATGTGCGCAGCTTCCGCGATGCCCTGGGGATGGACATCTACCTCATTACCTCCAATGGCGCCGTGGTCCATGACAAACAGGATCAGCTGATTTTCAACCAGCCGCTGCCAACCGAGATCGCTGCCGAACTGATTGCGCTGGAGCGCGACCCCTCTATCCACCTCAATGTCTATCAGGGTGATGATTGGGTGGTGGAAGAGGAGCTGCCATGGCTGCTGCAATTCCATGACGAGTCAGGATTCACCTACCGTCTGGTCGATGACCTGAAGCAGGAACCGAAAGAGAAGATCAACAAGGTGTTCTACATCGGCGACCACGAAAAACTGCTGAAGATCGAGGCACACCTCAACCAGCGCTATGGCGACCAGCTCAACGTCACCTTCTCCCTGCCGGATTGCCTTGAAGTGATGCATGCCGGGGTGCACAAGGGCAATGCTGTGCGAGCCGTGCTGGAACAGAATGGTTTCGACATGTCGGAGGCGATCGCCTTCGGCGATGGCATGAACGACTTCGAGATGCTGACCATGGTGGGCCGCGGCATCGTGATGGGCAACGCCCATGACCGGCTGAAAGTGGCACTGCCGGAGTATGAGCAGACCCTCACCTCCGATGAAGATGGCGTCGCCGTCTATCTGGAAAAACTGTTCGAGCTGGAGAGCGTCAGCGCAGCCTGACCCTCTTCATTTCCACATCAGATTCCACAGAGCCTCACCACGTGAGGCTTTGTTTTTTAAGGGTCTCCAGCCAGGGATTGGGTCGCTGCCAACTGAAGCTCTGGTTGGCCCCGCCGTAGCATTCGGCCAGTCGCAGCGGCGTGCCGGGCATATGGCGTCGCCCGGCCACATCGAGGCAGCGGGAGACCTTGCTGTTGAACAGCCTGTCCTTCTGCCACTCCCACTGCGCCTGCCCATCACAGGGGGCCAGCATCAGCTCGCTGTCGTTTTTGGCCTGCAGGCAGAGATCCTGCAGGTGCAGCTCACCCAGATCCCACTCGAACAATTGGTCGTCTTGGCCGCTGCAGGGTTGTGCCAGCAGCTTCTGCTGTGACACCGAAATGCAAAAATCGCCACTGGTCAGCAAGGGAGAGCGGGCACGCTCCTCCTGCGGTTGCGACGCAATGGAGCCCATCATCATATCGGTTGATGGCGGCTTGATGGTACAGCCCCCCAGCAGCAAGGCTGCCAGCATGGCGGGAGTGCAAGAAAAAGAAATTTTGTTATACATGGGAAACACGCCTGAAATGGGCCGATGACATCCGGTTGTCAGTGACTCTAGGCTGCAGCATAACTGAAAGGGCAGATATCTTGCCCAAAGAGAGTGTAAACAGACGTAACAGCGGGTTAATGGAGGCGGGGATAGCAAATACCAGAAAGCAAAAAACCCCGCCGAAGCGGGGTTTTTCTAAATGTGGTCGGTGATAAAGGATTCGAACCTTTGACCCTCTGGTCCCAAACCAGATGCGCTACCGGACTGCGCTAATCACCGAGGCTATTTCTTGCGAAACAGTTTACTACTTTTAAAGTCTAAAAACAACAACTTAAGTCATCTTCATCATACAGCAAGTATGGTGCGAAGAGAGGGACTCGAACCCTCACACCCGGGGGGCACTAACACCTGAAGCTAGCGCGTCTACCAATTCCGCCACCTTCGCATACCTGACAAGCTGTAAAATGGGGTGGCTGATGGGGCTCGAACCCACGACAACCGGAATCACAATCCGGGACTCTACCAACTGAGCTACAGCCACCACAGCTGTTTTCGTTCCACAACACGCCCGTTTAACCGGCGCACTTTTGATGGTGCGCCCGACAGGATTCGAACCTGTGACCTCTGCCTCCGGAGGGCAGCGCTCTATCCAGCTGAGCTACGGGCGCTACGCTGTCGAACGGGGCACATTATTGATGATGAACGATGCCTAGTCTACAATTTTTTTCCTTTATCGTGCTGACCGTTGCTTTTTACAGCACATCGTATGCTTTTATCGCAGTTTCCCTCAATAAACACACCAAACGGCGCAATGCACGCTGATCTTTTGTGTCATCTTGGCTTGTTATCTTGACTTGGTTTTATGCCCACCTAAAATGAATGAACGTTCATTCAACCGAAAATAGCGCAGATGAGTCCAGGTAAAAAAGAGTGCATCTTCAATGCTGCCCATGAAGTGCTGGGTGAACGCGGCTTTCATGGTCTGTCGATTGCAGAAGTTGCCAAAAAGGCCAACGTTGCCACCGGCACCATCTATCGCTACTTCGCCGACAAGGATGATCTGGTTCGGCAGCTCCATCAGCACACCATCTTGCAGTGTGTCCCCATGGTCATGGCTGATGTAGATGTCGATAAAGTTGTATTTCAACAATTTCGCCAACTATGGCTAAATATTCACACCATCTTCGTTAACGAACCCAACGCTATCAAGTGCAAATTACAGTACGAAAGCTCCCCGCTAGGGGCAGAGTTGGAAACCAATCCTGTCATCCTGGCCGCTTGGGCGCCTCTGGACCGATTTTTTGAACAGGGTGTTGAACAAGGACTGTTTATTGATTTACCGATACGAGCACTCCAGGTGTTGAGTCTGGACAGTGTCATGCATCTGGCCCTGCAATGCAGGGTGCATCACATCACGCTGACCGAAGCGCAGTTGGAAACTGCGATTCTGGCCAGCTGGAACGCCATTTTACCCCCCATCACGTCTACCTCAGGAGCCTGTTCATGAAAAAGTGGATGGCCATTATGCTGCTGATTGCGATTGCCTTGTTTGGCAGCGTCATCGGTTTCAATTTGTTCAAACAAAAAATGATTGCCCAATACATGGCCAACCGGCCAGAACCCGAGTTCCCTGTCACCGCCATGGTGACCAAGGCGCAAGACTGGGTACCGACCATAGAGGCAATCGGCTTCATCGAGCCAAACCAGGGGGTCACTCTGTCTACCGAGCTAGCCGGTACCATTGATGCCATCACCTTTGAGTCAGGCACACGGGTTAAGGCTGAACAGCTGTTGCTGAGCCTGGACTCCAGCGTAGAAAAAGCCAATCTGCGCGCGTCCCAAGCCAAGCTGCCCGCCGCCAAGGCCAAGTTCGATCGCTTCCTGAATCTTTACAAGACCAGCTCTATCTCCAAAGAGCAGCTGGATGATGCCGAGGCATCTTTCCGTTCACTGGAAGCGGATATCGAGAGCCTCAAAGCCACTATTACCCGTCGTGAAGTCCGCGCCCCGTTCAGTGGTATGGTCGGCCTGCGTAATGTCTTCCTCGGCCAGTACCTGCAACCGGGTACCGATATCGTGCGACTGGAAGATACCAGCATGATGCGCTTGCGCTTCACCGTGCCCCAGACCGACATCTCCAAAATCACCCTGAACCAGATCGTCAAGATTAATGTGGATGCCTATCCGCAAACCCAGTTTGACGGCCACATTACTGCTATCGAGCCTGCCGTTAACTACCAGAGCGGCTTGATCCAGGTGCAGGCTGATATCCCGAATAACGAAGGCCAGCTTCGTTCCGGTATGTTCGCCCGTGCCAGCATCATTTTGCCAACGGTGAAAGATCAGATGGTTATCCCGCAAACCGCCATCTCCTTCACCCTTTACGGTCAGAATGTCTACGTCCTCAAACAAGGCGAGGAGACAGATAAAGAGGGTAACAAGGTGAAAGTGCTGCGAGCCAAGCAGGTGGTAGTCAAGGCGGGCGAACGACGCGGCAATGACGTGCATGTGCTCTCTGGCATCCAGGCCGGTGACCAGATCGTGCTGTCGGGCCAGGTTCGCCTGAGCAACGACACCAAGGTGCATGTGGTCGAGAACGATGCTCTGGCCGTCCCGGCACAAACCCCGATGCTGTAAGCGCGGAGATCTGCGATGCGATTTACTGACATATTTATAAAACGGCCGGTGCTGGCGATCTCGCTCAGCTTCCTGATCGCCCTGCTGGGCTTTCAGGCCATCTTCAAGATGCAGGTCCGGGAATACCCTGAAGTCACCAACACGGTGATCACCGTCAGCACTGGCTACTATGGTGCCAGTTCTGACCTGATCCAGGGCTTTATCACCCAGCCGCTGGAGCAGGCGGTCGCGCAAGCCGACAACATCGACTTCATGACCTCCTCCAGCCAGCTGGGCAGCTCAACCGTAACCGCCTACATGAAGCTCAACACCGACCCCAACGCTGCACTGTCCGACATTCTGGCGAAGGTGAACTCGGTGCGCTCCCAATTGCCGAAAGAGGCAGAAGACCCCTCGGTCACCTCCTCCACCGGTTCGACCACTGCGGTGCTCTATCTTGGCTTCACCAGCCCGGAGCTCAACTCCAGCCAGATCACCGACTATCTGGAGCGGGTTATCAAGCCGCAGCTCTTTACCGTGGGCGGGGTCTCCAAGGTTGACCTCTACGGCGGGGTCGAGTTTGCCCTGCGGGTATGGCTGGATCCGGCCAAGATGGCAGCCTTCAACCTGACCGCCAGCGACGTGATGACGGTGCTCAACAGCAACAACTATCAGTCCGCGACAGGCCAGGCGACCGGTTACTTCTCCCTGTTCAACGGCAACGCCGAGACCCAGGTCAAGGATGTCGACGAGCTGAAACGTCTGGTAGTGGCAACCCGGGACGGCAAGGTGATCCGCCTTTCCGACATTGCCAAGGTGAGCCTGGAGAAGAGCCACGACATCTACCGCGCCAGTGCCAACGGCCGCGAAGCCGTGGTCATGGCGGTCAACGCCGCACCGACAGCCAACCCCATCACCATCGCCCACGATGTGCTGGCACTGCTGCCGAGTCTTGAGCGCAATATGCCGACCACCATGCATCTCAACGTGATGTATGACTCCACCGTAGCGATCAACGAGTCGATCCACGAGGTCATCAAGACCATCCTCGAGGCCGCCGCCATCGTACTGGTGGTCATCACCCTGTTCCTCGGCTCGTTCCGGGCGGTCATCATCCCGATCATCACTATTCCGCTCAGTCTGATCGGCGTGGTGATGATGATGGATATGTTTGGCTTCTCGATAAACCTGATGACCCTGCTGGCGATGGTGCTGGCGATCGGCCTGGTGGTGGATGACGCCATCGTGGTGCTGGAGAACGTCGACCGCCATATCAAACAGGGCGAAGAGCCGTTCCGGGCTGCCATTATCGGTACTCGCGAGATCGCGGTACCGGTCATCGCCATGACGGTCACCCTGGCGGCGGTATACGCGCCAATCGCCCTGATGGGGGGCATCACCGGCTCGCTGTTCAAGGAGTTTGCCCTGACCCTGGCGGGCGCCGTGTTCGTCTCGGGCATCATCGCCCTGACCCTGTCACCGATGATGTGTTCCAAGATGCTCAAGGCTAACGAAACACCGGGCAAGTTCGAGAGCACAGTCCACCACCTGCTGGAGCGAATGACAGATCGCTACGACAGCATGCTGCATGCGGTAATGAAAAAGCGCATCGTCATCGTGGTGTTTGCCATCATCGTATTCGGCAGCCTGCCGTTGCTGTTCAAGTTCATCCCGAGCGAACTGGCTCCGTCAGAGGACAAGGGGGTTATGGCGGTGCTGGGTACCGCACCGTCCAACGCCAACCTGGACTACATCGAAAACACCATGGCGGACGTGAACAAGATCCTGGACGACCAGCCCGAGATCGCCTTCTCCCAGGTCTTCTCAGGGGTGTTCAACGCCAACCAGGCGTTTGGTATCGCCTCCATGGTGCCCTGGAGTCAGCGTGAAGCGAGCCAGAAAGAGGTGCTGGATCGGGTTGCCAATCTGGTGAAAGACATCCCGGGTATGGCTGTCACCACCTTCCAGTTCCCGGAACTGCCGGGGGCCTCCGGTGGTCTGCCAATCCAGTTCGTCATCACCACCCCGAACAGCTTCGAAAGCCTGTTCCTGGTGGCCGGTGAAATTCTGGCGGCAGCGCAGAGCAACGGTCAGTTCGTCTATTCGGATCTCGATCTGAACTACGACTCTGCCACCATGAAGATCAAGATCGACAAGGACAAGGCGGGTGCCTACGGCATCACCATGCAGGACATCGGCATCACCATGGGCACCATGATGGCAGACGGTTATGTCAACCGTATCGACCTGGATGGCCGCTCCTACGAGGTGATCCCGCAGGTCGAGCGCAAGTACCGTCTCAATCCGGAATCCATCAATGGCTACTACGTGCGGGCCGCAGACGGCAAATCGATCCCGCTCGGCAGCCTGATCAGCATTGAAGTGGTTGGCGAGCCCCGTGCCCTGCCCCACTTCAACCAGCTGAACTCCGCCACCATAGGCGCCGTTCCGGCACCGGGTGTGGCCATGGGTGATGCGATCAGCTGGTTCCAGACCGTCGCCGACGAGAAGCTGCCGCAAGGCTATCGTTACGACTTCATGGGTGAAGCCCGTCAGTTCGTCACCGAAGGCAATGCGCTCTATGCCACCTTCGCGCTGGCACTGGCGATCATCTTCCTGGTGCTGGCGATCCAGTTCGAATCGGTACGCGACCCCTTGGTCATCATGGTCTCGGTGCCACTCGCCATCAGCGGGGCATTGATTGCCCTGGCATGGGGATTGGCGACCATGAACATCTACTCGCAAGTGGGCCTCATCACCCTGGTGGGTCTGATTACCAAGCACGGCATCCTGATCTGTGAAGTAGCTAAGGAAGAGCAGCTGCTGCGCGGCATGAACCGGATGGAAGCCGTGATGCAAGCCGCCAAGGTGCGGTTGCGGCCAATCCTGATGACCACTGCCGCCATGATTGCCGGTCTGATCCCGCTGCTCTATGCCTCAGGCGCAGGGGCAGCACAGCGGTTCAGTATCGGTATCGTCATCGTGGCAGGCCTGGCCATCGGTACCCTGTTTACCCTGTTTGTGCTGCCGGTGATCTACACCTATCTGGCTTCCGAGCACAAACCCTTGCCGGTATTTGATGAGACCATTCCGCCCAAGGCAAACAGCGGACACTGATCATCAACAGCGTATCAAGGCCCCGATCAGGGGCCTTTTTTATGACGCTCAGGAAAGACGACATAAGTGCATGAAGCAGTTAAACTAAAAAAAACACTATCCAGACCGCAAGGACGCCATGTCAGGACTCTTCTCCAAGACCGCCAAGGCCGTGGGCCGTAACGGACTCTCATACCGCCTGCTCTCCTACATTCTGGTGTGCAGTACCGTACTGGCGCTGATCATCACTGCTCTGCAACTCGCTTGGGATTACCGCAAGGATGTCGCCGTTATCGAAGATAGCATCGGCCAGATCGAAGCCTCCTTTCTGCAACCCATCGCCGCCAGTTTGTGGAACCTGGATGAAGAGCAGGTCAAGGTGCAGATCGAAGGGATCATGAACCTGCCCAACATGCAGTTCGTGATGGTTAAGGAGATGCTCGGCAACTCCGAAGTACCGCTGCTGACCCAGGGGGTCGAGCGGGAAAGCTATGACATATCCCAGGAGTTCAACCTCACCTATCAGGGGGAAATCGTCGGAAAACTGTTCGTCGCGGCCTCCCTTGAGCAGATCTACCAGCGCTTGATCGAAAAATCGGTGCTGATCATGGTCAGCCAGACCATCAAGACCCTGGTGGTCTCATTTTGTATCCTGATCATCATTTACTACCTGGTGGTCAGACACATCAATCGCATTGCCCACTACGCCCAGAGATTCAATCTTGACCGCCTCGATATGGAACTCGAGCTGGAAGGGCGACCGCAACCACGCCAAAAAATGGATGAGCTGGATACCCTGGTCTCCACCCTCAACCAGATGCGCACCCGACTGCGTGACGAACTGGTTGCCCGCCATCAAGCGGTCGAGCAACTACAACAGGAGCGGGATTTCTCCGCCACCCTGATCAACTCCGCCAACATGATCATCTGTTGCATGGAGCCGAACCTGACTATCGCCAGTATCAACCCGGCAGCCATACTGCTGACCGGCTACCACCAGCAGGAGCTGTTGCAGCACAACTGGCTGGATCTGTTTGTTAGTCCGAACAAGCGGGCAGAAATTACCGGCATCTTGTCAGCAGATGGCTCGCTATCGGACAAAGAGGTCATCATGCATGACCAGCAGGCACACGAGCTGGTGCTGCAGTGGACCTTCGTTCCTTTCTACGATGGCCCCAATCTCAAGTACCAGATCGGGTTCGGCTACGACATCACCCAACTGAAAAAGGTCGAGCGGGAGATTATCCAGCTCAACGAACAGCTGGAAGGCAAAGTGGTGGAACGCACCCGCAGCCTGAGCGAAGCCAACGGTCAGCTGGGCAAGGCGTACGACGACCTGAAACAGGCCCAGCAGACCCTGGTGGAGTCGGAGAAAATGGCCTCCCTCGGTTCACTGGTGGCCGGAGTGGCGCACGAGATCAACACCCCGATCGGCATCAGCGTGACAGCCTCCTCCTACCTGCAGGAGCGAGTCGCTGACTTCAAGTCACACATCGACTCCAAGCAATTGTCACGCTCCTATCTCACCGAGTTCACCGTCAACCTCGATGAGTCAATGCAACTGCTGCAGAGCAACCTGCGCCGGGCCTCGGAGCTTATCGCCAGCTTCAAGCAGGTGGCAGTCGATCAGTCATCGGAAGCACGCTACAACTTCAGTCTCGCCGACAACCTTCATCAGGTGGTGGTCTCCCTCGGCCACAAACTGAAGAAGAGCCAGTGCGAAGTGGATATCCAGTGCGATCCCAAACTGTCGACCTTCTCCTTCCCCGGCAGTTTTACCCAGATCTACTCCAACCTGATCCTCAACTCCATCAACCACGGGTTCGACAACTGGGACAAACCCAAAAAAATCACCATCAAGGTGGAGCAACAGGGAGAAGACCTGCTGATCGACTATTCGGACAATGGCCGCGGCATACCGCCGGAAATATTGCCGCGCATCTTCGACCCCTTCGTCACCTCCAAGCGAGGTCAGGGTGGCAGCGGGCTGGGCACTCACATCATTTACAATCTGGTGGTGCAACTGCTGCGTGGCCGCATCAACTGCATCAGCGCGCCGGGCAATGGTGCCCAGTTCCATATTCGCCTGCCGATCCAACATAACTGAACGCTGGCTCTTGTGAGCCAGCGGCTTTATCCCCATCATGCTGTGATTGCATTCTTAATGAGCGGAGAACCTCGCAATGGCACAGCATTTTGACTATATCGCCATCGGTGGCGGCAGCGGCGGTATCGCGTCTGCCAACCGGGCTGCCATGTACGGCAAAAAAGTCGCCCTGATTGAAGCCAAAGAGTTGGGTGGAACCTGCGTCAACGTCGGCTGCGTACCGAAGAAGGCCATGTGGTATGCCGGCCAGATCGCCGATGCCCTGAAATATGGCGCCGACTACGGCTTTGACACCACCCTCAACCACTTCAACTGGGCCAAGCTGGTCGAGTCCCGCCAGGCCTATATCGGCCGCATCCACCACTCCTATCAGAACGTGCTGGGCAAGAACCAGATCACCGTCATCAAGGGCTTCGCCCGCTTCGTCAGCAGTAACACCATCGAGGTCAATGGCGAGCACTACACCGCCGATCACATCCTGATCGCCACTGGCGGTCGCCCGGAAATTCCGACGATCCCGGGCGCCGAACTGGGCATCGACTCCGACGGTTTCTTTGACCTGCAAAGCCAACCCAAGCGGGTTGCCGTAGTCGGTGCCGGCTACATCGCAGTCGAGATCGCTGGCGTGATGCAGGCGCTCGGCTCCGAGACCCATCTGGTGGTACGCAAGCACGCCCCGCTGCGTAACTTCGACCCCATGATCCACGAGACACTGGTCGAAATCATGGCGCAGGAAGGGCCCAAGCTGCACACCTACGCCATTCCCAAAGCCGTGCTCAAGAACGCTGACAACAGTCTGACCCTGCAGCTGGAAGATGGTCGCCACCTCACCGTCGACTGCCTGATTTGGGCCATCGGCCGCGTACCAGCTACCGACAACCTCAATCTGGCTGCCGCCGGCATCGCGCTGGACGAGAAGGGCTTTATCCCGACCGACAAGTTCCAGAACACCGCCGTCGCCAACATCTATGCGGTGGGTGACAACACAGGTCGCATCCAGCTAACCCCGGTGGCCGTTGCTGCGGGCCGTCGCCTCAGTGAGCGGCTGTTCAATAACAAGCCCAACGAGCACCTCAACTACGATCTGGTGCCAACCGTGGTGTTCAGCCACCCGCCCATCGGCACCATCGGCCTGACCGAACCGGAAGCCATCGCCGAATACGGTGAAGATCAGGTGAAGGTCTACCGTAGCCAGTTCACCGCCATGTACTCGGCCCTGACCCAGCATCGCCAGCCCACCCGGATGAAGCTGGTCTGTGTCGGCCAGGAAGAGAAGGTGGTCGGTCTGCACGGTATCGGCTTTGCGATGGACGAGATCCTGCAGGGCTTCGGCGTCGCCATGAAGATGGGGGCGACCAAGGCAGACTTCGACAACTGCGTGGCCATTCATCCCACCAGCGCGGAAGAGTTTGTCACCATGCGCTGAGGCTGAGGGAGTTGGGACATAGAGGTCAAACCGACCACTGCATCCCCACTCCCCATCCGACCTGCACAGAAGAGTTTGTTACTATGAGGGGTTAATGTAGAAAACCCACCTACACACGTTCTTACTCTAGAAAAACTGATAGGCCGGAGCCTCGTTCTCTGGCCTTCATTTATCAACTCATCGATACACAGCCTCTTCTAAAACGTTTATGCCCCATTTCGAGTTAGCAGAGTGACTTGAGGTTGACTCTGACATACTGAGTTGACCGAATTTTAGTAATGATACGGTAATCCCCCCATTTTTAG
>NZ_NKWE01000044.1:0-101465 GCF_006243315.1 Aeromonas sobria
ACATTATGCGCAGTCATGCTTGTGGATAGAACAAAGGGGCCGGAGGCCCCTTAATGGTTGTTCTTCAGGCAGCCACAACGTTCAGGCGGTATCCATTAGCCTGCTTTGGTTCCGATTCCTTCACAACAACATACAATTTGTGGGCTTCTTCATGATTACGGAACACTGTGATTTCAACAGGTTGCTGGTTCTTGATGGCACTTTGCAAAGCCTGATTGAGCTCAGCCGCTGATGGCTCATCTTGTAATGTCAAAACGAAGAATTTGCCAGAGAGTCTTATATCCTTAGTCTCTGAATCTCGACGATAACCAGATGTTGTGACTCGGTTGTTATAAACTAGGTTGAACTGGTTAGCTTCAAGCTTCTCTGAAAAGTAAAATGTCAGCTTGTCCCCATCCTTGTTGGTGTAACACGTTTCCATGGCGGCATCCTTGTTAGCTAATGTTGGTTTGTGGGCAAGGGTTTGCCGCACCAGAAGATCAGAGTAGCGAACGCGATGCGCTTCTCTGTTCTATACATCCGACTCTAACAAGAGGCCACATAGGCCTCTTGAACATTGATGCCGATAACTAGCTTTATCGGCATCACCATCCTAGTCCTTATCAACGTTGTTCTGCTCAGTGCTATCTGGATCAGCTCTCACGTACTTGGCCCCATTGCGCTCATAAATATGAAAGTCAGGATGTTTTCCTTCGCGTACCTCTTCAATTAGCTTTTTACGAGGAACTGTCCCTCGCCCAGGAATTGTGTAAGTTTGGTTTTCGCCGTTCTTCCCATCCTTGTTACCACGAATATCCTTTGCCATAAGCATTCCCCTCTTTGAACACCATGCTCCATACGGATATTGGGACTATTGCTTGCAAACCAAGCCATTACTGACAAAAAACCACTTTGCAAGAGATAACACCCCTCCCCTGTGGCTGGCCCTGAAAAACCGATTTGTATCGGCGTTGATGGTACAACCACGAAATGAAAGACCTGCATCTTGCGATGCAGGTCTTTGTTGAATGTGATCAATGTAATCAGGCTGCCAACCACCGTTTTCGTTTTGGCATGGGGGTCGGGTGGTGCAATGGGCGGGACTGAGTACAGATCTCGATGATCAGTTTTTTCAGTTCACTCATATCGCTACCCTTGAGCGTCAATGACCAGAATGCCCTCGCCTGGCTGTAGTGCATGCCATTGGTATAAAGCAGGGTGTCATTTTCAAAGCGAAGCTGATTGTAGGGCGCTTCCATTTGCAATCCGGTTTCAGGAAACCAGATATTCAAGGTGCCCGAGGGGATCAGGGTAAATTGCGCTATCAGATCGGTTTGTCCGACCAGCTTGTAGGTTTTTTTGATGATATCTAGCGGCATAGGGTTTCTCGATTTTTCAGCAAGCTATTTAATTGTTTGTTTTCTCTGCTGCGGGATGGATGTTTATCCTGCTGATGGCAATGCACTCGTTCCTTACCGCCTCGTTATTCCCTGAACCGCTTGCCATCCCAGAGAAGTACAAAATAGCAGCGCTCGCTTGAATGAGACCTTAATGAATCGCTTGTTGTTTTAAAAATAGACAGCAAACAACAGGATGAAGACTCACAACTTTACATGGCCCAATGTTGTTATCTCTCACTGCTATCCCAGCCGGTCGAGCGGTTTTTGTTGGGCACTCTCATGCCGTTCGCTGTTACTGGTGTGCAGATATTTAGAGGTGGTGTCGATGCTGTCATGTCCGGCATCGGCTTGTACGTGCGAGAGTGGTCGCCCATGCAGATTGATATCGTGGGTGATCCCGGTATGGCGAATGGCGTGGGGAGATAGCTGCCGCATTTCAGCCCCATCCTGGGTAAATCCATCCCGCTCTGCCAGATCTGCACCCTTGCCAATGATCATCATGATCAGGTCTCGTAACTGACGAATGCCCAGATTGGCATTGAGTTCGCCCTGTTCACGGCCATGGGCTGCCGCTTTGTGGCGAACGAACAGTGGTGTCTGTTCATCCGGTGTCGGCAAAGGGGCAAGGCCGAGGAAGCAACGATAGCGTTCAAGCGCCGCCAGCAGCGCTTGGGAGACCGCCACGGTACGCCGCTTTCCCCCTTTGCTTTGTGGAATGAAGTAGCCCCAGACGCCGGTTTTGCGATCCCGGCGAAACTGCCCCATCACCGGAGTGAAACCTGGCCTGGCCGCGACCTCCGAGATCCGTAGATAACAGGCATACATCAGGATGGTGAGAAAGCGGCTGCGTTCGTGCTGCTCGGGATGTTCGCGGGCCAGGGTGTCGGCCGCCTGGAGCACGTAGGACCACTGTAACTCGCTGAAGCATTGAACTTGATCATCGGCCTCTTGCTGTTGTGGCCGCTTGACTCGCTGTAGCAACAAGGCGGGGTTTCTGTCCATGTACTCCTCCTGGATCAGGAACTGGAAGAAGGCGGACAAAATGGCGAGTTTGGTCTTCATGGCCTGTTCACTTAGGCGATAGGGCAAGGCTCGCCCCAGTTCCCGTTTGCCCAGAAACGGGCGCCACTGCGGATTGGGTAATCGCTCCCCCCACTCCTTGTCGAGGATGAACTGCGCCACGTTGCGATAGGCGATCAGCGACTCTGGCGGGGACTGACAGTAGTCGAGATAGCGCATCATGATGCGGCGAGTGAGATCTTTGGGGTTGATGGCGGCCTCGCAAAAGCACCAGTGCAAAAAGGTGGTCAGCTCACTGCGATAGGTTTTGTAGTTATTTTCGCTATGGCGCTGCTCGAGCAGCCAGTCGACCGTTAATTCGTAGACCAGACCGGCATCGGGCACGTCATTGAGGCTGAGGTTGGCCAGGTACTGATTGACTTGCGGGTTGCCAGCCTCGAGATAGATCAGGCTATCAAACAGCGGCATGGCTGGCGGCAAGGATAAAGCGTGTTGAGTCATGGTGTTGCTTGTTGGTGATGATGTGAATTGGTGTGGGTCTGTGAGCCGAGACCCGAGAAAAGGGCCTACGCCGTGATGCATGAATGCGGCTTCTGTTGGTGTCTGTACTGTCCCTTGCGGTTGCTGTTGCTGATTCAGGTCTCCGCGGGCTGGCCGACTATCTCGCAGTTGTTTGCTCGTTGGCTCGGCTGAGATGGCTAGTCACTGCGCACTATTCAGTTATGCACTGTATATGCACCGTTGTTAAAAATTTCTCGGGGTAAATAGCCGTAAAAATGATTTTAAATGCAAATTAATTGAATGGTTTGAGCTATTCATCCCGAGAAGTAGCAGGCCTGTGCAATCAGGCGACCTGTTTGAGCGGTTTCTCTTTGCGCTTTGCTGCCGGCGTCTGCTCTTCTTCTGGACTGGCTGCTTGCACCTTGCCGCCGCGCAGCAGGGTTTGTAGCACGTCACGTTGTTCCGCCAGATAGAACGCCAGACTTTCTTGCTGCTCTGGTGCCAGTTCAATCGGGGCACCGGCGAGCAGGGTCATCAGTTCATCGGCGGTATCCAGCAGCTTGTCGTAGGCATCGGCCTCTTTTTTGCTGGCAAAGGTCATCTTCTCTACTCCCCCACGAACAACCACATATTTGATCTCGACAGCCATGATGGCCTCCTCTTGGTAATGGTGAATAGAGTATATGTATGGATATACAGTATTGCAAATCCACGCATCGAACATGGCCTGTGGATACCATGGATAAACGCGGGTGAGCTCAAAATATCGGAAAGTGCCATTTGACATCCATGTCTGACTGGTCGGATCATTGCCCCATGACTATCGTACGACACCTGTTTATTTTACTGATGGTGGAGGTGCTGCTTCTGGGGAGCATCGCCCATCTTGTTATGAACCTCTCTTGGCCACTTACCCTGCTGATGGTGGTGTTCGCCCTGCTGGCGTTGCGCTGTCTGGTGGTGCTGGGCAGCTGGCTGTTTACCCGCTTCTACCCCTCCCCGGCCATCGGCACTTGGGCGAGAGTGAAGATGATGGCGCAAGAGATGCTCGCCTACCTCTACACCTTTACCTGGTTACTCCCTTTTGAACCGCTGTTGATGGCATCTGATCGGTTGCCAGCCTGTCAGCGGCCGGTGTTGCTGGTGCACGGTTATGGCTGCAGCAGGGGGATCTGGCGCACCCAGCGTGCCAGGCTTGAAGCGGCTGGCCATGTGGTGGCCACCATTACCCTGATGCCACCGTTTGGTCATATCGATGAGATGGTGCCGCTGCTGGCCACCCGGATTGACGATGTGTTGGCGCAAACCGGGGCTGACAAATTGGTGCTGGTCGGTCACAGCATGGGCGGGCTGGTCTGTCGCGACTATCTTGCGGTTCATCGCGGTGACAAGGTCGCGCGCCTTATTACCTTGGCGACCCCCCATCAGGGAAGCCAGCTTGCCGCACTTGGGCTGGGAGCCAATGCCCGCGAAATGGAGCCGGGCTCTGGCTGGCTGCAGCGTTTTTCCTCGGTGCCTCTTTGCGTACCCGGCATCTCGGTGCGCACCAGTCATGACAATGTGGTGATGCCCCAAGAGCGGCAACGGCTGGCAGGTATGGAAGATCTTGAGTTACCTGCCATTGGCCATCTCTCGCTGCTCTATTCGCGCCGTACCACCGACCTGTTGTTACGGCTGCTGGCCCGCCCCTGAGAGCCAGATATAAAAAAGGGGGCCTGATGATTCAGGCCCCCTTTTTGTGGATGAATGGCTAACCGGTTAGAAATGGATCCCCTTGATCAAGGTAGATACGGCAATCTTATCGGCGGCCGCTTTGGATTTATCCCCATCTTTCGGGTCGGAAAACGTGCGAAAACTGGTGTTCATGATCACCTGGGCAACACGGGGTGCCAGCGCATGGATCACCTGACCGAATACCCCAAGGCGCGTCGCCAATCGAACATGCTTGTTGATGATTGTATCGCACACCAGATCGGCGGCCTCTTCCGGTGTCATCATCGGTACTTGGTCATATTCTTTGGTGGGCGCGACCATCGGCGTTTTCACCAGTGGCATATTGATGATGGAAAAGCTAACCCCTCTGTCGGCAAACTCTGACGCGGCGGTGCGCACCCAGGCATCGAGGGCAGACTTGGAGGCGACATAAGCAGAGAAGCGCGGCGCATTGGTCAACACCCCGATGGAGGAGATGTTGATGATGTGGCCTTTTTTCTTCTCAATCATGGTGGGCAGCACGCCCATGATCACCTTGAGCGCGCCGAAGTAGTTCAGTTGCATGGTGCGCTCCAGATCGTGGAAACGCTCGAAAGAGTCTTCAATGGAGCGACGAATGGAACGACCGGCATTGTTGATCAGAATATCGACCCCACCGTGATCCTCGACAATTTGCCTGGTAATCGCCTCCCCTTCGGCCAGATCGGCAAGATCCCCCTGATAGACCTCGATGGTGAGGCCCAACTCGGCAAATTCAGCGCGGGTTTCGGCAATTTTTAGCTCATCGCGGGCAATGGTCACCACGGTCGCTCCCGCCCCTGCCAACTTGCGTGCAGTGGCGCGACCAATCCCCGAGGTGGCACCAGTGACTAATACCACCTTGCCTTCGACCCGCCCGCGCAGGGAGCGATCGATAAAGAGTTCAGGGTCGAGATGACGCTCCCAGTAATCCCACAAACGCCAGGCATAGCTGTGCAGGGGAGGGACCTCAATGCCAGAGCCTTTCAATACCCGCTGGGTTTCGCGACTATCGAAACGGGTGGGATAGCTGATGAGGCGGAACATATCTTTGGGCAGTCCCAGATCGGCAATCGCGGCATCGCGGATCCGGCGTATCGGTGCCATGGTCATCAGCATGGCGCTCAGATGACGGGGGATGAAGTTAAACAAAGAGGCATTAATGCGAATGGCGGGTTCGGGCGCGTGGGCCGCGCGGGCAAAGGTGCTCAGCATGTCACCGACCCGCATCGGGTTGGGATCCGTCAGGTGAAATGTTTTGCGCTCCTCCCCTTGCTGGTGGGCGATGTAGACCATGGCGTCTACCACGAAGTTGACCGGTACGATATTGATGCGGCCCCCCTCCACCCCGATGGCAGGCATCCAGGGCGGCAACAGACGGCGCAACTTCTGGATGGTTTTAAAGAAGTAATAGGGGCCGTCTATCTTGTCCATCTCGCCAGTATTGGAGTCGCCGACCACGATGCCGGGGCGGTAGATCCGCCAGGGAATGGTGCATTCGTTGCGCACAATCCCTTCTGATTCGTGTTTGGTCTGGAAATAGGGCAGGTCGAGGTGCTCGGCCTCCTCGAACATGTCTTCCCGAAACAGGCCGTCGAACAGCCCTGCTGCGGCGATGGAGCTGCAGTGGTGGAAGTGCCCGGCGCCCAGGCGATCGGCAAGTTGTACCGCCTGGCGGGTTCCCTCGACGTTGACCTGCTGCTGGATCCCCTCTTTGGCATTGAGATCATAAATGGCAGCCAGATGGAAAAAGTGATCGATATGGCCACTGAGCTGCGCCAGCTGCTCGGTCGATATGCCCAACAGCGGTAGCGTGATGTCACCAAATACCGGGATGGCTCGTTGTTCATCGACTTGCCAGAAGGCAAACAGGTCAGTCAGTTTTTCTTGATGGGATGAACGCATCAAAAAATAGACTTTGTTGTCGAGTGACGCATCCAGTATTTTTTTAATCAATCTGTGGCCTATAAAACCACTACCACCTGTAATGAAATAGTTCATGTCATCGTTCCGCTACTGATTTGGCTATTACTTACCGTTAGATATATCACGATTCATATGGAAATCTGCAATTCAATAACCAGTTCGTGAGCTATCCCTAAGTTCAGTTAATTTACTGTTTCGTTATTAGGTAGAACCCTCTATTTTTTGTCCCTAGACTGAAATTGAAAAATCAGTAATGCCACAACCGGACTGTACGTTGTCGTTGTCGCCATTACGGTTAACCATCGTTATTCAAGGAGAAGATCATCATGGCTAAAAAACTCAAAGCACTGGCAAGTTCGGTGACCGACAACCAACTCACCTCCACCATCAAGGAGTCCACCCAGCAGATCTGGTTGGCTGGCTTGGGCGCCTATGCCAAAGCGCAGGAAGAGGGTGGCAAAATTTTTGAAGCGCTGGTGCAAGAAGGGGAAGCCTTGCAGGCCAAAACCCGTCAGAGCGCTGACGAGAAAATTGCCGCAGTGACCGACAAAACTGCCGGGACCTGGGGCCGCCTCGAGCAGGTATTCGAAGAGCGCGTAGCGCGTGCGGTTGCCAGTCTTGGCATCCCGACCCGCAAAGATATCGACAAACTTTCCAAGCGCATGGCGGAATTGACCGAGGTGGTACAGCAGTTGCTGGATGCCGAGGACGATGCGGCCCCTGCCGCGGCCACCGAAGCAAAACCGGCCGCAGCCAAGAAACCTGCCGTCAGAAAGGCACCGGTAAAGAAGGCACCGGTCGCCCAGGCTAAAGAGGCGGTGGTCGAACAGGCTGCGGATCTGCTCTCTGCCGCCGAGGATGCCGTCAAAGAGGTGAAAGCGAAAGCGGAAAGCGTTCTCCCCTGATCTCTGATCCTGCCAGATGGTGATTGATACCGGCCCATGCCCTTAGCTGGGCCGGTTTTTCCATTTATAGCGAGGTGGCACTATGAGTACGATCGCAATTGCCCTGGCCGGAGGCGGCCCGCTGGGCGGCATCTACGAGATAGGTGCCTGTGCCGCCCTCTCAGACAGCATCAAGGGGTTGCGTCTTGAACATGCTGACATCTACGTGGGGGTCAGTTCGGGGGCCGTGGTGGCGTCGGCACTGGCCAATGGCATTTCAGCCGACAAGCTGGTGCGGATCCTGCTCAGTGATGACTCCGGTGAGATATTCGATCCTGCCACCTTGCTGCGACCTGCTTTTGGCGAATATGCCGACCGGCTGAGCACCATACCGCCGCTGGCCTGGCAGAGCCTTGGCCATTACCTCTCTGCTCCCTGGAAGCATCGGCTGTTCGAGTCGCTGCAGGGGCTCTCCAAGGCGATCCCGACCGGGTTGTTTGACAACCGTGGGGTGGATCGGATCCTGACCCAGTTTTTTTCTCGGCCGGGCCGCAGCAATGATTTTCGCCAGCTCGCTGGCCGTCTGTTCGTCGTCGCCACTGAGCTCAATACCGGCCATGCGGTGGCCTTTGGCAGCCCGGGGCTGGATGATGTGCCCATCTCTGCGGCAGTACAGGCTTCGGCTGCCCTGCCTGGCCTCTTTCCCCCCTCATTGATCAACGGTCGCTACTATGTGGACGGGGCGCTGATCAAGACCCTGCACGCCTCGGTCGCACTGCAGGAGGGGGCAGATCTGGTCTTTTGCATCAATCCACTGGTGCCTTTTGATGCCAGCATGCTCCCCGGAGATCCTACCAATCTGGTGGACAGCGGGCTGCCGGTGGTGCTGGCCCAGACCTTTCGTGCCATGATCCACTCCCGCATGCATGTGGGAATGGATCGTTACCGTCATGAATACCCCGCTGCCGATGCACTGCTGTTTGAACCCTCGGGTGCCGATAGCGAGATGTTTTTTACCAATGTGTTCAGTTATCGGGATCGTCGCCGTCTCTGCGAGCACGCATTCCAGCGCACGCGCAGTGACCTCTGGGCGCGACGCGAGGTACTGGCACCCGTGCTGGCCAAGCATGGCCTAGAGCTCAATCTGGCGGCACTGGAAGATAAAGAACGCACCTTGCTGACCCCCAGTAGCAGTTCGGTCGCCGCGCTGGACAAGTCACTGGAACAGTTGCAACACTGGCTTGCCAAGCGTTATCGCCACGGCGTGCGTCGTTCATTAGTCAAGGAGTAGCATGGATCGCAAGCCCAAACGCCGTACCCGGGAGCGGATCCTGACCACTGCCCTCGCCTGCTTCAACCGACAAGGGGAACCAACCGTCACCACCTCGGCCATTGCCGCCGAGATGGAGATAAGCCAGGGCAATCTCTATTACCACTTTCATAACAAGGAGGAGATCGTCAATGCGCTGTTCGCTGAGTTCGAACAGCAGATGGCTCGCCTGCTGGATGCAGTCAGTACCCCCACCGATGAAGCGGAAGATATCTGGCTCTTCCTGCACCTGATGTTTGAAGCCATCTGGCAGTACCGTTTCTTCTATTACGATATCTCGACTCTGATGAATGGCTACCATCTGGTGGAGCAGCGCTTTTCCGCTCTGCTGCGTCGCAAGGAGCACACGGCTGCGGCCATCTGCCAGCATTTGCAAACGGCCGGGCTGATGGACGGGTCGGCACAACAGATGCGTTCACTGGCGGCCAATGTGGCGCTGGTGGGCACATTCTGGATCTCTTACCAGCGGGCACTGCACCCCAAGGCGGACGCCGATATCGCCCTCGGCGTCTTTCAGGTGATGCAGCTGGTCGCACCCTATTTGCGGGCCGATGCCCGTGCTCATCTGGGCGCCCTCGCCCACCACTATACCGATAAGGTTTGATTCACATGCTACAGGGAGAACCAGCATGACTACTTCACAACTCGAATTTGTCCCCTTCCCCTATGCGGATGCGGCTTATGACTATGCCGGCCAGAAGCTGGCTGATCACTGGGAGCGCCTCCATCAGGGGGATGCCGAACCCTGGCCTGAGGATGAACAGGTACAGGATGCCTGGCGTGCCTATCACGCCGGGGATTTTGCCCAAGCGGTGGCGCTGGGTGAAGCTGCTGGTGACGAAGGGCTCAACGTGGCAAACAAGGCGCTGGTGATCCATGCCAGTTACCTGTTGGATGACAAGTACGCCAAGCGCGCCGCCTTCGAGCGGGCCGCCAATCACGCCGAGCAGCTGCAAAAACGCCAGCCCGACAACGCCAACGCCTGGTATTTCCACGCCCTGGCACTGGGCCGCTACAGTCAGGTGATCTCTATCACCAAAGCGCTGTCACAAGGGATTGGCGACAAGATCAAGAGCAGTCTGGAAAAGGCGCTGGCGCTGGAGCCGGATCATGTCGAAGCCCATATCGCCTTCGGTGCCTGGCACGCCGAGATAGTCGACAAACTGGGTGCCATGATTGGCGGCATTACTTATGGCGCCAAAAAAGAGGAGTCAGAGCGCCACTTCAAGGTCGCGTTGGCGTTGATCCCCGATTCTGCCATTGCCCGTATGGAGTACGCCAATGCCCAAGTGATGCTGCACGGCAAGAGTCGCCTGAAAGCCGCTGAGGCGCTCTATGCCGAAGCGGCCGAGTGCCAGCCGGTGGATGCGATGGAGCGCCTCGATGTGGCTGCCGCGTGTGATGAGCTTGAGGATGAGTGATCCCTTCATCTGCCGCTAAAGAGTGAGGCCAACCTGCAGGTTGGCCTCTTTCGTTATGGCAGGAAATGAATCTGCGGTGGGTCAACCCAGTAGTGCATCGAGCTCGCGCGGGTCACAGTGCAGTGCTGGCTCCATCAACGCCAGTAACAGCAGTTGTTCAAACTCTATCGCAAAACGCGCCACCACCTGGTCGGGATCTGGCACCAGCTTCTTGTCGGTGATCAGACCCAACTGTACGGTATGGTCGTAAGAGAGTATGGAGACCCCCACGCCGATATCCCCGGCTTGTGGCACCCAGAATAGCGGTTGGCGCAATCGCGCCCCGGCCAGATAGAGTGTCTGCTGCGGGCCGGGCACATTGGTGATCACCGAACTGGCTTTGGCCGAGAGCAGCTCGACGGCTTGTTGTTGTACCGCCTTTGGCGCCATCCCCAGCACCTGCAGCAGATTGAGCACGACGATAGGCTGTAACGAGGTGCGCAGTGCCAACATGCGGTCACGCACGGCATAGAGGCGTTGCAATGGATGTTCAATATCGAGCGGCAGATCCAGTGCCACCAGCCCGAACCGATTGCCAAGGGCGCCATCATCGTCTGGTGCCCGCATATTGACTGGCACCAGCGCACGGATCTCTACCAGGTCAGCGTCATCCCCCTTCTCCTGCAAGTAGTGGCGAAACGCACCGGCGGTGGCGGCGATCAACAGATCGTTGACCGAGCAACCCAGCACCTTGCCCACGGCTTTGATGTCTGGCAACGCAATCTGTTCTGACCAGGCCACCCGCTTGGTGCTGGCGGTTTTGCCCCGCAAGCGGCATGGGGAGTCATCATTGAGGGTGGCAATGTGGCACAGCTCGCTGGCGACATCTCGTCCGATCTTGAGGTAGTCCATGGCCTTGGTGGGATGAGTAACCACATCGACATATCTGGACCAGAGGTTGCCGGTCAACTTGAGACCGGCCCGCACTAACCTGCTGCCCCCGTGTGGCATCTCATCCTCTTCTGGCGTGGACTCATCCCGCTGCGCTGATAGTTGGGGGCGTGGCGAACCTTGCGGGGTGTTATCCATCATGGTCAGAATGGCCCGCACCAGCGAGAAACCGTCGCCCATGGCATGGTGGATCCGCACCACCAGCGCCTGCCCGCCGAGGGAGGTATCAGTAAGATGCATGTCCCATAAGGGGCGCTGGTGGTTAAGGGGGGTGGAAGCGAGATCGGCCACCAGCTTTTCCAGTTCAAGCTTGCCCGCTTTGCCCGGCAGGATCACCCGTTTGAGATGTTGGTCGAGATCGAAGTCAGGGTCATGGCGCCAGTAGTAGGATCCCCCTTCGAGAATAGCGCGTTGCTGAAAGCGAGGCTGTACCGACATGGTATGGCGCAATCCGTCCCGCAGGCGCGGCTCATCCAGTTGGCCTTCGAACATCAAGACGCCAATAATCTGCATCAGATTATTAGGTCTGTCCATGCGTAACCAAGCAGTGTCAACGCAGGAGATAAATTCACTTAGTGGCATGGTTGTTTCCCTACAACATGAATTTAGCGAGGCGGCCAATCACAGATGCCACTCATATTCGGTGAGGGCCTTCAGGGAGTGAACATAACAGCAGCAACGACCGACTCGAAATATGAAAATAGAATGACCGATAATAAAATACCCCGTTCATCAATCGCCTATTTAATAACCACACAAGGCAAGCAAACGGATATATTACCAGGCTGACTTGCCTGCAGATCCGGCTATTTCAGGTGTACCCCTGATGGTTTTACGCACGATTAGGGCAAGGTAGCCGGTTGCTGACATAATCGAGGATCTCTTGCTCCAGCACACTACGCACCGGTAGCAGCATCAAGCCGAGATGTACTTCAAGTCGCAAGGTGTTCTCGTCCAGCATCAGGGAACCATGAACCCCTGAGCCACGAAACCGCAATTCGGTCTCCTCTTCATCTGCCCATTCACAATCGAGCTGGTAGCTTTCGCTCATATCCTGAGCGATGGCTTCTGCGGCAAGGCGTGCGGCGGCAAGACCCAGAGGATGTTGACGGTTGACCTGAATGGTGGAGAGTCCGCTGTTACCAGCGAGTGAGTCATATAGAAACATGGTGAATACTCTGGGCCATAAGATATTTATTGATATTAAACACATGTTCAGCACAAGTGAAAGGGGTGTTCCCATAAATGGGACTCACTTAACAGAGTCGAGGGCAATCGAACTGGCGAGTAGGCCACAGCATTTATTCCAGCTTCTCATGGGGTTACACTTGTCCCTAAGCGGGCAACAAAAGTCGTTTATTTTTCATCTGGTTGTATACATATGCCCCAATCATCTTGCCATTCCATGGGCCACAGGCCAGAGAGCATTACATGACCCATCAAGACCACGTCCACGATGATGCAACGACCCTGGGACGGCTCTATCGCCAGCTCAAGCGGGTTGCCGCCTTGCGCGAACAGATGCGAACCCATCCTGAAGATCAACAGGATCGGGACCGGTTGCGCCAGTGGCAGGCCGACAGGTTGGGGCGTACCCATAGTGATCTGCTGGAGAGTGACCGCTATGGCCCCGCCGCCGCGTTTTTCCTGACCGATCTCTATGGCCCTGGCGATTGCGCTCGCCGCGATGCGGACGTGATGCGGGTGATGCCGACCGCCGAGCGATTGTTGCCGGAGTCCGGTCTCAAGGTGCTGGCGCAGGCGATCGAACTTGATGCCCTCTCCGAGGAGCTGGATTATCTGATGGTGGTGGCATTGCGCCGCATTGGGGGTATCAATCCTATCAGTGCCGAACACTACGTCATTGCCTATCGCGCCGTGGGCGAGCAGGCGCGTCGCGAACAGCAGATCACCCTGGTGAATGAACTTGGCATGACGCTGGACAGGCTGGCGAGAAAACCGCTGCTGGGTGCGACCCTCAAGCTGGTCTCTGGCCCGGCTCATTTGGCTGGGCTTGGTGAGCTGTTCTCCTTTGTCGAGCGGGGTTATCGGGTCTGCCATCAGATGGGGCGTGCCAACGAGTTTCTCGAGACCATCGCCAGTCGCGAGACGGCGATCATGACGGCGCTCTTTAACGGCGACAGCAGTGTGCTGGCGTAGTGTTGCGGTGAGGGATAAACCGCCAGAATAACAAAGCGGGCCGATGGGCCCGCTGTTCGTTTATCACTTTTTGCCGATATGTTGGTCAATATGAGTTCGGTCAGATCACCAGCAGATCCATAAAGGCGTGTACCGGGGTGGCGGCAAGGCGCGGCCCGTCCTGACAGAGGGCGAGGATATTGCTGACCCGTTTCGCCGGGAAGCGGGTCGCCAGATTGTGCTGGAATTTTTCCACCAGCAGCGGGATCCCCTCCTCCCGACGACGGCGATGGCCGACCGGGTACTCCACCTCCACCTTAGGAGTGTGAGTGCCGTCCTTGAAGAAGATCTGGATGGCGTTGGCAATGGAGCGCTTGTCCGCCTCCAGATATTCACGGCTGTAGCGTTTCTCCTCCTGCACCACCATCTTGCTGCGCAGCCCATCGATGCGGGGATCGGCAGCCACGTCATCCTCATAATCCTCGGCGACAAGGCGACCGAAGATCAGCGGCACCGCCACCATGTACTGCAGGCAGTGATCTCTGTCGGCGGGGTTGTTGAGGGCCCCCACCTTGCTGATGATGCGAATGGCCGACTCATGGGTGGTGAGCTCGATGCGGTCGATCTCGTCCAGCCGCCCCTTCAGCTGACCGTGCAGCTTCATGGCGCACTCCACGGCGGTCTGGGCGTGGAACTCGGCGGGATAGGCGATCTTGAACAGCACGTTCTCCATCACATAGCTGCCGTAGCCCTGATGCAGGGCAAACTGGTTGCCCTTGAACAGCACGTCGTAGAAACCCCATTTTGGCGCGCTCAGCACGCCGGGATAGCCCATCTCACCGCTCATGGTGATAAGGGCGAGGCGCACCGCACGGGAGGTGGCATCCCCCGCCGCCCAGCTCTTGCGGGAACCCGCATTGGGGGCATGACGGTAGGTACGCAGGCTCTGGCCATCGACCCAAGCCTGGGAAACGGCATCGATCACCTGATCGCGGGTTCCCCCCAGCATATGAGCCACCACGGCGGTGCTGGCAACCTTGACCAGCACCACGTGATCGAGACCGACCCGGTTGAAGGAGTTCTCCAGCGCCAACACCCCCTGAATCTCGTGGGCTTTGACCATGGCCACCAGCACATCGCTCATGGTGAGCGGCGCCTTGCCTTCAGCGACGCGGGTACGGGAGAGCCAGTCGGCGGTGGCCAGAATACCCCCCATATTGTCGGAAGGATGGCCCCACTCGGCAGCCAGCCAGGTGTCGTTGTAATCGAGCCAGCGGATGATGGCGCCGATATCCCAGGCCGCCTTGACCGGATCGAGACAGAGCTGGGTACCGGGTACCCTTGCACCATGGGGCACGACGGTGCCGGGGACTATGGGGCCAAGGTGCTTGGTGCACTCGGGGAAGCGCAGGGCCAAGAGGCCGCAGCCTAGCGTGTCCATCAGGCAGTAGCGGGCGGTGTCGAGGGCCGCCTCGCTGGTGATGAGGTGGTTGCAGACATAATCGGCAATATCGACCAGCACCTGATCGGGCTCGGGTCTGTGGTTGACGTCGACGTTGGCGGACATCGTGATTTCCTTATCGTTGTTGTAGGGAGACAAAATGACGGGGGGCCGGGCCGACATAATCGGCGCTCGGGCGGATGATCCGGTTGTGCTCGCGCTGCTCCATCACGTGGGCACACCAGCCGGTAACCCGTGAGCAGACGAAGATGGGGGTGAACAGCTTGGTCGGGATCCCCATGTAGTGATAGGCGCTGGCGTGGAAGAAGTCGGCGTTGGGAAAGAGCTCTTTCTCTTCCCACATCACCTTCTCCGCCTCGCAGGAGACGCGATAGAGGCGATCATCCCCCACCGCTGCGGCGAGTTTGGCCGACCACTCCTTGATGATGACGTTGCGCGGATCTGAAGTGCGGTAGATGGCATGGCCAAAGCCCATCACTTTATCCTTGGCCACCAGTCTCGCCAGCAATTCGCGCCTTGCCTGCGCTTCATCCTGCCAGGGCTCGATCATCGCCATGGCCGCCTCGTTGGCGCCGCCGTGCAGCGGGCCGCGCAAAGTACCGATGGCGGCGGTGATGCAGGAGAACATGTCGGAGAGGGTCGAGGCGCAGACCCGCGCCGCAAAGGTGGAGGCATTGAACTCATGCTCGGCGTAGAGGATGAGGGAGACATGCATCACCCGACGCTCCAGCTCGCTCGGCGCCTTCTGGTGCAGCAGCGCGAGGAAATGGCCGCCGATACACTCTTCATCGGTATCGAGGGCGATGCGTACCCCTTCATGGCTGAATTTGTACCAATAGATCAGGATGCCCGGGAAGGCAGCCAGCAGCCGATCCGCCACTTCATGCTCGTGCTCGAAACCATCTTCCGGCTCCAGATCGCCGAGCATGGAGCAGCCGGTGCGCAGCACATCCATGGGATGGGCATTGGCGGGGATACGCTCCAATACCTCCAGCAGCGGCAGGGGCAAGGCGCGCAGGCGACGCAGTTCGCGCTTGTAGGCGTCAAGCTGCTGCTCACCGGGCAACTCCCCCTTGAGCAGTAGATAGGCGACCTCCTCGAACTGGGCGCTATCGGCCAGCTCCTTGATGTCGTAGCCACGATAGGTAAGACCGGTGCCGCTCTTGCCCACGGTGCAGATGCTGGTCTCCCCCGCACTCTGCCCGCGCAGACCTGCCCCGCCCAACGGTTTTTGTTGTCCCATACGCTGCCTCCTAATCCCTGGATGTGAACAGACGATCCAGTGTCTGCTCGTAGTGGTGATATCCGAGAAAGTCGTAGAGCGACTCCCGGGTCTGCATGGTCTCCACGACGGCGCGCTGATGGCCATCCTGGCGAATATGGTGATAGACGTTGAGGGCTGCCTGATTGGCGGCGCGGTTGGCGCTTAACGGGTAAAGCACCATGTCGACCCCGTGGGCGGCGAGCTGCTCTTTGTCAAACAGCTCGGTTTTGCCAAATTCGGTCATATTGGCGAGGATCGGCACCCCGGCCGCCTGCTTGAACTGGTCGTACTGGGCAAGCTCGGTCACCGCCTCGGCGAAGATCATGTCAGCGCCGGCAGCCACATAGGCGGCGGCACGTTCAAGGGCAGAACCTAGCCCCTCCACCGCCAGCGCATCGGTGCGCGCCATGATGACAAACTCGCTATTCTCGCGGGCATCCACCGCCGCCTTGATGCGATCGCACATCTCCTCCAGCGTGACCACAGCCTTGTTGGGGCGATGACCGCAACGCTTCTGGGCCACCTGATCTTCCATATGAACGGCAGCAACACCTGCCCGCTCGAACGCGCGAATGGTGCGGGCGATATTGAATGCCCCGCCCCAACCGGTATCGATATCGACCAGTAGCGGCACTCGGGTGGCCGCGGTGATCCGCTCAGCATCGATCAGCACGTCATTGAGGGAGGTCATGCCAAGATCCGGCAAGCCGTAGGAGGCGTTGGCCACCCCGGCGCCGGAGAGGTAGAGGGCTTGAAAACCACTGCTCTCGGCCATTAGCGCCATATAGGCATTGATGGTACCGACGATCTGCAGGGGAGCTTCATTGGCAAGGGCGGTGCGAAAGCGCAGGCCTGCCGAGGGGGACAAACTGGACATCATGACTCCTTTCACCTGTCTAGTGTGGCTATCTAATATCACGTTTACGTTAACGTCAATCATACTTTCGTCCCATTCAGGGTGCAGGCAAGACAGCGAAACGGTTTTAGGGTAAATTTCACCGATTCTTTCAACAGGTTGAATTGCATGATGGAGCCCAGTTCCGTGATTGTCTGTCCGGCGTGCGACTTGCTGATCCAGCGCAAGGCTCTGCCGCTGCGTCGCCATGCCCACTGTCCACGCTGTCACCAGCATCTCTATGGCCGTTATGCTTTTCGTCCCTCCCAGTTGATGGCATTGACCATCACCGGCTTGCTGTTGCTGCCCTCCGCTTTTTTTGAACCACTGATCTATTTGCGATTAGGCGGGGTGAGCTCCGATGCTGATCTGCTGCGCGGGATCCTGGTGCTGTTTGGCGAGGGCGAGTGGTGGGTGGCCGGTCTGGTGCTCTGGTGCGCCGTGCTGGCACCCGTCGGGCTGCTGGCCGGTATCTTTGCACTGGCATCGGGGCTGGCCAAACGCTGGCAGATCCTGGCGCCAACCTTGAAGCTGGTAGAAGTGTTTCGCCACTGGGCCATGCTGGAGGTCTATATCGTCAGCCTGCTGGTCGCCCTGTTCAAACTGATCGATATCGCGGATGTCCAGCTTGGTGGCGGATTGCTGAGTCTGGGTATTTTGATGTTGCTTAATATGACCCTGCTGATCCTGTTTGACCCGGCGCCCTACTGGGCACGGATCCCCCTCAAGGAGGCAGCAGATGACCAGCGCCCGTGAGATGGGGCTGTGCCGCTGCCACGACTGCGGCTTGCTGGTTCGTTATCAAACTGGGGCCCGCTGCCCCCGTTGCAACAGCAAGCTTCAGGTGCGTATTCCCCGCTCCCTCGCCTGGTCGTGGGGCTTGCTGGCACTCGCCACCTTTATGCTGCTACCGGCCAACTTGCTGCCCATTACCCACTTCTACAACAAGGGGTTGCTGCAGTCAGATACCATTTTCAGCGGTATCATGATGCTCTATCGCAGCAAGATGAGCGGGATTGCCACCATAGTCCTCACCGCCAGTATACTGGTGCCGGTGGGCAAAATAGTGGGGCTGGGCTGGATCTGCTGGCAGTTGCAGCGGGCCAAGCCGGTGCGACGCAAGCGCCAGCTTTTGATGTATCGGGTGATCGACTTTATCGGCCGCTGGTCGATGCTGGACTTGTTTGTGATTTCACTGATGGTGGCGCTGGTCGATCGCGGCGTCATGCTGAGTGTCCGGGCTGGCCCCGGTGCCACTGCCTTTGCCGGTGTGGTGGTGCTGACCATGATGTCAGCCCGCATGCTCGATCCCCGTTTACTGTGGGATAAGGCAGCCCGTTGATAAGTTCTCTGTTTCTGAATTATGTGCTGTTTAATCCAGCCAATAAGGAGTCGGTATGATCGGGGCTGAACCCGTCATTGAAAAGCGCCGCTGGTTATCGCCAGTCTGGTTGCTCCCCCTGATAGCCCTGCTGCTGGCGGGGGGCTTTCTCTATCAGCAGGTGTTGAGTCGTGGCCAACTTATTCAGGTCAACTTCGCCCAGGGTAACGGTATTTTACCGGGCAAAACCCAGATCCGTTATCAGGGGGTGGCCATCGGTGTCGTACAAGAGATGGATCTTGCTGAAGATGGCCGCAAGATTGCGGTGATGGCCAAGATAGACAGCCGGGCCCGGCCACTGATCCGCAAAGGGTCAGCCTTCTGGCTGGTGAGCCCCAAAGCATCGCTGACCGAGATCTCCGGACTCGATACCCTGGTCTCCGGTAACTACATCAATCTGCAACCCGGGCGTGACAACAATCCGTTGGAGGAGACCTTCGATGCACTGGAGGGGCCTCCCCCCGGCTATCAGGCTCAGGGGCGGATGCTGCACCTGACCGCTGACTCGTTGGGCTCGGTGGGGATCGGCGCCAAACTCTACTTCCGTGGCATAGAAGTGGGCAGCGTCATCAATACCCGCCTTGGCCAGGACAACCAGAATGTCATTCTGGATCTGGTGATCGAGCCTCGTTTCGAACATCTGATCAAAGCCGATACCCGCTTCTGGAATATTAGCGGCTTCAAGGGCTCCTTCAGTCTGGCCGGGGTGAACGTGGAAGCGGGTAGCCTCACCTCCATCCTGAGCGGCGGCATCGCCTTTGACTCGCCTAAAGCCTCGCCAGAGCCAGAGAAGGGGCAAATGTTTACCCTCTATAAAGGGCTGGCGGAAGCGGCCCGTGGTGAGCGCATCGACATAGTGGCCGGTGATCTGCCCATCAAGGAGGGGATGCCGATCCTCTATGAAGGGATCGAGATTGGCCGCATTGACCCTATTGGTCTGACCGACAAGGGGCGCATGGTGACGGCGCTGATCAATCCGGAGCAGGCTTATCGCATTACCGACAAGAGCCAGCTGGTGTGGGAGAGCGTCTCCCTCTCCCCGACCGGTGTGCAACATGCGGATCGCCTGCTCTCTGGCCCTGCCATTCGCCTTGACTATGTGGCGGGCAAACCGGCGCGCAAGATGACGCTGACCGATCGCGCTCCCCAGACTGGCACCAAGGTGACGCTGCAGGCCGAGGATCTGGCCGGGCTCAATCAGGATGCGCCGGTCTGGTACAAGGGATTAGAGGTGGGCCGGATCAGCCAGCTCACCCTGGATGCGCGCGGTAATGCCAGTGTCGAACTGGTGATGACGCCGAACTATGGTTATCTGCTCAACCGAGCCCGTTTTTATCGGGCTGCACCGCTGCAGATCGATGCCGATCTGAGTGGCATCAAAGTGGAAACCAGCCCTGCCAGTGCCTGGCTCGGTGGTGGGATCAAGCTGGTACAAGCCAGTAGTGGCGAGCGGATCAATCGGCTCTACCCGGATCAGGAGCTGGCACTGCTGGGGACCCGTGATGCCAAGCCCCAGCGCTGGTTGCTCAAAGCAGATCAGGCCGATGGTATCGGCATTGGCTCCCCCGTGCTTTATCTGGGATTGGAAGCGGGCAAGGTCAAACAGCTGCGCGCCGCGAAAGAAGGGGTCGAGATTGAGCTGGAAATTGACGGTGTCTACGCACCCCTCCTCGCCCGGCAGCCGCAATTTTGGAAGAAAGCAGCCATCGACACCCGGGTAGGAGTTGACGGCGTCAAGGTCAAAGTCGGTAATCTGGCCACCTTGCTGCGCGGTGCCATCGAATTCGACCAGTTGGGTACCGGCCGTAGCAGCCATCAGCTGTTTGATAATAAAGAGCAGGCCAGAGCCAAGGTTCGCCCCCTCTCTCTGGTGGCGGAGAGCAACCCGGGCCTCGGAGTTGGCAGCCCGATCCGTTATCGCGGGGTCGATATCGGCAAAATCGATCAGATCGAGCTGGAGCCCTCCTTGGGGCAAGTGATCTTCAAGGCAGAGCTTGATGGCCACTACGCAGCGCGTTTTTTACAATCCGGTGCCCGCTTCACCCTGGTGCAAGCCAAGCTGGGGCTGGGTGGTGTGGCCCATCTCGACACCCTGATCAAAGGGGCCTTTGTCGAAGCCCAACCCGGCAAGGGGGCAGGCAAAGATCGCTTCCCCCTGAACCAGAGTGGTCCGGTTGGGTTGGCCCTGACCCTCAAGAGCCCTTCGGTCAACGGCCTTAGCGTTGGTAGCCCACTGCTGTTTCGCAAACTGGTGGTGGGCAGTGTCACCAAAGTGGCGCTGGCACGGGATGGCAGCGAGGTGCTGATTGAGGTGAGCGTGGAGCAGGAGTATGCCCATTTGGTGCGAGCCAACTCACGGTTCTGGAACGTCTCCGGAGTGAAGGCGGATATTGGCCTGACCGGCGGCACCATCGAAGTGGAGACGGTGCAGAGCCTGCTAGCGGGCGGCATCGCCTTCAATACCCCGGAGCAGGAGATGGGCCCGACCGTTAAGACCGGCCACAGTTATCCGCTCAACAGCAAAGCCGAGAAAGCGTGGCTGGAGTGGAGCCCGCGCATCCTGCCCTGATCTTCTTCCTCAATCACTGTTGATTGCCACAAACGCCCGGCCTGCATGCCGGGCGTTTTATTTCATCTGCTCTATTTAGCCAGGGTCACCATTAAGAGAATGGCTTGGCCTGTGGTAGGATATCGACCCTCTTTTTCGGTCAACGAGACGGCGCCGTGCACGACAACACCTACCTTCCCGATCACTTTTTACACCACATTGCGGCCATTATGCCGGCTCATCTGTCTATGGATGATTTTGTGGCCAGTTGTCGGCGACCGCTACGGCGCAGCATTCGGGTCAATACCCTCAAGATCACTGTGTGTGACTTCTTGGCACAAATGCAGCCACAGGGTTGGCAGTTTGATCCCGTGCCCTGGTGTGACACCGGCTTTTGGCTGACCCGCAGCGATGAAACGGTTCCCCTCGGCAACACCGCCGAGCATCTGAGCGGACTTTTCTACATTCAGGAAGCGAGCTCCATGCTGCCGGTGACCGCGCTCTTTGCCAGCGACAAGATCAAAGCGGACGGCATGTTGCTGGATGCCGCTGCCGCCCCCGGCTCCAAGACCACCCAGATCGCCGCGCTGATGAACAATCAGGGCATGCTGGTTGCCAACGAGTTTTCCAGCAGCAGGTTGAAAGTGCTCAGTGCCAATATCCAGCGCTGCGGTGTGACCAATGTCGGCATGACTCACTTTGATGCCAAGGTGTTTGGCCAGTGGTTGCCGGAAACCTTCGACGCCATCCTGCTTGATGCCCCCTGCTCCGGCGAAGGGACGGTACGTAAAGATGAAGATGCCCTGCGCAACTGGAGCATCGAGAGCATCGACGAGATTGCTGCGGTGCAGCAAGGGCTGCTGGAGAGCGCCTTTCATGCCTTGAAACCGGGCGGTGTGCTGGTCTACTCCACCTGCACCTTGAGTGAGCAGGAGAATCAGGCGGTCTGCCAATCCCTGCTGGACAAGTTTGGCGATGCCCTGATGTTTGACTCACTGGCGGACCTGTTCCCCCATGCGGAGCAGGCCTGTACAGCGGAAGGATACCTGCACGTTTGGCCCCAGATCTTCGACAGTGAGGGCTTTTTCGTCGCCAGATTACGCAAGCAGCACTCGGTGCCCAATACCATGTTCAAACCGGGCAAGCTGGGAAAATTCCCCTTCTCTCCCCTACCGGCCAAAGAGGCTGACTCCATGTTGCAAGAGATTGCAGCCAACTTCGGGGTGATGCCGCAGGGGCAGTTGTTTGGTCGCAATGACGAGATCTGGCTCTTTCCCCATCTGTTTGAACAGGTACAGGGTAAGCTGCGTTTCGATCGCATCGGTATCAAGTTGGCCGAGACCTTCAAGAAGGGTTATCGACTCACCCATCAATGGGCACTGGCTTATGGTGATAAAGCCAGTCAAGGATTTGTCGAACTCGACAGCGCCAATGCCCGTGAATTTATGATGGGACGAGATGTCTGGCCTGAGCAGGCCGCTGGCGCTGGTGAGGTGATCGTCCGTTACCAGGGACATACCCTGGGCATGGGGAAATGGGTGGGCAGCCGGGTCAAGAATGCCCTCCCCCGAGAACTGGTGCGAGACAACAATCTCTTTGGTGCGTAAGCAGCGGAACGAGTCTGGAATAACCACACTCAGGTTGAACTTCTCTTCGGATCTTGAAAAGCCTTGAGCCTTGTCTAAGCTTAAGGCAATCCGAACACCAGTTAGCGCACGGCTCTGCAAGGAGCCAATTTCCCTATGCCAGGTACAAGGAATTCGTACCTGGCTCTTTTTATCTCTTATCGTCCCGCCAACGCTTCATCGTTAGGCTTCTACGACAGTCTCTTCCACCAGATTGGCTACTGTGTTTTCAAGCTCTGAGCCCCTGCCCAACTCATGTTGATAGAACAGATCGATCGCCTGTTCGATAAGCGATGCCTGACTGTCTTCGAGGTGAAGACCGAGATCAGCCAATCGCTCGGCGTGGCGATTGCTGATCCAGCATTGCAATCGGGTATGAGTCTCCTGTTTACGCTTTACATGCTGACGCTGCCGCTCGGCATTATTTTGTGGCACTGCCTCTTCGGCGTCACTCACTGCTATTTCATGGCTCATATGACCTTGCAATGCTCCATTATCAGATTTGTTATCTCTTACTTAATGCGTTTATCCATTGGCAGAGTGCCCTTCCCTCTTGAACGCTAGGCAGCGTGGCAAATATATCATCAGATCAACGAGATATCATTTAACATAAAAAATGCGGTGACGCAGTTATGTCAAAGCAAGCCATCGAGCGCGTGATCGGAGAATTTATGGGCATCATCGAAGTACTCCTGCAGAGTCCGCATATCCTTGTGGCGAGTGACTTCAATGATCTTGTTCATCGGTTTGCCGGCAGTCACAGCCGAGGTGATAAATCCGCGCCGCAAGCTGTGGCCGCTGACGTAGAGATCATCGATGGCCTGACCGGTGCGCCGCTTGATCATCAGGTTTATCCCTTGTGGCCCCAGGGGATCTGGCATGAGTTGCCCCCAGCGGTTCATCCGCCGAAACAGGTGCCCCTCGCTGATCCGGCTTTTGCGCAGCCAGTGCTGCAGTGCCGACACCGGACAATGATGCTTGCCCGGGATCAGCGCAATTTCGGTTTCATGGAGCTGATGCTTGCTCGGTTTGAGGCGAAGGCGGATCCCCTGCCCCACAAAATCGATATCACTCACCTCGATACGGGCCGCTTCCGAGCGGCGCAAGGCGCCACTGAACATCAACAGCAGTAGGGTGTGATCGCGAAGGCCGGCCAAATTAGTGGTGTCGATGCCATCCAATACCCGAGTTAATGGTTGCAGCGTTAATGCACCTGTCTTGCGCTTACGGTTATCCCCCAGTCGCACTATACCGCGCATCATCTCCTTGATTTCGGGATGCTCGGTCGGCATTGGGTTAATGCCTTTTTGTTTGAAGGCATAGCGGATCCCCGCCAGCCGTCTCACCAGGGTTGCCGGTTTTCGGGGTTCTCCATTGCGTAGCTCCCCCTTCCCCTCCTCTTTATCGAGCCATACCCAGTCGGCCAATACCCCATCTGCCTGATCCGCCAGAAAGTTCATGATGTCGTGATGGCTGGTTTGCAGCGGATCCAGCCCGTGCAATTGGCACCAAAAGACGAAAATACGGGTATCGGCCTGATAAGCATTGAGGGTTGAATCGGCTTTTGAACTGCGTAAAAAGCGACGAGCCCGACTATTTAGCTGGGCATCGAAGACGGTTTGCAGTGACTGATGAGCCGGATTGGATAAGCTTGGATATACCACGGAACACTATGATTCATATGAAGTTTAAGAGGATCTTACAGGATCCTCCCCATACATCAAGTATCGATAATGAATATTATCGATACTTGATGTAACTTGATTTAATACCCTTAACCCCCGTAGCACATATTGAACATAGGGGTGTTAATCGCCGCTATTTAGCATGAACTTAGAATATGCGAACACACTGTAAGTGAGAGATAACAAGGTGTGGTGTTGATATTGACGGGGGTAATCTGCTTGATATTTGAAGTATAAAAAGCCCCGAACAACGGGGCTTTGGGATTATTTCTTAGCCAGTTTAAACAGTTCAAAGAAATTACGGCTGGTCGCCTCGGCCAATTCACTCAGTGGTATATGGCGCAGGTCGGCAATAAATTGGGCAACATCTCGGACAAAGGCGGGTTCATTCTCCCTCCCCCGATGGGGAACCGGCGCAAGATAGGGTGCATCGGTTTCAACCAGCAATCGGTCGAGGGGCAGTGCCTTGATCACTTCTTGCAGTGCAGATGCATTTTTAAAGGTGGCGATCCCGGAGATGGAGATATAAAAACCCATGACCATCGCTGCTTGCGCCATCTCGAGGGATTCGGTGAAACAGTGCAGCACGCCGCCAACCTGATCCGCCCCCTCTTCGCGCATGATCTGCAAGGTATCTTGCTGGGCATCACGAGTGTGAATGATCAGCGGCTTGTTCAGCGCACGAGCAACCCGGATATGTTCGCGGAAAGAGGCCTGCTGCACCTCTTTGTTCTCCGGCGAGTAGAAGTAGTCGAGCCCGGTCTCGCCGATGGCGATCACTCTTGCGTCTGCCGCTTGAGTCAGCAGCAAGGCAGCATCCACCCCGGGTTCCTGATTGAGCGGGTGCACCCCGCAAGAGGCAAACACTTGGGGATAGGGGGCGATCGCCTCGAGCATGGTCGGGAACTGTGCCTGAGTCACACTGACACAGAGGAAATATCCCACATCCAGTTTCGCGGCCTTGGCCAGCACATCGGCCATATTGGTCTGTTTGCTGCCATAGCTCAGGCGATCGAGATGACAGTGGGAGTCAACGAGTAACATATAAAACCTTTATTCTTGTCGGAACTATAACCAGCGACTGAGCCAGTTCATCAGATGGATGGTGGGATTGGAGAGCTGTCCCGGCTGGCACGCTGACTTGAGGGCAACCAATTGCTGCTCCTCTTCCAGCAGTTTTTCACTGGAGTGCTGCTCTGCCAGTCGTTGACTCAAGATCGCCAGATCCGGCATCGCCAACTGGTGGTGACCGCATCCCGCCTGGGTTTTCAACGCGTCGCATAAAAACAGCTGCAGCCAGTGCAACCTGACCTGGGTTTCTTGCCCCAACTGGCTGCAAACTGCGGTTGCTGTGATGGGGCTTTGCCGCAGAGCGACGAAACTTTCCAGCAGTTCGCGGCGAGTTACGTCCTGTTGCTGCTCGATATAGTCGAGTACCCGCAATGGGGCGCCCTGACAGATCCGCACCTGGGCCAAGGTGGCCTGATGACCCTGCTCGGCTAACCAGCGAACCGTCTCCCCTTCTACAGGCAACTGGCAAACATGTTTGTGACAGCGACTAAGGATGGTGGGGAGCAGCCGGGAAACCTGGGAGGCAATCAGCAACAGCAAGCTGTCGCCGGCTGGCTCTTCCAAGGTTTTCAGCAGGGCGTTGGCTGCCGATTCGGTCATCCGCTCCGCATCAGGAATGATCACCACTTTGCCACGACCGAGCTGGGCAGAGCCCTGCAGCCGGGTGCAGATCTCGCGAATGGCCTCGACCCCGATGGTCTTGCTATCACGGGCTATGGTGCCGAGATCCGGGTGGTTACCCTTCTCATACAGCTGGCAAGAGTGACAGTGACCGCACGGTTCTCCGCGATCTGGTTGCTGGCAAAGGTGCAGGCGAGCCAGTCGTTCGGCCAGCTGTTCCTTGCCAAGACCGGGATCGCCGAGCAGCAACCAGGCGTGACCGAGCCGACCGGACTGAGCCGTCTGGCTTAAACGGTGCCAATCCGGGATCAGCCAGGGATACATAGCTGCTCGTTCGACAGATAGTGGTCCAAGGCACTCTCGATGGCGGTTTTGACCTGATCCGGCGTTTGCGCCGCATCGATCACCACAATGGAATCATCCTTGGCAGCCAGTTCGAGATAACGCGCTCGGGTGCGCTCGAAGAAGCTGAGCTGCTCCAGCTCGATGCGATCCAGCTCGCCCCGATGGCGGGCGCGCTGCAAGCCAAGGGCGGGATCGATATCGAGATAGAGGGTGAAATCCGGCTTGAAGTTACCGAGCACCGCCTGCTTGATGGCACCAATCAGGTTGGCATTGATCCCGCGGCCGCCGCCTTGATAAGCCTGGGAGGAGAGATCGTGGCGATCCCCCACTACCCAGATACCGTCCGCAAGGGCTGGCTTGATACGAGTCTCCACCAGTTGTACCCGGGAGGCATACATCAGTAGCAATTCAGCTTCGATGGTGAGGCGCTCATCGTGCACCTCTTTGACGATGGCGCGCATCCGCTCCGCCAGCGGGGTACCACCAGGCTCGCGGGTGCATTCGATCTTGTCGATACCATGGCGCCGCAGATAGTCAGTGACATAACGCACGGCCGAGCTCTTCCCTGCCCCTTCCAATCCTTCGATCACAATAAATTTAGACATTAAGGTTTCTTCAATATGAATTCGCGAACCGCCCGATTGTGTTCATCGAGGGTCTTGGAGAAATAGTGGGCACCGCCACCCTTGGCGACAAAATAGAGATAGTCGCTCGCCAGCGGGTTGAGCGCTGCTTCAATAGAGGCCTTACCCGGCATGGCGATAGGAGTGGGCGGTAAACCATCGATAACATAAGTGTTGTAGGGGTTCTTGTCGGTCAGATCGCTGCGGCGGATATTGCCATCGTAGCGATCCTTCACCCCGTAAATAACGGTGGGATCAGTCTGTAACTTCATCCCCAAACGCAGGCGATTGACAAATACAGCGGCAATTTGTGCTCGCTCGTCAGGCTGGCCGGTCTCTTTTTCGATGATGGACGCCATGATCAGCGCCTCATACGGCGTCTTGTAGGGTAAGTTGGCCTGGCGTTTCTCCCAACTCTGCTGCAAGAAGGTCTCCATGTCCTGATGGGCCCGGCGCAATAGCGATAGATCGCTGGCATGGGTGGTATAGGCGTAGGTTTCCGGCAGGAACCACCCTTCCAGCTTGCCATTCTCAATGCCGAGCTCCTGCGCCAGATCGGCTTCTGATTGCTCGACCGTCAACCGCTCAAGATACGGCGCGCTGGAGAGCTGCTTCTGCCAATCTTCGAAACGGGAACCTTCAACGAAGGTAAGGCTGAAGTGAAACTCCTTGCCTGAGGCAAACAGGGAGAGGGTATCCTTGAGGGGAGCCCCTTCCTTGATCTCATAGGTGCCCAATTTGATGGCAACCAGTTCGGGATGACCGCGCAGCCAGAGCCGCACCGCCCATGGGCTGGTCTCCCCCTCCCCCAACTCGGTTATCAAGCGGGCGGCATGGGCACCTTTTTCCACCGTAAAGAGCCGGGTCGGCCCTTTGTTGGTGAGTGTCTCCACCTGTTGCCATTTGTAGTGCACATAGCCCCCGGAGACAGCAACTGTCAGTGCCGCCCCCGCAAGCAGGGTGTAAAGCCGATTAAACTTCAATGACCAAACGCTCCTGTAAACGGCGACTCAATACCGCGGCGGGATAATCAATATCCTCGATGCCGTTGACCGGCACCACCCCCATCAGGGTATTAGTGAGCCATACCTCTTCTGCCTGCCATAGTGACTCCAGCGGAGCCTCCACCACACGCAACTCAATACTCATCTGTTTCAGCATCGCCATCACCTGGCGGCGCATGATGCCATCGACACCACCCCGGGCCAGATCCGGTGTAAATACCGTCTTGCCCCGACGCCAAAACAGATTGGCACTGACCCCTTCAGTCAGAAAACCGCGACTGTTGAGCACTATCCCTTCGACTGCACCACGGCTGACAAGTTCGCTTTTCAGCAATACCTGCTCCAGACGATTCAAGGTTTTAAGCCCGGCCAGCATGGGAGCATCACCGATCCGCTGGCGGCACACCACCATCTCGATACCCTCCTGTTGCCACTTGCCATAGTGGGTGGGAAATGGCGCCAGGCTGATAATGCGGGTGATGTGCTGACAGCCACTGCCATCATAGCCCCTGCCACCCTCGCCGCGGGTCAGGATCACCTTGGCCACACATTGTGGCTGGTCGGCCACCATCTCTTCAACCTCTTGGGTCAACAGATCCCAGTCTGGCTCAACCAACCCCAGCCGGTTGTTGGCCAGCAGCAACCGTGCCAGATGGGCAGGCCACTGCAACACGCGACCCTCTTTGACCGCCATGGTGGTGAAATGACCGTCACCATAAGCCAGCCCCCGATCATAGGCCGAGATTGTATCAAGCTTCATGCCATTGATAAGCAAAGGGATCCCTCCGATAAAAAAGGCCCGATACCGGCAGTATCGGGCCTGTGTCTTTGCCCTGCGGCAAATTATACGCGTTTGAAGATCAGTGAGCCATTGGTGCCGCCAAAACCAAACGAGTTGGAAAGGGCGTACTCGAAGCTGCCTGGCTTGGCCACGTGGGGCACCAGATCCAGATCGCACTCTTCATCCGGGTTGTCCAGGTTGATGGTGGGCGGCGCCACCTGATCACGCAGGGCCAACACAGTGATGATCGCCTCGATGGCACCGGCGGCACCCAGCAGGTGACCGGTCATAGATTTGGTTGAGCTGATCATCAGAGATTTGGCGTGCTCGCCAAACACTGACTTCATGCCACGCAGCTCGGCCACATCACCCAGCGGGGTGGAGGTGCCGTGAGCATTGATGTAACCAATCTGCTCGGGGGCAATGCCGGCATCCTTGATGGCATTTTTCATGGCGCGCGCGCCACCGTTGCCATCAGCGGGAGGTGCTGTCATGTGATAAGCGTCACCGCTCATGCCAAAACCGACCAGCTCGGCATAAATCTTGGCACCGCGGGCCTTGGCGTGTTCGTACTCTTCCAGTACCAGTACACCGGCGCCATCACCCAATACGAAACCGTCGCGATCCTTGTCCCACGGACGGCTCGCTTTTTGCGGCTCATCATTGCGATTAGAGAGCGCCTTGGCGGCGGCAAAACCGCCCATCCCCATCGGAGTGGAGGCTTTTTCGGCGCCACCGGCTACCATCACGTCCGCATCACCGTAGGCGATCATCCGGCCCGCCATGCCAATGGCATGGGTACCCGTGGTACAGGCGGTGGTCACGGCAATGTTCGGCCCTTGCAGACCTTTCATGATGGAGAGATGACCAGACACCATATTGATGATGGTGGATGGTATGAAGAAGGGGCTCAGCTTGCGCGGACCACTGTTGATCAGGCTGCTGTGGTTCTGTTCAATCAGACCCAAACCACCGATACCTGAGCCAATTGCCACGCCAATACGTTCGGCATTCTCTTCATTGATAGTCAGGCCGGAATCATCCAGCGCCTGCATACCAGCAGCAATACCGTATTGAATAAAGAGATCCATCTTGCGAGCGTCTTTACGGTTGATGCCGTATTGCTCGGGATCGAAATCTTTGACCATGCCTGCGAAGCGGGTCGCAAACTCGCTGGCATCAAAGTGGTCGATCAGGGAAATGCCGCTCTGCCCGTTGAGCAGTGCTTGCCAGCTGGATTCGGCAGTGTTACCCACCGGGGAAAGCATCCCCAAGCCGGTCACCACGACTCTGCGTTTTGACACTGAGGTAGTCTCCGAGAGGTTTTTGAAAGGAAGCAGATATAAAAGAAGCGGCCCTTGGGCCGCTTCTTTCAGAACAGGAAATTAATCCTGGTTAGCGGTGATGTAGTCGATAGCCGCTTGAACAGTGGTGATCTTCTCGGCTTCTTCATCAGGAATTTCGGTATCGAATTCTTCTTCCAGCGCCATTACCAGTTCAACGGTATCCAAAGAGTCAGCGCCCAGGTCGTCGACGAAAGAGGCGGCGTTCTTAACGTCGTCTGCTTTAACACCCAGTTGTTCGATGATGATTTTCTTTACGCGTTCTTCGATGTTGCTCATGACCTGAATTTTCCTTTAAAAATACGCTATTGCGTCTGGTTGGGGTAGTTTATTCAATTGACGTGAGTTTGCAAGTAGCTTGCCGCTGGTCAAACCACGATATTCGCCAAACTTCGGCGTATTATCGCAAATTTGAACAGATCTCACGACAAATTGATTACACCATGTACATCCCGCCATTAACATGGAGGGTTTCGCCGGTGATATAAGCTGCTTCATCAGAAGCCAAGAATACCACAGCAGCGGCAATTTCTTTTGGATCACCCAAACGGGCGGCAGGCACCTGGCTCATGATGCCACTGCGTTGATCATCATTGAGTGCGCGGGTCATGTCGGTTTCGATGAAACCTGGCGCGACCGCGTTCACAGTGATACCACGGGATGCCACTTCCCGTGCCAACGCTTTGGTAAAGCCAACCAGACCGGCCTTGGCGGCCGCATAGTTGACTTGACCCGCATTCCCCATGGTTCCCACCACGGAGCCAATGCTGATGATGCGACCATGACGTTTTTTCATCATGGCACGCAAAACCGGTTTGCTCAGACGGTAGAGAGAGGTCAGATTGGTATCGATGATCTCGTTCCACTCGTCATCTTTCATCCGCATCAACAGGTTGTCACGGGTGATACCCGCATTGTTGATCAGAATGTCGATATCGCCAAAACGCGCCTTGATGGCGGCAAAGACGGCTTCGATGGATTCCTGGCTGGTCACGTTCAGTGCCATACCGCAGCCATTATCGCCCAAATAGGCGCTGATCGCCTCGGCACCGCTCTCGCTGGTTGCAGTACCGACCACTTTTGCGCCACGGGCCACAAAGGTTTCGGCAATCGCACGACCGATGCCACGACTGGCACCTGTTACCAACACAACCTTATCGGTAAAACTCATCACTTGCTCCTGTTTACTTGGACTGGGCCAGCGCCTGCTCGAAAGAGGCCGTATCGTTGGCATGGATACCTTCCACACGCTTGTCGATGCGCTTGGCCAACCCGCTCAATACCTTACCCGGCCCCATCTCAATTGCGAGAGTGACACCGTCATTGGCCATCTGCTCGACAGTCTCGGTCCAACGAACCGGGCTGAACAGCTGACGCACCAAGGCTTGCTTGATGGCGGCCGGATCCTGTTCACAGGATACGTCGACATTATTGATGACTGCGATGGTTGGAACCTTGATCTCGATCCCGTCCAGCGCTGCTGCCAGTTTTTCTGCGGCAGGTTTCATCAGCGCGCAGTGAGACGGCACGGAGACCGGCAGCGGCAATGCCCGCTTGGCGCCTGACTCTTTCATCAGCACATTGGCTCGTTCAACGGCCTCTTTGTGACCAGCGATAACTACCTGGCCCGGGGAGTTGAAGTTGACCGGAGAGACCACCTGCCCTTGCGCCGCTTTCTCGCAGTTGGCGGCGATGGATTCGTTGTCCAGACCGATGATGGCGGCCATGGCGCCAGTGCCTTCCGGTACCGCTTCCTGCATAGCCAGACCACGCAGCTCGACCAGTTTGACTGCATCGGCAAAATCGAGGGCACCGCTGCAAACCAGCGCTGAGTACTCCCCTAAGCTGTGACCCGCCATCACCGCAGGGGTTGCCCCACCCTGCTGTTGCCACAAACGCCACAGGGCGACAGAGGCGGTCAGCAGCGCAGGCTGGGTGCGCCAGGTTTTGTTCAGATCTTCAAGTGGACCATCCATCACCAGAGCAAGCAGGTCATAACCCAGCACCTGGCTCGCCTCGGCGAAGGTCTCCTTGATCACGGCATGTTGTTCGGCCAGCTCGGCCAACATGCCAACGGACTGGGAACCTTGTCCCGGGAAGGCAATGGCAAAATGGGTCATCATTGATTCCTGTTAGAAAAGATGAAAATGAAATCTGAAACGGGATGAGGCGAATGCCGCATCCCAACGAGGATCAGAGGCGAACCAGCGCCGAACCCCAGGCGAAACCGCCGCCAAACGCTTCCAGCAACACCAGCTGACCGGGTTTGATCCGGCCATCTCTGATCCCCTCATCAAAGGCGATCGGCACAGACGCCGCTGAGGTATTGCCATGTTTGTCGAGGGTCAGCACCACTTTGTCGAGGCTCATACCAAGCTTCTTGGCCGTGGCGTTGATGATGCGGAAGTTGGCCTGGTGCGGCACCAGCCAGTCCAGTTCGCTTGGTGCGATACCGGCAGCCGCCAGGGTTTCGGTCACGATCTCGCTCAGGCGGGTGACCGCTACCTTGAATACGTCGTTGCCCTTCATATACATGTAGGCTTCGAGCTCGGCACCCGGCATACCACGGCGAGGATGTGGCAACTTGAGCAAGTCACCATAACGGCCATCAGCATGCAGATGGGTAGAGAGAATACCGGGGGTCTCGCTGGCGCCAATCACCACCGCACCCGCCCCATCACCGAAAATAATGATGGTGCCACGATCTTGCGGATCGCACATGCGAGAGAGCACATCCGCCCCCACAACCAGCACATTCCGCGCCGCACCGGACTTGACAAACTGATCGGCAATGGAGAGCGCATAAGTGAAACCGGCGCAGGCGGCCGCCACGTCAAAGGCAGGAATACCAGGTACGCCGAGCAATCCCTGCAGCTCGCAGGCTGCGGCCGGGAAGGCATTTTCCGCACTGGTGGTCGCCAGCACTATCATGTCGAGATCGGCTGCTGTCAGACCTGCCGCATCCAGGGCGCGCAGAGCAGCCTGATGAGCCAAGGTGGCCACTGTTTCGTCAGCACCGGCAATGCGGCGCTCATGGATCCCGGTTCGTTCCACGATCCACTCATCACTGGTCTCGACCATCTGCTCAAGATCGGCGTTGGTACGCACTGAACTCGGCAAGTAGCTGCCAGTACCCAGAATTTTGCTATGCATAGAGTTCTTATAGATCCCTGTCAGAGAAGACAGCTTCAAGGCGATCTGCTATTTGCAGTGGAAGTTGATGTTTGGCCTCTTGTGCGGCCAGCAGGATCGCATTACACAAGGCACGCCGTTCAGCACGCCCATGACTTTTTACCACAATGCCGCGCAATCCTAACAGACTTGCCCCGTTATACTGGTCGGGGTTCAGGTAAGAAAAGCGTCGTTTGAACATAAATCCAGCGAGTCGGCCAAGAAAACTGCGTTTCTTGCGGGGATATCCGGCCAGTTCAGCCATCATCCGTACCACACCTTCTGCCGTCTTGAGCGCGATATTACCAACAAAACCATCGCAGACAATCACATCACACTCACCACTGAAGATACGATCACCTTCGATGAAGCCAACATAATTGAGTGCACTGCACTGTCGCAGCAGCTCGGCACTGTGCCGCACCAGATCATTGCCCTTGATCTCCTCCTCGCCAATGTTAAGCAAGGCGACCCGAGGCGCCGATATGCCTTCGACCTTTTCGGCCACAACGGAGCCCATTAGCGCAAATTGCAGCAGCGTATCTGCATCACAACTTACGTTGGCACCGAGATCCAGCATCATGGTGCGCTGGCCGCTCAAGGTCGGCAATGCCTTGATGAGCGCCGGTCTGTCTACCCCCGGCAACGACTTGAGCACGCATTTGGCCATGGCCATCAAGGCGCCGGTATTACCGGCACTGACACAAGCATCGGCCTCACCGGCTTTCACCAGATTGAGCACCACTCGCATGGAGGAGTCTTTAAGGGTACGCAGTGCCACGATCGGCTTGTCGCCCATGCCAACCACTTGGGATGCATGTACGAAACGAACGCGGGGATGATTGAGCAAGCCATGTTGCTGCAACAAAGAAGAGGTCTGGTGCTGGTCGCCGACCAGGATCAGTTTTAGCTGGGGCAAAAGAGACAGTGCCTGCACGGCGGCAGGCACTGTTTCAGAGGGGCCAATATCTCCCCCCATGATGTCTAGCGCGACAGTTTGCGTAGACAAAGGCAATCCTTAAGCGATTACCTTTTTACCGCGATAGAAACCATCGGCAGTCACGTGGTGACGACGATGAATTTCACCACTGGTCTGATCAACAGTCAGTGCAGCGGAGGTCAGTGCATCGTGGGAACGACGCATGCCACGCTTGGAACGGGTTTTACGGTTCTGTTGTACGGCCATTGTAGGCTAACTCCTAAATTCACTTACGTTTAAGCGCTTCAAGAACTGCAAAGGGATTCGGCCGCTCATCAGCAGGTTCGATTTCACCCCAACTCATCTCCATATTCCCTCTCGGGCAAGCATCCATGGGATGCATTGCGACTTGAGGCAACGTGAGGATTAATTCATCCTCGAGGATTTGGTGAAGATCTATCTCGCCGTTTTCATCCAACTCAATGGGCTCATAAGCTTCCGGCAGTTCTTCCTCGTTTGTTTTTTCAAACAGCGGAGTGTAGATATATTCAGCTTCACAAAGGTATTCAAACGTCTCACCACAACGTTGGCAAACCAGGTCAACCTTGGCATGGGCAGTGCCTTTCATAACGGTCAACTTCTGGACATCTTTACCAAATTGCAGTGATACATCGATATCACTCTGCAAGCCAGCGGTTGACTCTTCCAGCCTGGGCATCTGCGACTTTTCCACTATCCCGACATAATCGAGCAGTTTCAAGGCACTACGGACTGGATCAACCTTAACGGGCAACTTCACCTTTTGCATAGGGCGCGAATATTATAGGTCCAACAATGGATAGTCAAAGGAAAAAGTCCTTACCGCCGATGATTTTAACGTCACAAGTCCCTAGAATGCCGGTACTTGCTTTCATCGGTGCCTGATATTATGCCACAGAATCTGACCCTCGCCTCAACTTCTCGTTACCGTAAAGCCTTGCTGGAGAAGCTTGGCCTGCCCTTTGATTGTGCCGCACCGGATGTGGATGAGCGCCCACTGGCGGAAGAATCAGCCCAGGCGTTAGTGGCCAGACTGGCCCGCGCCAAGGCACAAGCCATCGCCGATGGTCGTGATCACGGCCTGATCATAGGTTCTGATCAGGTGTGCGTCTGCGATGGCCGGATACTCGGCAAACCGGGCACCATCGACAATGCGGTCTCGCAGTTAATGGCGGCACAGGGTCGCAGCGTGACCTTCTATACCGGTTTGTGTGTGCTGGATGCCGCGACCGGGCAGACCCATCAACTGGTGGAACCTTTCACCGTTCATTTTCGCAATCTCGATGAAGCCGCCATTCGCCGTTATGTCGAGGCTGAATTGCCCCTCGATTGTGCCGGCAGCTTTAAATGCGAAGGGATGGGGATCGTGCTGTTCAAGGGGCTGGAGGGACGCGACCCCAACGCCTTGATCGGTCTGCCACTGATCGGTTTGATCGAGCTGCTGGCCTGCCACGGTATCGCCCTGCCCTGATCTCTCATTGCACAAAGAAAGATAACCACGACGAGCGGCAGGATCGCCGCCTCGTCTGGCAAGCACAGTCCGTGATCTTGCTGTTTCACTCTTATCCATCGGGAACCAGATAGTGCGTATAGATGATTTGAGGCTGTTTCTCTCAGTGGTTGAACTGGGCAATTTTGCCGCCGTGGCACACTCCCTTGATGTGCCACGAGCCCAGGTCAGTCGGCGGATTGGCGATCTGGAGCAGGCCCTTGGCTGCAAGCTGTTTACTCGCACCACCCGCAAACTGGCCCTGACGCCAGCCGGCACTGATTACTTTATGCAGTTGCAGGAGATTATTCCCCGGCTCGAAACCCTGAACCAAAGTATCAAGAATCAGAGCTCCGCCCCCACCGGCTCGGTCAAACTGGGGTTGATCGGGGATGCCGATATTCTGGCTCACGATCTGCTGCTTAATTTTCTCAGCCAGTACCCGCTCATTACGCTGGAAACCCACGTCAGTAATCTGGGTTATCACGACATCATGAACTACGGACTCGATGCCTGTGTCCATATTGGCAAAATGCAAGATAGCTCGTTTATTGCCAGACCCCTGACCACGGTGTCGCGCAAGCTTTATGCCAGTCCGGGCTATCTGGCCGAGCACGGCATGCCGCAGCAACTTGAGGATCTTCAGCAACACGCACTGCTGATCCACCGACTGGCCAGCGGTGAACTGGAAGATTGCTGGAACTTCAACACGGGCCCACTCAAAGTGAGCAGCCGACTCATCTCCAACAGCAGCCACTATATCCGCTACGCCGTGCTCAAGGGCGCCGGTATCAGCCTGCTGCCCGAGTTGAGCGTCAAGGCGCAGGTCTCCAGTGGAGAACTGCTGGAGATCCTGCCTGCCCACAAGGTCTATCTCGATGATGCCTGGCTGGTCTATCCCAGTCGCAAGGGGATGACCCATGCAGCCCGCCTGTTGATCGATAGTTTGCTGGCGGAGTCGGCGCTACTACTGAACTGATTGTCACGTATTTCGAGACATTGAAGCACGGCTAGACGGGATTATTAACGCTTCATGATTCAATTAAACTGGCGTCATATGATAACGCCTGTTTAAAGGAATCCTCCCATGGCACTTTCCCATCCCGGTACAACAGTGCTTAGCAGCACACTCCTGCTGCTGTTAAGCGGCTGTGGCACCGACGCCACCACGCCACCTTCCCAGCAACCAGCACAACTGCGCGCCGTCCAGGTGATGACCTTGGCTGACCCCGTTGCCACCCGAGCGCACAAATTCAGCGGCGTGCTGAAATCAGCCCACACCACTGACCTCTCGTTTCGCGTTCACGGCATGTTACAGGAGCTGGTGGCGACCGAGGGCACACAGGTTCGCAAAGGGGAGCTACTCGCGCGACTCGACCCGCACGATTTTCAGGTCTCAGTGAGCCAGGGAGAGGCCCAGTTAGCCGAAGCAACCGCCGCCCATCAGCTTGCACGGATCGAGCTTGCTCGGATCAAGCGTGCTTGCGCCGATAACGCCATCGCCGATGTCAATCTCGATCGGGCTATCAGCGGCGAAGCCCGGGCGCACGCAGCGGTCAAGCTGGCCACTCAGGGGCTGCAAAAAGCCCGTGATGCGCTGGCATATAGCGAACTGCGCGCGCCCTTTGACGGGGTGATTGGCAAGCGCCATATCGACAATCATGAGTTCGTGCTGCCCGGTATCAAGGTGCTCACCTTGCATCAGCCAGATCAGCTCAATGTGGTGATCGATGTACCGGAACGCCAGGTCAGCAGGATAACAACCGGCCAGCCGGGTCATCTCGCCTGGGGTCAGCGCCAGCAAGATCTCGCCGTCACTGTGACCGATATCGCTTCCATCCCCTCCCCGCTCAAACGCACCTATGAGGTCACCCTCGAACTGCCTCGGGATCAGGTCAATCTGGTGGCGGGCAAGTCGGTTAATGTCACCCTCGAACTGCCGCAGCAAGCTGAAACCCCGCTCTTCTGCCTGCCCGCGATGGCGGTCAACAGTCAGGATCGCCAGTGGCATGTCTGGCGGGTGGCGCAAGACCACGTAACCCGTATCCCGGTATCACTCCATGATCAGCAGCAAAATACCCTGTGTGTCAGTGGTGAACTGACGGCAGGTGATCAACTGGTAGTCGCTGGCAGCGCCTTCGTCAGCGAGGGCGAGCAGGTCGCCATTATTGCCAATCACTCGCTGGATCAGGTGGCTATCATGGCAAACCAATCACTGAAACAGGTCGGCAAATCATGAATCTCTCGACCTTTGTGCTACGCCAGAAGACCTTCGTGATCTTCTTCACCCTGCTCTGCACCCTCGTCGGGCTGGTCTCCTACTTCCAACTTGGCAAGCTGGAAGACCCCGCCTTCACCGTCAAAAGTGCGGTGATTGTCACCCTCTATCCCGGTGCCGATGCCGGTGAGGTGGAGCGGCTGGTCACCGATCAGATCGAAACCAAATTGCAGGAGATGGCGCCGCTATGGAAGCTGCGCTCCCTCTCCCGTCCCGGCAGTTCGATGATTTTTGTCGATCTGCAGGAGCAGGTGAACTCTGCCGAGCTCCCCCAGCAGTGGGACTTGCTGCGCCGCAAGGTGGATGACGTCAAGCTGTCTCTGCCACCCCAGGCCCAGCTCACCATAGTGCAGGATGAGTTTTCCGAAGTGTATGGCATGCTCTTCTCCCTTTATGGCGATAACGTCGCCATGGCCGATCTCAAGGATCATGCCCGCGAGCTGCAACGCCGGCTCAAGGCCGTCGAGGGGGTGAAGAAAGTTCAGTTGCACGGCATTCGGGAGCAGGTGATCAACATCGATCTCGATGATGAACGGTTGGCACAAGCCAACCTGACCACCCTGCAGCTGATCGATCAGCTAACCAGTCAAAACATGCCATTGCACAGTGGGGATTTCCCCCTTGGCATCGAGCAACTGCGCGTTGAGCAGGGCGGTGCGTTCAACAGCGTGGAGGATATCCAGAACCTCAGCATCAAGACCGGTATCAATGGTCTCGAAAGCGCCACCGTGAAGCTCGGGGATATCGCCAACATCTATCTGGACTACCAGGATCCCGCCATGACCCTGAGCCGCTTCAATGGCCAGCAAGCGATCACCCTGGCGGTAAGCCCGGTCAACGGCATCAACGTGGTCAGCATTGGTGACACCCTCAAACAGGAACTGGCACAGTTCGAAGCCACCCTGCCGGATGGCGTGCATATCGGTGTCATCGCCTATCAGCCAGAGGAGGTGGCCAAGTCGGTCAATAACTTCATCCTCAACCTCGCCGAGAGCGTGATCATCGTTGTGGTTGTATTGCTGATCTTCATGGGGTGGCGCAGTGCCGCCATCGTCGGTGCCAGCCTGTTGCTGACCATCCTGTTTACCCTGATCTACCTCAATCTGACCCAGGTCGACCTGCAGCGGGTATCGCTCGGCTCGTTTATTCTGGCGCTGGGCATGCTGGTGGACAATGCCATCGTCATCGTCGATCTCTTTGAGTCCAAATTGCGCCAGGGGATTGCTCGCCATCAGGCGGTGAGCGACAGCATCCGCGAAATGGCGCTGCCGCTGTTGGCTGCCACCCTGATCGCCGCACTGGGAACCGCACCGGTACTTTTCTCCCAGACTGATGCCGCCGAGTTTGCCCTCTCCATCGTCCAGGTGCTGTGCAGCTCCCTGCTGCTCTCATGGCTCATCGCCATGACGGTCACCCCGCTGCTCTGCTGGTATTTCATTCCTGCGCCGAGCCAAACCGATGAGACGGCACGGGTCTCACCCATGGCCCAGCTCTACCAAAAAGCCGTGTTCTGGTCGGTAGACCATCCGGTCAAACTGCTGCTCGGGGTTGCCCCTGTGCTGCTGCTGACCCTGGCCACCATTCCGCTGCTGCAGGTCAACTTCATGCCCTCCTCGGATCGCCCCATGCTGTTTCTCGACTACTGGCTGCCCAACGGGGGACGGATTGCGCAAACCTCCGCCGACATGCACAAAATTGAGCAGTGGCTGCTGCGTCAGTCCCAGGTGATCAGTATTTCCAGCCACGTTGGCGAGAGTGCCCCGCGCTTCTCGGTCACCGTGGAGCCTGAGCCTTTTGACAACAGCTATGGCCAGATCCTGATCAATACCCGCAGTTATGACGATATCGCCTCCCTGACGGCGGCAGGAGATGCCTGGCTGCAGGCCGAGTTCCCTTATGCCGAGCCCAGATTCCGTCCGCTCAAGCTGGCCACCAAGGACAAATTTGCCATTGAAGCCCGCTTCGTCGGACCGGATCCTCAAGAGCTGCACCGGCTGGCCAATCAGGCCAAGCAGTTGCTGGCGGCTAACCCCCACCTCATCTACATCCGGGATAACTGGCGGCAGGAGAGCAAGGTGCTGGTGCCCCTCATCAACCAGGATGCGGCAAGAATGGCCGGCGTCAATCGCACTGATATTGCCAACGCCATTTCCCGAGCAACCGATGGTAGCCTGATTGGCCTGATGCGCCGCGATGATGATCTGATCCCCATCAAACTGCGCAGCAGCAACGCCTCGCTGGAACACTTTGACAATATTCCGGTGCGCTCCCTGCTCGGTAGCCACAGCGTCCCGATGGGACAGGTTGTCGATGGTATCGAATTCAAAGGGGAAGAGAGCATGCGCTGGCGCTATAACCGTCAACCGGCCATCACAGTGCAGGCTGACGTGCGCGGCGATACCCCTTCCAATGTGCGCAAGGCCGTGGCCAGTGAGCTGGAAGCCATTGCCCTGCCCCCCGGCTACACCATGGAGTGGGGCGGCGAATACTATGACGAGAAGCGGTCGGTCGATGATCTGATGACCCAGACCCCCAAGGCGATGATCTTGATGACCATCATCCTGGTCGCCATGTTCAGTGCCTACCGCCAGCCGTTCATCATTTTGGTGACCCTGCCATTGGCCTCCATCGGCGTTGTCTGGAGCCTGTTGTTACTGGACAAACCGTTCGGCTTTATGGCGATTGTCGGCCTGATCTGCCTGAGCGGCATGATCATCAAAAACGGCATAGTGCTGATCGACCAGATCGAGCTGGAACGCAAGAATGGCAGAGCGCTGGCAGAGGCGGTGAAAGTCGCGACCCTCAACCGCACCATGGCCATCTCGATGGCGGCCCTCACCACGGTACTCGGTATGATACCGCTGCTGACCGACCGGCTGTTTGATCAGATGGCGGCCACCATAGTGGGCGGGCTCTCGGCCGCCTCATTCCTCTCCCTTTTCGTGATGCCAGCCCTCTATCAACTGCTCTATCGCGGCGACAAGCAGGCAGCCATCACCCCTTCGATCAGCAAGGAGCAGTGCCATGATTGACTATCGACTCACCATGGTGGCCGCCGCCCTGCTGCTGTGCGGTTGCAGCATGACCCCAGACTATGAGGTGCCGCTGGTGGCAGTGGGGAATGTCTATCTCAATAGCCAGGGAACAGCGGGGATCAGCGCGGTCAAACCCATGGCCGGGGTGCACTGGTGGCAGCAGTTCAATGATCCGCAGCTCGACCAGCTGATCGTGGCCGCCCAACAACAGAACATCCCCATCAGGATGGCCAAAGAGCGGATCAACGCCGCACAATCCTATCAGGCGGCGGTATCCTCCCTTAAAGTGCCTACCGTCTCCCTTAATGCCGGTTATCTGGATATGCGGCTGAGCGAGAATGGGCCGCTGAGCGGCCCTGCCGTCACCGAATATGCGCTGCCGCCGCAGCTGGGGGGCAGTAGCATCAGCCTGATCGATCGCGACAGCCATACCCATCTGGCCAGCGCATCCATCGGCTGGGAGGCAGACCTGTTTGGCCGGATCGATGCCATGAGCCAAGCCGCCAGCATCCGGGTTGAGCAGGCCGAGCTGCTGCAGCGCAACCTCACTACCCTGATGACCGCGGAGGTGATCAACAACTACTTGCAGTACCGCGCCGCTGAAGAGCGCATGGCCATCACCCGCCAGGCCATCACCGAACAGCAACAGGTGCTGGATCTGGTGCTCTCCCTCCAGCGCCACGGCTATGGATCTGAGCTGGATATAGCCAATGCCCGCGCCGCCCAGGCCACCACAGAAGCCATGCTGCCGATGCTCGACAGTGCTCGCGCCGTTCATCTTGGTCGGCTGGCCATTTTACTGGGGGAGACCACCACCCAGACCCGTAACCGGCTCGGTGATGGCGTCTTGCCACAGATGAAGGGGTTGATCCCGTTGGGCCTGCCATCGGATCTGCTGACCAGACGCTGGGATATCGCCCTGGCCGAGCGGGAGATGGCCGCGCGCAACCAGCAACTGGGGGCAGCCATCGCCAACCAGTACCCGAAACTGATGTTGACCGGTACCCCCGGGGTATCGGCCCACAATCTGGACGATCTGCTCTCCTCGGGTTCCGTGGGTTGGTCCCTTGGTGCTGGCATAAGCTGGAACCTGTTCGACGGCGGACGAGGTGCTGCCATGGTGGATCTGCAAGAAGCGGCATTTAGGGAGTCTGCCCTCGCCTATCAGCAGGTCGTCAATGGCGCCTTCAATGAGGTAGATACTGTGCTCAATGCCTATGCAAACAGCCAGGAGTATTACCGCTTGATCAACCAAGCCGACGAGCAGGCGCGCCTGGCGGTCAACAAAGCAACCAGCCTCTATCGGGCCGGGCTCGAAAACCATCTGAGCGTGCTCAATGCCCAGCGTGTCAGCAACAACCTGCAGGATGCCAAAGTACAGGCCAGGCTCAATACCGCCACCACAGTGGTGATGTTGCACAAGGCGCTGGGTGGCGAATGGACAGTGCCACAAGCCCCCGCGCATGAGGGAACGGCAGGATAAGCAAGATAAAAAAAAGAGCCCGGCCAATTGGCCGGGCTCTTTTTATCGATGAGATTCAGGCATTCACAATAACTGTTGCAGTGCTGCCATGGTATCCACCACTGCCGATGGCCGGTGACGACTGAGGGCATCACGGTTATCGACCCCCCAGCTGACGCCAATCCGCGGCATGGCAATCGCCTCGGCCATCGCCATATCATGCACCGAGTCACCTATCATCACCGCCTGCCGAGGCAATAGCCCCAGCTCGGCCAGGATCTGCTCAAGCATCAAAGGATCAGGCTTGGCCCGCGCCTCATCGGCACCTCGGCTGATGATGAACAAGGGGCGCAACCCCGTCTCATCCAATACCCGGTCAAGGCCACGACGTGATTTTCCGGTGGCGACCGCCAACAGCAGCCCCTGGGCGTGCCAGCCACGCAACAACGCCTCTGCCCCAACAAATAAAGGGCTGGGAGTCACATCGTGCAGATAGTGATGGCGATAGCGATCGGTCAGCGCGGTGATCTGACGCTCATCATCGCCACAGCCAAACAGGCGGGACATGGCCACATCAAGACTCAAACCGATAATTTGCCGGATCTGGGCTGGGGCTGGCACCGCCAGTTCGCAATCGCTGGCGGCCCCTTGCACACAAGCAACAATCCGGCCCACCGAATCCATCAGGGTACCGTCCCAATCGAAAATGGCGAGCCGAATATCTTGCATTAGCGAGCCAGTTTTTCCAGGAAGCCATCGAGTTCAGGAGCAAGAGGAGCCTCCATCTGCATCTCGCGGCCATCGGCAGGATGAATAAAGCTCAGCTTCCAGGCATGCAAAAACAGTCTTTTCAGCCCTTGGCTGCGCATTTTCTCGTCAAACGCCGCTTCGCCATACTTATCGTCGCAAGCGATCGGGTGACCGGCATGCAGGGTGTGAACGCGGATCTGGTGGGTGCGGCCGGTGATCGGGCTACATTCGACCAGGGTCGCTTCGGCGAATTGGCGCACGATGCGGAACCGGGTTTCAGACGGCTTGCCATCAGCACTGACCCGCACCACCCGTTCACCGGATTGCAGATCGTTTTTGCGCAGCGGCGCGTTGACCACTTTGACGTGAGCCTGCCACTTGCCACGAACCAGCGCCAGATACTGCTTGCGCATGGTCTTGATTCGCAGTTGTTCATGCAAGCTACGCAAGGCGCTGCGCTTTTTGGCAACCAGCAGCACGCCGGAGGTATCGCGGTCGAGACGGTGAACCAACTCGAGGAAGCGAGCGTCCGGACGCAGAGCACGAAGCCCCTCGATAACGCCAAAGCTGAGGCCACTGCCACCGTGCACGGCCATGCCAGAGGGCTTGTTCAGCACGATCATGGCCTCGTCTTCGAACAGGATCTGGCTCTCCAGACGCTGGATAACCCCCAGATTAGCCGACGGCAATTCATTTTTTTCGGCAACGCGGACAGGGGGCACCCTTATCACGTCACCCGCGCAGAGTTTGTACTCCGGTTTGATGCGCTTTTTGTTTACCCGCACTTCGCCTTTGCGAAGGATGCGATAGATCAGGCTCTTGGGGACGCCCTTTAGCTGAGTCTTGAGAAAATTGTCGATGCGCTGCCCGTCATGCTCAGCTTCGATGGTGAGCAGCTGCACTTGTTGTTGTATCTGTGTCATGGCGCGGATTTTAACACTGCCAAGGCCCCTTGGCTGCATGGTTTGTTGAAAAATGGCGCCTTGCTATAAAAGAGGTTTAAATGGGATAATAAACAAGGTTTTGTCATTGTGTTCAAGCCTTGTACTAAGTGGCCAAATAGTATGCCACCCAATCCCGAAACACCGTGTATACAAGAACATGACGGTTCCCGGGTGCGAGGTACAACGCATGGAGAACACAAACATTACCGTTTATTTGTCTCCACTGCGGCACCCTTAACTCGTCACCTCTCGAGAAGTGACGACCAGAGCGCCCTTAGTTTGCGCCTCATGCATACCCCAGCCGGGAGGTTGCCCAAGTATGCTGAAGACCCGAGGCCGGCGCCGGCAGGACCCAAGTGGAGGAAATCAAAATGACACAATAATGAGAACTCAATGAAAAGAATGCTAATCAACGCAACTCAAGAAGAGGAGTTGCGCGTAGCGCTGGTTGACGGACAACAGCTTTACGATTTGGATATTGAAAGTCCGGGACACGAGCAAAAGAAAGCGAATATTTACAAAGGTAAAATCACCCGCGTAGAGCCCAGCCTTGAAGCTGCTTTTGTCGACTACGGCGCCGAACGACACGGTTTTCTGCCGTTGAAAGAGATCGCCCGCAACTATTTCCCCTCCGGTTACTCCTATCAGGGTCGTCCCAACATCAAAGAAGTGGTCCGCGAAGGCCAGGAAGTGATCGTTCAGATTGATAAAGAAGAGCGTGGCACCAAGGGTGCAGCCCTCACTACCTTTATCAGCCTGGCTGGTAGCTATCTGGTACTGATGCCGAACAACCCCCGTGCCGGTGGTATCTCCCGCCGCATTGAGGGTGATGAGAGAACGGAACTGAAAGAAGCCCTGAACGGACTGACCGTGCCGGAAGGCATGGGTCTGATCGTGCGTACTGCCGGTGTTGGCAAATCGCCCGAAGAGCTGGAATGGGACCTGAATGTTCTGCTCAACCACTGGGACTCCATCCACAAGGCATCACAAGAGCGCACTGCGCCCGTGCTTATCCACCAGGAAAGCAACGTGATCGTGCGTGCCATTCGCGATTATCTGCGTCGCGATGTGGGTGAAATCCTGATCGATGACCCGGTAATTTTTGAACGTGCCCGTGCTCACATCGAGCTGGTTCGTCCCGATTTCCTCAATCGGGTGAAGCTGTACAAGGGTGAAGTTGCCCTGTTCAACCACTTCCAGATTGAGAGCCAAATCGAGTCTGCTTTCCAGCGCGAAGTGCGCCTGCCCTCCGGCGGCAGCATCGTCATCGATCCGACCGAAGCACTGACCTCCATCGATATCAACTCCTCCCGCGCCACCAAGGGCGGCGATATCGAAGAAACTGCGCTGCAAACCAACCTGGAAGCGGCCGACGAAATTGCCCGTCAATTGCGTCTGCGCGACCTGGGTGGCCTGATCGTCATCGACTTCATCGACATGACCCCGGTTCGCAACCAACGCGAAGTGGAAAACCGTCTGCGTGAAGCAGTGCATCAGGATCGCGCCCGCATTCAGCTGGGACGTATTTCCCGCTTCGGTCTGCTCGAAATGTCGCGCCAACGTCTGCGCCCCTCTCTCAACGAGTCCAGCAGCCACATCTGCCCTCGTTGCCAGGGTCAAGGTGTCATTCGTGATAACGAATCCCTCGCACTGTCCATCCTGCGTCTCATCGAAGAAGAGGCCATGAAAGACAATACCGAGCAGGTGCACGGTCAAGTGCCGGTCGATGTTGCCGCCTATCTGCTCAACGAGAAGCGCGCCGCCATCGCCAGCCTGGAACAGCGCAATGATGTCCGTGTTTACATCATTCCGAACCAGCATCTGGAAACGCCGCACTACGAAGTCACCCGCATTCGTCAAAACGAGATTGCGGAAGCGGCCAGCTATGAGCTGAAAACCGAAGTGGCCAAGCCGACCTACCAGCCGAAACAGGCCCAGGTGATCGAACGTGAACAGCCACTGTTGCAAGGTTTTGCCCAACCGGTACAACCTGCTCCTGTAGCCGCCCCTGCCCCCGTTGCAGCAGCTACTGCCGCACCAGCCCAAGCCGGTTTCTTTGGCAAACTGATCAAGGGTATTGCAGGTCTGTTCAGCAATGATGCCGCCCCTGCCGCAGTGAAAGCGCCTGCCGAACAACCGGTTGAGCGGGAAGCTCGCAAGGATGACGGTCATCGTCACCAGCGTGATGACGCCCGTGGCCGTGGTCAGCGTCCTCGTCGTGACGACAATCGCAATAACCGCAACAACGCGGAAGCTGGCGAGAAACGTGAAAACGGTAACCGTGAAGGTGGTGAAAACCGCAATCGCCGTCCTCGTAAAGAGCGTGAGCCCCGTCAGGAACGCGAACCGCGCGCTGAAGCTCGTAATGAGCAGCGCATGGAGCGTGAACCCCGTGCTGACGTGCAACCGCGCGTTGAACGTGAGCCTCGCGAACCTCGTCAAGAGCGCGAGCCCCGTGCACCACGTCCGGCCCGTGAGCCCCGCGCTCCTCGTGAGCAGCGTGCTGAAGTCGTTGTTGAAGCAGTAGAAGCCATTGACACTGTGGAAGCCGCGATCGAGCCGCGTCAGGAAAAAGAGCAGAAAGTGGCTGAGCGCCGCGAACGTCGTCAACTGCGTAAGCAGATCCGTGTCGATGTCGTTGCTACCGATGCCCCTGCCCTGCCGGTTGACGAGGCGCCAGCTGAAGTGAACGAGGCAACCGTGGGTAATGAGCAGGAAGAGCAGACCGAAGGTCAACGCCGCTCCCGTCGTACCCCACGTAGTCAGCGCATTGAAGGTCAGCGTCGCAAGCGTATCAACGAAGATACCCGTAGCCAGCGTGATGAAGAGCAGCAAGCAGATGTCACTCTGACAGCCGCGGCCCAGGCCGACGCTGCGCAGGTTAAAGTGGAAGAGCCTGCCGTACCTGTCGTCACTATTCCTAGCGCAGACGCCATTGCTGCGGCACTGCAGGCATCTTCAGCCTTGACTGAACATGTGGTTGTAGAAGCTGTTGCCGATGACATCCGTGATCAGGTCGTCGCAACCGAGGTTCACACTGCCGTGGCTGACGTTACTCCAACAGCACCGACTGCCGCACCTGCGCAGCTGGTTGCTGATGTGGTAGTCGCTCCTGTTGTTGCCGAGGTGACACCTGTCATTGAAGTCGCGCCGGTTGCCGAAGTCGTTGCAGTGGCTGACGTGGTGATTGCACCCGCTCCGGTGGTAGAAACAGCATCTGTAACTGCAGTTGCCGTTGAAGCTGCGCCAACTACCGAAGTAACAGCACCTGTGGTCATTGCTGAAGTAGCCGTGATCGAGCCCGTCGTTGTAGCCGCTGTTGAGCCTGTTGCCAAGGAAGCGGTTGCCGCCCCTGTGGCCAAGCAGGTCAACAAAGGTGCCGGTTTGCTGGCTCGTGCTCGCAAAGCCTCTGCACCGATGGCCACCCCTGCCGAGGTGCCTGTCGTGCAGGTTAACTGTGAGCCAGTGAGCCATCCGCCACTCGTTCGCAGTGAAGTGGCCAGTTCTGGCCGTCACGGTGGCAGCACTGCTGCTGTTAACGTGGCAACCAGCCCTGCTGGTCGACCATAACAGACCAGGGTTACCTGATTTGCCAAAAGCCACACCCTCCGGTGTGGCTTTTTTTATTGCCTATCACAAGTTCATCTTGGCGCTCTCTTTTAGTGCCGCCCTGCTAGTCCTAACGCCCCTTTTAGCCTTGCTCAACTGGTTTGATCAAAGCGCAAAGATCTTCCGATAGAGAACTCGATACTTAACTTTATGTGTTGTGTTTAATCTATAGTTTGTTGGCATATGAATAGTGGTAAATGTTGAGCAAGCATCAGCGCCCACTTCACCCCACTGCAATAAGTGGTTTCCCTATGGGTGCTATATAGCGATATGGGCGTGCTTGCCGATATCGAGTTCACCCCTCTCTTCTGCGGATTTAAAAAAGAAACAGCCCAGCAAACTTAGCTTGCTGGGCTGTGGATCTGGCTGACCATGATCTGAATCCGAACCCTGGTAACAGGGTCAAATTGACTCATCAGCGCTTATTGTGCCAGCAGGTGACCTACCAGCTCATGGCGCCACCCTTGCAGCAGCATCGGCTTGTCACTGCGGGCCCGCTCTTCGTCGTTCATCCGCCAGCTCCAGGTGAAGTACTGGTGAATGATCTTCTTGCTGGCAATCAGCTCGGGCGGAATGTTGCTGGCCTTGGCCTTCTCTTCCACCATGGCCTTGATGCGCTTGAGCTCGGCCTTGTACTGGGGGAAGTCCACCAGCCGGCGGATCGGCTCGGGCCAGCTGTCAGGATCGCTCTGCTGGGCGCGGGCGACGATATCGAGCATCCGCTTGCCGTGGATCTTGATCTCGATGGGGGCCAGCCCCAACTCGTTGAGATCCCGCATGGAGGTCGGACGACGCTCCGCCACCTTGAACAGGTGCAGCTCCTTGACCACGAAGTTGAGAGCCAGATCGCGGCGTACCGCCTCTTGCTGGCGCCAGGTGGCCAACTCGCGCAGGATGGCAAGCTCGCGGCGCCCCAGCTGCCAGGCGTTGACGATTTCAAGATAAGCCTGACGGGGATCGCTACCCTGGGTCTTGCGGGCGGAGTGGTTCTGGCACTCCTGCTCGAACCAGGCAAACTTGCCGCTTTCGCGCAGCTTGGCCATCACTTTCTCGTAGAGCGGCATCAGGTAGAACACATCCGCCGCCGCGTATTCGAGCTGACGATCGGTGAGCGGACGGGCCAACCAGTCGGTGCGTGCCTGATCTTTTTCCAGCTCGACCCCGAGGAATTCGTTAACCAGCGCACCAAAACCGACCGACACGCCGTAACCGAGAAATGCGGTGGCCAGCTGGGTATCGTGCATCTGGTTGGGCAGGTGGCCCGCCTGATGCTGAATCAGCTCCAGATCTTCGCCAGAGGCGTGCAGGATGGCGATCTGCCCTTCCCTGCCCAGTCGCTGCCAGAGATCGGAGAGATCCAGCGTCAGCGGATCCAGCAGCGCCAGATGCTCGCCGTCATAGATCTGGAACAGGCCAAGCTGGGGATAGTAAGTGCGGGTGCGAACGAATTCAGTATCGATAGCCAGGGGAACGTCGGCCAGAGAAGCGAGATAGTGCTCAAGTTCGGCTTGCTGAGTGATAAGTTGATATTGCATCTGTGCCTGCGCGGTTGATCAGGGCCAAAAAGAAAAAACCGTGGGATGACCCACGGTTTTGCATAACGACAGTACTGGTTTGCAGAGGGTTCTGCAGCCGCAGTCCGGTTATTGCTTGGCAATCTCCTCGTCGCGCAGTACGCGGCGCAGGATCTTGCCCACATTGGTCTTGGGAAGTTCGTCGCGAAATTCTACCAGTTTCGGCACCTTATAGGCAGTCAGATGTTTGCGGCAGTGGGCAATAATCTCGTCTTCCTGCAATGTTGCATCTTTCTTGACCACAAAGATCTTCACCAGCTCGCCAGAAACCGGGTGCGGCACGCCGACTGCGGCCACTTCCAGCACTTTCGGGTGCAAGGCGACCACATCTTCAATCTCGTTCGGATAGACGTTGAAACCGGAGACCAGGATCATATCCTTCTTGCGGTCAACGATCTTGAAGAAGCCCTGCTCGTCGCACACGGCGATATCACCGGTACAGAGCCAGCCATCCTGCATCACTTCGGCGGTCGCCTCGGGGCGCTGCCAGTAGCCGGTCATCACCTGCGGGCCGCGAACCTGCATCTCGCCGGGAGTGCCGAGGGCGTGGATCACCTGACCGTTGTCATCCACCAGACGGATCTCGGTGGAGCAGACCGGCAAGCCGATGGAGCCGTTGTAGTCGGTCAGATCGTAGGGGCAGACGCTCACCAGTGGCGAGCACTCGGTCAGGCCGTAGCCTTCCAGCAACGGCGTATGGGTCAGCGTCTTCCACTTTTCGGCTACCGCACGTTGCACCGCCATGCCGCCGCCGATGGTCAGCTTGAGCTTGTCAAAGGAGATGCCTTGAAACTCTTCGTTGTTGACCAGCGCATTGAACAGGGTGTTGACGCCGGTAATGCAGGTGAAGGGGTACTTCTTGATCTCTTTGACAAAGCCCGGGATGTCGCGCGGGTTGCTGATCAGCAAGTTGTAGCCGCCGACTCGCATAAAGAGCAGGCAGTTCACGGTAAGGGCAAAGACGTGATAGAGCGGCAATGCGGTCACCACGAACTCCTTGCCGCGCTCCAGCATGGGGCCATAGACGCCGAGGCACTGCTCGACGTTGGCAATCATGTTGCGATGGGTCAGCATGGCCCCTTTGGAGAGGCCGGTAGTGCCACCGGTGTACTGCAAGAAGGCGAGATCGTCGTTGGTGATCTCCGGCTTGATGTACTGCAGGAAACGCCCCTTGGTGAGCGCCTGACGCATGGTGGTGGCGTGGGGCAGATTGTATTTCGGCACCAGCTTTTTGACGTACTTGACCACGAAGTTGACCAGGGTGCCCTTGGCCAGCCCCAAGTTGTCCCCCATCCGGGTCAGGATGACGTGCTTGATCGGGGTGTCGTAGACCACTTTTTCCAGGGTATGGGCAAAGTTGGAGACGATAACGATGGCCTTGGCGCCAGAGTCTTTAAGCTGATGCTCCAGCTCGCGCGGGGTATAGAGCGGGTTGACGTTGACCACTATCATGCCGGCGCGCAGGATGCCGAACACAGCGATGGGATATTGCAGCAGGTTCGGCATCATCACCGCCACCCGATCACCCTTCTCCAACTTCAGCTCGTTTTGCAGATAGGCAGCAAAGGCGCGGGACTGCTCTTCCAGTCGGCGGTAGGTGATGGTCTGTCCCATGTTGACGAAGGCTGGCTGGTCGGCAAACTGGGTCACCGAGGATTCGAACATCTCGACCAGGGAGCTGTATTGGTCTGGATTAATCTCGGCGGGAACCCCTTTTGGATAACGCTTCAGCCAGACTTTTTCCACGAACTTCTCCTGCATAACTAGCACCTGTGCACTCACTGTGTTGCCTCCGTCCCTGTTCACATCCATTTAAATCGGTCGTTTTAAGCTGATACTCTAATGCGCCCATACTTACACAGCGCAACATTGATTAACAGCGAATTAACAATGAAAAAATGTGAGGGGGATGACAAACTTGGAATTATTGAAAGCCGGTGATTCTACCGAACTTGACAAAACTTTACGATACAAACGGCCGTATCCACCGAATTTTCCATATGAAAATGGTGGTTTCCACCCAATATGACCCGCTCGATCTGCTGGAAGGCATCCTGACGGAGTTGCCATTGGGTTTCCAGCGCAGCAAAGCCCTGTTCCCCCTGGATCAACAGCACCGGACAACGGATAGACGCCATCAGTGCTCGGGCCTGCCCTTCGCTCATTCTTAGGGGCGAAAGATCCCGCAAACGGGGATCGCTGCGCCAGTGCCAGCGCCCAGCTCGCTTTTCAAGCTGTCGTTCACAAATTAGGCGCGCCGCCTGCGGCGTGATATCCGCCACTTTGCAACGGGCGGCCACCGCCTCATCAACCGAGGCAAAGCCGTTGGCACTGCGCTCCCGGGTACGACTGCGGTTTAAAATCGCTCGTCGCAGCTGGGCAGGCACCTCCTCATCGGGCTGGCTGAGCGGGCCCAACCCCTCCAGCATGATCAGCCGATCCACCTGTTCGGGAAACACCCCGGCATAGGCAGAAGCGATCAGCGCCCCGAGGGAGTGACCAAGCAGAGTGAAACGCGACCACCCTGCCGCCTGCACTATCTGGTAGAGATCGTCCAGCCAGTCGACAAAGACATAGGGGGTGGTTTTGTGATCGGAGTGACCGTGCCCCGGCAGATCGACACAGATGAGATGAAAATCACCCAGATACGGCGCCAGCGGCAAGAAGCTGGCACTGTTATCGAGCCAGCCATGCAGGGCAATCAGCAGGGGTTTTCCCTGCTGATCATGCTCAGCGGATTGGTTCTCCAGCAGGGCCACCTGCCGACCATCCGCCAGGGTGAGCAGACGCTCGTGCAGAGTGCTTATCATGGGGTTGATCATGGCCAGCCTTAGCGACGCAGCGGCCGTCTCGGCCAGAAGGGATCATAGAAGGGGTCGTAGAAGTAGGGGTCCATATAGCGGATCTCCACCTCTTTGACTGGCGGCCACAACTTGCTGGAGGTGATATCAATCACCGAGAAGCGGTATTTGTGCTGGCCAATCTGACCATCCACCGGCTTGCCTATGATGCCGAGCACCGTCAGGCTGCGCCCCTTGGCATAGAGGGTCGGATCGACAAAACCCTTCATGATGGCCAGAAAACGGCCCGGGCTCTGCTCGGTCTGCTCCGGTACACCGTTGGACTTGAGCGGCAGATAGACCACTTCAATAACGCTCTGATCCGCCTTGTTGTGCACCGCCGAGATAACGCCGCTCCAGCGGGCCGGTTTGCCCTCCATCCCGCCAAGGGCAGCTTGATAGGCCACCAGCTGATTTTCGGGCTCATAAGCCAGCTCCTTGGGTACCGAGCTGCAGGCCCCGAGCAGCAGGGCCAGCGCCCCGACCACCATCCCGCGTTTCATCATGTCGCTCCTGGTATTACGCATCATGTCACTCTCCTGTTGCCGGCGTGGCCCATCGGGCCATCCGCTGGTGTTGCAGCTGATGAGCGGCAAGAGCGACATGCCTCTTGCCCTTATTCGCGACCCGGCAGTTTTTTCCAGGTCACCTTGTCACGCAAATAGACCGGCGTCGCCTGCTCCACCGGCACCGCCTCCCCCGCCAGCCAGGCGGCGCGGGCCAGCGGCAGCATGTCTTCTGCTGCCGGGAAGCGCACCTGACTCACCGCCAACTCATCGGCCAGAGCACTCAAGGTCTCGCCATAGGTTTCAAAACCGGTGCCGACGCAGGTCACAGGGCCCGCCTGCTTGCCACGGGCGTCAACCAGTGCCGCAGGATCGCTCACCACCTCGTCGCCCACCAGTTGCATGCGGCCATCGATCAGCTCATAGCGGCCAAAATAGACCTCGTTCATCCGCGCATCGATGGCGGTCAGCACCTGTTCAGCGCCATCGAGACGATAGGCCCCTTGCGCCATGGCGGCCAGAGTCGAGATGCCAATCAGCGGCACACCTACCCCGAACGCCAGCCCCTGAGCCACGCTGATGCCGATCCGCACCCCGGTAAAGGAGCCCGGCCCACGGCCGAACGCGATGGCGTCCAGATCACTCAAACTTATCCCGGCATCCTCTAACACAGCCTGAACCATGGGCAGGATTTTTCGGGTGTGATCCCGTGGCGCCTCCTCCCAGCGGGAGAACAGCGTGTCACCCACCAGCAAGGCGGCGGAGCAGGCTTCGGTGGCGGTATCTACGGCCAGGATCTTCAACTCGTTCATGCTTTCCAATCTCTATAAAATCAGTCAATTACATAACCGGCAAGCGAGATATGCTCACCCGTTGTTCAAATCTGTTAGCTGGCGGCAAACTTATTCACTGCGATCGAAAAAGCTCCCCAGCGTCCCCAACTCCCGGGTGCGAGGGATGGCAGGCAGGCTCTTGATAAAGGTGGCACCGTAAGGTTTGTTGACCATCCGTGGATCACAGATCACCAGCACCCCGTGATCACTGCGATCACGAATAAGCCGTCCCACCCCCTGCTTGAGAGCAATCACCGCCTTGGGCAACTGCAGCTCGGCGAAGGGATCGCCCCCCTTGAGCTTGCAATCATCGACCCGCGCTTTGAGCAGCGGATCATCGGGGCTGGCAAACGGCAGCTTGTCGATGATAACACACGACAACGCTGCCCCTCGCACGTCGATCCCCTCCCAGAAGCTGCTGGTCGCCACCAGCACGGCGCGGCCATTCTCGACAAACTCCTTGAGCAGCCGCTGCTTGTTATCCTCCCCCTGCAGCAGCACGGTGCGGCCAATCTCCCGGCGCAGCACCTCGGCCACCTGACGCATCACCTGATGGCTGGTGCAGAGGAAGAAACAGCCCCCCGGCGTCTTGTTGATAAGCGGGATCATCAGATTGGCCAGCTGCTCGCCGCGACCAAAGGCATTGGGCTCCGGCAGATAGCGGGGCACACAGAGCCGCGCCTGCTCGCCATAGTCGAACGGACTGTCGAGGATCAGCTCGGCGCTGCCCGCCAGCCCCAGCTCGGCCTTAAAGTGATCAAAACGCATATCCACCGTCAGGGTGGCGGAGGTAAAGACCCAGGCCACCTCCGGTTTTTGCACCTCGGCACTGAAACGTTCAGCTACCGATAGCGGCGTCAAATTGAGGGAAAAATGCAGCCGCGAACAGTCATACCAGTATGAGAAACCGGTCTGATTGACCGCCAGCACCTCCCCAAGGCGGGTGCGCAGCTCGCAGATCCGCTCGAAAGCGTGATCCAGCTGCTCGCCACGGCCGAGCGCCAGTTTAAGCACCTCGTAGCAGAGCCCGATGGCATCGTTGAGACGAGCCAAGGCTTGCCCCCAGAGCGATTGGCGCAGCATGTCGCGGGTATTGCCGCGGCCGCCATCCACCCCGAAGGCTAGGCGCAGATCCTGACTGGCGATGGCGAGCCGGTCCGCCGCCTTGCCGAGCTGGGCCATGTCGTGGGCCTCAGCGCGATAGGCCAGCTGGATATCCTGTGCCAGATCCTGAATGGTGCGACTGCCCACCGACTTGCCGAAGTAGTTGGTGGCAATCTCCGCCAGCTGGTGCGCCTCGTCAAACACATAGACTTGCGCTTGGGGCACCAACTCACCAAATCCGGTGTCTTTCACCGCCATATCGGCGAAGAAGAGGTGATGATTGATCACCACCACCTGGGCATCCATGGCGCGGCGACGGGCCACCACCAGATGGCAGTCGTCGTAATAGGGGCAGTCGCGACCGAGACAGTTGTCGTTGGTGCTGGTGACATGGGCAAGGATCTCGGCGTTCTCCTGCAATCCCGGAATATCCCCCACATCGCCGTTATCGGTGGCGGTGGACCAGGATTTTACCTTCACCAGATCGTTGAGAACTTCCGGCTTTTGCAGATGGGATTCGCTCAAGAGCCGGTTCATCCGCTCGATGCAGAGATAGTTGCTGCGCCCCTTGAGCAGGGCCACTGGCGGGGTGTAGGAGAGCGCGCCTGTGATGGTAGGGAGATCCCGATAGAAGAGCTGCTCCTGCAGGTTCTTGGAGCCGGTGCTGATCACCACCCGTTTGCCGGACTCTAGCGCTGGCACCAGATAGGCGTAGGTCTTGCCGGTACCGGTCCCCGCCTCCACCAGCAGACGGCCACCACTTTTGATGGCGCGCGCGACCGCTTCGGCCATCTCCAGTTGGGGAGCGCGGGCTTTGAAACCGTCGATATGGCTGGCCAGAGGGCCATCTGGCTTGAACAGGGTCTGGATGGTCAAAAGGGCGTCCCGCAGCAAAAGCGGTCATTATGCCAAAAGCACGGCAAAAGCGGGACAGATAATCTGCTTAGACGAACAGATCGATCTGATGCTCAGGATCCGGTTTGTGATCATCCTCTTCCGCCTTGGACTGATCACGCTTGGCGGGGGTGTTATACGCCTGCTGGCGCTGCTGGGAGTCACTGTTGTCAGTGCTGGTCTTACGCAGTTGATGCTTCTTGCTGATCTGGTTCACTTCCCGCTTGATCTCTTCGCTGCCGGGCGCGGCGGGCGCCCGGGGCAAAATGGGGAACAACAGGTCCTGGCTGGGCATGATGGCGACTCCTGCAGGGGTTATTGTCTAGTTATCGACCAGAAAACCGTTTTCTCCACTTTAATCGATCAAATCACAATTTCGGGTTGCATTTTCTGTCAAGGCAGGTAGTTTAAATCAGGCGTCAATTACGACATCTTATTTTGTAAAGGATTGATTACATGAAGTTCACCCCCCTGAAGACTCATCACCACCATCATCATCCCGACTAGTCTTTCAGGAGGTTGACTGCTGGAAGACACTTAACTGGTGACTTCCAAAAGGACCGCAAGATTCATAAACCCTCGGAAGCACACACTTCCGAGGGTTTTTTCGTTTTTGACTAGAAGGAAATAGAGCAAATGGAAACACAACGTCTGCGTATCGCCATGCAAAAGTCCGGTCGTCTGAGCCAGGATTCCCAAGCCCTGTTCAAGAGCTGCGGCCTCAAGATCAACCTGCGCGAGCAGCGCCTTATCGCCCATGTCGAGAACATGCCCATCGATATCCTGCGAGTGCGCGATGACGATATCCCGGGTCTGGTGATGGAAGGGGTGGTCGACCTTGGCATCATCGGCGAGAACGTGCTGGAAGAGGCACAGCTTATTCGCGCGTCCCAAGGATTGCCTGCACAGGTCAAAACCCTCAAGCAGCTCGACTTCGGTGGCTGCCGCCTCTCGCTGGCAGTGCCGGAAGATGTGGCCTACACAGGGCCACAAAGTCTGGCAGGCAAGCGCATCGCTACCTCCTACCCCGGGCTGCTCAAGCGCTTCTTTGATGAAAAGGGTCTTGGCTTCAAGAGCGTGATGCTGGGGGGCTCGGTAGAAGTGGCACCCCGTGCGGGTCTGGCCGATGCCATCTGCGATCTGGTCTCCACTGGCGCCACCTTGGAGGCCAATGGCCTTAAGGAAGTGGAGGTGATCTACCGCTCCAAGGCGGTGCTGGTACAGGCTCCCAACCCCTTATCCGATGCCAAGCAGAAGCTGATCGACAAGCTGCTGCCCCGCATTCAGGGGATGCAGCAGGCCCGCGAGAGCAAGTACATCATGCTGCATGCCCCCAAAGACAAGCTCGATGCCATCACCGATCTGCTGCCGGGTGCCGAGCGCCCCACCATCATGCAGCTGGCCGGAGACACCAATCAGGTGGCCCTGCACGTCGTCTCCAGCGAGACCCTGTTCTGGGAGACCATGGAGCAGCTCAAGGCCCTCGGCGCCAGCTCCATTCTGGTGCTGCCCATCGAAAAAATGATGGAATAAGGAAGGGATATCATGCAGACCCTGATCTGGAAGACCCTTTCCGCCGCCCAGCAGGCCGACGTGCTGACCCGGCCCGCCCTCAATGACGAGGCCGATATCGGCGCCGTGGTGCGGGATATCATCGCAGCGGTGCGCAGCCGTGGCGATGAGGCCCTGCGCGAGCTGAGCCTGCGTTTCGAGCGAGCCCCCCGTGAGCAGTTGCGCGTCAGCGAAGCCGAGATTGAAGCTGCCTGCGCGCGGCTGGATGACGAGATCAAAAGCGCCATCGAGGCGGCGATTGCCAACATCCGCACCTTCCACGCTGCCCAAGTGCAGCCGGTGGTGCGAGTGGAGACCCAGCCCGGGGTGGTGTGCGAGCTGCGCACCCAACCCATCAGCCGGGTCGGCCTCTATGTGCCGGGGGGCAGCGCACCGCTCCCCTCCACCGTGATGATGCTGGCTATTCCGGCGGCTATCGCCGGTTGCCGTGAAGTGGTGCTCTGCACCCCGTCCCCCGCCAGCGACGAGATCCTGTTTGCCGCCCGCGCCTGCGGGGTCGAGAAGGTGTTCGCCATCGGCGGTGCCCAGGCCATCGCGGCCATGGCTTACGGCACGGACAGCATCCCGAAGGTGGACAAGATCTTTGGCCCGGGCAACGCCTATGTGACCGAAGCCAAGGGACAGGTTTCCCGCGACTGGCGCGGCGCCGCCATCGACATGCCAGCTGGCCCCTCCGAGGTGCTGGTGATTGCCGACGAGAGCGCCAACCCGGCCTTCGTGGCGGCAGACCTGCTCTCTCAGGCCGAACACGGCCCCGACAGTCAGGTGGTGCTGGTCACCACCTCGCCCCTACTGGCCGATGCCATCGCAGGGGAGATCAAGCGCCAGCTGGCCAAGTTGAGCCGCCGCGAGATCGCCGCGCAGGCGCTCGGCAGCAGTCTGGTGATCCTCTGTGACGATCTGGCCGAAGCGTGCGCCATCTCCAACGCCTATGCGCCGGAGCACCTGATTGTGCAGACCCAAGCGCCTCGTGATCTGCTGGATAAGCTGGAGAACGCTGGTTCCATCTTTCTTGGCCAGTGGACACCCGAGTCGGTCGGTGATTACGCCAGCGGCACCAACCACACCCTGCCCACCTATGGCTACGCCCGCACCTGCTCCAGCCTTGGCCTCGCCGATTATCAGCGCCGCTACACGGTGCAGGAGCTGAGCGTCGAGGGCATTCAGGGGCTCGGCCCCATCGTTCAGCGCATCGCCCAAGCCGAGGGGCTCGATGGCCACAAAAATGCCGTCACCCTCAGGTTGAACGCCCTGGCCGCCGCGCCCCAACCAACAGCACAGCAGAAGGATTTGTCATGAGCATTGCCAATCTGGCGCGCCGCGTGGTGCGGGCCCTTACCCCTTATCAATCCGCTCGCCGCATTGGCGGCAAGGGCCACGTCTGGCTCAACGCCAACGAGGCACCGCAAGCTTACCCCTTCACCATCGAGGGGAGCCGCCTCAACCGCTACCCCGAATGCCAACCGGCCGAGGTGGTGAGCGGCTATGCCGCCTACGCCGGGGTCAATCCCGATCAGGTATTGGTGAGCCGCGGCGCCGACGAGGCCATCGAGCTGCTGATCCGCACCTTCTGCGAAGCGGGTGAAGATCAGATCCTGATCTGCCCGCCCACCTACGGCATGTACGCCATCAGCGCCGAGACCTGCGGCGTCGGTATCGTCGAGCAACCGCTGACCGCCAGCCGCCAGCCTGACTGGCCCGCCATCGCCGATCGCCTCGGCGACGTGAAGCTGGTGTTTCTCTGCTCCCCCAACAACCCCACCGGGGATCTGGTGGGGCGCGATGGCCTGATCGCCCTGCTGGAGAAAGCGCGGGATCGCGCCATCGTGGTGGTGGACGAGGCCTATATCGAGTTCTGCCCCGAGGCGTCCGTGGTAGACCTGCTGGCCCGCTTCCCCAATCTGGTGGTGACCCGCACCCTCTCCAAGGCCTTTGCGCTGGCGGGGATCCGCTGCGGCTTCACGCTGGCAAGCCCCGAGGTGATCGCCATGCTGGCCAAGGTGATCGCCCCCTATCCCATCCCCGAGCCCATCGCCCAGATCGCGGCGCAGGCCCTCTCCCCCATGGGACTGGAACTGATGCAGGAGCGAGTGATGGAGCTCAACAAGCAAAAAGCCGCCTTCAAGGCAGAGCTGGCCAAGCTTGCCTGCGTCAAAGCGGTGTTTGAGGACAAGGGCAACTTCGTGCTGGTGCGCTTTGTGGATGGCGCCGCCGTCTTTGCCGCCATGAAGGCCGCCGGCATCATACTGCGGGATTTCTCCAGCAAACCGGGCCTGGACAACAGCATTCGCGTCACCATCGGCTATCAGGGCGAGATGGATGCCGTGCTGGCGGTATTGCGTGACCTGCCCTCTCCCACTTTGTAAGACAAGGATGTAGCGATGAAGACCCCGTTTTTGTTTATCGACCGCGACGGCACTTTGATAGAAGAGCCGGTGACCGACAAGCAGGTGGATAGCCTCGCCAAGCTGCGCTTCGAGCCCATGGTCATTCCGGTGCTGCGCGAGTTGCAGGCCGCCGGTTACGTGCTGGTGATGGTGACCAATCAGGATGGGCTGGGCACCGCCAGCCTGCCGCTGGAGAACTTCCAGCCGCCTCACGACCTGATGATGCATTTATTTGAATCGCAAGGGGTGAAGTGGGAGCAGGTGCTGATCTGCCCGCACTTCCCCACCGACGGCTGCAGCTGCCGCAAGCCCCACCTCGGGCTGGTAAAGGAGTATCTCGCCTCGGGTCGTATCGACTTTGCCAACTCCTTCGTGATTGGCGATCGCCAGACCGATCTGCAGCTGGCCGAGAATATGGGCATTAGTGGCATTCGCTACCACCCGCAGGATCACGACTGGCTCGCCATCCGTGATCAGCTGCTCACTGCTCTTAGTCCAAATAAGGGCCGCGTCGCCTCGGTGGAGCGCAACACCAAGGAGACCCGCATTCAGATAGCTGTTGATCTCGACCCTTCAGCCACCAACAACAGCAGCGGCAACCAGATCGCCACCGGCATCGGCTTCTTTGATCACATGCTGGATCAGATCGCCACCCACGCTGGTTTCCAGCTCAAGCTCAACGTCAGCGGCGATCTGCATATCGACGATCACCACACAGTGGAAGATGTAGGGCTGGCCCTAGGTCAGGCTCTGCGTCAGGCCCTTGGCAACAAGCGCGGCATCGGCCGTTTCGGCTTCGTGCTGGCGATGGACGAGGTGCAGGCAGTGATCGATGCGCGCCCGCTGACTGAACAGGAGGTGAGCACAGCGCTGGATTTGAGCGGCCGCCCCTACTTCGTGTTTGACTGCCCGAGCGGCTTTGGCCGCGACAACGTAGGCGAGATGGCCACCGAGATGGTGCCCCACTTCTTCCGCTCAATCTCGGATGCCATGGCCATCACCCTGCAAATGAAGGTGGGCAGCGGCAACACCCACCATCAGGTGGAGGCGCTGTTCAAAGGCTTTGGCCGCGCCCTGCGTCAGGCCATTCGGGTGGAAGGGAGTGACCTCCCCTCCAGCAAGGGAGTGCTGTGATGGATGTGAGCAAGCAGAAGCTGGTCATTATCGATACAGGCTGTGCAAATCTGGCCTCGGTCAGAATGGCGTTCGAGCGCCTCGGCGTGCGGCCCTTGGTCTCCAGCCAAGCGGCTGATATCGAGCAGGCCGACAAGCTGATCCTGCCCGGTGTCGGCACTGCGGTGGCCGCCATGAACAACCTCAACGAACGGGGGCTGGTGCCCCTTATCCGCGCCGCCAAGCAGCCGCTGCTGGGCTTTTGCCTCGGCATGCAGATGCTGGCGGAGGCCTCCGAAGAGAGCATGGGCACGCAGGGTTCGCCAGAGCGGCTTATCGACTGCCTTGGCATAGTGCCGGGCAAGATCCGGCTGATGGAAGTGGGTAACCTGCGCCTGCCCCATATGGGCTGGAACCAGATTGAGCATGACGAGACCCATCCCCTGCTCAAGGGGATCCCGAGCGGCAGCTACTTCTACTTCGTTCACTCCTATGCGCTGGAGGTGACAGAAGCGACGCTGGCGACCTGCGACTACGGCAAGCCTTTCACCGCCATCGTGGGCGGGGTTGCTGAGCACAGCAACTTCTTTGGCGCCCAATTCCACCCGGAGCGCTCAGGCGCAGCCGGTGCCCGTTTGCTGCAAAATTTTCTGGAGCTTTGAATGATCATTCCCGCAATTGACCTGATCAACGGTCAGGTGGTCCGTCTCTATCAGGGGGACTACGAGCAGAAGACCGAATACAGCAGCAGCCCGCAGGCCCGCTTCGATGAATATGTCTCCCAGGGGGCGGTGCAGCTCCATCTGGTGGATCTGGACGGTGCCAAGGATGCCAAGGCGCGCCAGTTGCCCCTGCTGACCCAACTGCTGTCAGCCACCGAAGCGCCGGTGCAGGTCGGTGGCGGTGTACGCACAGAGCAGGATGTGGCAGATCTGCTGGCCGCCGGAGCCAGCCGGGTGGTGATCGGCTCCACCGCGGTCAAATCCCCGGATCTGGTGGCCAGCTGGATGGAGAAATATGGCCCCGAGCAGATCGTGCTGGCGCTGGACGTCAATATCGATGAGCAGGGTAATCGCCATATCGCGGTGGCAGGCTGGCAGGAGAACAGCGGCGTGACCATCGAAGCGCTGATCGAGCGCTTCCTGCCCGCCGGGCTCAAGCATGTGCTCTGCACCGACATCAGCCGTGACGGCACCCTCGCTGGCACCAACGTCGAGCTCTATCGGGATCTCTGCGCCCGCTACCCGAGCGTCGCTTTTCAGGCTTCTGGCGGCATTGGCGGCATCGCGGATATCGAGGCGCTCAAGGGCTCCGGCGTCAAGGGGATCATCCTTGGCCGCGCCCTGCTGGAGGGCAAGTTCTCGGTAGGTGACGCCATCGCCTGCTGGCAAACGCCCGCAGCCGTTACCACAGGAGGCAACTGATGCTGGCAAGACGCATTATCCCCTGCCTCGACGTGAAAGATGGCGTGGTGGTCAAAGGGGTGCAGTTTCGCAACCACGAGGTGATGGGCGGCATTGTCGAGCTGGCGCGCCGCTACGCCGAGGAAGGGGCAGACGAGCTGGTGTTCTATGACATCACCGCCTCCAGCGATGCGCGAGTGGTGGACAAGAGCTGGGTGAGCCGGGTAGCGGAGGTGATCGATATCCCCTTCTGCGTCGCCGGTGGCATCAAAAGTGTGGAGGACGCCCGCCAGATCCTCGAATTTGGTGCCGACAAGGTCTCCATCAACTCTCCGGCGCTGGCCGATCCGACCCTCATCAGCCGACTGGCCGAGCGCTTTGGCGTGCAGTGCGTGGTGGTGGGCATTGACTCCTACTTCGATGCCGAGACGGGCCACTATCAGGTCAAACAGTTTACCGGTGACGAGAGCCGCACCCGCACCACCGCCTGGCACACCCTCGATTGGGTGCAGGAGGTACAAAAGCGCGGCGCGGGCGAAATCGTGCTGAACGTGATGAATCAGGACGGCATGCGTCAGGGTTATGATCTCGACCAGCTCAAACTGGTGCGCAGCGTCTGCAAGGTGCCGCTGATTGCCTCCGGCGGCGCCGGTGCCATGGCGCACTTGCGCGATGCCTTTACCCTCGCCGATGTGGATGGGGCGCTGGCCGCCTCGGTATTCCACAAGGGCCTTATCCCCATTCCCGAATTGAAACGCTGGCTGAAAACCGAAGGAGTCGCCATCCGTGAATAACTTTTCTGAAAATGCACAAACAACCGCCAGCGCGCGCCCCCTTGCCGAGCAGCTCGACTGGGCCAAGTGCGATGGAATGATCCCCGCCATCGTCCAGCACGCCGCCAGTGGCGAGGTGCTGATGCAGGGCTTTATGACCCGCGAAGCGCTGGAAAAGACCCAGGCCACAGGTCAGGTCACCTTCTTTAGCCGTAGCAAACAGCGGCTCTGGACCAAGGGTGAAAGCTCGGGCAATGTGCTCAACCTCGTGGCCATCAGCACCGACTGCGATCAGGATTCCCTGCTGATTGCCGCCAACCCCGTCGGCCCCACCTGTCACAAGGGCCCCCCCTCCTGCTTCCATGGTCACCCGCTGCCGCCGCTCGGTTTTCTGGCAGAGCTGGAACAGATCCTGGCCGCCCGCAAAGGGGCCGATCCGGCCACCAGCTACACCGCCAGCCTCTACGGCAAAGGCACCAAGCGCATCGCCCAGAAGGTCGGTGAGGAAGGTGTTGAAGTGGCGCTGGCCGCCATGGCCAAGGATCGGGAGGAGCTCATCAACGAATCCGCCGATCTGCTCTACCACCTGACCGTGCTGCTGCAAAATGAAGGGCTGGGATTACAGGATGTGGTGCAGCGACTTTATGAGCGGCATAATAAATAACTGTATATTGATAGATGGGCGTGAAGCCCATCTATCATAGCGACCGTGTAGATAATTAAACTGCCGCAATATAATCCTGACCTTCCATTTGCCACTTCTATTCTGCTTACTCCCCATAGAAATAAACTAACCAGCAATTATCAGGTACTGCTGTACCGTTCTCTCAATAAATGGTTCAGAGGGCACATGGATAATATTTTCAGAGTGTCATCAGCCCATCAGTTACTTTTATACATACAAATGTTTTCATAAACATCGTGTTGATCAAGTTTTTACTACTTGCGCAAGAATATGATGCAACTACATAAATGTATCTTTCACTTATAGTACTCACAGGTGAAAATTTGAACTCACAGATAGAATTTCTGCTTGACAGTGTACACTCAAAAATTGTTGAACATGAAAAGGCCAGCGTTCAAAATGGTGTTAACTTCAATCTATTCTCCATTCTTAACATTGAAAGAGATGAGGTTGGCACACATTCAAGGTTTATATATGAATTATTAAATCCGAAAGGGGCGCACAACCTTGGTTATTATCCTGTAAAAACCCTCCTAGGGATAATTAACTTGGATGTCGATGATCATAACATAGAGGTTCGACGAGAGGATCTCACCACATCAGGAAGAAGGATCGATTTCACCATCAGTACCAAAAGTCATCTGATTGGCATTGAAATGAAGATTGATGCGGGAGATCAATACAATCAGCTTGATGACTATTATGATGAATTGTTTTTACGTGCTAAGGCTAATGAAAAAGTATCAATTTTTTATCTCACTTTAAATGGTAGAAACCCATCAATATATAGTTTAGGAAAACTACCAATTGAATGTGTTAATTGTATTTCTTTTGATATACACATTTTAACATGGCTTCAAAAGTGCGTAGAACGAGCGCCTAAGGAGTCAGTAGTAAAACAAACTCTTAATCAATATCTATCATTGGTGGAAAAATTGACTCATAAAAGTGGCCTTACCCCTTCCCTCTCTAACGAACTTGCTGGTTCTACTGAGAAAATGCTAGCTGCCTTATCAATATCTGAAGCAGTAGTTTATGCAAAAGAAAGTATTATGAGATTGTTTTGGAACGAACTTAATGCAAAACTAATCTCTGTAGGAAAGAAACCTGAAATATATGGCGGCAGTAATATAGATGACATTTGTCATGCCTATTTTTTTAAAAGCAAAAACAATCGCAATATCGGAATACGCTACTGCATATATCAAGATAGCTTCAAGAGTATATGGACCTATATAAATTTGTATTCATGGCTACATTATGGCCTGCGCAGTCACGACAAAAATAATCGCTTGTGTGTTGACCCAGAGTTAAAGTCATCAATCAATAACGATTTTGGTGTGGGTAACGCATTTTCAGCCAAAGAACCTGATTGGTTATCTTGTTATTACTTTGACCCAGACCAAGAATGCCCGCATCCAATAGCATTCGAAAAATATGAAAATAATGAAAGCTGTACCTATGTTTATTTTACTCAAATTAAAAATAGAACTCTTCGCATCGAGCAACTAATACAACACATCTATAAAATGGAAAGTAATATCAAATATCTTTTCACATAAAATGTGCTGGCCGTTTATCACAACGGCCTTCTAATCAGATTGTCACAGTACCTCAACCTTTACCTTGATAATCCCTTCGCGAATATTGCCGATGCTGCTAAACGCAGATTTGGAGAGATCGATAATACGCCCGCTTTTAAAGGCGCCGCGGTCATTGACCTTGACCACCACACTCTTGCCGTTGGCGAGGTTGGTAACCCGTACCATAGAGCCAAAAGGTAACTCCATATGGGCGGCGCTATTGAAGTTGTTGCGATAGAGCTCGCCGCTGGCGGTCTTTTTGCCGTGATAGCGGTCGGCATAATAGCTGGCATAACCGGTCTCGCTATAGCCGCGCCAGCTGCCGCCGTGGCTCTGGTCATAACGGCTGCTACAGGCCGCCAGCAACAGGCAAAGAGATAACAGCAGCCCTTTCTGAATATGTTGCACCTTTTCCCTCTCCTCTCTTCTTCTTTCTGCTCGGCTCTATTTTCTGCTCTGCTCTATTTTTTGTTCTTCTATGTGGTCCGTGACGCTGGCGGCACGTTTGCTAGCAGGCTCTCTCGCCTTGCCATCGGTCCGATGCACTCGCCATGTTACTCGCCTTGCTGCCAGGCAACAGCGACCGCGCGGCTACTTTGCCATATCTTTCATGCAAAAAGGGAGGCAAATGCCTCCCTTTCATCTATTTACCCGTCATCCCATGTCAGGATGGGCCAGACATTGATCAGGCAATCAGCTTGTCGTCGCTAAAGCCAAAGCCACGCAGACCCACCACATGGACATGCTCGTGCTTGCCTTGCACTTTACGGATGAGCTTGTAGGTGGTGCCCTTCTCGGGGCTGATGTTCTCAGGCGCCGCGATCAGCAGCTGCATATCCTGCCGCTCGCACAGCTCGAACAGGGTGGCGATGGATTTGCCATCCAGACGGGCCGCTTCGTCGAGGAACAACAGGCGGCAGGGAGCGATATCCTTGCCGCGCAGACGGCGGGACTCCTCCTCCCAGCTGATCAGCACCATCAGCAAGATGGCCTGACCGGTACCGATCGCCTCGCCGGTGGAGAGCGCGCCGCTCTCGGCACGCAGCCAGCCATCGGCCCCACGCTGCACCTCGATCTCCAGCTCCAGATAGTTGCGATAGTCGAGCAGCACGTCGCCCATCACCTGATAGCTACGATCCCCCTGTTCGATCTGCGGATTGAGGCGTTGGAACAGCTTGGCCATCGCCTCGGAGAAGCTGAGCTCCTTGTCGGCGAACAGATCGTTGTGCATGGCGGTTTGATCCGCCAGTGCCGTCAGCAGACGAGTGTGCGCCTCGCGGATATTGACGTTGAGGCGCACTCCGCGCACCAGACCGAAGGCGATGTTCTGCAAGCCCTGGTTGAGCACCCGGATACGGTTCTGCTCGCGGCGGATGATGTTGGTGATCTTGGCCGCCACCTCGTGGGAGGAGAGCGACAGGTGGTTTTCCCGCTGCTTGAGCTCATCGGCCAGACGGGCCAGCTCGATCTCCATCTCCTCGATCGCCTCCACCGGATCATCGGAGCGGATGATGTCGTTGCGAATGCGATCTTTAAGGTAACGGTAGACCTGCACGTAGAAGGCGACCTTCTGCTCGGTGCTGCGGTTGCCCTCCGACAGGCGCAGCGCATCGCGCAGGGCTTCATCGTGCGCCACCGCCACCCGCAGGGCACCGAGGGCTTTGTCCGACATAGAGCGCAGCTCGTCGCTGTCGAGATAAGCCAGCTCGCGCTTATTTAAACGCTTCTCGACGTCGGTCTCCCGCGCCAGTCGCACCACCCGCGACCAGCTCGCCTTGTGACCCACCAGGGATTTACGGGCGCTGAAGTAATCCTTGCCTTCGAGCGTGAGACGACCGCCAAGGGATTCGATCTCGCGCTTGGTCACCTGCAACTGGGCCTCGGCGCTGGTGCGACGGGAACGGGTGCGGATAAGCAGCTCCTCGATCTCTTTCTTGTGGGCGCGCGCCTTATCTTCCATATCGTCAGATAGCGTCAGCCCCATGGCTGCCAGCTCCTGCTCGAACTCGGTCAGGGTCTGGCGCTTGGCCGAGGCGCTGGAATCGAGGGCGGTGCGCAGTTGCAACGCCTCGGTATGACGCTGGGCAATCTGCTTGTGCTGCTCGCCGGCAGTGCGGGCCGCCAGCTCGGCGGCTTTAAGCTTCTCTTTGAGTCGCTCACTCATTTCAGACGCCTTGCCCAGCAGATCTTGCGCATCCTGATAGGCAAAGTGCGGCAGACGGGCCACCAGCTGATCAAGCGCGTAGCAACGGCGCTTCTGCTCGGCCAGCAGCTCGCTCACCTCATCATAGGCAGCCTGCAGTGCGGCCAGATCTTGCGGATCCTGACGCAGCACCTGCACCACTGTCTCGAGCTTCTCGAGCGCCTTGCCGTGCTTGGCGATAAAGGCTTCGGCCTGTTTCAGGGCTTCCACGTCGGCATGGGCCGCCTCAAGACGAGCAGCCAGATCCACTTCGGCAAACAGGTGAGCAAAGGGCAGCATCCCCTGCACCAGCTGGATATGGCGGGCCAGCTGGGCGGTGGCCGCTTTGGCCTCGGCCAGCTGCTTGTCGCACTCGGCGATGGCCCCCTGCAATCCCCGCAGTTCGGCCTGCTTGGCCTGCACTTCTGCTTCGGGGTCGGGGCGGAAGGCGATATCCAGATGCTGGCCGATAAAGTCACGGAAGTGACCGTAGAGACGGTGGTACTTCTGCTGCTCGAAGGCGGCCTTGGCGTAACCCTCGATCAGGCTCTCGCGCTCAAGGTCGAGCTGCTCGATGCGTTTTTCCCGCGCAGCGCGGCCAAACAGCGGCAACTCGGGGTAGCGGGAGAAGCGCACCTGACGCTTGCTGGTGCGCACCAGCACGGCGTCCCCCAGCTCGTCCGCTTCCACCAGATCCTCGTCAAAGGAGTCGGGGTTGCCCTGGATCAGGTAAATATCTTCCGGGCAATCTTCCAGCTTTTTCAGCCGCTCGATGGCGCCCTCAAGGTCGAGCACCACCAGAGCACTGCGAGCCGGGCCGTAGAGCGCGGAGTAGTAAGGGGCATCGTCGATGGAGATGTCGTCATAGACATCGGAGAGCAGCACGCCCCCCACCTGTTCGGCGATGCGGGCAAGACGCGGATCGGCCTCGCCAGCTCCCAGCTGCAGGTTGCGAATTTGCAGCTCCAGCGCCTGTTTCTGCGCCGCGATGCGGTTGCTCTCCTGCTCGAACTCGCGCTCCTTGTCGAGCACGCTCTGCATGCCGGACGACAGCTCCTCGGCGGTGGCGAGCGGCAATCCGCTCTGCTCGCGCAACTGCTCGAGTTTTTCAAAGGATTTGAGCCAACGGGGTGCCAGCTTGGTGAGATCGCTAATATCGCGGCCCAGTTGGGCGCCCTGATGCTCGAGGCTGGCGCGGCGCTGGTTCACTTCCGCCTGCTGCTCACTCAGCTCTTCCTGACGGGTGCGCTGGGCTTCAAGAAATAACTCCAGCTCATCTTGGCTGGCGATCAGCTGGCCGGAAGCCTGCTGCAGCTCATCACGCAAGCGGAAGAGCGCCTGCTGGCTGTCGCTCTCTTTCTCGAGGCGAGCCAGCGCGGCGCGCAGCCCCTGCCCCTGGGCAATACGGGCCTTGTCTTCGATGTGACGCTTGAGCAGCGCCTGCGCGGTAGGCCAGGCGGCCTCACGCACTGTCTCGGGGGCGATGCTCAAAAGCAGCGCCAGCGCCGCTTCGTGTTCGGCCACCGCCGCCTTGGCCAACGCGAGTTGTTGCTCGGCCCCCAGCACCCGGCTGGTGAGGCTCTGCTCGGCGCTGCGGAACTGATGCAGGGTGTCGCTCGCCTGTTCGGCAGTCAGCCCCGGCAGTTCGCACTGCTCGCGGGCATTTTCCAGCGCCTGCACCGCCTGACGGTACTGGATGGCGCGGGTCTGCTGAATATCGAGCGCCTGCTGGTAGTCGGCCAGCTGGGTCTTGAGGCTGTCTACCTCGGCCTGCGCCAGCTCCTTGCGCTCTTCCACCTCCAGCAGCTGACTGTGGATCTCTTCCACGATCGCTTGCTGTTGCTCCAGCTTGTCGACCAGCTCCGCCAGATCGGCGCGATACATCTCGATCTTCTTTTGCAGCGCTACCGCAGCCAACACTTTGGCCAAGTGATCGGCGGCTGACTCAGCCTCGGCAGTGAGCAATTTTTCACGATTGGTAAGCTGCTCCACCTCGTCGGCCAGATAGATGGCGCGCTGGCGCTCTTCGGCCAAGATGCGGCGTTTCTCCGCCAACTCCTGACGCGCCTTGAGGGCCAGCTCGGAGAGACGGCTCTTTTCGGCGGCGTTGCGCACATAGTCCGCCGCCACATAGTGGGTGGTCTCGGTGATCAGGTTCTTGAACAGATCCCGCTGACCCTGGGTCTCTTTAATGGCTTCCAGAGTGCGGCGGTTTTCATAGATGGCCGCCTCCATGTCCTGAAACGCCTTGCGCACCCCGGAGTTCTCCGGCAGCAGGTATTCCCGCAAGGAACGGCTGATGGACGAGGAGATACCGCCGTAGAGAGAGGCTTCGATCAGGCGATAGAACTTGCCGCGATCCTTCTGATCGCGCAGTTTTTTCGGGGTAATCCCGAACTCGAACATGAAGTTGTGGTAGTCGGTCACCGTATTGAACTTGGCGACCTTCATGGCCCCCAGCTCGGCGGCTGCCCCTTTCAGATCGGAAAACGCCCGTACCCGACCCTTGCCGTCATCGAGTTTTTCCAGCAGCAGATCGGTGGGTTGCAGCTGCTCGGGCACATCCACCAGCGCGAACGGGGTGATGTTGACCTTGTTGTCGCGGTTGGCCACCTGCTCGAGGTGGACACCGACCCAGATCCGCTGTTCGCGGCTGTTCATCACTTCCAACAGGGAGTAGCAGTGGCCACGCTGCAGCTTGCCGTAGAGCCCCTTGTCACGGGAGGCGCTGCTGGAGCCCGCTTCCGTGGTGTTACGAAAATGGAGCAGCGACTGGTCGGGAATAAGCGCCGCAATAAAGGCCGCCATGGTGGTGGACTTGCCCGCGCCATTGCCGCCAGAGAGGGTAGTGACCAGTTGGTCGAGATCGAAGGTGCGGGCGAAGAAGCCGTTCCAGTTGACCATGGTCAGGGATTTGAATTTTCCTCTCACGCCACACTCTCCATCACACTCTCAATCACACCAAGGGGCTTCATCAGTACCGGTAAATTAACGCTGCAGGTCATCTTCAACCTCCAGTTCAAGCTGTTCTTCATCAAGATCCGCTTCGATATCATCAAACAGCGAATCGCTGCTCGGCATCTCGTCGTCGTGGAAGATGGCTTCCCCTTCCTGGATCATCCGCAGCTGCACGGCGCGCGGATCTTCGTCAGAGCGCACGTCGGCGGCAAAGCGGAACACAGATTCGTTGACCCGGAATTTGTCGCTGTTGCCAAGGGCGGTGATCATGCCAAGGCGACGCAGGCGACGCATGGAAGTGCGGATCTTCTCCAAGAGCTTCTTCTTGTCGAGATCGGTACCGCCAGAGCGGCTGTTGACCATCCGCAGCAGCTGCTTCTCGTCAGCCAGGCTCAGCACCTCTTCTTGCAGCTCGCCCATGGCGAACACCCCTTCCGAGGCCAAGCGATCCGGGCTCAGGTAGAGGTAGCAGAGCACCTTGCCCACCAGCATATCGAGCTCAGACAAAACAGTGGTGCCGATGTCGGCGCTGGGGCGCGGACGCAGATAGAAGAAGCCCTCCGGCGCCTTGATCAGTTCAACCTGATAGCGGCCGTAGAAGATCTCCAGCTCGTTGTGGTACTCCACCAGCGCCGAATGGGGTTCGAACTCGTCGGCAGTGATGTGACGGCCGGAGCGCAAGGCGGTGTCGATGCGCGGAAACAAGGGGTTGGCAATCGCCTCTGCGAGTCGCAGCGGCAAGGGAAACTCAGTATTGATCAATGACATAGGCCTGAACCTTGGATCCAGCTTGGTTAATGGGTTTCCATGCGGGTTGGCGGTGCAGATCGCGCTCGCCGCTGGCATGGCCCAGGCGCACGGCCTGGTCGATCAGAAGACGCGCCACATCGAAATGGGCGTGCGCCGGGTAATCCAGCAGGTATTCGCGCAATACATCGGCCAAATCCAGCTGCTGACCCTGCTCGGGATAGCGGGCCAGATAGCGCTCGATCCGCTCCGCCAGCTCCTGGTTGATATCCACCATCTCCATGTACTCCATCTCGAGGGGCACCTCACCGGTCACCTCCTCGTCGTGGATGGCGATGGTCTCATCCCGCAGCTCCAGCAGACGGGGCTCCTCGGCGATCCGCAGCAGCCAGTTATGCTGCTCGAAATTGCGGATGGAGTCGCGCAGCCGCTGGCTGAAGGCGCGGTTCTTGTCCATGTCGATGGCGTTGCGGATGAACTTGTGGACGTGTCTGTCGTAGCGGGACCAGAGCTCGATGCACTGCTGGCCCCAGCTGGTGATGACGTCAAGCCGCCCCTGCAGGGCATGGGTCAGCTCCTCGACGTGGAACAGATCGTCACGCCCTTGCGCTGCTTCCTGAATGTTGAGCAGCCCCGCCTGCAGGCGGTGGCCGGCGGCGTCCAGGGTATCTTGCAGCTCGCGCAGGGTTTGGCCGGTCTCGTGCAGCAGTTTTTCGCAGCTGTGAATGGCATCGACCCAGTTCTGGGTCAGCAGGGCCGCGATCTCGCTCTTGACCTGATTTTGCTGCTCATCCATGGCGCGCTGGGTCAGATCGATGCGCCCGAGGGTCTCTTCCAGAGAGAAGGTGAGCCGTGGCAGCACCTCGGCATCCCACTGCTCGCGGGTGTTGGTCTCAAGCGCCGCCTTGCGGGCGGTGTCGAGCTCGGCCGCCAAGTGCTCGAGCAAAATGGAGAGCTTGATGGAGTCGACCGGACGCTGATCGAGAAAGAAGTCAACGATGCCGACCCCAAGGCGCGACAGGCGATAGAGGCTCTCCCCCGCCACCATGTCGGTGTTGAAGCGCGACAGCATCTGCTGGCGAATCAGGTCGTTGATGGCATTGTTGGCGCGACCGGTGAGAGTCTCGTCCATCTGGCCAAAGGCGTTGCTGACGTAGCCAAAGGCATCGTGCAGCGCCGCTTCCGACAAGTCCGACTCATCTTCGGACAGTGTCTTGATTGCAATCAGAAAGGCCAGCCGGTCGGTAGGCAGGCTCAGCGCCAACCCCTCCTGCCTGACCCACCCCACTATCTCCGGCAAAGAACGCTCGGGCAGGGTACGGGATGTACTCATCATGACGTTGTCATCTCGTTGTTGTAATTGAGCGCACAAACTTGCGCGCGGCTACATCCGGTAGCATCAAAAAAATCACGTTATCCCGGGCATCAGCTGGCCGGTTTTTGCGCCATCACATGGATATAGCGCCCCAGTCCGACAAACGGCTCCTGACGGCAATATTGCTGCTCCATGGCCAGCAGATCGTCGAACTTCTCGCTCTGATCCTGCCGGTTGCGCATATAGTCGTGGATCACCCGCACCCCGGTCTTGCCGATGATCTTTAGCCCCCCTCGCCCGATCCAGTCATAGACCTGCTCCGGCAACTGGGGATTGGTGGGGGTCAACGGCAGTTGACGCTTCTTGCGCAGGCCAAGCCGCACATAGTCAAAATTGCCCACCACCAGACTCTGAAACAGCAAGCCATGGCGGTTGTAAAAAAGCAGCGACAGTATGCCCCCAGCCTTGACGAAAGGGAACAGACCTAGCAGGGTCTGGCGCGGCTCGGCGAGCCACTCCAGCACCGCATGGCAGAGCACCAGATCAAAGGTGCCGGTCACATGGGCCTTGAGATCCTGAATGGGGCAATGGATGAGACGAATTCTCTCTTGCAGCCCCTTTTCGGCGATCTGGCTGCGGGCCAGCTCAAGCATGTCGGCAGAGAGATCGCACAGCTCCACCTGATGGCCCATGGCCGCCAGCTTCTGGGCAAAATAGCCAAAACCGCCCCCCGCATCGAGGATGCGCAGCGGTCGATTGCCAAGCCGGGCCAGGCAGGCTTCGATGTCACTCCAGACGATGGTGGTGCGAATGCGACCCTTGGTGGAGTCATAAATGTTACGGGCGAACTTGTCGGTGCGGCCGTCAAAACTTTGATCTTGCTTCAAAAACACTCAACTTTAGCCGCTGCATTGGGCATGACGAAAAAGAAGGGTATTCTGTCACATCCCGAATTTGCTGAAAACTCAAGGAAGTGTGACTCGTGTTTGAGCTCAACCTGTTTGTGGTCAAAAAATGGCTAGGCCAACTGCTGATGCCACTCCCCTTCTCTCTCTCCCTGCTACTGCTCGCCCTGCTGTTGCTCTGGTTCACCCGTTTCCAAAAAACCGGCAAGCTGCTGGCCACCTTGTCACTGCTGATTGTCACCCTGATGGGGATGCGACCGGTGAGCTATGAACTGGCCAGAGGGCTGGAACAGAGCTTCCCGCCATTCGAGGTGAGCCAGCATCCGAATATCGAGGCGATTGTGGTGCTGGGCAACGGCCATGTCAGCGATCCGGCGGTGCCCGAGCGCTCCTGGCAGAACAATATCGCCCTGGCCCGCACCCTCGAAGGGGTGCGCCTCGCCTTGGCATATCCGCAAGCCGAGCTGATTTTCTCCGGCTATGTGTCGGGGGATCCCCTCTCAAACGCCGAGGTCAACGCCCGGATGGCGATGAGCCTTGGCATCCCCCGCGCGCGAATGACGTTGTTTGAAAACAACAAAGACACCCATGACGAGGCGGTCAGCATCAGTGCCCATCTCAAGGGCAAAGAGGTGGCGCTGGTGAGTTCGGCCACTCACCTGCCCCGCGCCATGGCACTTTATCAGAGCCAGGGACTCAACGCCGTGCCAGCCCCCACTGACTACACCGCCAAGCAGAGCCAGGAAGCACAGCCGCTCTACAGCTATTTACCCAAAGGGCGTTATCTGATGTATTCCGAGGCTGCCATCCACGAATGGATTGGGGTATGGTGGGCCCGCTTGCGGGGGCAGGTTAACGAATGAGCGATCAAGCGTTTCATTCCTGATTTGGATCAGGAAAGCGAAAAAAAATTACGTCATTTGCCGCCGGGTCAGCTATCTTGGGCTCGGTTCAATTCATATAATGTCGCGCAATCAAATGCCTAGGAGATATACAAGATGAGACAGCACCTGGTAATGGGTAACTGGAAACTGAACGGCACCAAAGCTTCTGTTGAAGCTCTGATCAAAGGACTGACCCCGGCTGCTGCCGCTCATCCTTCTGTGCAAGTCGCCGTCTGCCCGCCGGTTATCTTTTTGGGTCTGGTTGAGCAGCTGACCGCTGACAGCAAAATTGCTTACGGTGCCCAGAACGCTGACCTTCACGAGTCTGGCGCCTTCACCGGCGAAAACGCCCCTTCCATGCTGAAAGCCTTCGGTTGCACCTACTCCCTGGTTGGTCACAGCGAGCGTCGTACCCTGCACGCAGAGACCGACGACGTAGTTGCTGCCAAGTACGAAGCGATCCAGAAAGGTGGCCTGGTGCCAGTTCTGTGTATCGGTGAAACGCTGGAGCAGTTCGAAGCCGGTGTGACCAAGAACGTGGTTGAGACCCAGCTGAAAGCTGTTATCGACCGTTGCGGCATCGCCTCTTTCAGCAACGCCGTTGTTGCATATGAGCCGGTATGGGCCATCGGTACTGGCAAGACTGCCACTCCGGAGATCGCTCAGTCCGTTCACGCGCACATCCGTCAGTATCTGGCCGGTTTTGACGCTGCCATCGCTGCCAAAGTACAGGTTCTGTACGGCGGTTCCGTCACTGGTGCCACTGCTGCCGACCTGTTCGGTCAGCCGGACATCGACGGTGGCCTGGTCGGTGGTGCGTCCCTGAAAGTGGACGACTTCTCCCAGATCATCGCGGGCGCAGCCCAGTAATCTTCGATGACTAATAAGAGAGGGGCACGTCCCCTCTCTATATCGCCTTTCCTATGGTCACCCCGCATTCCATAGGAAAGCCGATATAGTAAAAGTGGCTTGTCTATTTCAACATTCGTATTTGACAACTCAGATCCAGAGGCACTCATGACCAAACAAATCAAACGTATTGGTGTTTTGACCAGTGGTGGCGACGCACCGGGTATGAACGCAGCTATTCGCGCCGTGGTTCGCGCCGGTTTGCATCATGGCCTGGAAGTTTACGGTATTTATGATGGCTACCTGGGCCTGCACCAGGATCGCATCGTCAAGCTGGAGCGCCACAGCGTCTCCGACGTGGTCAACCGTGGTGGTACTTTCCTCGGCTCTGCCCGTTTCCCTGCTTTCAAAGATCCGGCAGTACGTGCCGAAGCTATCCAGAACCTGAAAAAGCATGGCATCGATGCGCTGGTGGTGATTGGCGGTGACGGCTCCTACATGGGTGCCAAGAAGCTGACCGAAGAGGGTTTCCCCTGCATCGGCCTGCCGGGCACCATCGATAACGACATCGCCGGTACCGACTTCACCATCGGCTTTGATACTGCACTGAACGTAGTGGTTGATGCCATCGACCGTCTGCGCGACACCTGCAGCTCCCACCACCGTATCTCAGTGGTCGAGATCATGGGCCGCCACTGTGGCGATCTGGCCATGTCTGCGGCCGTTGCTGGTGGTGCCGAGTACGTGATCGTGCCGGAAGTGGCTTTTGACAAAGAGAAGCTGCTGCAACAGATCAAGGAAGGCGAAGCCAAAGGCAAGCGTCACGCCATCATCACCATCTGTGAGCACGTCACCGACGTCAATGTGCTGGCCAAAGACATTGAAGCGCTGACCGGTCGTGAAACCCGCGCCACCATTTTGGGCCATATCCAGCGTGGCGGTGCCCCGAGCGCCCGTGACCGTATCATGTCCAGTCGTATGGGCGCCTTCGCGGTTGAGCAACTGCTGGCTGGTGAGGGTGGTCGCTGCGTCGGTATTCAGGGTAACGTCATGGTGCATCACGACATCATCGACTGCATCGAGAATCTGAAGCGTCCGTTCAATCAGGAACTCTACGATCTCTCTACCACTCTGTTCTAAGCCGCTGCCATTTAGATAGCTTGGTAATGCAAAAAACCCTCCGCTGGAGGGTTTTTTCTATTTGAAGCAACCAGCCATGGCGCCAGTATGGCAGCTCATCCATCGGCCAGAGCGGCTAACACCCTCTCTTGGTAACGTGTCGCCATCATCCTGCTCCTATGCCGCAACCCTGCGCACGGCAAGCGCTGTCATCCTCCCCAACCATTGTCTCTGCGCTCCCCCTTGGCCCTATCAGGGAATATGGGCATGCCGCTGCAATTACAACAGGCACATCCGCCGCAACTATCCCGTGCATCCAACCCATATCAACGACGACGGGCTCTGGCGGCCCCATCTTGAGGGCTGACGTTCACACAGAGCTCGCAATGCCCGATAGGGGGCTGCACCACACATCGTCCCTATGTCAGCGGGATTGCAGTGACTTGGCGGCTCAACCAGAGGCTGTCATGCAAGCCGCCCCGATCTGGCGTCATCCTTACCAGTGGTTACTTTTTTTGGCTGGGTTATCTTCGCCAGAAATGGCCAACCGCTTGATTGGGACAGTTTTCATCACCCATCCAGGGCCATAATAGCCATGTTAATTTACAAAAAACAAAGATGGAGCCACATAGCCCCCACCTAAAGCATTCACCCTAAAAACATAAGACACTGATTTATAATGAATTTAATAAAACCAGTTGATTAAAAGATCACCTCAAAGCCAAATGGTCGATAAAAACAGCGCAAGATGACAAAAATAGACCGTTCGCCTCCAGCAACCATCAAAACACCCATTTAAACAATAATGCGCTTGTTTTAAGGGCTAGTTATGGTATCTTGACTGCATCAACTAACAATCTGGGTAGAAGAAAATGAAAGAATTTGTTGTTACTGCCGTCTTTACGGTGTTTTTTACCCTGGTTGCTGTCTCTCTGCCCTCACTGTCACAGTTCTGAGCCGGATAGAGAGACATCAATCCGGAACATCTCTGTCAGGCATGCCTGTTTCATCGCCACTAACTGGCGCTTTTCAACAGCACTGCCGCGATAGCCAACATAGATATGATTTCTGTACGTTGACGCTGTTTCTTTCGCCACAAGGGTGTAACCAGGATGGTTTAACCACACTCTGTTTGACCTGATGAAAGACAACCAGCAGCAGATCATATCCGAGGGGAGCCAAGCTCCCCTTTTTGTTACCTGCCATTTAGCAACCCCCCAGCCGCCGCTACAGGTTGACCGTCTCGACACTCGACATTGCTCCCCTGCCAGTGCTCACCATTCACTCCAGCGCAAGCAGCCCCTTGCTCACGCTTTTCCCCCTGATGCCTGTCCGGCAGATATAAAAAAGCCCCCACCATCATGGCAGGGGCTCGCGTCACACCGTTTCAGATCAGGGCTGTTTATCTCAGCGCTGTTTTAGTCCAACTCAAAGCTGTTATGCCTTGTTCCAACGCTGTGGGTCATATTCCGGGCTGAAGCGGTCAACAATGACAGCACAGGCCGCATCACCGGTGATATTGAGGGAGGTGCGGATCATGTCGAACAGACGATCCAGCGCAAACAGCAGCGGCAACCCTTCGATGGGGATCCCGGCCGCCAGCAGCACGGCAACCACCAGGAAGCTTGGGCCCGGCACACCGGCCTGACCGATCGCCCCCAGGGTGGAGGTCACGATGATGGCAGCCCAGGCACCGACACTCAGGTCGATGTTGTAAACCTGCGCAAAGAAGATGGCGACCAGACCGTAATAGATGGCGTTACCGCTCATGTTGATGGTGGCCCCCAGCGGCAGCACGAAGGAGGCAGTCGCGTTGGTCACTTTCAGATCATGCTCACAGGTCTCCATGTTGACCGGCAGGGTCGCCATGGAAGAGGCGGTGGAGAAGGCCACGATCTGCGGCTTCTTCATGGCAGAGAGGTACTTCATCACCGGCGTATTGGAAAACGCCATCACCAGCAGCGGATAGACCACAAAGCCGAAGATCAGAATGGCAGCCACATAAACCACGAACAGCTTGAGCACCAGCGTCAGCACGTCGAAGCCATAGGTGCCGATGGCTTCGGCCATCAGACCAAACACCCCGAGCGGCGCAATGATCATCACTTTGTTGATCATCCAGACGAAGGCATCCACCAGGGTATTGAGCCCATCGACCAGCGGCTTGGCGCGCTCGCGCGGCTGCTTGGCCAGCGCAATGCCGAGGAACATGCAGAACACCAGGATCTGCAGGATGTTCGCCTCGTTGAGCGACTGGAACACGTTGGTGGGGATCATGCCAAGCAGAGTGGCAACCGCATCCGGCAGCGCCCCTTTATCGGCATAGTCACCGCTAAACATGGCGGAGGCTGAACCGAAATCGACCCCGACACCGGGTTTGAAGATCTGTCCCATCACCAGCGCCAGCAGCACAGCCAGAGCTGACGTGCCGAGGAAGAAGGCCAGGGTGGCAGCGCCGATCTTGCCAGCAGCCGGGCTAGCACCCAGATTGGCAGCACCCGAGAGGATGGCAACCGCCACCAGCGGGATCACCAGCATCTTGATCAGCTGGATAAACAGGGTACCGAGCGGTGCAAACACGGTGGCTTGTTCACCCATGAAGGCCCCGACCACTGCGCCCAATACCATGGCCACCACAACCTGGAAGCCGATGTTTTTAATGAGTCCTTTAGTTAACACAATACGTTCCTTTATGTAGCAGAATTCACACTTTCCCAGTGCAATTAACCAAATAGGGGAATGAGCATCGGCTCATTCCCCTATTTGGTCGCTTTATCTCACATTTAATAGCTGTTTTAAATCAGCAAGTCGTTAACCTTAACTATTAATAAGTTTGCTAAAAAGTAAAGATTCAAAGCGGCCACGGTGATTTTTAGCCCATCCCCCCATGACAATTGGCAAAAGATTGTGCTAGCTTGGCTGCACAAACGTACACACAGGGATGTAAAGATGCTGAAAGTTAACGAATATTTTGACGGAAATGTAAAATCCATCGGTTTCGAACAAAAAGGCGAAAAATCTACCGTTGGGGTGATGAACGTCGGTGACTACCAGTTCAACACCGCCGCCCCCGAGCGGATGACAGTGATCAAAGGCGCACTCACTATCCAGCTGGTTGATGAAGATCAGTGGCACACCTATCACCAGGGTGAATCCTTTCTGGTCGCGGGCCACTCCTCCTTCAAACTGGAAGTGAAAACCCCCACCGCCTATCTGTGCGAATTTCTCGACTGATCCCGCAGGTTGAAGGGGCAAGTCCCCTTCAACCCGGATGAACACGCCGTCACCACTTTATCTGTGCCCATGTCACAGCACTGCATCTCCCCCCTTTCTATCTACGGCAAAAATCCTAGAATAAACAGACATAAACCATCACCGGATTGATGTCATGATCAGCGTGTTTGACCTGTTTTCCATCGGCATTGGCCCCTCCTCTTCCCATACCGTCGGTCCTATGCGGGCCTCTTATGCCTTCATCCAGCTGCTCCGCCTGCAAGGTCATCTGCCACACACTGCGCGGGTCGAAGTGGAGTGCTACGGCTCGTTGGGCCAGACCGGAAAAGGGCATGCGACCGGCAAGGCGATCATTCTGGGGCTGGCCGGTTTTGAACCGGAATCGGTCGATATCGATGCTATTCCGGATCTGCTGGCCAAGGTGGATAAAGAGCAGCGCCTGCTACTGGCCGGTGAACAGCCGAGCCACTTCCCCCGCAGCGGGGCCATCATCTTCAACCGCCGCAAGACGCTGGCGGCTCACACCAACGGCATGACCCTGCGCGCCTTTGCCGCCGACAACGTCCTGCTGTTTAGCCAGACCTACTACTCCATCGGGGGCGGCTTCATCATTGAAGAGAGCCACTTCGCCACCGCCAAGGAAGAGGCCATCAAGACGGATGCCGAGCACCCGGTCCCCTACCCGTTTGACAGCGGGGCCGAACTGCTCGCCCACTGCCAGGAGAGCGGCCTCTCTATCTCTGGCCTGATCCTGGCTAACGAACGGGTGTTTCGCAGTGATGAACAGATAAAAACGGGGCTGCGCAAGATCTGGCAAGCGATGCAAGGCTGTGTCGAGCGCGGTTGCAAGAGCGAAGGTGTGCTGCCGGGCGGCCTCAAAGTGCTACGCCGCGCACCGGGGTTGTTCCGTCAGCTCAGCTGCGAAACCAACTTCAACAAGGATCCGCTGATGGTGATGGAGTGGGTCGATCTGTTTGCCCTCGCGGTCAATGAAGAGAACGCGGCCGGTGGCCGGGTGGTCACCGCCCCGACCAATGGGGCGGCCGGGATCATTCCTGCGGTACTGCACTACTACGATCGTTTCGTCCACAAGGTGGATGACGAGATGCTGGTACGCTACTTCCTCACCGCGGCCGCCATCGGCATCTTATATAAGAAGAACGCCTCGCTATCGGGGGCGGAAGTGGGCTGTCAGGGTGAGGTCGGGGTCGCCTGCTCGATGGCCGCCGGGGCACTCACCGAGCTGTTTGGCGGCAGCCCGGCCATGGTGGAGAACGCCGCCGAGATCGGCATGGAGCACAATCTTGGCCTCACCTGCGATCCCATCGGCGGGCTGGTGCAGGTGCCCTGCATTGAGCGTAACGCCATGGGGGCAGTCAAGGCGATCAATGCCGCCCGCCTTGCCCTGCGCGGCACTGGCGAGCACAAGGTATCGCTGGATAAGGTGATCAAAACCATGTGGGAGACCGGCAACGACATGAAGACCAAATACAAGGAGACCGCCCGCGGTGGCCTGGCAGTTAACATTACTGAATGTTAAAAAACAGAAATTGACTCCATTTGGTTCCTAAATGCCCGGCGTCGCCGGGTATTTTTATGGGCAAACGCTTAACAAAATGGATAAGCAACAAAATTAATTTTATAATCCCGCCTCAGATTCAACAAAAATAGATCTATTTCAACTTTTTTTAGGTCTTGAGCCGTTACACTACGGTTATCTGGTTCAGTGACCGCGTTCTACCAAGAGCGCTCCATGGATCTCCCAAATTTCTGTGAGTGGGCATGCCGCCCCCTTCTACCCTGAGGTAATTGTGACATGATCAGCGTTTTTGATATCTTCAAAATCGGTGTAGGCCCCTCTTCTTCCCACACGGTTGGCCCGATGAAAGCGGCCAAGCAGTTTGTTGACGAGCTGCGCGCAGGCGGCAAAATCCGCGAGATCACCCGCATCAAAGTGGATGTTTACGGCTCCCTCTCCTGGACCGGTAAAGGCCACCACACCGACACAGCTATCATCATGGGTCTGGCAGGCAACTTGCCGGAAAACGTCGATATCGATGCGATCCCCGAGTTTATCTCTCGCGTCGAGCAGACCGAGCGTCTGCCGATCGGTCTGCACTGCCACACCGTCAGCTTTCCGCGCAATGCCATGGTGTTCCATGACGAAGCCCTGCCGCTGCACGAAAATGGCATGAAGCTGACCGCGTTCATTGAAGATGAAGCGGTTTACAGCAAGACCTATTACTCCATCGGCGGTGGTTTCATCGTTGACGAAGAGAACTTTGGCAAAGCAGACAGCGGCGACATGTCGGTCCGTTATCCGTTCAAGAGCGCAGCCGAACTGATTGCCCACAGCAGCCAGACCGGTCTCTCCATCTCCGCCCTGATGCTGGAGAACGAGAAGTGCTTCAATACCCCGGAAGAGATCTACAAGAAGTTCGGCAAGATCTGGAACACCATGCGTGAAGGGATCGAGCGCGGCTGCCGCACCGAAGGTGTACTGGCCGGCCCGCTGCGGGTTCCCCGCCGTGCTGCACCGCTGTTCCGTCAGCTCAGCACCAACGAGAATCTCTCCAACGATCCGATGAACATCATTGACTGGGTCAACATGTTCGCGCTGGCCGTGAGTGAAGAGAACGCGGCCGGTGGCCGTGTGGTGACTGCACCGACCAACGGCGCTGCCGGTATCATCCCGGCCGTACTGGCCTACTACGACAAGTTCATCCAGCCGGTTGGCCGCGACGAGTACACCCGTTTCTATCTGGCTGCCGGTGCTGTCGGCATCCTCTACAAGATGAACGCTTCCATCTCCGGTGCCGAAGTGGGTTGCCAGGGTGAAGTGGGCGTCTCCTGCTCCATGGCCGCAGCTGGTCTGACCGAGCTGATGGGCGGTAGCCCGGAGCACGTCTGTGAAGCGGCCGAGATCGGCATGGAGCATAACCTGGGTCTGACTTGTGATCCGGTTGCCGGTCAGGTACAGGTACCTTGCATCGAGCGTAACGCCATTGCCGCCATGAAGGCGGTCAACGCCTCCCGCATGGCCCTGCGTCGTACCTCCAAGCCACGTGTATCACTGGACAAGGTCATCGAGACCATGTACATCACCGGCAAGGACATGGACTCCAAGTACCGTGAAACATCCCGTGGTGGTCTGGCCATCAAGGTAATGCAGGTTGCTTGCGAATAAGGGTTCACCCTCTTGTTCAACGCGGGATCGCCGATGATGGCTGGCAGTTAAGGCGCCATTGACCGATCCCCATCAATGAAAAATCCGAAACCTGTTGCAGGGTTTCGGATTTTTTTATGCCTGTCGAACAGGGTCAGGAAGCGAGCCACCGGCGGCCAGCAGTAGGCAAGCGGGCCTGCGATCACTACAATGGCGCTCTTTTGGATGTAACGAGTAATAGACATGGCGGAACTGACCTATCTGGGTGGCTATCCCGATCCCCTCAAAGCCCAGGTACAACAACTGATCAGCGCAGGCAAGCTGGGGGATATGCTGGCCAAACGCTATCCCGATAGCCATCAGGTCCAGAGTGACAAGGCGCTGCTGGCCTATACCATGGAGCTGAAGAACCGCTACCTCAAGAGTTCGGCGCCGTTATCCAAGGTGGTATTCGATGGCAAGATCAATGTCATCAAGGATGCCCTCGGCCTGCACACCTATATCAGCCGGATCCAGGGCAACAAGCTCAAGGCCAAGAACGAGATCCGCATCGCCGCCCTGTTCAAGGAGGCGCCACCGCCCTTTCTGAAGATGATCGTGGTACACGAGCTGGCCCACATCAAAGAGAAGGAGCACAACAAGAGCTTCTATCAGCTCTGCCAGCACATGGAGCCGGACTATCATCAACTGGAGTTTGATCTCAGACTCTGGCTCACCTGGCGCGATATCGACAAGGCCAGCCGCTAGGCTGACAACCGTTTCAAGGAGGAAACATGTCATTTGCCGCCATCCCCTTTAGCGCCACGCGCTTTATTGCCACTGTGGTCATTGCCAATGTGTGCCGCGCTGCCCGTCCTCGCCGCGGGTCACGCGGGCTGCTAGCCCTGCTGCTTCTGTTCGCGGGCCACAGCGCCTGGGCCGATGAGCGCTGGCAGAGCGACAGCTATCTGGTCGAGAGCTTTATGGCCATCGCCATGGAGCGGGAGTATGGCGAAGCCAAGCAAACCCGCTTCGCCCGCTGGCAGCAGCCAATCCGGTTGCAACTCATCAACGAGTCGGGGGACAAGCCGCTGCAGGCGGAGGTGGTCAAGGTGCAGGCGGCCCATCTGGCCCGCATCACCGGTCACCCCATCAGCATGGTGACCGCAAAGCCCAATCTGACCCTGATCATGACCGACTACAGCAAGATGAAGAGCTGGGCCAACCGCACCATGGGCAACGACCCGTCGGTCAACATCGCCCTCAAGGAGGGACTCTGCCTTGCCAACTTCGCCACCAACCCGCAGCACGAGATCAGCCGTGCCACCATCATCATTCCGGTGGACTACAGCCGGGCCAAGGGGCGCTTTCTCGACTGCGTGGTGGAGGAGTTCACCCAGGTGATGGGGCTGCCCAACGACTCGGACAAGGTGTTCCCCTCCATCTTCAATGACAACAGCATCGACAGTTTTTTGACCGGCCTCGACTATGTGCTGCTCAAGATGGCCTATCACCCGGCCCTCAAGCCGGGGATGAGCAGTGACGAGATCCGCGCAGCGCTGCCCACTGCGCTGGCTGATCTGCGCGCCAAGGGGGAGATCCGCGAAGCCAATCGCCGGGTGCAGCAGCAGAGCCTGAAAAGCTGGGCGGGGCTGTGAATACCTCCCCTGCCGGTGCTATCAGGCAGCAGTGGCTGCCATCACCTCAGCCACTGGTTCGCAGTGGGGATCAAAGCGCAGCACCCGATGGCAGATCTGGCGCAGCAGCGCCTGCTGGTGGCTAAAAATCAGGATGCCAAGCCCGCGCTGTTCGCACTCGCGCATCAACTCCAGCCAAATATGGCGCTGAATTTGCGGATCCAGCTGGGCGGTCACCTCATCTGCAATAAGCAGACGAGTACGGGGATCGAGGGCGCGCAGCAGCGCGATGCGGGCCAGCTCGCCGCCAGATAGCTGACCCGGCTTGCGACTTAGCCACTCGGGCTTGACCATAAAGCGGGCCAGCATGGCATCATCGGGGCGCCACACATCCCACAGCGCCTGCCCGGTGGTGCGATAGGGATTGAAAGTGAGTTCCGGGTGCTGGGGCACCAGCTGGATGGGGTTATACCCCTTCACTGGCTCAGGCACAGGCTGCCCATCCAGCCGCATTTCCCCGCTTCCCCGAACCGGTTGCCAACCGGCTAATACCCGCCCCAGCGTGGTCTTGCCATAACCGCTCGGGGCGGAGATGCCAAGCCGCTCACCCGCTTTGACCGTCAGGATAAGCCCCTGCCAGAGGGGGCGTTCCCCCTGGGCGATGGTGAGATCTCGAACTTCAAACATCAGGAAACCTCCGGCACAGAGAAGAGCGCATTGAACTCCGGCAGCGCCTGCCAGTGAGCACGGAGCATCTCGCTCCCCTGCCCCTGGCGCAGATGGTGGCTGCTCAAGGTGTCGCTCACCTGCCCCTGATGCAGCGCTACAATGCGATCGGCAAAGCGGGCCGCCAGCGCCAGATCGTGGGTGACCCAGAGAATACCGCTGCCCTGATTGGCCAATTCGCGCAACTGGCTGAGCAGCAGGCAGGCCAGCTCCTCGTCGAGCCAGGCGGTGATCTCGTCCGCCAGAATGTAGCGGGCGCCGCCGAGCGCCGCAGTGCAGGCCAGAATGCGCTTGGCCATGCCGCCGGAGAGCTGGCGCGGATAGTTGTCCAGGGTGGCAGCGGGCAGCTGGTAGCGCAGCAGTTGTTCGCCGAGCCGCTCGCGAGAACCGTTCTGGCCACACAGACGCGCCGCCCGGCCCAGCTGGCGCTCCACCGTCAGCAGCGGATTGAGGGCGCTAACCCCCTGCGGCACATAGCAGAGGGTGTGACCACGCAGACGGGCTCGGCTGGCGTCGCACAGGGGCGTGCCATCAAGGGAGATGGCGCCGCGCATCCGCAGGTTGTCCGGCAGCAGGGTCAGGGCGCTTTGCAGCAGCAGGCTCTTGCCCTCACCGCTCCCCCCCACCAGCGCCACTATCTCCCCCGGCGCCAGTTGCAGGCTGATATCGGTCAGCAAAGGCTGCCAACTGCGCCGCCCCAGCCAGGAGTAGTGGGCCGCCTCTATGGTCACATGGTCAAAACTCAGCATGGTTCACCCCCAAACCAGAGCTGCTGCAGGGCGCGGGTAGCCTGATCAAACAGTAAAACCAACGTCAGCAGCATCACCCCGGGGAAAAGAGCCAGCCACCAGCCGCCGCCGGCCAGATAACGCAACGCATCCGCCAGCAACAGGCCAAGGGAAGCCTCATGGGCCGCCAGACCAAAGCCGAGAAAGCTCAAGGCGGCGCTGTGCAGCACCGCATGGGGAAACATCAGCAAGGTGCCGATAAACCACTGGGGCAACAACCCCGGCAGCAGGTGGGTGCGCCAGCGACGCAGCGCCCCCATCCCCTGACAGCGGGCCAGCACCACGTAGTCGCTGCAGGCGATCCGCCGCGCTTCTGCGCAGAGGATCAGCGCCAGCTTGGGCCAGTGGGTCAGCGCCACCGCCAGGATCACCCCGCGCATGCCGCCCCCCACGGTAAAGCAGATCAGGATCAGCAGCAGCATATGGGGCAGCGCCAGCATGGCGTCGATCACGAGCCGCACCGCCACATCGCATCTGGGGTGAATGAGCGACAGGCTTGCCGCCACCATGGCCAGCAAGCCGCTGCACAGGGCCGTGCTGATCCCCAGCTCCAGACTGGTGAGGGTGCCCTGAAAGGCCCGCAACCAGAGATCCCGCCCCATCTGATCGGTGCCGAACCAGTGGACCAGCGAGGGGGGTTGCTGGCGCGCCAGCAGATCCATCGGCACATCCTGATGAGAGAGGCTCCAGCCGTAGGCGGCCAGCAGCGCCAATCCGATCAGAGCCACGGCCAACCGCAATATTGAGGGGAACGGATTAAACAGCATGCTCACCCTCCCAACCCCGATTGATGCGGGCCAGCAGCAAACTGGCCACAGTGTTGCCTATAAAGACCAGCAAGGTGCAAAAGAGCACTATGCCCATCAGCAAGGGGATATCTCCCCTAAGCCCCGCATCCACCGTCGCCTGCCCAAGCCCCGGGTAGGAGAAAACCTTCTCCGCCAACAGCGACCCGCCAATCAGTTCCCCCAGCGAGGCAAACTGCAGGCAGATCGCCGGGGTCAGAGCATGGCGCAGCACGTGAAAACGCAGCATGGGCCAGCCGCCATCCCCTTGAGCGCGTGCGTAACGGATAAAGTCACTCTCCAGCACCTCGGCCACCCGCCCCCGGGTATGCAGGGCAATGTTGCCCACCCCGAGCAGCGCCAGCGTGGTGACCGGCAGCAGCAGATGGCGCAATCGCATGGCCCAATCCGCCTCATCGGCTGAGAACCCCGGCGTCCAGGCACAGCAGACCGGCAACAGCGGCCAGTGCACCGCAAACAGCGCGAGCAGCAAGAGGCCAACCCAGAAGGTGGGCAAGGAAGCGAGCAGATAGGCAAAGCGGCAAATAAAGCGATCGGGCCAGCGGTTAAGATAGCGACCGGCGCAGAGGCCCAGCAGGATGCCGAAAAAGCCGGAGAGCAGCCAGGCCCCCGCCAGCAGCAGGAAGGAGGCAGCAAAGCGGCTGCCGATCACCTGAACCACAGGTGCGTTGTAGAGCATGGAGTAACCGAAATCCCCCTGCAGCACTTGGCTAAACCAGTGCCAGTAGCGCAGCCACAGCGGCTGATCCAGCCCCCAGCGGGCGGCAATGCGGGCGTACTGCTCGGGCGGCACATGGAGCAGATCGTTGCCGATATATGCCTTGATGGGATCAATGGGGGAGTAACTCAGCAGCACAAAGGTGGCGACAGAGACCAGACAGAGCAGCCCTGCCAGACGCAGCAGGGCTTTTACCAAGATGTAACCGGAAGCGCTAACGGGCGAACTTAACGGCACGTCCACCGCCAATCCTGCAGGTTGTTGAGCAGGGACCAGCTACCGTGAATTTCCGGCGCCCCCTTGCCAAGGTCGATGCAGCTGTTGGCGAGATAAGTGTGCTGCACATTGAGCAGCCAGGCCCAGGCAGCATCCCCCTGCACCCCGGCGCCGCTCTTGCCATCCCACTCCACCTGCTGCCAGAACGGTACCGCCGCCTGCCAATTCGGGGCATCCAGCGCCTGCTTGAGGTGGCCATCCACCACAGGGTTGCTGTAGTAGCCCGGGTTGTAGAACTCAACGCCACCCGAACCACTCTGATAGTGGTGATAGAGCTCCATGGGATCCAGACTCCCCCACCCCATCAGCACCGGATTGGCGTGCATCTCGCGTTCCACCTGCTCCCAGCTGCCGGATTTGAGGCTCACTTCGAGACCGATGGGTTTGAGCATGGCGCGCACCGCTTCCGCCAGATCCCGGCGGGTGCTGTCGCCACTGGTGTACCAGAGGGTAACGGCGGCGCGCAGGTCACCCTTGTGGCGAATGCCATCGTTGCCCATCTTCCAGCCAGCCTCATCGAGCAGGGCGTTGGCATGGGCGACATCCCCATCCTTGAAGGCAGTGGCTTTGTTTAGCCAGGGCAACCCTTCCACCGCGCTATAGGCGGGGATGGCGTGCCCTTCCAGCAGTTGATCGGCCAGCAGCTTGCGGTCGATGGCATAGTTGATGGCGCGGCGCACCGCCACATCGGCGGTCACGTCGTTGCCGACGGGATAACCCTTGGCATCCTTGCCGCCCGCAGGGGGGATCGGAAAGACGATGCCACGGTTCTCCACGCTCGGCCGAACCCACAGCTTGAGGGAGGCAGGCACGGTGGGCGCCAGCGACGGGGGGATGCGCACCAGATCGAGCTGGCTGCTCTGGGCAGCGGCATAGGCGCTCTCTTCATCGATAAAGACAAACACCAGCCGTTTGAAATCATTGTTGCCACCGGCGTAATAGGGGTTCGCCTCCACCACCAGTTGCTGACCGGGCAGGAAGCTCACCAGCCGGTAAGGGCCGGCACCGACCGGCTTTTGAGCGTACGCTTTTGCGTCGTAATCCCTCTTCGACACGATACCGAGGGAGCCCAGCACATTGACGAAGGTGCTCTGGGGGGCGCTTAAGACGATGGCCACCTCGGTAGGCGAGAGCACGTTGGCCGAGACAAAGTTGCCCATGTCGATCTTGCCGCCGCCCTTGGCCGCGCTGTTGTAGGTAAAGGCCACATCCTCGGCGGTGAGCGGCGCGCCATTGGAGAATTTCAGATCGGGCTTGAGAGTAATAAGCCACCCCTTGCCATCCTTGCTCGGGGTCACCGCCTGGGTGAGCAGATCCTGCCAACTGAGATCGGCGTTTTGTTTAAGCAGCGGGCTGTGCAGCAGCAGGTAGCTGCCGTGACTCCAGCCAAGCAGAGGGTCAAACCCTTCAGTGGGCTCGGCGCCGATGGCGAGCTTGAGTTCGGCAGGCACCGGTTGGGTAGCGGCCAGCGCGGCGTGAGAGGCGGTGCCCAGCAGCAGGGTCAACAGGGTGGCAGCACTGGGGCTGACGTAATGGCGAAGGGGATTGCGAGAAACAGCCATGGGGATCCTTTTTATTGTTCCACTCACTCTTTATCTCTGAAAGAAGAGGTTGAATGCGTGCTGGTAAATGCGAGTGAGGGGCCAAAGTGGCCCCCTATTCTAAACTTGATTTCGCGTGAAACCTAGCGACTATGCCGGTTGGCCGCGCCGGGCACCGAACAGCCGTCTGCGCCCCAGATCCACGCCGCCAGCCCCTTGCTGCACCGGCAAGGAGAGCAGCATCTTGAGGGTGCTGCTCACCAATGAGCGCCCCTGCTCGGCACCCAGGTGCGGTTCGAGCGGCGACATCAGGGAACAAGCCAGCAGCTGCCCCGTCTCGGGCAATTCACCCACCATAAAGGTCATGTTGCCGCAGGGGAGCTGCAGGGCGAGCCGATCGCTGCTGCTGCGCACCGGCCAGAGTTGATCCGGCCCCGGCAGCACCACCACGCTCAGCATCCAGGGGGTGAGCACGCAGCCGAGCCACTGCCCTTCAAACAGCACACTCTCCGCTACGATGGGCATGTCCGGGTGATAGAAAGGCAACCCTTGCATCTCTTCCCGAGCGATCCGCTCATACTGGGCCACCAGCAAAGGCGCGGGATTGCTGGCAAAACCCGAAAACTCCTGCTGGCGCTCCTGCACTGCATCAGACTCGCTTAAATGGGACTGCGCCATAGACCCTCCTGCTCTTGCTTTGCCCGCTCGGCATCGGAGAGCGCAATGGCGGGGGCGCCAACACTGGCCAGCAGGGTCAAAATCCGATCCTTCGCCTCCCCCATTGCCGCCGCCACCACAGGGGTAAGACCGATGCGCGGTTCAAGGGATTCAGGCTCTATGCCGATCAGGGTGAGCCGCTTTGGCGACTCCCCCGTCATGTGCAGCGCCGAGAGCACATCCGCCAGCCCCAGCTGGTGTGGGGAGATCTTGCGGCCAAACAGGGTCGGGATCTCCTCATCCTTCAGGGTCACCACTGTGCCCGGCGGGTTACCGCTGCGCACCGCATCCGCCAGAATAATGTGGTCGCGACTGGCCATCGCTTCGAGCAACTCCATACCGGCGGTGCCGCCGTCCAGCAGCTCGATGCCGGGGGCGAAACGGTATTCGCGCCCCAGCGCCTCGACGATGCGTACCCCCACCGCTTCGTCGCTCAACAGCAGGTTGCCCACTCCCAGGATCAAGGTGTTCATCACAGCACCTTCACCTGAGTCACTTCGCCATTTTGGGTATCCACCACGTGGACCGCGCAGGACATGCAGGGGTCGAACGAGTGGATGGTGCGCACCACCTCCAGCGGTTTGGCCGGATCCGCCACCGGCGTGCCTACCAGCGCCTGCTCGTAGGGGCCGGGCTCGTCATTGAAGTTGCGCGGGCCCGAGTTCCAGGTCGAGGGCACCACCGCTTGATAGTTGGCGATCTTGCCCTCCTTGATGACGATCCAGTGGGAGAGCATGCCGCGCGGCGCCTCTTCAAAGCCCACCCCGCGAAACTCCTTGTCCGCCGGGATCTCGGCCTTGATGTAGGCGGTGAAATCCCCCTTGCCGATGTTGTCGATCAGCGCCTGCCACTGGTGCGCCAGGGTATCTTTCAGCACGCAGCAACGCACCGCGCGGCCGATGATGCGGCCCATGGTGGAGTGCAGCTGTTCGGTCTTGATGGCCGAACCGGTCAGTGCTTTATAAATGCCATTCAACTGGTCGAAGTGCGTCACCGTCTCCGGGTGTTTGGCGGCCAGTTTGACCAAGAGGTCTGCGAGCGGCCCCACCTCCACCACCTTGCCGTAGAAGGTGGGGGATTTAACCCAGGAGTATTTGCCATCATCCTGCCAGCCGGTGTAGTTGGGCTCGGTTTTGCCCTCCCATGGCTTGAGGGGCTCGTCATCCTTGTACCAGGCGTGCTTGTTGCTCTCGGCGATGCCATCCATCAGCCAGGCGTCCTGATGGCTCTCGATGGGGCGATAGCCTGCCAGATTGCCATTCTCGATATAGCCGCCCGGCATCAGGAAGCTGCCGCCGTCGGCGTCGGTGGGGAGCTCAGGCACGCTCAGGTAGTGCTTGGCCCCCTGCCCCAGACTCAGCCACTCGGGGTAGTGAGCGGCTATGATGGCGGCATCCACCTTGTAGACCTGCTCGATAAACTCGCCGAGCCGGTCGATGAAGCTCTTCACATAGAGCAGCCGCTCGAGGTTGAGCACGCTCGGTGCATCCAGATTGATGGGGTTGGCTACCCCGCCCACCGCCAGATTCTGGATGTGCGGGGTCTTGCCCCCCAAGATGGCGACGATGCGGTTGGCATCGCGCTGGCACTCCAGCGCCTGCAGGTAGTGAGCCACGGCGATGAGGTTTACCTCCGGGCTCAGCTTCATCTCCTTGTGACCCCAGTAGCCATTGGCAAAGATGCCGAGCTGGCCGCTGGCCACCAGGGCGCGGATCTTGTCTTGCACCTTGGTCAGCTCTTCGGCGCTGTTGAGGGACCAGGTAGAGACCCCCTTGAGGATATCCGCCGCCTTTTGCGGATTGGCCTGCAGCGCTGCCGTGATGTCCACCCAGTCCAGCGCGGAGAGCTGGTAGAAGTGGACGATGTGATCGTGGATGTTGTGGGCCGCGATGATGAGGTTGCGGATGAACTGGGCATTGACCGGTACCTTGGCGCCGATGGCGTTCTCTACCGCCCGCACCGAGGCGATGGCGTGAATGGAGGTGCATACCCCGCAGATGCGCTGCACAATCATCCAGGCATCGCGCGGGTCGTTGCCCTTGACGATCTCCTCCATCCCGCGCCACATGGTGCCGGACGACCAGGCTTTGGTCACTTTTCCACCTTCGATTTCGCAGTCGATACGCAGGTGCCCCTCAATGCGGGTGATGGGGTCTATGGTGATTCGTTGGCTCATACGTTGACTTTCCCTCGGGCCTGATAATCTTGGTGAACACGTTCAAGTGATGGCAGTACCGGCAACAACCGGATCAGCAATAAATAGGCACACACCTCGATGGCGACGAAGCCAACGGAGATCAGCACCTCCTCCGCGGAGGGGAAGTAGTGGTAGCCATTGCCGGGGTTAAAGGCGAGCAGGGAGTAATCCAGTCGCCAGAGGGCTGCGCCCAGCAGCATGCTGAGAGCCCCCAGAAACAACATGCGCGAATCGCGGCGGCTCTTGTCCCAGTGGAACACCAGCAGCGGGAAGATCATCAGCGCAATCTCGCTCCAGAACATGATGGAGAAGCGGTTGAACTCGGAGAGATAGGCCGACTTATCATTGATGACGATCTCGGCAAAGCGCAGCGCCACAAACAGGATCAGGAAGATATCGATCACCTGGGTCAGCTTGTAGAAGAGCGACTTCTCGTTGGGGCCCCGCCCCGCCAGTCCTGCCTGTACCAAAGAGCCCTCAAACACCACGATGGAAAAGCCCATGATAAAGGCGGTCAACAGCGAGAAGACCGGCAACAACTCATAGCTTTGCCAGAGCGGATGGATCTTCTCCCCCGCCACTATCATCAGGGAGCCCATGGAGGATTGGTGCATGGTGGGCAGCAGAGCCCCCAGCGCCAGCACGAAGAACATGATCTTGTTGAGGCGAATGAGTGACGCCTTCCAGCCAAACTTCTCCAGCAGCACGGGAGCAAACTCCAGCGCCATCACCCCGATATAGATGGTCATGCAGACCGCCGTCTCGAACAGCACCGAGGAGGTGTTGAAGTGACCGGGCAGGTAGAAGTACGGCAGGTTCCAGTAACGCCCCACGTCGATGGTGATGGAGAGACCACCCAGCGAGTAGCCAAACAGGCTCGCCAGCAAGGCTGGCCGCACCAGCGGGTGATACTCGCCGCGGTTAAACACATAGACAGCCCAGGCCAGCGCCCAGCCGCCACAGGCGAAACCGGTGCCGATCAGCAGGTCAAAGGAGATCCACAGCCCCCAGGGATAGCCGCCGTTCAAGTCAGTGACCGAGCCTAGCCCGAAGACGAGACGTTTCAAGATCAACATGCCGCACAGCACGGCAAAAGGGGCCAGCACCAGCACCGGCCAGCTGACCAACTTGCCACCGAGGGGATGAGCCTTATGGTTACTCATGATCCTTGCCTCCCTTTGTTACGCCCTGATCCTTGCTCTGCGCACTCCCCTGATCATGATCATCATCATGATGGTGATCGTGACCGTTCTTCTTGGTATTGCGGCGGATCAGCACCGAGAGGCCGGTCAGCACCACCATGGGCAGCACCATCCCCTTGTAGAGGGTGTGCTGGATATGCTCGGAGCGGGCACCGGAGGAGAGCTCCGGCAGATCTGGCATGTCGAGCTTGGTATAGGGCACCCCGGCCAGCACCAGCACCTGGGTACCGCCCCCCTCTTTCTCGCCATAGACGTAAGGCTGGTAGTTGGGCACTTCGTGCAGGTAAGGGTCGTTGGCGGAGAGGGTCTGGCGCGGATAGGCGTATTCGCTACCCGGGCTCGCCAGCAGGCGGCGCTTGGCCTCGGCCATCAGCTCCTCACGGGTGCCGAAAATCACGGCGCCGGTCGGGCACACCTCGACACAGCCGGGCAACTTGCCCTGATCGATCCGCTCAAGCCCCTTCTGGTTGCAGAGTTCGCACTTGTGGATCGCCCCCAGCGGATTGTCGTAGTCATACTTGGGCACATCGAACGGGCAGCCCACCATGCAGTAACGGCAGCCGGTGCAGACGCTCGGATCGTAGTGAACGATGCCGGTCTTGGGATCTTTGGTAAGGGCCTGCACCGGACAGACCGAGACGCAGTTGGGATCGACGCAGTGCATGCACTGCTTTTTGATGTAGGCGTAGCCATCCACCAGCTGATCCTTGTGCTCACCCGTACCGCTCTGCCACACCTGAATGATGTTGTTGGTGTAGGGCGTCAGCTTGTCGTTGGTGGACCAGGTCTGTGCTCCCTCCGGATTGGACGGGTTGCCATTGAGGCGCTGACACTCCGCCACACAGGCCTGACAGCCGACGCAGAGGGTGGAGTCATACAACATGCCGAGCGCCCCGGGAATGGGCGGTTTGTTCTTGGCCGCCGCCAGTGCGGTGCCGGGCACGGCAGCCCCTGCCGCCAGCGCGCTGGCAGAAGCGAATTTGAGGAAATTGCGTCTGTTCACGGTTACTCCTCCCGTGATGGGTGCTGCCCGGCTTCGTGGCGCTTCTGCTGGCGACCGAGTTCACGCACCGTCATCAGACTCACCCCCACCAGCACCCCGAGGGCGCCACCGATCAGGCCAGTCGCGGTGGGCGAGGTATAGCCCCCCTCCTGGATCTTCACATCGGGTTTATCCACCCGCGGGGTCGGGTTCTCTACCTTGGCGAGCTGGAAGATCCCCTTGCTAAAACCCACCCCCTGCTCGTTGCAGCCGTAGCAGGGGTGGCCGATGCCGACCGGCCAGATGCCACCGCCCACATCACAGAACTCCAGGGTCGAACAGTTGCCGTAGGTCTCCGGCCCCTTGCAGCCCAGATGGTATAGACACCAGCCCTGACGGTGCCCCTCATCGCCAAACTCCTTGGCAAAACGCCCTGCGTCGAAGTGCGGACGACGCTCGCAGTTCTCATGGATCAGCCGCTCATAGGCAAACAGCGGCCGCTTCTTGCTATCCAGCGCCGGCAGCTTGCCGTAGGTGATGTAGTAGGCAACCGTGGTGAGGAAGTTGTGGGGATTGGGCGGGCAACCCGGGATATTGATGATCGGGGTGCCGATATTGCCGAGGGCCTCTTCCAGACTGACGGCGCCGGTCGGGTTGCTACCGCTGGCAGGCACGCCGCCCCAAGCGGAGCAGGAGCCAATGGCGATGACCGCAGCCGCATCGACGGCCGCACGGCGAATATGGTCGACGATGGGCTCACCGGCCACCATGCAGTAGACGCCACCATCTTTCAGCGGAATGGAGCCATCCACCACCAGCAGATATTTGCCTTTATAGCGTTTGATGGCGTTGTGCTTGTTCTCTTCCGCCTGATGACCAAAAGCCGCCGAGAGCACCTCGTGGTACTCCAGCGAAATGGTATTGAGGATCAGGTTCTCGATGGTGGGGTGCGTGGCGCGCAGCAGCGACTCGGTGCAGCCGGTGCACTCCTGCGCCCCAATCCAGATCACCGGCGGCCGCTCGGGGCTGGTGAGCGCGGTGGCCATCTTGGCAACGGCATTCTGACTTAATCCCAGGGTTGCGGCCATCCCGGCACACAATTTCATAAAATCACGGCGATTAATCCCATGAGCCGATAAAAAATTATCCTCGACCATTCTACTTATTCCCGTAGTGAGCACTTGTTTGGTAAATGCTTAATAGCGGAAATGCTAAGGACTCACCCACCCTGCAGTATTGATCTCTATCAATTTCGACAGGCTTACCCCTATTTTCGAGGCGAGCCACATCACAAATAAAACTATTTACCCCTAAAGAGATACTCACCAAGCCATAAATTTAATGAATTTAATTGGATGCCAAATAATTAATCGCACAACAGGCCAATCTTTGCCAGATGGTTAAATTAATATGGGCGGCGACTTGGGTATTTTCTTGATTTCACAAGCCGGATACGCCGCCATAAATGATCCGTTGGATATATCTTCATGCACCCAATCGCATGTTCTTGTCGCCCACTTTTGTCGCCCCTTTTACTGGCCCCAATCTGACTGGATGCCTGGCACCCTTGCCTAATGCACCTTCACCGGCAGCACTGGCGGCTAGCGGATCAGGCCCATTGCACTTCCCTTGCTGGCCCCCACCACGCTAGCCATGGAAAAACAGCCCCTACAACCGCTCTGCTTATCCGATGGGAAAATTTTCGCACAGGGCGATGTTTACGCACAAACATGAATGGTGATTCACACTCAAAAGGCGTTCCCAAAAACGTCGGCACCGCGCCATTAACATATTGGCAATGTCGCCATTGTTGATGAGTTGTTCGTTAATATACAAATTACATTGTTAAACAGCACAATATTTACCTTAACGTCACCTCACGTAATTAACCAACACGTAAATGGGCATAAATACACCACGATAATGATAAAAGCTCTTATTCAATGGCCATGCTGGAATATTTATACCTCCCCCATCATGGCAAGATGAAAATAGTAGCCACCCGAAGGTTCGCTCTGACATAACGATAGCATCACCACTATTTTGCAGATGAGTGACGCCCTGATGAGTTCAACTCGACCTTGCCAATGGCCAGCACCGCCAAGCTGACGCGGTGATCAATACCTCCTGCTCGAGCCACCGGGCCTGACGCCTCAGCGCATCCAGCCAGGGGAGCGCTTCCGTTCCCCCTTCATCCTCAGTCAACGGCAGCGCACGCCAGGGGATCTTGCCACTGCCAGCGGTGAAGGAGCCCACAGGCCGGGCGTAATGACCCAGATAGGGCTGTAGCTCGCAAGGTAGCCAGAGCAGCGCGGGGCGATCAAGGTCGCGCGCCAGCTCGATGGCGATATCAATACCCCGTTGATCGAGATCGCCAAAGTGAGCCCACTGCACCCCCTGCGGCAATAGCGGGATAAACCGCTTGGCAAGGGTGGTATTGCGCCCGGGGGCAAACAGCAGCAGTTGCCCGGGCTGGAGCGGGTAGTCAACAAAGGCGCCCTTGTTCTCCACCGTGATGACCTGATGCCCTTGCCACCAGATGGCCGCCAGGGTGGCCAGCGCCCGCTCAGGCAAGGCCAGCTCACCCAGTAACGTTATCACCGCCGTCATATCCTGCGGCTGGCCGTGCTGATCGACCAAGGAGAGCGGATCAAGCGTGCGCAGACGGATCACCTCATCCTGCGTCAAGGTCATGTTCGCACACTGTGGGTTGGCGTTCTCCCCGACGCGCGGATGCTTGCTATCCCCGTGCCAGAGCGCATGAAAGCTGGCCTGATTGAGCCGTGACGGCAACGCTATCCCCAAGCTTTGCAACTGCTCCCCCTTGTCCGGTGCGGGGGGCGGTAGCTGCGCCAGCTGCCCGATCAGATACGCACGTCCCGCCTCGGTCAGCACACAACGGGCACCAAGCCTAACCGGCTTTACTCCGTCAACCGCCTGCAACAGATCTTTCAACTCCCTACCATGCCTGCTCTCAAGGGAGCAGCCCTTCTCGTTCTGGCTATCGAGCAACCGTGCACACAGTTCCTGTACCCGGACTTCATCAAACAGCGACATCCTCACCTCCCCACATGGCTTCATATGACGAAGTAGAGGTGATTTTCCCTGTCATTACCGTGACCGGCTTCGCAAGCGGTTCTCATCAGCCCCACCATGCCCGGCCCGATACTGGTAAACCCGCCACAAACGGCGCAAGCTCACTGAGATGCACATCACATGGCCACCATCTGGCAGGGGTACTGGCCGATACCTTCATTTGGACTTTCAAAAGGGCTGCCCATGACCCAGTCGACAGACAAACCACAACCCTCCTCGTGGCATGTTTCAGATCTCCGCGAGCTGGCGCAGTTGCTCACCCTGGCCCTGCCCGCCGCAGTACAGATGACCGAAGCTGTGCATCAAGCGATATTGAGCGGCATGGGGTTTAAGGGGCGGGACAAAGGGAAGACAGCGGGGATCACCGGGCTGGTTTACAAGGGTGTGCATGGGGCGGCCAACACCTTGAGCCATGGCATTAATGGGCTGCTGACGCACCTGCCGCCGACCCCGCCGTTGCACCACATTCCCGAGACCCCCAAACGCGCCGCCCTGATCGCTACCCTCAACGGGATAATGGGGGACAAGCTGGTCGAGAGCGACAACGCCCTCGCCACCCCCATGACCCTGCGCTATCAAGGCAAACCTCTTGATTGGCAGGCTATGCCCGCAGATCTTCCCCCCGAAGGACGGGTACTGTTGATGGTGCATGGCCTGTGCATGAATGATCTGCAGTGGCAAACCCGCGATCAGGACCAGCCCGTCAATCATGGGGAAAATCTGGCTAATACCCTGGGTTATGTGCCCCTCTATCTGCGCTACAACTCGGGGCTGCCCATTGCCCAAAATGGCCAACAGCTGGCCCTGTTGCTGGAACAGTTGACCAGCCACTGGCCGGGGCAACTCAAGGAGATCAACGTGCTGGGCTACAGCATGGGGGGACTGGTTGCCCGCAGCGCTTGTCATTATGCCAGCCACGGTGATCTCACCTGGCCCGCACACCTGCGCAACCTGCTCTTTATCGGTACCCCCCACCATGGTGCGCCGCTGGAACATGCAGGCCATTGGCTAGAGCAACTGTTGCCCACTACCACTTACACAGAGCCCTTTGTCCGGCTAGCAAGGGTGCGCAGCATCGGGATCAAGGATCTGCGCCACGGCAAGGTGATCGAGCCGCTCGCAGCGCCCGACCACCCCACGCACTTGCGGGATCCGCGCACGCCACTGCCCCTGCCTGCCGGGGTGAACTGCTTTGCCATCGCGGCCACCACCGCCGCCAAACGCAGTCTGCTGGCAGACAGATTGATTGGCGATGGGCTGGTTCCTTTGCGTAGCGCCCTCGGCCAGCATAACGAGGCTCGCCACCAACTGGCCTTCCCCCCTTCTCATACCATGATTGCCTATCGCACCAGCCATATGGCCCTGCTCGCCAGCCCGCAAGTGGGCCAACAACTGCTGCAATGGCTTACCCCCCATAAGGCATAAGGGTTGGCCTACCAACAAGGGGGGCGGCGACACTGCTTATTCGTCCGCCATGGGGCGACGGTCATGGCATCGTGAATGTGGCAACCGGTGGACGCAACACCGAAAAGTACCATGCCTGCCTGCAGATCTGCCCACCGCATTGTCACTGAGGTAGCTGAATTTTCGACGACCTGGTATATCGTCGTCACCAGCGAAAACTGTCTATTAATACAACAGAGTGCTGGCCCATAACGGGCACCTGTGGCAGGCTGGGTTGTCGAAGGACAGACCACCATGACACCTTGTGTGTCCCCATAGCAAAGGAGCGCCGCCGATGGCCAAAGTGAACAAAAAAGAGATCAAGAAGAAGATCGCCGCACGTCTTGAGAAAATTGCCAAACATGAAGGCAAGATCAAGAAACTGAAAAAGGCCCTGAAATAGCGGCTTGAACATACCTGAGTAAGAAAAACCGCCAGCTTGAAGTGAGCCCGATATGTTGGCCACCTTAAGCTGGCGGTTTTGCACATCAGCGACCTGGGTTAACCAGGTTGCGGCTACCCCCCAACACCCCGGTTCAACCCGATTTTCCTGCTTTTTGATCTAACGGCGCCATTCGGGCGCCGCGTATGGCCTTGCCAGCAGCTACCTTCAACAGAGTGTTTGATATGAGCCAGCAGTGGAGCGCCATATGTACTCTTACACCCTCACCTTCAAAGAAGATGTCGATCGCCTGACCACCCCGGAGCAGGAGATCACCCTGCAGAGCCCCGCCATGACGGGCGACTTTATTATCCTCTCCGACGGTAGCCGTCATCAGGTGATGTTCGTCACCCATCGCTCCCACTACAGCAGCCTCTATCTTGATAAAGGGGTCAGAATACCGCAGGGGTAACCACATCGATCCGGTCGATCCCGTCAATAATGGCCGCTCACCCGGCGCCACAGGTGCTGGCTGCCTTCACAAAGGGCTCGTATAAATTCCGCCATGTCACCCACAACCGGCGTTTTGTGATATGGCGCTGATCCTGCGGGAATAATCGGGAATGATCTCGGGATCCGTGCTTAATTTAAAGCAGTTGATACCCATTGCATCTGTATACAACGCTCGCATTGTAATGACCAAGGATGGCCAACCCCATGAAGGATGCCCCCTTATCCACCCGATTAGAATATGAGCTGGATCACCTCAAATCGATCTTCAACGAGATCGGTGCCTATCTCTTCACCAAAGATCTGGATGGCCGCTACGTCTATGCCAATCAGGCCGTGCTGGATCTCTTTGGTTGCACCCTGGCCGAGCTGCAGGGCCAGGATGACAGTGCTTTTTTTGACCTCGACCACTCGGATACCCTGCAACGTCATGATCGTCAGGTACTGGCACAGCAGATCGAGATTTGTCAGGAGGAGATCAACTACCTCAAGGAGACCGGTGAGAAACGCATCTACTGGAGCGTAAAAAAGCCCATGTATGGCAGGGATGGCGCACTGATTGGCCTGTGCGGTATCTCTACCGATATCACCGAAAAGAAGCGGATCGAGGCCCATCTGGCAGAGCAGCATCAATTGCTGGAAATCATCCTCGCCAACGTGGATGCCCATATCTACATGAAAGACAGCCAGCACCGCTTTCTTTATGTCAATCAGAAGGTCGCCGAACTGCTTGGCTTGCCTGCCGAGCAGATCATCAACCGCCGCGATGACGAGGTGATCCCTGCGGCCAGCGCCTGCCAGCTGTGGCAGCTGGACAACCGGGTTTTCGAAACCGGCGAGCTGCAAGCCGGGGAAGAGTTATTGACCAATGTTGAGGGCAATCAGCACTACTACTGGTCCGTCAAGGTGCCCTTTTTACTGGCCGATGGCACCCCGACCCTGATCGGTATCTCCTCCGATATCACCGAGCTGCATCAACTGAAGGAACAACTGCATCAGCAGTCGGTGCAAGATAGCCTCACCGGTCTCTATAATCGCCGTTTCTTCTTTGAGGTATGCGAAAAGAACCTGAGTTTAAATGCCCGCCACCACCTCAAATCGGTACTGATGGTACTGGACGTGGATCAGTTCAAGTGCATCAACGATCGCTATGGTCACCCGCTGGGAGATCGGGCGTTGACCCACCTTGGCAAGGTCATGCAATCGGTACTGCGCAGCGAAGATGTGTTAGCCCGCATCGGCGGCGACGAGTTTGCCATTTGGCTACCCAACACCAGGTTGTCGGCGGCCTCATCGATGGCCGAACGGCTGTGCCAACAGGTGATGCAAAGCCCGTTAGCCCTGCACGATGGCGATGAACTCATCATCACCATCAGCGCCGGGTTGGTGGAAAATAGTGAGGGCGAATTGCTGGAAAGCCTCTACGCCCGCGCCGACCAGATGCTCTATCAAGCCAAACAGGCTGGCCGCAATTGCGTGGTGTGCGCACCAAGCTAAGTGTGCGTTTATCTTATCCCGTCGATTAACCCCCATCACTGAGCCATGGAGCCCTGCGTTACCAATGGATGCGAGTAGTGCAAGTGATGATGGCCTGATGGGCCAGCTGAGGCTGTGATACATATGTGATACATCAGTGGCAACACCCCGTGCCTGGCGCGGGGTGTTCTATTTTTAGCCTTAGTGGCGCACCCGGCTCTGCTGGCGGAAGCAGTAGAGTTTGAGGCTGATGTCGGCGATATCGGCGGGTAGCTCCTCCCCCTGTTCGGCAAGAGGTTGGTAGAGCGATGAGAGCAGACGTTCGGCCTGCTGCACCGTGATGATGTCGGCCTGGATGGCCGGGGTGATCCAGCTCGGTAACATTGACATATCTCCCCCTTATTGATCAGGTGACCTCGGGTGAACACATCCATTTCAGGTCTCACGGGGCTGTCCCACTTCCTCTGCCCCTGCCGACCCGTTCACCCTCTGCCTGTCATCCGATCAAAGCAAAATGCTTGCCGTGATCTCTTATCGGCCAACATCCAATGGGGCTATAGCGATTTATCAACCACTTGCGGGCCATATCGGAGGGCAGAGCACCACCACCCTCACCACCCCTTGACCGCCCGCCGTCAACAGCTTGCCACTCTTGCTTTTCCCCGCGTCTTTCATTGCAAAATGCGACTCGCACCTTGCTTATCTCAGGATCAGGAGCAGCCAGGCGTCAGAATCTGTGTCATTTTCAGAAGACGACT